>NZ_CAGY01000010.1 GCF_000308055.1 Actinomyces sp. ph3
GTGTTTTAGGGTTTGTTTTTTGTTGTTTTTTGTGTCTGTGGTTTTGTTAGTTTTAGTGGGCATTCGGTGGATGCCTTGGCACTCAGAGCTGATGAAGGACGTGGCGGTCTGCGATATGCCTTAGGGAGTTGACGAGCGAGCGTTGATCTAAGGATTTCCGAATGGGGGAACCTAGCTGGTGTTATGGCCAGTTACCACTGCCTGAATGAAATAGGGTTGTGGGGGGAACGCGGGGAAGTGAAACATCTCAGTACCCGTAGGAAAAGATATTCCGTGAGTAGTGGCGAGCGAAAGCGGAGGAGGCTAAACCTTGTGCGTGTGATAGGCGGCGGCCGTTGCGCATGGGGTGTTGTGGGGCATGATCGTCTACCTTCTGCCGGGGGTGGGCATGGCGTGTTGTTGGTGGTTGAACCTCTTGGGATGGGGGACCGTAGTGCGTGATAGTCGCGTAGGCCAGCTGGTGGGGCGCCGTGTGGGTTGTGTTCCCGAGTAGTGCGGGACTCGTGAAATCTCGTGTGAATCTGCCAGGACCACCTGGTAAGCCTAAATACTACTGAGTGACCGATAGTGCATAGTACCGTGAGGGAATGGTGAAAAGTACCCCGGGAGGGGAGTGAAATAGTACCTGAAACCGTGTGCTTGTAAGCCGTCAGAGCCTTGTGGGGTGATGGCGTGCCTTTTGAAGAATGAGCCTGCGAGTCAGTGGCACGTGGCGTGCTTAACCCGTGTGGGGTATGCGTAGCGAAAGCGAGTCTGAAATATGGCGTGTGTCGCGTGTTCTGGACCCGAAGCGGGGTGATCTACCCATGGCCAGGTTGAAGCAAGGGTAAGACTTTGTGGAGGACCGAACCCACCAGGGTTGAAAACCTGGGGGATGAGCTGTGGGTAGGGGTGAAAGGCCAATCAAACTCCGTGATAGCTGGTTCTCCCCGAAATGCATTTAGGTGCAGCGTTGTGTGGTTCCTGTTGGAGGTAGAGCTACTGGATGGCCGATGGGCCCTGTGGGTTACTGACGTCAGCCAAACTCCGAATGCCAATAGGGTGTAGCACGGCAGTGAGACTGCGGGGGATAAGCTTCGTAGTCGAGAGGGAAACAGCCCAGATCATCAGCTAAGGCCCCTAAGTGTGCGCTAAGTGGGAAAGGATGTGGAGTCGCGGTGACAACCAGGAGGTTGGCTTAGAAGCAGCCACCCTTGAAAGAGTGCGTAATAGCTCACTGGTCAAGTGATTTCGCGCCGACAATGTAGCGGGGCTTAAGCGTACCGCCGAAGCTGTGGCAACAACACGTATAGCTGGCGTCATTTAATGATTGTTGGTGTGTTGTTGGGTAGGGGAGCGTCCTGCATGAGGTGAAGCCCGGGGGTAACCTCTGGTGGATTGTGTGGGAGTGAGAATGCAGGCATGAGTAGCGAATCTGCGGTGAGAATCCGCAGCGCCGATTGACTAAGGGTTCCAGGGCCAGGTTTATCCGCCCTGGGTTAGTCGGGTCCTAAGGCGAGGCCGACAGGCGTAGTCGATGGATAACCAGTTGATATTCTGGTACCGCCTAGCAACCGTCCAATACCGAGATCATCATGCTAACCAATTTTGCCGGCCAATGACCGTGCCTTTCGGGGCGTGGTTTGCGGCTGGTCTTGGGACCCGGTGGTGGAGGTAAGCGTATTAACAGGGGTGACGCAGAAAGGTAGCTGCAGTGGGCTGATGGTTTAGCCTATTTAAGGTTGTGGCCCGTCTTTCAGGTAAATCCGGGAGACATTGTGGGTGAGAACTGATGAGGGACGCTTTTAGAGTGGACTTGTGGTGATCCTAAGCTGCCGAGAAAAGCCTCGACGCGAGGGGGCAAGGCGCCCGTACCCTAAACCGACTCAGGTGGTCAGGTAGAGTATACCGAGGCGTTCGAGTGAATCATGGTTAAGGAACTCGGCAAAATTCCTCCGTAACTTCGGGATAAGGAGGACCCCGTGGTTTCCCAACACCTAGCGTGTTGGTGGGGCCGTGGGGTCGCAGAGAATAGGGAGAAGCGACTGTTTATCAAAAACACAGGTGCGTGCGAAGCCGTAAGGCGATGTATACGCACTGACGCCTGCCCGGTGCTGGAAGGTTAAGAGGAACCGTCAACATCCTTCGGGGTGTGAAGCGGTGAATTTAAGCCCCAGTAAACGGCGGTGGTAACTATAACCATCCTAAGGTAGCGAAATTCCTTGTCGGGTAAGTTCCGACCTGCACGAATGGCGTAACGACTTCTCCGCTGTCTCGACCGTGAACTCGGCGAAATTGCAGTACGAGTAAAGATGCTCGTTTCGCGCAGAAGGACGGAAAGACCCCGGGACCTTTACTATAGCTTGGTATTGGTGTTCGCTTGTGCTTGTGTAGGATAGGTGGGAGACTGTGAAGCCGCGGCGCCAGCCGTGGTGGAGTCGTCGTTGAAATACCATTCTGGTTCAAGCGGTCACCTTAACCTAGACCCGTGATCCGGGTTGGGGACAGTGCCTGGTGGGTAGTTTAACTGGGGCGGTTGCCTCCTAAAATGTAACGGAGGCGCTCAAAGGTTCCCTCAGCCTGGTTGGTAATCAGGTGGCGAGTGCAAGTGTACAAGGGAGCTTGACTGTGAGACCGACGGGTCGAGCAGGTGCGAAAGCAGGAACTAGTGATCCGGCCATGGCACGTGGGTGCGTGGTCGCTCAACGGATAAAAGGTACCCCGGGGATAACAGGCTGATCTTGCCCAAGAGTCCATATCGACGGCATGGTTTGGCACCTCGATGTCGGCTCGTCGCATCCTGGGGCTGGAGTTGGTCCCAAGGGTTGGGCTGTTCGCCCATTAAAGCGGTACGCGAGCTGGGTTCAGAACGTCGTGAGACAGTTCGGTCCCTATCCTCTGTGCGCGTAGGAAACTTGAAAAGGGCCGTCCCTAGTACGAGAGGACCGGGATGGACGAACCTCTGGTGTGCCAGTTGTACCGCCAGGTGCATGGCTGGTTGGCTACGTTCGGGAAAGATAACCGCTGAAAGCATCTAAGCGGGAAACTTGCTTTGAGATGAGGTTTCCACACCCCCAGTGGGTGGAAGGCCCCCGGCAGACTACCGGGTTGATAGGCCAGAGGTGGAAGCACCGC
>NZ_CAGY01000009.1 GCF_000308055.1 Actinomyces sp. ph3
TTTTGTTCGGAGAGTTTGATCCTGGCTCAGGACGAACGCTGGCGGCGTGCTTAACACATGCAAGTCGAACGCTGAAGGCCCAGCTTGCTGGGTTGGATGAGTGGCGAACGGGTGAGTAACACGTGAGTAACCTGCCCCCTTCTTTGGGATAACGGTCGGAAACGGCTGCTAATACCGGGTATTCACTGTCCTTCGCATGGGGGGTGGTGGAAAGGTTTTTTCTGGTGGGGGATGGGCTCGCGGCCTATCAGCTTGTTGGTGGGGTGATGGCTTACCAAGGCTTTGACGGGTAACCGGCCTGAGAGGGTGACCGGTCACATTGGGACTGAGATACGGCCCAGACTCCTACGGGAGGCAGCAGTGGGGAATATTGCACAATGGGCGAAAGCCTGATGCAGCGACGCCGCGTGAGGGATGGAGGCCTTCGGGTTGTAAACCTCTTTCGCTCATGGTCAAGCCGCAACAATGGTTGTGGTGAGGGTAGTGGGTAAAGAAGCACCGGCTAACTACGTGCCAGCAGCCGCGGTAATACGTAGGGTGCGAGCGTTGTCCGGAATTATTGGGCGTAAAGGGCTTGTAGGCGGTTTGTCGCGTCTGCCGTGAAATCCTCTGGCTTAACTGGGGGCGTGCGGTGGGTACGGGCAGGCTTGAGTGCGGTAGGGGAGACTGGAACTCCTGGTGTAGCGGTGGAATGCGCAGATATCAGGAAGAACACCGGTGGCGAAGGCGGGTCTCTGGGCCGTTACTGACGCTGAGGAGCGAAAGCGTGGGGAGCGAACAGGATTAGATACCCTGGTAGTCCACGCTGTAAACGTTGGGCACTAGGTGTGGGGGCCACCCGTGGTTTCTGCGCCGTAGCTAACGCTTTAAGTGCCCCGCCTGGGGAGTACGGCCGCAAGGCTAAAACTCAAAGGAATTGACGGGGGCCCGCACAAGCGGCGGAGCATGCGGATTAATTCGATGCAACGCGAAGAACCTTACCAAGGCTTGACATGCACGGCGGCACTGCAGAGATGTGGTGGCATTTAGTTGGTCGTGTGCAGGTGGTGCATGGTTGTCGTCAGCTCGTGTCGTGAGATGTTGGGTTAAGTCCCGCAACGAGCGCAACCCTTGCCCTATGTTGCCAGCACGTTATGGTGGGGACTCGTGGGGGACTGCCGGGGTTAACTCGGAGGAAGGTGGGGATGACGTCAAATCATCATGCCCCTTATGTCTTGGGCTTCACGCATGCTACAATGGCTGGTACAGAGGGTTGCGAAATCGTGAGGTGGAGCGAATCCCTTAAAGCCGGTCTCAGTTCGGATTGGGGTCTGCAACTCGACCCCATGAAGGTGGAGTCGCTAGTAATCGCAGATCAGCAACGCTGCGGTGAATACGTTCTCGGGCCTTGTACACACCGCCCGTCACGTCACGAAAGTTGGTAACACCCGAAGCCCATGGCCTAACCGTTTTTGCGGGGGGAGTGGTCGAAGGTGGGATTGGCGATTGGGACGAAGTCGTAACAAGGTAGCCGTACCGGAAGGTGCGGCTGGATCACCTCCTTTCTAGGGAGCCCGTAAATTGGGGATGCGCACTTAGCTGTTTGGTTGGGTGTGTGTTTCTTGTGCCTACATTTTGACGCT
>NZ_CAGY01000008.1 GCF_000308055.1 Actinomyces sp. ph3
AAAAGCCAGTGATACCACCATTTCTGAATGCTCAGCCAGCAAACACTCATCGAAAAACGGCTAAATTCCAATGGGATATATGCGTATATCAACAAAAGCAGGACCTGCCTCACAAATAGGCAGGTCCTGCGATTTTTGGCTTAGGCGGGTGTTTTGAGAAAGGCGGTTACGCTACCCAAGCACACCCACTTCCCAGTAAGTCCCCCTACTCAGCGAGCATCCATGTGCTCTTGAACGGGGATATCAATGGTCGGAAGGTCGTGGACCGCCTGACGCACTGCCTTCGAAACTGCGCCGGGGACGGCCTCGTTGAAGACACCGGGGATGATGTAGTTCGGCGAAAGCTCGTCGGGGCTAATCACATCGGCAATTGCGTTTGCAGCTACGCGCAGAACCTCGGTCGTGATCTCCTTGACCTTTGCATCCAGGAGGCCACGGAACAGGCCCGGGAAGGCCAGAACATTGTTGATCTGGTTCGGGTAGTCGCTACGACCGGTCGCAACGATCGAGGCGTATTCAGCAGCTGCAATCGGATCGACCTCGGGGGTCGGATTTGCAAGAGCAAAAACGATCGCACCCGGAGCCATCTTCGCGATATCCGAAGGCTCCAAGATGTTGCCGTGGGAGACACCAATGAAGACATCGGCATCGACAATGCCTTCCTTCAGGCTGCCATGAACCAAGCGCGGGTTCGTATTTTGCGCCAACCATGCGCGTGAGGGGTGCATACCCTCGATGTCATCACCTGCAAGCGCGCCAGTACGACCGTAGCCGACAATGTCGCGCGCACCTTGAGCCAGCAGGAGCTTGATGATTGCGGAGCCTGCTGCACCAACGCCGGAGACGACGATGCGCACGTCCTCGATCTTCTTGTTCACGAGCTTGAGCGCATTGATCAGTGCTGCCAGCACAACGATTGCCGTGCCGTGCTGATCGTCGTGGAAAACCGGGATATCGAGCTCTGCGCGCAGACGCTCTTCAATTTCGAAGCAGCGGGGAGCAGAAATGTCCTCGAGGTTAATGCCACCATATGCGGGTGCGATTGCCTTAACAATCGAAATGATTTCCTCAGTGTCCTTGGTATCAAGGACAACGGGCCATGCATCAACATCACCAAACTGCTTGAACAGAACGGCCTTGCCTTCCATCACGGGAAGAGCAGCTTCAGGGCCGATATCGCCCAAGCCAAGAACCGCGGTACCGTCCGAGACAACGGCGACAGAATTGGCCTTCATGGTCAACAGGTGGGCCTTAGAAGGCGTGTCATGAATCGCTGTGCAGACACGTGCAACACCGGGGGTGTATGCGCGAGAAAGATCGTCACGGTTACGCAGAGGAACCTTGGGCTTAACCTCGATCTTGCCGCCGACGTGGGCCATGAAGGTCTGGTCTGCCACGGAAGAGGTGTGAACACCTTCAAGGTCATCGAGAACTTTTTCAACCTCGCGGCGATGTTCGGAATCACGCATGTCGCAGGTGAGGTCAATAACGATGCGACCACGGTCAGAATCGGCAACATCAAGGCCTTTAATCTGAGCACCGGTAGCAGAAACGGCATCCACGATCTGCGAAACCGAAAGGTTGGCTTCGTCGACTTCAAGACGGTAGGACGCGGTGTATGACGGAGAAGTACGCATTGGTCACCTTTGCATATCCGATTGTTTTGAGGAGAGCCGAGAAGGACTCCTCCTCCATCGTAGCCGCGCCAGTGCGCGGGTGCAGCAGTGTCCATTTTGAGCCTATTTTCCGAGGCCGTGGTATGAAGTCCCGATTCTTCGCCCCCCTGCGCTCCTCAACCCTCGACAGGCATGGAAAGGGCCCGGTCTGCTGTGCAGACCGGGCCACGGGCATTTAATCAACGAAGGATCAAGCGCCAACCATTTCCATAATAAGTTCGCGAACGCGGGCAGCATCTGCCTGGCCACGGGTAGCCTTCATCACCGCACCGACAAGAGCACCAGCGGCCTGAACCTTGCCACCCTTGATCTTCTCGACGATATCGGGATTTGCGTCCAGTGCTTCCTGAACGGCTGCAGTGAGTGCACCCTCGTCAGAAACAACTTCAAGTCCGCGTGCAGCAACGACCTGCTCGGGATCACCTTCACCCGCAAGAACACCTTCAAGGACTTGACGAGCAAGCTTGTCGGTCAGGCGACCGCTATCCACCAAGGACTGGAGCTGCGCGATCTGAGCCGGAGAAACCGGGAGTTCCTCAAGCGCAACCTGATTATCCTTCGAGTAACGCGCCAGTTCACCCATCCACCACTTACGTGCAGCTGCGGGATCAGTTCCGGCTTCGACGGTTGCCTCGATGAGTTCAAGCGCACCCGCGTTGATGACGTCGCGCATTTCCTTATCCGCAAAACCCCATTGCTCGCGCAGACGGCGCCTCTTGGCGATCGGAAGCTCAGGCAGGGACTGACGCAGGGATTCAACCCATTCCTCAGAGGGAACAACCGGGACAAGATCCGGCTCGGGGAAGTAGCGGTAATCCTCTGCATCGGACTTTTCACGACCGGACGAGGTCGTTCCGTCTTCCTCGTGGAAGTGACGGGTTTCCTGAAGAACTGATCCACCGTCAGCCAAGATCTGCGCCTGTCGCTGAATCTCGAAACGAACAGCGTTCGCGATACCCCTAAAAGAGTTCACGTTCTTGGTTTCGGTTCGAGTCCCCAAAGGAGAGGTCGGGGTCGGACGAAGAGAAACGTTGATATCGGCACGGACATTTCCGCGCTCCATACGCGCCTCAGAGACGCCAAGGGTACGAAAGATATCGCGCAGTGCCTGAACGTATGCAGCGGCAACCTCAGGTGCTCGCTCCCCTGCTCCTTCAATAGGACGGGTCACGATCTCAACCAAGGGGACGCCCGCACGGTTGTAGTCAACCAGCGAGTGGTCCGCACCCTGAATACGACCATCCGCACCACCGATGTGAGTATTCTTTCCGGCGTCTTCTTCCATGTGCGCACGCTCAATCTGAACGCGGAACATGGTGCCGTCCTCTAGCTCAACATCCACATAGCCGTCATAAGCGATGGGCTCATCTGACTGTGAGGTCTGGAAAGCCTTGGTCAGGTCCGGGTAGAAGTAGTTCTTACGCGCGAAACGGCAACTCTTGGCAATTGAGCAATTCAATGCGAGGCCGATCTTGATCGCGTATTCGACTGCCTGGTGGTTGACCACGGGGAGCGAGCCGGGAAGACCAAGCGACACGGGGGTCACGTAGGTATTCGGGTCGCCACCGAAGGCGTTGGGAGCCGCATCGAACATCTTGGTCGCGGTACCCAACTCGACGTGAACTTCAATTCCGAGAACCGGATCGAAGGAAGCAGTAGCCTCCTGGTAATCCATCAGCTCAGTCATTAGTTTTCCTCCCACTGCGCTGCGGGGCAGTTACCCGCGATATCGCCACTGAGTTGCTCAACGAGGCTTGCGACTTCGTACATCTTGAGGTCGTGGTGAGCCGGAGCAAGAATCTGGAATCCAACGGGAAGTCCCTCGGCACTGACGGCGTTTGGAACACTCATCGCAGGAATTCCGGCAAGGTTTGCAGGGATGGTCGCGATGTCATTGAGGTACATCGCCATGGGATCATCCATCTTCTCTCCGAAACGGAATGCCGTTGTCGGACAGGTCGGCGAGACCAGAACATCGACCTCTTCAAAGACACGCGCGAAGTCGCGCTGAATCAGGGTACGAACCTTCTGCGCGCTTCCGTAGTAGGCGTCGAAGAAGCCTGCCGATAGGACGTGAGTGCCCAAGATAATACGGCGCTTCACTTCATCACCGAAACCGGCTTCACGAGTCGCTGCCATAACGCGCTCTGCGGTAACAGGGCCTTCGCTGGGCTCGACGCGGATGCCATAACGCATACCGTCGAAACGTGCCAAGTTCGAGGAAACCTCAGCCGGCATAATCAGGTAGTAGGCAGCAAGTGCGTAATCGAAGCTTGGGCAGGAAACCTCAACGATCTCAGCCCCGGCGGCACGCAACTTCTCAACGGTCGCGTTGAAGGCCTCGAGAACATCATCTTGGTAGCCCTCACCGGAAAGTTCGCGGACAACGCCAACGCGCAGCCCCTCGATCTTCCCGTCCTTGGCGACCTGAGCAACACTTTCAGAGAGCGCAGGAACCGGCTCATTCAGGGAGGTCGAGTCGTGGGGATCGTAGCCACCGATCACCTCTGTCAGCGCAGCCGCGTCCTCAACCGTGCGGGTTACAGGGCCAATCTGGTCCAGCGACGAGGCCATAGCGATCAGTCCGTAACGCGAAACTGCGCCGTATGTGGGCTTTGCGCCCACGGTACCCGTCACAGCGCCGGGCTGACGGATCGAACCACCAGTATCAGAACCCAAAGCCAGAGGTGCCATGAAAGACGCAACAGCTGCAGCAGAGCCACCTCCGGAACCACCGGGGATACGATCAAGATCCCACGGGTTGCCGGTGCGACCGTAAGCGGAGTGCTCGGTCGAGGAGCCCATAGCGAACTCGTCCATATTGGTCTTACCCAGGATGGGCATTCCAGCCTTGTGCAAAAGCTCGACGACGGTTGCATCGTAGGGAGGCAGCCATCCCTCAAGGATCTTCGAAGCGCATGTCGTGGGAACGCCTCGGGTCACCATGTTGTCCTTGACCGCGATGGGCACGCCCGCCAAGCGAGGCAGTTCT
Source organism: Actinomyces sp. ph3 (assembly GCF_000308055.1). Lineage (GTDB taxonomy): Bacteria > Actinomycetota > Actinomycetes > Actinomycetales > Actinomycetaceae > Pauljensenia. The sequence goes on from NZ_CAGY01000008.1 coordinate 4,669, forward strand.
TCCCCAGCGGCACGACGCGCATCCACGTCGGCAGCAGTTGCAAGAGCACCCTCACGATCGACATACAGGAAGGCGTGAACCTTGGGGTCAATCGCATCGATGCGATCCAAGCACGCCTGAGTGAGCTCAACAGAGGTAATTTCACCGCTACGGAGCAGGTCAGCAAGCTCGCAGGCGGACTTCTTCAGCAACGGATTCATCAGTCCTCCTCCAAAATCTGCGGAACCAAGAACATTCCGTCTTCTTGTGCGGGGGCCTGCGCCAAAACCTCGTCGCGGTCAAGCGTTGGGCCAACGACGTCTTCACGCCACACATTCGACAGTGGAATGGGGTGCGAGGTCGCGGGTACGTCCGGGGTCGCAACCTCGGAGACCTTTGCAACGGCCTCGGTAATAACGTCTAGCTCACCAGCAATTCTGGTGATTTCTTCGGGTGTAAGTGCAATTCGAGCCAATCCCGCCACACGGGTGACCTCATCAGTACTGATCCTTGCCATAACAAGGATGATACCCGCCCGGGGCGCACCTCTCATACCATGCCCATCGGTGGTCACTTTTGAGTAGGCTTAAAACATGTCTCATCATCGACTGTCTTTTTCTTCGCGTACCCTCAAGGCACTGAAAATCACTGGAGCAGCGCTTGTGGGTGCCCAAGCAGCGGCACTGATCGGCATCCATATCGTTGATAAGCTCCGTAAAGACCGCGTTCCGCAGGTCGCAGGCGGTTTCCCGACTTTCCCTCCCCTAGACACCGAAGTCGATGGGACGGATGTTCGCACCTATACCGAGGGCACCTCTCTTTATGAGGACATGCTTGAAGCAATCACCTCGGCAAAGGACTACATCTTCTTCGAATCGTATATTTGGCGCTCGGACACATGGGGTAAACGTTTCAAATCAGCACTCGTAGCCGCAGCGCAGCGCGGGGTCGACGTGCACATCGTTTACGACGGCTTTGCTGTCATGAACCAAGACCCATTCTTTTACGTCTTCCCCAAGACTCCCCACCTTTACATCCGCCGTTTCCCTGAAATCCGTTCGGGAATGTTTACCTTCAACCTGCGCAAGACAGGTCGTGATCACCGCAAGATCATGGTCGTCGACGACCGTGTTGCCTTCGTCGGCGGCTACAACATTGGTGATCCATTCGCCCTTGAATGGCGCGATACCCACGTGCGCGTAACGGGGGACGCAGTTGCAGAGTTGAAGTACGGCTTCATTGACTTCTGGAATCACTTCAAACGCCGTGGACAGCCTAAACTTCCGCGCATTCGAGCGCCCAAATGGGACAGCGATGTATCACTGGCCTTCAATCAGCCTTCACGCTTGCTCTACCCCGTTCGAGGCCTCTACATCGACGCAATCGATCGGGCGCAGCACTCAATTCGTATCACCAGTGCGTATTTCATCCCTGACCGAGAGATTTTCGAATCCCTGGTACACGCAGCGCGTCGCGGGGTCCGGGTACAGATTCTGATCCCCGAGTATTCCAACCACATCCTCGCCGACTGGGTTGCACGTCCCTATCACGGGCCACTGTTGAAAGAAGGGGTGGAAATCTGGCTGTACCAGGATGCAATGATCCACTCCAAGACCATGACGATTGACGGAGTCTGGTCAACTGTCGGAACCGCAAATATCGACAGGCTTTCCCTGCAGGGCAACTACGAAGTCAATGTCCAATTCCGTTCGCAAGCCTTCGCGGCAACGATGGATCGGATCTTTGAGCTTGACCTGACCAATGCGCGCAAGCTTAGCTTCGAGGAATGGGAAGAACGCTCACTGCTCACCCGAATTTCCGAGCGTCTTCTGCACCCCTTCGAGTTCATCGTTTAGTCATCGAGGGCGGCGAGCCCCTGCTCAAGTACCCGCTCAAAATAGCTTTCGTCAACGACGGGCACTCCCAGGGCCTCGGCCTTTGCGGCTTTCGAACCCGCACCGGGCCCTGCGATGACCAGCGATGTCTTCTTTGATACCGATCCCGAGGCCTTTCCTCCTCGGGCGACGATCGCTTCCTTCGCGCCCTCTCGCGTGTAGCCGGGCATTGCTCCTGAAACGACAACGGTCAGACCTTCGAGGGTCTGTTCGATATCCTCGCGAACTTCATCTTCCATACGGACTCCCGCAGCTTGCCACGCACGAATAATTTCCACATGCCAATCTACGTCGAACCATTCCCGCAAAGATTGAGCAATTACTTGACCAACACCATCGACTTGCGCGAGTTGCTCGACGGAAGCCTCCATTAAGAGATCCATCGAGGGGAAGGTCATTGCCAGAGCTGAGGCTGCAGTTGGCCCAACATGGCGGATCGAGAGCGCAACCAGAATGCGTGCAAGCGGGCGCTCTTTTGCGGCCTCGATCTGCTCAAGCATCATCTTCGTATTCTTCGAAGGAGTGCTCTCAACCGGAGTATAGACTCCGCTATTTCCCTTCTGTTTCCATGCCTTAGTCCAAAAATACCGAACCTGCATCCAGTCCCCGGTTTCTTGGCCTTCCTTGGTCACGGGCTTCCACACCATGACATCGCGTAGCTGTTCAGCTTCGAGGCTGAAAACATCGCTTTCCGAGGACAAAACTGGCGTTTGAACGGGGGAAAGAAGGGCCTCGGCATCACCGATCAATTCGCCATGAGTCAGTGTGTCGGTGTTTTCCATGTGCAGCGCGGTCCCGTTTTCCAGGAAAACAGTCCGCCCTGCCGCGAGCGCGGCGGCAACCTCATCGCGATTGGCCTCGGGCTGGGTAAGGGCAAGCGCAGCCTCGTCCCCAAGTCCTTCAATGTCCAAGGCGGAGCGGGCACCCAAGTGAGCAATCCGCTCGGTAATTTGTGCCGGGCACCCCGCTTGGTTCGGGCAACGAAGATCCACATCCCCTTCCTTCTGGGGAGCCAGCTTCGTCCCACACGAAGGGCAGTTCTCCGGCATAACGAAGGGATATTCACTGCCATCGCGGGCAGCGACTACGGGGGCGACGATCTCGGGGATAACATCCCCGGCTTTCCGCAAAACAACAAGGTCGCCAATCAGAACGCCTTTTCGGGCAACTTCACTAGCGTTGTGCAAGGTTGCGCGTGAGACGTGAGAACCGGCGACGAGAATACGCTCCATGACGCCGTAAGGTGTCACGCGCCCAGTACGACCCACTTGGACTCGGATATCAAGGAGGCGAGTATTAACCTCTTCCGGTGGGAATTTATAGGCGGCGGCCCAACGCGGAGCACGCGAGGTTGTCCCCAGGCTTGCCTGGATCGCTCGATCGTTGATCTTGACGACAACCCCATCGATCTCATGTTCCAAAGAGTGTCGTTGAGCTCCCAATTCACCGATACGCTTCTCGATCGCCTCGCGACCACACAGGAGCTTAGTGTGCGGAGAGACCGGCATTCCCCAATTTTTCAGGCACTCAAACCACCCAGACAAGGTATCGGGTTCTGTAAAGCCGCTATCTCCGGCTTCGACAAAACCAATGCCGTGCGCCAACATCGCAAGAGGCCGTTCAGCGGTTTTCTTCGAGTCTTTTTGACGCAAAGAACCAGCAGCTGCATTGCGAGCGTTCACAAAGGGTGCCTCACCTGTGCGGACGCGCTCAGCGTTAAGAGATTCAAAATCCTTCGTTGGAAAGTAGACCTCGCCGCGGATTTCAACGCGGGCGGGAACCACGCCCTTCAAACGATGAGGAATACACGAGATTGTCCGGACATTGGCGGTGACGTCTTCGCCAACCCACCCGTCACCTCGCGTTGCTGCTCGAGAGAGTACGCCATTTTCATAGAGCAAATTGACTGCAAGACCGTCAATCTTGACCTCGGTGAGCATGTCCAGATCGCTGCAACCCGTGTCATTAGCCATTCGGGTTTCCCAGCCTGCGAGCTCTTCCAAAGAAAAAACATCGTCCAGGCTGGTCATCTGCTGGAGGTGTTCAACAGGAGCAAAGGCTTCCGAAGCCGCGCCACCAACCCGAGTGGTCGGAGAATCTGCACTGCGATACTGCGGGTATTGTGCCTCAAAGTCTTCGAGTTCGCGGTAGAGCTTGTCATACTCTGCATCCGACAACACAGGAGCATCACGGTTGTAGTACGCCGCTCGTGCATCATCAACTTCCTGAATGAGTTGGTGGTAGCGGTCAACTAGCTGGCGTTCCTCTTCACTCATGCTTGTCATTGTGTCATCTCCTTTCAGGGCGCGCTTGTTCCCCACACGCAGATCTTCTTGTTGTTCATCAACAGGTAGGACAGAGAATCGGCGTTTTCCACAGCTTTCCCCTTTCACGGGCGCGAGCACGAAGGCTGGTCAAGGCTGGAATTTGAAGAGAAACCGGCCTCGCGCAACTACACAGTTCACGTGCTTACGCAGCGATGTTTTAGGAGGTGATCAGACTCGTGGGAGATGTTCCCTTGGCTCCAACGCTTCTTCAAGCTGCCCTTCGCTCCTCGTGGCATTTTGCATGCGTGAGTGGGCCAAACATTGGACTAATTGTTTCTCCCTTGGGGCACCCTCAAGAATTTCCCGCACAGATACAGATCTTCACCGATCGCCGAGGCCGCGAGCGCATGAGTTTCCTTCTCGACAGTGAGGCTGCGCAAATCTGGATTCGCCCGGCGGCTTTCATCCCGTGGCGACGCCTACGCGCGAAGCATATATATACCCCCGCCAGAGGGATGCAACTCAAAGTAGGCGGTCACTCTTCAACTGACTATTACCAGTTGCGTCAACGGCCGCGCGATCTTTCTTTTCCTTCTTCCTCCCGCGATTCCAGGCGTCTACCCGCGATGTCCTTCATTGGCATTGTTCCGCTTCTGCTTTTCATGGCGATTCGCATGCTGATCATGGGAGTTTACGGTGGAATGTCGCTTCTTCTAATTGCCCTTCCCCTCATCAGCATGTCAATCCTCGGGATAGTAGTCATGAAACGACGAAAACCCATACATCGGATTGATGCAGCGGGACTTGCACTTCTTCTTGAAGCTGCAGCTCCTTCCAGCTCAGAATCTTCGTTCCTCCTGATCTATCCCAACCAAATTGGGCGCGGGAAAGCTCACGCGGTTTCTCGCAGCGGCGGGGAAACATATCTTGGTTTTGTTGGCCCCGAGGCCAAGTTGAGCGCTTTGTGGTGCGCGGCTCAGCTCGCGGCGCAGTTGGGAGGAGCACGCGTCAACGATGGAAATGATGAACTTATCGATATCGGAAGGCAGAACTACCCTGGCCCGGGTTCCACTAATTCTGGGCCCTCTCGTATACGCATCAGACTTCACGCTCCGGGTGAGGATGAGAGCGGGGATGAAATTATTCACCTTGCCTGGGCGCCTCATTTCAGTGAACTTCCAACATGGTGTCACGCAGTGATACCCGCTTCCCGCACGCCTGTGTCTATTGCGTGGTGGAAGATGTTGGGCAGAGATGCACTTTCTGCTTCCATTCCCAAACACGTCGATTTCGATGAACTTCCATTTGAAGTAATCGATAGCAGTGAGGGGTTACGGACACCCATTGGGAAAGACACCTCAGGAATTGTTTCCATCGACCTCGTGGAGCACGGACCTCATGCCCTTATTGCCGGCACAACAGGTAGCGGAAAATCGGAGGCGCTTCGAACGTGGCTTCTAGGATTATGCGCGAGATACTCCCCTTCACGCCTCCGCTTGGTTTTGGTGGACTACAAAGGAGGATCTGCCCTTACTCCCCTCACTGCGCTCCCTCACACTGAGACCGTTTTGACCGACCTTAACCTTGGTCATTCCTCGCGAGCTCTCAGAGGTCTTGCGTCGTGCATTGCGACGCGAGAAGCGCAATTTGCACAATACGCAGTCAAGGACCTCTCACAGTGGCATGAACGTTTTCTTCAAGAGTGTGTTCCTCCCCCGCCTCCTCGGATCCTCATCGTCATTGATGAATTCCAAGTTCTTGCCGATCTGCATCCGGAAACCCTCGAGACCTTCTCTAGGCTTGCGGCTCAGGGACGTTCACTTGGTTTGCATTTGATCTACGCGACCCAGCATCCTGGCGCCTCGATCAACGCTCACATGCGTGCCAACACAGAACTACGGATTGCGCTTCGCTGTGTCTCTGAATCTGATTCACACAGCGTCATTGGCAGCGCAGAGGCTGCACACCTTCCCCGTATTCCTGGCAGAGCATTACTCGGTTCCGGAAAGCCTGTCCAATTTGCATATTGCAGGAATATCGAACAGATCATCGCTTCGATTTCGAAGAGGCAGTCAGATTCCATTGGCACGCCCTTGTGGTGTCCTTCTTTGCCCTCTCAGCTCACACGCGGCGATCTCGATCAGCTGCACTCTTCAGAAGGGGGCATACCCATTGGGCTCATCGACGGGATCGAGAATGGTGCACACCGATGTCTTAGGTGGCAACACGGAAATATCATGATGAGCGGTTCTGGGAGTTCGACGAGCAAGCTTGCGTTACTCACTCGTTCGTGTGCAACGACCTTAAGCGATTCGCTGGGCTTTCCTCTTTGCGGAGTGTCGATTGATTCGGGCACCCCGCGTTCAAGCGTAACTTCGCCCGACTACCTGATACGTGACATCGTGGATTTTGGGGTTCTTTGCGAAGACCTTTGTCATCGCGCTCCATGCGTTATCTGGCTCGAGGATATCGAAGGGACCCTACATATGTTGGAAGAGTGCTTGGGAGTTCTTCGTGCTCATGATCTGTGGGGCCAGTTCACTCGCTCATGCGATGGCGTCAACATTGTTCTCATTGCCAGCGATGTATCAGGCCGGTTTACCCCACGCACACTTTTTGGTTCCTATGAACACATTTGGCATGAGATTCCCAATCCCCAAATTACGGAAACCTGCCCAGCAATCCGCGGAGCCGAGTGTACAGATTCCCCCTCTCAGCTTTGGAGCAGTGCTCACAAGTCTTTACTCTGCTTATGCTCCGATTCCGTGAAGCCCTCTTTACCGCTGAGCATCCCATCGTGGAATCAGATACTTCACGACTGTCAGGGGCAATTGGGCACCGCGGCACCCCATCGATTGAACTCTTGCTCTTCCCTTCCATCGGCCGCACTCGATGCATCCGCTCTAGACCAACAAAGACCGCACTTCCCGATCACCCCAGCAACGTCCCAATCTAGAGTTGCTTCACTTACCAAAACCAGCCCTGACATGCGAATTCATTCGTATATCATTCGTTACGGCGCACAATTAAAACGGTTCTTATTTTCTGAAAATAATTGCACATTTATTGGAGAAGAGAATTCGGTATTAATTGACGCTCTTAGAGCAATAAATGCAGGTTGCATCATTCACCATTTCGAGCACTCACAGTGGATGAGGGCGCTTGAAAACCGCACCGAACTGCTACTTTTCGCGAATCCACCCAAAGAGGCACTTCGATTCATCGCCCAGAATTGCCAGAGTTTTCCCAGTTCTTTATATGCACATTCTTGGAATTCTTATTCCGGGGTAATTGTTCATCATGGCTCTGCTGGGCGTTTCGTCCTGACTTTTAAATAACGTGACGTCTTACACAGCAATTTGTGTTTTTTATGGCCTCTTGACTCTTGATATACACTCGCCAATCCCCGAAACTAAGGACTGTTGTTTTTTGTTCGGTGCGGGCAGCCCCTGCCTGCACTTACGCTCTTGAAGGAGTACCCATAATGGATTGGCGGAGTAAAGCCGCATGTCTCAGCGTCGACCCAGAACTCTTTTTCCCGATCGGAAATACGGGTCCGGCCATCGCACAGGCGGCTGAAGCCAAGGCAGTTTGTCGTGAATGCGCAGTTCAAGCAATCTGCCTGCAGTGGGCACTCGACAACAATCAGGACTCTGGTGTTTGGGGAGGGATGAGCGAAGAGGAACGTCGCTCCCTCAAGCGCCGCGCAGCGCGCGCCCGTCGTATGTCCTGAGAATTGCCTGCACACATGAGTGGTGGTGGGAACGCAGTCGTTCCCACCACCACTCATTTTTAGGTCTGCTTATCTAAGGCTCATCCCCTCCGATCTGGTCAGTCGCCTCAGATACCAATGCGACTATAGGCATCCTTTCCTTCCCCGACGGTAGAGCACCCCACCAGCAAGGGCCCCAACTCCCGCGAGCGAGATGATCAGTACACCCGGAGTGCCAGTACGAGCAACCTTTGGAGGCTTGGGTTGTTCTACGTTGAGGGTTTGCTGAGCGGCATTAATATCTCGATGGAATGCGATTCGCTGATCAGAGTGAAATAGATCTTCAAAGATGACAACGCTCTTTGCTTTGATGTCTTCTCCCTGGACATTAATCATCACCTCTGCACAGCCAGATGCTGTCTCAGCAGTGAAATCAGCTGTTCCTTCTACCGGTCGACCAGCAGCGCTCAATGGTTCACCACTTTCTCGGTCAACCACATTTGCTTTCAGCAAGTAACGTTCCCCTGCCTCGAGACCTTCATAGCAAACCTGGTCAACGATCTTGGATGGCCCCGAGCGACCAATGACTTGGTCACCATCACCTCCATCGCGAGCACGTGTTGCTAGGCGAATGATCGAGGGCGCTTGTAGCGTGTACTGTTCGTGCGGATCCTCGACGCTGGAACGGAAGGCTTCAACGCGCCCGTCACCATCAAACTCTGTTGTAAACACGTAGGTTCCGATGCGTTGCGGGTCCACTGCGAATCGAAGATCACCAAGCGATGGATAGTATCCATTCCTTGCAGGAACCTCGACAGCTCCAATTTCTTCTGCTTTTTCCCGGTTTTCTTCAAGAACCTCAAGCCCTTGGGGGAAGAAAAGCAGACGATGACGCATGTGCGATGTGTCGGCAGCGATTCTTTCAGAACCATTCCAATAAGTGTGTCTTTCCGGGAAGCCGCTAACCCATAGATCATCGATTAAGAAGTCTCCCCCATTGGTCTCTTTGAGCTGTGCGGCAGAGTGAATCTGGATCTTCCAGGGAATCACTTGCGTTTCATGAGTGAGTCCCAGCTGATCGGCCCAATCGGCGTGGATAAGGGGAGAGTATTGTCCCTGGGCTTCTTTACGCACCCTCCATACCCAAGAAACAAATCCTGGTTTTGCCTGTCCTTCAGGAAGAGGAATACTGACCTGGCGCTCCCCTTCTCCTCGAAAAATGACCGTTGTGCTTCCAAGAACTCGCATATCCTTCGAGATGAAACGTGTATCCAAAGGCTCATTTGGAGGTTCGGTCCCCAGATCGTAAGCAGTCCCTTCGAAGGCGACCGGTATCGGTCCGTGCTCATCATTGATCCACTTTCCATCACCGTAATTGGGGTCCGCAAAGGCCGTGACAGTATCGCTCAGGGTATTGTCCTTCACGCTGGTTTGGTCTACTTGTGATCGTCCCATTGGCTGAAAGTCCATGAGCACCTTCCAGGTCCCTCCCTTGAGGCGCTTTTCTTCCTTGTCGCCGCCTGGCCTGTTCCCGTACGAGGCCGTGTCCTGAGTCGCCGGGTTAACTCCGTATTTCGTGAGTGTAGAGCGCACAGGGTTTTCGTAGTTTCCTACCCATTTCACGGTTCCATTACCGGTTGCTTCCCACTCAAGACTCAGGGCATTTCCTTGCGTTTCTCCATCCCATTGACTGGTTCCCGTGGAAGTGAAACGTGCAGGACCAATAAGCATGAGGTGGAGTTTCAGTTTTGGAATCCACTCCCCTTTTTCATTCTTCACGCCGAGGTCTTTAAGTACGCCAGTGCGAGGAGTCTGGGTTTCTACGCTTCCATTTTCGTAGGTCGTAACAGCTGATTCCTTTGCTTGACGCACGTAATCTTTTGCCCTGTCGAAAACTTGCGGCAGCTGATGTCGTACGCCGTCAACCAAACTGTTGACGGAATCTTGAGTGTTCTTCCCCGACTGGTCTCCTTCAAAATTCGCGTGAATCAGGAATGAGAGCGCCGCACGGTTTTCCTGGTGTCGATCATCCTGGTAGCGATCAAGAAGCCATGCCATTTGCGCGGTCGAAAGATCAAGCTCATCCGGCCCCCAGCGCTTGGACTCTCCCAAATCTGTAATCGATGCGGTGTCCTGAGGCTTGGGGTTTGCTCGCCACATGTGTGTGCACCACACCGGGTAACGCGTCTCAACGTTGTGCGGTGCGGTGTAAGCCCCCAGCCAAAATCCTCCAACAGATTGCGCTCCAACGCCTTTAACGTACATACCGTTTCCTTCAAAGAGCGCGTGCGCCGGCTGTGGATTCAACGCAAGTCCGCTGAGAGTTCCAATTGCCGTTGCAAAGACCAGTGCAACAGTTCCCTTTCTTGCACGATGCACCCAGCCTTTTTGAATATTCGGATGCCTCCCGATCATGGATCATTCCTTTCGCAATCAGTGGAGGTCGCTCCTCCATGATGCGAGGGTATGAGGATGCCTCATCGCTTCGGGACGAGGATGCAAAATCTGTGGATAACTAGTTTCTGAGCTTGACCTGTGGACAAAGTTGCTGCTCAAACAACGCGAAATCTCATCCAGCGATCAGCCCATGATCGAACAGCGCTACGGATAAAGCACTGCCCGCGCTGCTGAGCAGCGCGGGCAGCAAAACGAAGGTTTAACGACGTTAGCCGCGCACCTCACTTATGCGACCAGAAACGAACCACCGTTTGAGGCTGGCTAGGATCTTGGAATGATCGAGCCATCTCCCCCTGATAGGCGTAGTCATCAGAAAAACGAGTGGAGGATGTCGGCAAGTACTGCGGGTCATCACCAAGGACAAAGTTGTAAACCTTCTTGTTGCCTTCCCACGAGAACTCCATACCATCATTGATCTGAACACCATCAGCCTTAGGAGTCCAGTAACGATGAGTCTTTCCATCAACCGGATTCAGTCGATCTCCGTCCCACCAGTAGAGGGCGTAATTCGCATCTTCAGGGATACCGCGATCAACCTTGCCATTGACGCGAGCATAGTTCACAACCAGATGCTGAGGCTCGTAGCCATCCCCGTCTCTGCGTGGATTATTGCCAATGCTCATACCGCGAAGTTTCATCTCTTCGGCATTGAATGCGAAGTCTGAGCGGACATCCTCTGCAAAAGGACGAACGATGATGTTGTCATTGAGATCAACGCCGGCAATACGACCGTTAACCTGAACTTCTTGGAAGTCGATCGCGCCGCGAGAGTTACCGTAGTAGTCATCTTTCGTTCCACTGCGAACAATCTTGTTGCGCTGAATGCTGGCCCTCTTGTTCAAGGTCAAGTTCCAGTCAAAATTATGACCACCAAACACGGTGTTCAGACGAATACCAGCACCTTCAAAATTCCCCGTAATGAGGTTGTTCTCTGCCTTCTGTCCCGATCCGCCAAAGAAGCCAATCCCACCTGCACGCCAACCGAGCTCGATCGTGTTGTGAGTGAACTCAATATTGTCGGTATGACGAGCGTTCGATACATACTGGACAGGCTCACCGGGTTGAGACTGTGCATGACTCGACCACGACGCAAGGCCATCATCACCATTTCCACGAATATTGGAATTGCGCACAGCCGAGTTCCGGCTTCCCTGAGAGTAATTCAGACCATCGGCGAAGTTATTGCGAATACGGGAGTGCTCGACCAGCATGTGCTCCGTGTATTGCATGTTTTTCTCGTCGACATAGTCACCCATCCAGAAACCGCACTCAAAATGTTCGATCCAGAGGTTTTCAAACCGAGAATTCTTGGTAACTCCCTGGAATCCCTTGTAGTTCGCCCCTTCGTTATAACGGGACTTGAGATTAGTCGACATGTAGAAGTCTCGGACCTGAAGGTCATGGCTGGTATGTTCAAGAACAATTCCACCGCTGGCCCTATTCGGGTTACGGAAGAAGACATTCGTGTACCAGATACCCGCACCTTGGATCGTCAGTTTGTGGTTGTCATTCGGAGAATGGTGGATTGCAAGCTGACGATCAAACTCGAAGGTTCCGCGCGGGATATACAGTGTCTTGTTCTCATCCGAGGCGCGTCTTAGAGCTGCCAAGAACGCATCAGAATCATCTTTTCCATCATTGGGGCGCGCATAAACCTTACGAGTTTCCCAAACACCCGGTGCTTTCTCTTCAGTGACCGTCAAGTCATCATCAGTGATGCTCACAGAGTTATCAGGACGCTGAATTTCCGGAAGAGCTTGCTCAAGCTCAACAAAGTCAATGCCGTAGGCATGGCCTTCGGTCCCTGTACGGACGACGCTGATCCTGTCTCCCGGGTTCACCTGACGGTTAAGAAGACCGTGAACCTCATCAAAAAGGAATCGTGCGTGCGCCGGACCATTACCGGGATCCTTCTGCCATTCCTCGTCATAAACCTTGCTCTTTTGAACATACTGGTACGCACTTTCTGACGAGAGATTAAAAGTGGCAGCAGTTTCGCCGTTGACACGAATATCAACGCTTCCGGCCGTGTGATCAGGAAGAGTGAATCGAAGATCAATCGCATTCCCAGGAACTTCGGCAGTGAAGCTCACTGAAGAATCCTTGCCTTCGAGCTCGACGTAGGACTGTTCACCGGCCTCAATCGCTGTTGAGTCAAGCATTTCGTTAACCGACTGACTCTCATCAAGCGAGACGACGTGTGCACGGTCAAGCTGGCCACGCTCGGCCTCGTAACGGGTATAGGGGAAGGAAGCCCCGTAGGTCGTGTCGTCACCGGCAGCGACGGCACTGTTACCGCCCAGTGAAGGCACCATTGCAATGACGGCAGCCGCGCCAACTGCTCCCACAATCTTTCGGTGTTTCATGAAGAAGTTCTTCCTTTGTATCGGCAGCGACACGACTTCCGCATATGAGATTGCGAAATTTGGTCGCCTCTAGGTGTCGAGATAGGCAGCCCGACCGTTTTTCGGTTATGAGAAGGCCTATACGTTTTCAACCTTAAGGAAGCTTCGTGGGAGCATTTGTAAAAGAATCTTGATTCGGACTCATCATCTGCTACAAGATTTCTGCACGAATTCTTATTAATTACTTATACATTTCGATGCGCATCACTCACGCATTAATTGCGCATCATGATGCGTAATCTTGGCAGTCAAAAATGAGAAATATACGAATTAATTGCTGATTCGTTGAGTATGGATAAAGGTGTGCCCGCACTGCGAGGGCAGCGCGGGCACGGAGAGTGAATAATTGCGGCGGATGCCGCCACACTCACTTAAGCGACCAGAAACGGATCACTGTTTGAGGCTGGTTCGGATCTTGGAAAGACTGAGCCATCTCACCCTGATAGTTGTAGTCATCCAAGAAACGAGTCGAGGAAATCGGCAAATACTCCGGCTTGTCACCAGGGGTGAAGTTATAGACCTTCCTGTTACCTTCCCATGAAAACTCCATACCATCATTGATCTGAACACCATCAGCCTTGGGGATCCAGTAACGATGAGTCTTGCCATCAACGGGATTGTTTCTGTCACCGTCCCACCAGAAAAGGCCATAATTCGTATCCTCAGCAAGACCGCGGTCGACCTTGCCATTGACGCGAGCGTAGTTCACAACCAGATGCTGAGGCTCATAACCGTCCCAGTCACGACGCGGGTTGTCGCCGACGTGCATCCCCCGCGAGTTCAGTTGCTCATCATTGAATGCGAAGTCCGAACGAATATCTTCTGCAAAGGGACGAACGATAATGTTGTCCTTCACATCGATATTCAGAATTGTTCCCCACATCTCTTGGAAGTCGATCGCGCCGCGAGAGTTACCGTAGTAGTCATCTTTCGTTCCACTGCGCACAATCTTGTTGCGCTGAATACTGATGCGCCTGTTCCGTTCCTTATTGAAGTAAAAGTTATGGCCGGGGAAAACAGTATTCAAGCGAATACCGGCACCCTCGAAATTACCAGTGATCAGGTTGTTCTCTGCCTTGTGACCAACGCCGCCAAAGAAACCGATACCACCGGCACGCCAACCGAGCTCAATCGTGTTGTGAGTAAACTCGTTGTTTTGGGTAACCCTGGACCTGGATTCGTACTGCTCTGGGTCCCCGGGCTGTGACTTCGTCTGGCTCGCCCACGAGGCAAGGCCATCATCACCATTTCCGCGAATATTCGAATTACGAACAGCGGAATCACGGGTTCCCTGAGAGTAGTTCAAGCCATCCGCAAAATTGTTGCGAATACGGGAATGGTCCACCAGCATTCGCTCGGTGTACTTGAGCTTGTCATAGTTAACGTCTTCACCAATCCAGAAGCCGCACTCAAAGTGCTCAATCCACAGGTTTATAAACTGTGAATCCTTCGTAACGCCCTGGAAACCCTTGTACTTCGCCTTTTCATCATGACGAGAGACAAGATTCGAATCCTCATAGAAGTCGCGGAAAGTCAGGTGGTGAGACGTATGTTCTAAGTCAAAACCGCCTTCTTTTTTACCCGACTTCGTAAAGTGGATATTCGTGTACCAGATACCCGCGCCCTGGATTACTAATTGGTGGTTATCCTTCGGAGAATGCCGGATCACAAGCTGGCGATCAAACTCAAAGGTTCCACGCGGAATGTACAGAGTCTTGTTTTCCTCCGAGGCGCGCTTTAGGGCTGCTAGGAAAGCTTCGGAGTCGTCCCGGCCATCATTGGCCCATGCATGAACCGAACGAGTCTGGGATTCCCCCGGTTTCACTTCTTCAGTGACTGTCAAATCATCATCGGTAACACTCACCGAATTACCGGGACGCGGAATCTCTGGAAGAGCCTGCTCAAGCTCAACGAAGTCAATTCCCATGGATTGTTTCTTGCCATCCGTACGGACGACACTGATCGTGTCACCAGGGTTCACCTGCCGATTAAGCAGGCCGTGGACCTCATCAAAAAGGAATCGGGCATGTGCCGGGCCATTACGAGGGTCTTTATACCGTTCTTCGTCATAGACCTTGCTGCCCTGGACGTACTGGTATGCACTCTCAGAAGAAAGATTGAAGCTGGCAGCAGTTTGACCATTGACGCGAATATCAACGCTTCCGCTCTCATGATCGGGAAGACTAAAACGCAGGTCGATCGCGTTTGCGGGAACCTCAGCGGTGAAGTTTACGGACGAATCCTGCCCCCACAGCTCAACGTAGGACTGCTCCCCTGCCTCGATTGCCTTCGAATCAAGCATTTTGTTCACAGGCAGGCTCTCGTCAAGCGAGACAACGTGTGCACGGTCAAGCCAGCCACGCTCGGCCTCGTAACGGGTATAAGGGAAGGAAGCGCCATAGGTCCAGTCCCCATCGTCTGCCACGGCACCGGTTGCACTCAAGGTGGGAACCATGGCGATAGCGGCAGCGGCGCCAACTGCTCCCACAATCTTTCGGTGTTTCATGAAGAAGTTCTTCCTTTACATCGGTCAACGACGTTGATGACCTGAAGGCGAATGCACCTAGCCACTCCCGTCGATCCTGAATATTCGATAGACCGCTTCCATGCTGTCTTCACTGATCATTAAGGAATGGCCTATTGGGCTTTAAGATTAGGGGCGCTTTGTGAGAACGGGTATAAAGGATTCTTGAGTCAACCTTGTCATCTGCTCCACGAACTCTGCGCAAATTCTTATGGCGCACTTAGAGGTTCTGATGCGCATAATTTAGCGGATTTGCGCGCAAAGTGATGCGCATCGATGCGTAACGAATCTTTGCTTCAGGTTGCTCAGAAAGCAGGCTTCTCGAAGTCTTGGAAGCGAATATTCACCAAGTTATTTTGCTGAAAATATCTCTTTCAACATCTTTGGAGAAGAAGTTGATGAACTCTTTGTGGGACTTGTAAAAACCATCTCCGTGCAAACGGATAAAACTGTGAAGTAGCTACAGAAAATCCCGAACCACCAACAGTGGTCCGGGACTAATTGTGGAGATGGGGGGAATCGAACCCCCGTCCAACAGCCGACCCCGAGGTCTTCTCCGAGCGCAGTCTGCGAGTTATTTCTCAGCCCCTGGCATCATGCAGACCTGCTACCAGATAGGCTCAGTTGATGAAGTGTCGGAGCCGTCCTACCAACACGAACGGCACCCAGTGGCTTCCTAAACGACGCCAGACACCGGACCGGAAGCAACTTCCGGGCTGACGGACTAAAGGTTCACGCGGCAATCAGGCGGCGAGAACGTAGTCGGTGCGATTCTGTTCGGCACCTATTGGTTTGCACACATCGTTAACGAGTAGAGCATGCCTCCTCGGCTCGCTTCCCCTCGATCGACGACCGCTGTCGAAACCGATCATCCCCTATTGAGTTCTTCACTCTCCGACGCCCTGCCACCACAGCAGCACAAACACCGGACTAGAAATCATACGTCCCCGCAGCAGAGCTGGCAAGAGAAACCCGAGGCCCCGCCCCCACTCCCCCGCACGCAGGCAGTCAGCGAGCCCTGGCCTCGGCAAAGAAAACCGAAGAAGAACCCAAGGAGGCCCTACATAAGCTTTGTAGACTCAAGCTTTTCAACCAAGAGTCGGTTGTTCTTGATGAGGAAGGGACGAATCCCCAATCCCAGGACCACGGCAAATAGGGCAAAGGCACCCAGTAACAGCATTGCATCAAGGTACTCACTGCCCGAGTACCCCGCGATCGAAGCGCGCAGAGCCGTGATCCCATGCGTTGCCGGAAGATACGGCGAAATCGACCGGAAGAAACTTGGCAGGATATCCAAGGGGAATGCGCCACCGGAAGCCGAAATCTGGAGCACCAAAAACAGCACGCCCAGCGCCTTCCCCGCATTCCCGAAAGTCGCAATGAAGGTATAGAGCAGGAATGAGAACACGAAAGCCATGAGCCATCCCGCACACATGAACTCCCACGGATGAGCGTGCTGAACTTTCAGGAAGAACAGCTCACCCAGGCATAGGATTGTCGCTTGGATAAGCGCGATCAGCCCAAAAATGAGGTAGCGCCCGAGGAAGCCTTCCCACAGCTTCACCTCGCGGCCCTTGAAATAGAGCGCAGTCGGATGTGTCTCTTCAAGTCCGTCAGCAACGTTCTCGGCAGTGACATCACTGCGCAGAGCAACAATCATCAGCACCGAGCCAACCCACAGCGCCAGCGCGGTGTACAAAGGAGCCATCTGTGATCCAAAGTTCTCCACCGGATACACCGGAATCGTCTCGATCCCCACCGGTGCTGCTAGCGCGATTGCGAGCGCTTGGGGATCCGAACCAATGATCGTTCGAACCTTGGCAAGATTCCCACCGTTGAGTGCGTCAGTGAGCTTCGTGTGGATCGTCGCCAGCTTTTCCGAGGCCTCGCGAAGGCTGGTCCCGACGTTGCTGAAGGTGGATTGAAGTTTCGTCAGTCCCTCACGCACTCCCGTTGAGCCGTCACCTACTTGAGAGCTCGCTGCGGAAAGCTGATTGCGAAGCGAGGCCATCGATGAAGTCGCAGAATTCATCGTCTGAGAAAGCTGCTCCAGCTGAGGGCGCAGCGTCGATTCGGCATCAGACTTGAGGGTGCTCACGGCCGTTTTCGCCTGTTCAATGAGGCTCTTCACGTCTTGATGATTTGCGGCTGCCGCTGCCCCGTTCTTTTCCAGATCATCCGCCGCCGCATTGATCGCGCTTTGAAGTGAACTCAGGCGATCAGCAGAAGCTTGCAGACGATTCAGCACGTCTTGAGAAATGGGAGAACCTGGGAGCTGTGAAAGAGTCTCTTTCACGTGAAGATACTGGGTCGCCTGGTTGCCCACGGCCTCGGCCTGAGAGCGCAAGGTTGCCACGGCCGAAGTTACGGTGTTCCCACCTTGGGAATAAACAGCATCAATCGACGAAGACAAAGCGTCCAAGGAACTAGCCGACGCACTCACCGCCGAGGAAAGAGCAGAAGCGGCCTGCGAGGCGCCAGAAGAAATTTGTGCAATCGATGAGGAAGCAGTGTTTCCTGCGTTAGAGAGCGGGTCCTTCGCCTGCGCAGCATTGTTAATCATCGTCTGCGTGGAATCGACAAGCTGAATGGACGAGCCAATAAGCCCCGCATAGGCATCAGCGCTCGCCGCCGCATTTCTGAGACGTGTCGAGGTCGTCTCCAGACGCGAATTGAGCGCCTGAATCCCGCGCACGTTACTTGGGTCCGAAAGAGAGTCAGAAAGCGATGAAGCAGTATCGACAGCGATCTCAGCCAGAGTCTGAGCAAAAGCCTGATTGATCTGAGCGGAAACATGCTCTGCTCCCTGCCCCGCGATCTTCGGACTCAAACCGTTCTTCTTCTCGTTGATGTAGTAGGTCAGCGGAGTGCTGTGTGCATCCGAAGAGAAGAAGGTCATCATCTCGCGCGAGAAATCCTGAGGAATCACGACCGCCGCGTAGTACTCACCGGAGCGAGTCTTCTCAACTGCCTGCGCTTCACTATCAACAACCCAGTCGAAATCCTCATTCGCACGCAGCGCGGCAACAACCTGATCGCCAATATTGATCTTCAAGGGCACCAGATCCGACTTGTACCCCTCGTCGCTATTGGCAATTGCGATTCGAAGATTCTTCGTATTCGCGAAAGGATCCCACGAGGCCGCAATGTTGAACCACGCGAAAATCGACGGAAGAACGACCAGCCCCAAGACAACGACCATGGAGATGATCGAGCGATGAGCACGATGGAGATCAGCCCGGAAAATCTGCCATACAGCTTTCACTTCTCGCTCCCCTCTTCCGTATTTTCCTCATTGCCGAGGCGGTGTTTCCCCAGTTGCGCAGCGGAAGCCTTCACTCCATGAAGCCTGCGACGCAACAAGGAGCGCACATCAGAATCATCCATCGAGGTGAGCAACTGCTGACGAGCCAAAGACTCGCGAATGTATTCCAGAGCAATGAGGAAAGTAATAATCACAAGAATCCAGATAATCCAAAGCCCCAGAAGGAGTGGGACCTCAGCAACGCTCGCAACGGAGAGAATTGCAAGGACCGCCGGAATCACGATTCCCAGAATTAGAGCCCCGCGGCGCATCTTCGGATAACGCCGTTCGAAATTACGCGCACGACGGGTGACCGAACGCGAATACCCATCGTGATCGGCAAGGACTGCAACGATCTGAGACAGGCGGTAGCGCGAGGACGGAAGGTGCGTGGCCTCGGCAAGGAACAATCCCGAACGAGACAGATCTCGACTGACCATCGCATTGAGGTTGACCAAGAAGGGACGAACCAACAGGCCCAAAGCAAAAGCTATAAGAACGTGAATCCCCAAGACTCCAAGCGATCTCAGGTAGGCGTTGCCGTAGAAGCCACCGACGGTCTCGCGCATCGCATTGATCCCATAGGTGAAGGGGAAAAGCGGGTGGAGGAAACGGAAGAAGGAAGGCATCATCTCGATGGGATACAAGCCCGCTGCTCCGGGGATCTGAAGAATCACGATAATGACGCACAGGCCCTTACCGATATGTTGGAAACAGGTCGCCAGCATGTAGATCACGGAAAGGAACACCAAA
Source organism: Actinomyces sp. ph3 (assembly GCF_000308055.1). Lineage (GTDB taxonomy): Bacteria > Actinomycetota > Actinomycetes > Actinomycetales > Actinomycetaceae > Pauljensenia. Next base: position 23,965 of record NZ_CAGY01000008.1, read on the forward strand.
GAAACAAGGACAGCAGTACCTACAAAGGCAAACTTGGAGACCGTTTGGACACCGATTATCAGATCGCCGATGGAAACAACCAGAGCTTGCCCGATCGCGAATAGAGCCAAGAGCATCCAACGAGACATGTACTTTTGCGCCGAGGTCATGGAACCGACGCCCTCTTCATCGACCTCAAGCTTGAGAATGATCACGAGCGCGAAGGCACCGATCCAAAGGGAAAGGTTCGTGAAGAGCGGTGTCATCGCTGAACCATATGTGGCAACCGGGAAAACAGTCTGGGTTCTAATCGATGTCGGAGCAGCCATGAATTCTGCGATTTTCTCAGGATTGAGATTCATCGAGCCCGCCAATGACTGAATCGCGTTGGAGGAGGAAATCAGCTGGATGTCCCCCTTGGCGCTGTCCAGATCAGACTTGAGAGACGCAATGTTCACTGAAGACTGTGCAATCGTTGTTTTCGTTGAATCAAGCAAGGTATCAAGCTGGTCAAGAAGGCCCGAAATCTGCTCGCGCTGCCCTTTAAGAACAGCGATCGCGGAGCGAAGATCAGCTGAGGCAGAGGACATCTGATCCAAGGCACTGGAAATGACTGGGAGCTGGCTCGTCACGCCAGAGCGCGCCTGCGTTGCCGCCTCGGTCAAGGACTGGCTGGCGGAATTCAGTGAGTTGAGTGCCTGAGCGATCGATGTTGAGGTCGAGGAGAGGTTCCCATTGAGCGCCGATAGATTCGACAATGTCTGCCCAACCTGCGCGTTTTGTGTGCTCAGATCTTGTAGTGTCTGCGAGGCCGTGGGTAGATTCGCTATCCCCAAGCTTTGCAGGTCACGAAGAATCTCACCGTTGGCTTGGTTGATGGATTGCCCCTCGGTGAGTACGCCGCCGATTGTCGTCGTTGCCCCCTGTACTCCTCCATTGAGAGTTCCACCGGCACTCGAGGCTTTAGCCACGGCAGCGGAGGCATGCGTCGAAAGCCCGTCCAGAGAAGTCGACATATTCGCGGTGAACTGCGAGAGGCTGGAGCGGGTATCGGCGACAAGCTGATCGGCCTCAGACAGCGCGTCATTGAGATCGCTTAGCGCTGAGTCAGCGCTCGTCATTGAGCTTCGCGCACCACTGACCTTACCCTTTGCCGAATCGAGCTTCTCCCCCATTCCGTTAAGGGATTCCTCGGCCTGCCCCAATTGTTCGCTCGCGGTCCTTACTTTCTCACTGATGTCTGAGCGTCCGTTTTGGAGGACTTCAGAAATAGATTTGCCCGTGGAGGTGATCTTCTCTGAGAGAGTCTGCGCAACAGTTGAAACAAAAGCCGAGTTGATCTGCTGATCTAAAGAAGAAGCTCCTGCTCCTGTGATTTTCGGAGCGACAGCATTGTTCTTCTCATTGACGTAGTACTGGACATCGGGTTTGGAATACGTACCGTCAACAATACCCGTGAGGCGCGTGGAGAAATCGGAAGGAATGATGAAAGCGGCATAGGATTCCCCGCGTTCAACTTCTTTCTTTGCTTGATCTGCCGAGACGAAATGCCATCCAAGCTGATCGTTCTCGCGTAGCTTGGATTCCAGCATCGTGCCCACGTTGACGAAACCGATCGCATCTTTCGTAGCGCCCTGATCTTCATTGGCAACTGCAACGCGGATCTTCCCTGTATTCGAATAAGGATCCCAAAAACCGACGATGTTAAACCATGCATACAGTGCAGGTACGAAGAGAAGGCCGATGATGACAATCCACGCGGCAGGCACGGTCACCATTCGCCGTATGTCTCGCTTGAGCGATCGCACAACGGGCCTCATCAGCGCTCCTTAAAAGAACAGGCTGTGTACCTTCCGTATGGAGGGCACACAGCACTTCCTCGTGAGCACACCACCGATCAGCGACGTGCTTGTTTGACATAGCGACGCATCGCGCGCTCTGCCTCACGCTGGTCCTGTTTTTCGCGCAGGGCCTGACGTTTATCCCACTCTTGTTTACCGCGAGCAAGGGCAATCTCAACCTTTGCACGGCCACCAATGAAGTACAGCTCAAGGGGGACAATCGTGTACCCCTTGGCGGAAGACTTATCGGCCAGAGTGGAAATCTGACTGCTATGCAGCAGAAGCTTCCTCTTTCGCGTCGGCGCATGGTTGGTCCACGAGCCCTGCGCATACATGGGGATATTCGCCCCATACAGCCAGGCCTCGCCGTTCTTAATCTCTACCCACGCATCGACCAGCGAGGCACGTCCCATTCGGAGGGCTTTCACTTCGGTGCCCGAAAGCACCATGCCAGCCTCCCACGTATCTTCAATGAGATAGTCGTGGCGAGCCTTCTTATTGCGCGCAATGGTTTTCTTCGCGTCCGAGGCAGCCTTACGCTTCTCGGATTCGGTAGGCTTTGGTTTCTTCCATTCCTTCGGCATAAGCACCCCCTCAGTGAGAAATTACAGGAGAACTATTGTCCTACAAGTAATCCAGAGGTTCAACATCAGCACCATTGCGCATGACAGACAGGTGCAAGTGGCAGCCGGTGGCGTATCCGGTAGCGCCAACCCAGCCCAGAACCGTATCGCGTCCAACGTGCTGGCCAACATAGACATTGGTGGACTGCATATGAACATAGGCGGTCGACATGGACGCGCCATTCATCATCCCGTGGTTCACGTAGACCACGTTTCCGCCAGCCGTTTCAACGGTCACAGCGGTGACAACACCTTCGGCAACCGGATAAATTTCAGTACCGCAGTTTGCCGCAAAGTCTGTCCCATTGTGATAGCGAGAGATCCCAAGGACGGGGTGGACGCGCCATCCGAATGGTGAAGTCACAACCAAGGGAACGGGAAGCGGGCTGGAGAAGTTCGACGAGGAGGTGTAGCGCCTATTCTGGCGGCGGTTCTCTTCATCGATCGCAGCGAGCTTCGAGGTCGCATCCTGGTATTCGCGCTGCCACTGGCCAAGTTGTTCTTCAGCCTGAGCCTTCTGCGCATCCCACTGGGCGCGTTTTTCTTCCGAGGTCTTCTTCAGTTCGTCGAGCTCGCGGAGCTTCGTTTCCGCAGTGTTCTTTGCGCTCTCTGCTTCTTCCGAGGCCTTACGTGCCTTCTCCTCCAGAGAAGAAATTCGCGAGGTCACGGCGTCTTGTCTACTCTGTTGGTTACGCGTTGCCGCCTGCATATCCATTGCCTGGCTAAGTGCACTGTCTTGAGCGCGTGTCATCGCATCCGCTGCGGCTGCTCGATCAGCAATCTCTTCAGTTCCTGAAGAGGACAGCGCGATCAGAAGGGGCGAGCTCACTCCCCCGGACTGATACATCTCGCGCGCCAATGCACCCACAGCTTTTTGAGATTCCTCTTGCTGTTTGCGCGCCTTCTCCATCGCAGTGTTGAGACGAGCAACCTCAGCCTGAGCTGCATCCAGTTGTGCCTGTGCAACGTCATGCTCGCGCTTGGCGCCCTCGTAGCGTTCATTCGCAGTGTCAAGCTCAGCCTGGGCAACGGGGATCTGAGCATTCGCTGTTTCAAGGTCTAAGTAGACCTGGGCGAGCGAAGCGTCCAAACCCTCAAGGTTGTTGCGAAGCTCTTGCACGTGCTGCGCGGACTCACGCTGAGCCTGAGCAACGCGATCACGGTCTTCATCCGCAAAAGCGGGTGGTACCAGAGCGAGCGGTGCTGCAACAACAAGCAGCGTCACCGCACTGGTAAGTCCCGTTGAAAAACCGTGAAAACGCGTCTTTGCCATAGAGATCAGATCTTCGTGTACTTCGCCAGTGAGAATGCGGATGCCGAGAGCGCAAGGAGCACTGCAGCAATGATGAGGATCGGCGACATGATCCACACCTCACGCATGCCAATAAAGTTCGTCCAACGGAAGGCCTGTGCAAGCCATTGATTCACCAGGACGTGAACACCAACGAACAGGGTTCCCACTGCCAAGAGAGCACCGACCACTGCAGCAATCGCGCCCTCAATCATGAAGGGGGCTTGGATAAACAGATTCGAGGCACCAACCAGTCGCATGATGGAGGTTTCACGTTCACGACTCATCGCGGACAGGCGAATAGTGGTCGTAATGAGCAAGACCGCGGCGACGATCATCACGCCCGCCAAGCCCAGCGACAGGCCTCGGGCTTTACCCAAAACCTGGAACAAGGGCTCAACGATCTCACGCTGGTCCTTCACAACGGATACGCCAGCTGAACCCGTGAACTCGTCGCGAATAATGCTGAATTGCTCGGGATTGACCAGCTTGACGCGGAAAGACACTTGCATCATGTCCTCGGTCGTCCACTGCCCCAGCGGAGAATTACCGTAGATCTTCACGAAGTTCTTAAAGGCCTCAGCCTTCGATTCTTCGTAGACGTCCTTAACGTAGGGAGCCAGCTCAGCAGAACGGAGCTTATCGCGCACCGCTGCAATCTGCGTTTCCGTTGCCTCTTGGTTATTGCAGCTCGGAGTCTGGTCATTGTTGGCACACATGTAGATCGACACCTCGATCTTGTCGTACCACTGACTCTTCATTCGAGAGACCTGCATCTGCGAAAGGCCTGCAATACCCACAAATAGCAGGGACACGAAGGTCACGATCACCACGGCAACAGACATCGCGCGGTTTCGCGACAGGCCCTTGCCAACTTCCGAAAGAATAAAACGTAACTTCATTACTTCACCGCCCCGTACACGCCGCTGTTCTGATCACGAGCAACCGTTCCATCGTGCAATTCAATGACGCGCATACGCATCTGGTTCACGATTGCAGCGTCGTGCGTTGCCATCACAACTGTGGTGCCATTGCGGTTAATACGATCCAGCAAACGCATGATTCCAAGCGATGTATCCGGGTCCAAGTTACCGGTCGGCTCATCCGCAAGAAGCAACTCGGGACGGTTCACCATCGCACGAGCAATTGCCACACGCTGTTCTTCGCCACCGGAAAGCTCATGGGGAAGGCGCCTTTCTTTACCAGCCAAACCGACCAGTTCCAGAACATCGGGAACCTGGGTTTCGATAGCGTGGCGAGGCTTACCAATGACCTCCATCGCCAGAGCAACGTTCTCGTATACGGTCTTCGAAGGCAGCAAACGGAAGTCCTGGAACACGGTCCCGACCTGACGTCGCAGCTTAGGAACCGACCAACGCGAGAGTTTACCCACGTCGTGGCCGAGGACCCACACCTTTCCTGACGTCGCACGAATTTCCCTCATGGTGAGTTGAAGGAAAGTGGACTTACCGGAACCGGACTTTCCCACGAGGAAGACAAACTCTCCGCGCTTCACTTCAAGGGAAACATCATCTAATGCCGGACGTGCACCAGGCTGATACACCATGGTGACGTGATCAAATCGAATCATGAGCCGTCTCTGATTGGGGTTATGGTCCCTTTTACCCTATGCAGCTCGCGCCTCAAAACTTAGGCGACACGCGCAAAAGCCCGGGCCAGGCCCGGGCTTTTCGCATCAGTCTTGATTCTGCTGATTCTTACGCCAACGAATTCCGGCGTTGATGAAGCCGTCGATATCACCATCGAAGACGTTCTGGGGATTGCCGGATTCGTATTCGGTACGCAGGTCCTTCACCATCTGGTAGGGCTGCAAGACGTAGGAGCGCATCTGGTCACCCCACGAGGCCTTCACATCACCCGCGAGTTCCTTCTTCTTCGCCTGCTCTTCCTCGTGGCGCAGCACAAGAAGGCGAGATTGCAGAACTCGAAGAGCGGCCGCGCGGTTTTGAATCTGCGACTTTTCGTCCTGCATCGAAACGACAATACCCGTCGGGATGTGAGTCATTCGAACGGCGGAGTCCGTCGTATTCACCGACTGACCACCGGGGCCGGAAGAACGGAAGACATCGACCTTCAGTTCGGACTCGGGAATCTCAATGTGGTCCGTCGACTCGATCAGAGGAATAACCTCAACAGCCGCGAAAGAGGTCTGGCGACGTCCCTGGTTATCAAAGGGGCTGATACGCACGAGGCGGTGGGTGCCGGCTTCGACCGAAAGAGTGCCATAGGCGTAAGGGGCTTGGACCTCGAAGGTTGCGGACTTCAAGCCAGCTTCTTCTGCGTAGGACGTATCCATAACCTTCGTCGGATACCCGTGGCGCTCTGCCCAGCGCAGGTACATGCGCAGCAGGATCTCAGCAAAATCTGCAGCATCCACGCCGCCAGCGCCACTTCGGATGGTGATGACTGCGTTGCGCTCGTCATATTCGCCATCAAGAAGAGTGCGGATCTCAAGGGCGGACATATCGTCCTTCAATGAGGCAAGGTCAGATTCGGCCTCGGCAAAAATATCTTCCGCGTCCGCAGGATCGCTCTCAGCGGTCTCACGGGCCATGTCAACAATCGCCTCGAGGTCGTCAATGCGTTCTTCCATTGCCAGAACACGATCGAGCTCACTCTGGCGGTGCGACAGCTGCGAAGTCACTTCCTGCGCATGCGCGGGGTCATCCCACAGGTCAGGAGCGGCTGCCTTCTGCGACAGCTCCGCGATTTGGGCGCGAAGACGCTCGGGCTGCACAACGGCGGAAATATTTTCCATCGTCGTACGCAAGGACTGGATCTCTTCAGAAAACTCAATGGCCACGTCTAAAGGGTAGCCGATTCATCGAATTATTGACGAGGCCGGGGCCGGGTGAGGGACAATCACTCCCCTCACCCGGCCCCGGGCCGTGCAGTTATTTCATTGTATGAACGCCTCTACGGCGCATCCGCCTGCATTCAGGAGATTGCGTCCAGCAGTTCAGGAGGCCAGCTGGCCAGAAGGCAAGAGCCACGCCTTTTCGGCCTCGATTCCCAAGCGCACATACTGCCCTTCTTCAAGAAGGTCCTCTGCACGCGGGTCGGAGACAACACACACCAGCGAGCCAAACTCGGTTTCGATCTCGTATTCAACGGTTTCGCCGTAGAAGATCGAGGTGACAACTTGGCCCAGCGAACCGGTGAGCGCCGCAGGCTTTTCATCGGTTGCGGAAATGCGCATGGATTCAGGACGAACCAGAACAACCAGCTCGTCGTCCGAACGAACGGCTTCCTTTGCGCTCTCAGAAGCGTGGACGTTGAGCTGCTGGCCCAGAGCCTCAATCTGAACCTTGCCGTCCTCGCCGACCTCACTGGCCTTTGCGGGAACAAAGTTCGCGCGACCAACGAAGTCAGCAACAAAAACGCTGGCCGGGTGCAGGTAGATCTCTTCGGGGGTATCCACCTGTTCGATTCGTCCCGCATTCATCACGACAATGCGGTCGGACATTGCCATTGCTTCGGACTGATCGTGCGTCACGTAAACGGAGGAAATCCCCAGACGCTTTTGCATCCGACGAATTTCCACGCGCATCTTCACACGAAGCTTTGCATCCAAGTTCGACAAAGGCTCATCGAAGAGCAGAACCTTCGGACGTACGACCATTGCTCGGGCCAGTGCAACACGCTGCTGCTGGCCACCGGAAAGTTGGGAAGGAGCGCGATCCGCCATCGCGGTCAGGTTCATTGCAGCAAGTGCAATATCGACCTCTTCCTTGATTTCCGCTGCGCTCTTCTTTCGCAGATGCAGGCCGTAGGCCACATTCTCACGCACGCTCAGGTGAGGGAACAACGCGTAGGACTGGAACACCATAGACATGGGTCGCTTGTTCGGTGGGACAACCACCATGTTTTCGCCATCGAGCATGACCTGACCTGAAGTCGCGTCTTCAAAGCCCGCGATCATACGCAGGGTCGTGGTCTTGCCGCAGCCCGAGGGCCCAAGAAGGGTGATGAATTCACCGGGGTGAATATCCAGGTTGATGTGATCAACCGCGGTGACCTCGGAAGCGGTGTTCGAGAAGGTCTTGGTCAGCTCCACCAGGGACAGGCGGCCGGGAGCATTTGTGTCATTCGTATTCGACATGGGTCTTTCCTTTGTCAACAATTACATGCCCGCGCCATTGGTGGCGGTGACAGATTTATCTCGAACAAGAACATTTGTTAGGCCGATAACAGCCATCACGATGACAATCAAGATCGTGCAGAAGGCAAAAGCGTTACCGAAACGGCCTGCATCAACCTCAGCAAGAATCTGAGAGGTCATGATCTTCGTCTTAGGAGTCGTGATGAAAATGATCGGCGACAGCGTCGTCATGGATCGCGCAAATGCGTAGGTCAAACCAGCGATGAATGCCGGACGGATCAGAGGAAGCGTCACCTTCATGAAGGTATGCAAGCCCGATGCACCCAAGGAGGTTGAGGCCTCGTCAATCGAATGGTCAACCTGGTGAAGGGAGGCAATACCGGAACGCTGGCCCGAGGGCATCGAACGCGCAACGTAAACCATGATGATTGCCAAGGCGCCACCAAAGACCGCGGAACCACCCGCGAGCGCGGGCATCAGCATCAGTTTTCCGCCGACAATGATCGGCTTGTTATAGGTGATGAGGTAACCAATACCCAGAACCGTACCGGGAACAGACAAGCCGAGCATGCCCAGGAAGTCCATGAAGCCAGCCGAGGCCTTAAGGCGGACAACCACCAGCCATGCAACAACCATGCCCAAGATGCCAGCGATCGGCGTTGCAATCAGAGCCAGGATGGTCGTGTCGATGATGGCATCGTTGCCGATACCCGAGAGCACGTACTTGAAGTTCTTCAGAGTGAATGTATTGTCCACGCCTAAGATCGAGACGAAGGCTCCGACAATAACCGTTGCATAGATGGTGACAACAAAAGCTGCCAGCAGCAAGGTTGCAATTCCCAGCGGGATTCGCGCCTTCATTGAGCGAACCATACGGACCTTGCCGGTCGGCTTGCCCGTCACGGTAACCGTTGAGGAGCGTCCTGACCAGTAGCGCTGTAGAAGGAAGACAAGTAGCGCTGGGACCAAAAGAATCAATGAGTATGCCGAGCCCGCAGCAGTGTTGTATTCACCGTTAACAGCGATGTATGCACGCGATGCCAGAACGGTGAAGTCACCGCCGATAACCAGCGGGTTCGCCAGGTCAGCAATGGCCTCGACGAAAAGAAGAAGGAAGGACGCGGCAAAACCGGGGACGAGCATCGGAAGCGTAACGGTGCGGAAGATTGTCCACGAAGATGCACCCAAGGATGCAGCGGCCTCTTCCATCGCAGGGTCAAGGTTCTTGAGCATTCCGAGCATATTCATGTATGCGACGGGGAAGAAGGAAAGGGACAAAACCAGGGTCAGACCTGAGAGGCCATAAATATTCCACTGTTGTCCCAGAACCTGCGTCGAAATCAGGCCGTTACGACCAAACAGAGTGATGACCGACGTCGCCACAGCGAAAGGCGGCGAGACAATCGGGATCATGCAGATCAGGTGGAGGATCTTCTTACCCGGGATATCCACTCGCGCCTGGACGTAGGCGAAGAAGAAACCAGCAAGAGTACCAATCAAGCCAACAACTAGGCCCAGAACGATCGTGTTCAGCGCAATCGTTCGGTTCGTTGTCGAGCTAGCAAAAGAGGTCAAGACCTTTAGACCATCAGTCGAGAAGGCTCGCGCCAAGATCGTGACCAGCGGCAGCAAGACCAGAAGGAAGAGAACTGCTGTAATGATCGCGACGATCGCAACCGTCACGGGGTCGCGTCGTACCTTCGTTCGTTTTTTCTTTCCCGAGGCCACGGCTTGCGCCTGCGGGGTTTGTGCCCCTTGGGTGCGTGGTGGCGCAACTGTCTCCACTGACATTGGCTATCCGATCTCTCCAAGTACCCGCGTAACGCGGAAAAGTCCCTGATAATGTGCGCGTCCTTCAGTGGACACGCGAAGAAAGAGGGAGGGGATGGAACAGGGACATGGAAAGAACCATCCCCTCCCTTGCACCACTACTGGCGCGGCTTTGCGGCAACCTCTTCATCGAAACGCTTCGTCAGCTCGGGCTTTGCGGCCGCTGCTGCAGCGAAGTCGTAATCGATCAGGTTGATCTCATCGAGCTTGGCCATCTTGTCGTTGGTCTTGGCGTTCGGGTTGGTCAGAATCTGGTTCGAGCCAACGGTCTGGCCAAGGTTCTGGGCGTCAGCCGAGATCGCCCAGTCGATGTACTTCTTGGCGGCCTCGGAGTGCTTCGAGTTCTTCACCAGAGCGACGCCACCGATCTCGTAACCGGTGCCTTCCTTGGGGAAGGAAACAACGAGGTCCTTCATACCCTCATCGCGGTACTTCACGCAGTCGTGAGAGAAGACCAGGCCCACTGCGACCTCGCCGCGTCCTGCGATCTGGCCGGGAGCAGTACCGGACTTGGTGTACTGCAGGACGTTTGCGTGCATCTTCTTCATGTAGTCGAGGCCGGCGTCTTCACTACCGCGAAGAACAACCTGGGTCCACAGTGTTGTGAACGCAGTTCCCGAGGTCGAGGGGTGTGCCGTTGAAATCTGGCCCTTGAGTTCAGGCTTGAGAAGGTCATCCCACGACTGGGGAACCTGGAGGCCCTTTTCTTCAAGAACCTTCTGGTTCGAGCAGAAGCCCAGAACACCGACGTAAACACCGGTCCAGTAGTGCTTCGGGTCCTTGTACTTATCCGGGATTTCCTTAGCGGTGGGCGAATCGTAGGCCTCGATCAGGCCCTTTTCTGCAGCTGCACCGTAGCCGTCAACCGGGCCACCATGCCAGACATCAAACTCTGGGTTGTCCTTTGCGGAGTCCAGACGAGCGACGGTCTCACCGGAGGAAAGGCGAACGTAGGTTGCCTTGATTCCGGTCTGCTGGGTGAAGGTTTCTGTCCACTTCTGGCAGAGGTCTTCCATTGCGCCACAGGCAACGGTAATGGAATCCGAAGATCCGCTTTCACTGCTACCTGAGGAGGCGGAATCATTCACAACACAACCGGAAAGTGCTAGTGCACCCGCCGCGCTGAATGCTGCAAGGGAGATGAAGCTCTTCTTCATCAGATTCTCCTTTGAATCGAGGGTATGCACGGGGCTGTAACTAGGCTCGTGCGCTCTTGGTTTCATTCTTACGTGAAACAGAACACGAAAAAGGCACCCTTAGTAACGAGCGGTAACTGATCTGTTACCGAAGATCTGGCATCGTGTACCCAACTGAGCGAACCGATTGGATCAGCTCTCCCCCACGATCCCCAAGAGCGCCTCGCAAACGATAAGCAGTCATCTTGATCATGTCTTTCCCACCTGAGCTATCCTGCGTTTCCCACACAGAGTTAAGGAGCTCGCGGTAGCTCACAGGCTCTCCAATATGTGAAGCAAGGAAATCCAAGAACCGTCGTTCTGTCGAGGACAACTCCACCGGCACACCGTCGACGTAGACTTTGCGGTCACGCCGATCAATACGCAAAGGACCGTTGGACACAACATCGTTGGGGTCCTTCTTGCTTCGGCGCAAAAGAGCCTGAGCGCGAAGAGTCATTTCCTTAGGGCTAAAAGGTTTCGTAATGTAGTCATCCGCACCGCTTTCAAGTCCCTTAATGCGGTCGGACTCTTCAGAAAGCGCCGTAATCATGATGATCGGAACATCACTCATCGCTCGGATTCTTTGAGCAAGCGAAATCCCTGAGATCACGGGAATCATGAGGTCAAGAATGACCAGGTCGTAGTAGTGAGTTGTAAATTTCTCCCATGCCTTCGCCCCATCGCTTGCGGTTTCTACAGTTATTCCCGCAGTTTCAAGGGCGAATTTGATAATCATGAGGATCTGGGGCTCATCATCAACAACTAAAGCCTTCGCGCTCATTGGCCCTCCTCAGGCAGGAGTGATTGATCGCCACTTCGTATGGTACGCGGAATAGTCAGATAAAAGGTTGTTCCCTTGGAGGAAACCGTATCAACCAAGATCGTTCCACCGTGAAGTTTCAGAATCTTTTGCGTAAGCATCATCCCTAAGCCTGTTCCAGGTCGAAGCGACCCTCCGGTATCGAATGGGATGAAGAGGCGTTCTTTTTCTTCCTGGGTCATTCCGCGACCGTCATCAACGATAGAAATGGTGACGTCTTCATCAAAAGCTTGTACCGTCACGACAATCGAAACATCATCACCCGCATGACGGGCTGCGTTATTAATAACATTCGCGATCGCCTGCCCCATCAAGCGCGGGTCCAACGACATATAGATGGGTGCTCCGTGGTTTTCCAGACGGATGGGCGAGGAATGAAAACGCCGCATCTGCGCGACGTTTCGACGCACCAATTCGCGCATTTCAACGCGTTGAAGACGAAGATTGAATAAATCAGATTCCAGGCGCACTTCGGCAAGAAGATCATCAGCCATTTCGACGACCTGGTGCGCATTTTCCGCAATGGTCTTCGCAAACTTCATTTGCACGTCATTCATAGGTCCAGCCGAACCATCAGCAAGAAGTTCTGCCGCTCCCCTGACAACAGTTAATGGAGTGCGTAATTCATGGGAGAGCACCGCTGGACCGGCCATGTAGTCCTGGTGGAGTTTACGTAGTTGTTCTTTTTCTGCGCGTAGGCGCTGAACGTCTCGGCGCATTCGTAGAGCAAAGACGATCGCAAGAGCGGCAAGGAGCCACGACAGCGCGATAGCAACTATGGCAACTAATTGCATTGTCCTGCTCACCTTTCCATTGCACTCTCAACGATATCCCCACCCGGTCACGAAAGGCGGATAATAAAGTGTAAACACTCGCTCATTTCTTCTCTTCTGAAGCTTTGATCGGGTGGCGGATGATCGTTTTGAGCTTGCCAGGCGCCACTTTGCGCGCGTCTGAAAGATAGATTTCGTGGTGACGCCGCTCTTGCGTCAGGTCGATCGAGTATCCGCACTCACGCGCATGGGCGTGCATGGCCTCGCGCGAGACAAAGTCAGGCAGCCGGATAACGGCAATCCAGCTAAAAGTCTCCTTGCGTGTGTAATCAGCGCCTTCAACGCCGTCTTGCCACCAGAATCCCTCGAGTGGCGGTACGACGAAATCGACATACCCGTCAATCTGACGGGAGCCTTTCTTACTCATCTTGATCGTGTAGGAAATGGCGTATAGGACAGAAATTGCCCTTTGGTAAGCACCCTCCACATCATTAGGGTCTCCACTGCCCCGTACTGCGACGAGGTGCATCGTTGGAACTTCAACGATATCCGGCCCTTTCTTAGGCGCGTAGAGTTCCTTACACTCCTTCTTAAAGTAAAATGCCATCTCAGACTCCGGGCGAGCTCAACAGTGAGGACTATTGGCCATCATTGTTACAGGTGATGGAAGCGATCACACAAGGAATGCGGCCGTCAATAACGGTGTAGGTAACGTTCCGGTATCCCAATTTTTCAAAGAAAGCTCGATAGGAGTCCACATCGAATTGTTCCTTGAAGTGAACGCCGAGCCTCGCAAGAATCTTCGGGATTATTCCTTGTTTGCTTGGCCGACGCTTGACGTAAGTCGGGACGACGATAGTGCCTCCGGCGCGGACGACTCGTTCAAGTTCCCTCATAACAGCACCAGGATCTGGAAGCAGATGGATGACATTACCTGCGATGACGATGTCGAAGGAGGCATCCTCGTAGTGAAGGCACGTGATGTCAGCTCTTTCGATCGTGACATTGCGATACTTCGCAAGTTTCTTCCGCGCTTGTTTGAGCATTCCCTCAGAAAAGTCAGTAGCGACCAGCCTCTTGCACTTTGGCGCAAGGAAAATACTGATTGCACCGGTTCCGCAGGCGCATTCAAGAACCTCGTCTTCGAGGCCAACCAGCTGAGCGACGGCGACGCCTGTTCCGTCGTACACGCCGCGATTGAATGTTTTTTCGAAGAAGTCATAAAGGGGCGCAACCCGATCCCAGAACATCACTGAACCTCCGCTTGCCCAATGCCTACGCATCATTGCGATACCGAGAATGCTACGCGCGCCCTGTATTTCGCACCAGACCCAAGGAAAGCCGCTCTGTTTCGGTGAGTGCGCTCCCCCGCCTAGTACAGCAGGGGGGGCTTCACGCCCACCGGCGCGAAGCCCCCCCTGCTGCGAGTCTTCGAATTAGATCAGGCCCTGAGCAACCATCGCATCGGCAACCTTGATGAAGCCGGCGAGGTTTGCACCTGCAACGTAATCGCCAGGAACGCCGTATTCGTCAGCGGTTGCAAGACAGTTCTCGTGAATGCCAACCATGATCTGGTGAAGCTTTGCATCCGTCTCTTCGAAAGGCCACTGCGTGCGGCCCGAGTTCTGTTGCATCTCGAGTCCCGAGGTGGCCACGCCACCGGCATTCGAGGCCTTACCGGGCGCGTAAAGGACACCGGCGCGGCGCAGCTCGTCAATGGCCTCGGGAGTGGTGGGCATGTTCGCGCCCTCCGCAACCATCTGCACACCGTTATGAATCAGGGCCTCGACACCTTCAAGGCCAAGCTCGTTCTGGGTAGCACAGGGAAGAGCAACGTCACAGGGGACCTCCCAAATCGAGCCTTCTGAGAAGAAGTGCGCGCTGGGACGCTCAGCGGCATAGTCGCTGACGCGACCGCGACGAACTTCCTTAACGTCCTTCAGCAGATCGACATCGATTCCCTCTTCATCGATGACGAAGCCAGAAGAATCCGAAACCGCAACGACCTTCGCACCCAGTTGCTGAGCCTTTTCGGTCGCATAAATCGCCACGTTTCCTGAACCGGAAACAACAACGCGCTTACCCTCAAAAGAGTCTCCACGCGCACGAAGCATTTCCTGTGCAAAGTAGACCAAGCCGTATCCGGTGGCCTCGGTGCGAGCAAAGGAACCGCCCCAGGTCAGGCCCTTGCCGGTCAGAACACCGGCATCAAAGCTATTGCGAACACGACGGTACTGGCCGAAAAGGTAACCGATTTCGCGGCCACCCACACCAATATCACCGGCGGGAACATCTACGTTGGGACCAATATGACGCTGAAGCTCAGTCATGAACGACTGGCAAAAACGCATGATTTCGGCGTCAGACTTACCCTTGGGGTTGAAGTTTGCGCCGCCCTTTGCGCCTCCCATGGGCAGGCCGGTCAAAGAGTTCTTGAAAATCTGCTCAAAGCCAAGGAACTTGATGATCGACAAGTTCACCGAGGGGTGGAAACGCAGGCCACCCTTGTAGGGGCCAAGCACGGAATTGAATTGAACGCGGAAGCCGCGATTAACGTGAATGCGGCCCTGATCATCGCTCCAGGGAACGCGGAACATGAGCTGGCGTTCAGGCTCAACAATTCGCTCGAAAATCGCCAGATCCTGGTATTCGGGCTTGCGGGCAACCAGAGGAGTCAGGGTCGAGAGAACCTCGAAGACTGCCTGGTGGAATTCACCTTGGTGGGAGTCGCGCGCCACCAATTCATCGAAGACCGATGCGAGCTCGCGGGGAAGCTGGGATGTATCGAACTTTTCACTCATGTCTTGATCATGGCACTGCTCCGGTTTATTTACCTTTTCTTTTCCAACATATGGACTCTGCATTGCGCATGCCCTGATCACAGGCGCGCGATACCCGCCACGAAGGCTCACGTATTTGGTGTACTTGGCGGCAATTTTGCCTTCTCTCGATGCGCCTGCCCCGCTGTTTTCGCCCAGCACATTAAGGTCTAAACGTGACTCGATCTAAGACTCCCTATGAACTTGCTGCCCTTGCAACAGTTGCGGTTCCGCGGCTTGAAGTAGCCGGACTGCGTCCTCCGCAGTTCAGCGATGAGGTCCTTTCAGTCACCGGACTCATTGATACTTCAGGCGATCGCTGGATGGTTGTCTGCCCGCACGACACTGTCGGCGGACTGGATATGGAAGCCCAGAACGCGGTTCTAGAGCGTTTGGGGAAGGCTCACGATTTCTCGAAGATTCCATTTGAGGTTCCGCGTCCCGCTGGTTTCACCCGCACCCCAGAGGGTGATCGAGTCATGGTCCACCGCGATCTGGGTGGGCACGTCATGGAAACCTCGGATTTCGATGACCCGCACTTGCTTCCTGCATCTTTGGGAAATGCATTGGCCTCACTGCACAATCTTCCCGAGCTGATCTACACCGGCGTCAATCTTCCGGCTTATTCGGCAATCGAGTGCCGTGACCGCCACCAAGCCGTTTTGGACGAGGCCGCGCAGGAAGTTGTCATCCCCGCGAACTTGTGGGATCGCTGGGAAGAGTCGCTGGAGAATTTGTCCCTGTGGCGTTTCCTCCCCTCCCCCATTCACGGTGATCTTTCTGAGACTTCAATTCACGTTGACCACGGTCGGGTCTGCGCGCTGACAGGGTTCTCATCTGCGCACGTTGGTGACCCCGCGGTCGATATCGCATGGGTTTTTGCGCGTGCCTCGGATGAGTTTTTAGAGCGCTTCCACGAGGCCTACCAGCAGACTCGTTCGGAGAAGGACCTGCACCTTCTGGCGCGCGCTGAGCTTCTTTCCGAGTTGGCCGTGGTGCGTTGGTTGGTTCACGGACTGCACAGTGGGGATTCCGATATTGTCGACGAGGCGCGAGCCATGTTGGCAGAGCTCTCGGCAAGTGTTGGAGAGAGCACTCCCAAGCGCACGGAAGAGCCTGTGAAGACTGCAAGTGGTTCCTCGACTACTGAAGAGAAGTCTTCTTCACAGAGCAAGGACACAACCCCTCGGACATCTGAGTCGACTCCCGAGAGCCCGCTCGCTATCAAAGCAGCTCGAAGCGATGCATCCACCGGCACAAGTGAAGGTCATACTCGTCCTCACTCCGGTCCGATCAGGCTAAGTGCCCACACCTCAAAAGCTGATTCTGAGGGTGCTTCTGAGCAGGCGGCCGAGGCGCCAACTGAGCACATCGATATGAGTGCGATCCTGCCTACTCACGAGTAAATCAGGCTCAGCATTATTTCTCAGATTTCTACTTTTCTGCGCGGTGCTCTGCGGCGCTAGGCGGATGCCTTCAGCGCGCGCTCGTTCCTCCCTTCACTGTCCGTTAGTGCGAGCTGGGGTTTTTCTTCTGGAGTTCGGTGAGCGCCTGAGTCAGCTGTGATTCAAGCTGATCGACGGGCGCACCGGTTTGAGTCACGATGTCATCGATGCTGTAGCTAATGGGGCCCCTGAGGAAGCACACTTGAGCCTGCACTTCATTGGGAGAGAGGCCTTCACGCTGTGCCCAGGCGATACGGTAGAGCTGAAGCTGACGCGCGTAGTATTCCCACGTTGAAAGCGGCGTGTTCTTCCCCGGAAGGTGCGATGTCTTCCAATCAATGACGGTGTATGTGCCATTGGCATCTTTAAATACCGCATCGATTCTTCCTTGAATAGATATTCCCGCAAGGGTAAGCGCAAAGGGCTCTTCGATCGCAATGGGTTCAAGCTGTTCAAGGTCTAGCGAATGGAAGTTCTCTTGCATCTGAGCAAGCAGCTGTTGATCAGAAGCTTCCAATGCTTCGCTGCCTTCCACAGGTTCGTCCCAGAGCTCACCGGTACTGAGGTGAAGTTCTTTTTCAACCCATTTGTGGAAGATTGTGCCAAGCACGGAACTTGATTGAGGTTCAACGGGCAAAGGCCTGCGGATATTGTTAATCCACGTATCTGCCTTCCCAATCAAGTCCGAAATTCCAGTGGCGCGAACACGATCAATGTGAATATCAAGGGCTGAATGAAGAGCCTTTTCTCGTTCTTCAAGCAGTAAGTGGGTGTCATGAATCAAGGGATCTCCGCTGGCATCCATGACATCTAGATCCTCTTCGCTCTGATCTAAAAGAGCTTGAACGCGTGCAGCACTTTCAATGACCAGTTGGCGTGAACGCCCTGGAAGGATTGGATACTGCCGTAGTCGGGTATCGACCTCAATAAGCTGTTCAGATTCCCAGTCTTCGTCAGGTCGCGCAGCGATCTGCTGAGCATCTAGATCAAGTGCGTCGACCGTTTCCATGAGATACCGAGATGGATCGCGCGGTTTGAGGCTTCCTGAGTCAAACCAAGAACCACAGAGAAGCAGATCGTGTCGTGCTCGAGTCCATGCAACATAAGCCAAACGCCGTTCTTCGCATTCATGGTGAATTCCTTGGCGATAGTGAATGCTGTCTTTATTTGTTTCCTTGCCGGATTTTCCCTGCATGTGATTGTTGAAGATACTCATCGCAGTCGTCCGCGAACTTGTTGCTTCAGATGCAAGCAGATCGAAATATGCTGCTATTCCGATCTCCCCGTACTCTTCGGGGACGATCTGGGGAAGGTCCGAATAATCTCTGCGCACGGGATAGGGCAACTCTGAAAGAGAGTTAAACCATTCTTTCGCTCCCGGAGGGTCCTGCTTCCAGTCTCTTGGAGAGGCGCTGTGGTTAGGGAAGCGCGAATCTTGTAGGCCAAAGACTACGACCGAATCCCATTCCAATCCCTTTGCAGAGTGAATCGTCAGCAGTTGGACGGCATCGGTTCGAGTGGCGCTGGTAGGGATTGGGAGTCCTTTTTCTTCTTCCTCTGCGACTGCTAGCCATGTAAGGAATCCAGATAGATCAGCACCTGCAACCTGTGCTTCGTAGTCAGCCGCGATATCAACGAATGCATCGAGCATTTCCATTCCCCCGTCGCCCAGGGGGTCGGACATGATGGCTTCTCTGAGCCCAAGGATGGACATTGCACGCTCGATTTGTTCATCGAGTGGCCTGCCGGTTCCTTGACGAATAATTTCAAGTCGGCGTGCAAGAAGCGAAAGCCGTTCATGTGCGACAGTGGTAAAGGACGGGCCTCCTGAAGGTACATGCCATCCCACAGGCGGAAGTTGATCGATGGCATCCATGAGGAAAACATCCGGATGCTCCTGTTCAGACTGTGTTCCCTGTCGAGCCCGGTATTTTGCATATTGGTTAAGAACCAGAAGGTCCGACGCACCAATATCCATCGCGGTCACAAGGCGCATAAGGGCTGGGGCATTCGTCGGATCTGAAGCGAGCTCAAGGGCGGCTCGAACGTCACTCACCGAGGGCTGGTCTAAGAGGCCTCCTAAACCAACAACTTGAACCGGGATATCTGCGTCTTTGAGTGCACGTTCAATCGCAGGAAAATCTGCACGACGACGACACAACACAGCGCATGTGTTCCACTTCCCTTTTTCGTCTTGGATGCGATGCTGTCGGATAAATTCGACGACACGCTCAAGTTCTTCCTGGTAGGTCAGCGGATAGCTTGCGCTGACTTTCCCTTCTCCCGCTTGAGGCCTTGGCCCAAGAACTGGAGGTTTGACCTGGGGAACCTTAATGGAGCTGCTTCCCGAGCCGTTTTCTTGCCCGATTCTGGGAAGGCCTCGCAGCGGAAGAGCAACCGCATTTGCTGCCTGAAGGATCGCGTGGTCGTTTCTCCACGCGGTAGATAGGGTGAGCTGCTTTGCCTCATGCGGGGTTGAAAATGCGGTCAAGAAGTTACTGAGCGCGGATGCCGAAGCACCTCTCCAACCGTAAATTGCTTGACTGGGATCACCGACTGCGGTGGTTGGATGATCTGCAAAAAGGGCGGATAGGAAGGTCATCTGGATAACCGACGTATCTTGGAATTCGTCGAGAAGGACAGCTTGATAGTCGGAGCGCACCTGACGGACAACTGAAGCGTTCTCTGTGACGATTCGTGTTGCAAGAAGAAGCTGATCGGAAAAATCAATCAGACCGTGACTGCGTTTGTAGTCTTCAAACACCCGCGCCATATCAAGGAGCAGAATCCTATTGGCGTTGACGGTAATCATGGATTTGAGGGAACCGGTCGGATCTTTTCCTGCAGATTGAGCGATTTCTTCCAGCTCTTCGCTAAATGCACGAAGGGCTTTTGCCCCTTGGTCAAGGGTCATATTTTGTTCCGCGATATGACCACTTAACGAAAGTACCGCAGCAACAATTGATGACGTTGGTTTGTATCGCCCGTCTTCTTCTGGGTACTCTCCCCTCCAGTTTTGGACGATCTCCGTGAGAATCTGAACCTGCTGCGCCTGTCCAATCAAGCGCGAGTCGGGATCTACCCCAATTGTTGCGCCGTACTCGCCAAGGATTCGAGCGGCGAAAGAGTTATAGGTCAATGCCGTTGGATCGCCTTGGAAATTACGGCCAAGATTTGATGCCAAGACCCCGAGGTCTTGTCGCATTTTGAGGCCCAGATCCCCGGCTGCTTTCCGCGTAAAGGTCAAGCCGAGAATTCGCTCCGGCTCGATTCCGTGATGGGCAACCATGTAGAGCACACGCTGTGACATGGTGGTTGTCTTCCCAGCGCCCGCTCCCGCAACGACAAGCAGGGGCTCAAGAGGTGCTTCAATTACGGCACGCTGCTCATCTGTGGGGGGAAAATACTGGCGGCTTCGGGGGGTGGCCAAACGCAGAATTTCATCAACACTGACCTGTGAACTATCGATGCTCATTCCACACTCCTCTTTCCTTGCTCACGAGCCGGGCAAGAACGGGCGAACTCGCAGTATTGGCATGCTTCATCAGAGGGTGTCGCGATAAAAGATGGGCCTTTCATTTTCTGCCCAATCTCATCAAGCTGGCTGATCCAATCCGCCCTTGTTTCCGGGTCTAAGGGGTCTTGCGAGATAGTTCGGACGTCACCGTAGCCAAGATATTTGAGCTCTGCTCCTAGAACTTCATAACCTAGTTGTTCGACTGCGAGTTGATAGAGAGCGAGCTGCGGATGGTCCGGGTCCTTCTTCGCGCCGGTTTTATTTCCCTTCTTCCCGGTCTTGAAGTCAATAATCCGAACGCCTCGGCCTTCCACTTCCATTCGGTCAATTCTTCCGCGGATGTGAACTGAAGAGATCGGAACATCAAAGGGCACTTCAACTTGAACGTTTCCGTTCGGATCTGCACAACTTCCCATTTGAGTAGATTGCTCAAGATATTCACCGAGCGCAGATGCCATCTCTCGAAGGTGGTCCATGTGGATCTTGCTGGCAGCCTGTCCTTCATCCACGCCCATCGCACGAATCTCTTCTTCGAGCGCATCCATAACAGCGCTGCGAGGCCCGCATGGGAAGCGCTCGGCCAGACTGTGGATTAAGGTGCCATCTGCTGCGCTCTGCGTCGGCATTGAAGTGCCGCTATTAGAAGCAAAGAACCAGCGAAGAATACATTGACGTGCACTATCAAAACTGGAAGGACTCACGGCGACACGTTGCTGCTCGTAGATCGGGCTATCCGAGCTGATCCCTCCGGCTCCAATCCAATTGCTGGGGATTGCGCTGGGCACCCCGCGTCTGGCAAGAATTGCAAGCAGACGGGTAGCAATCTGAGATGTTTGGGGGTCATGCTCCTGCGCGGCAAGATACCTCAGTCTGGAGATATGACCAGAAAGATCTAATGCGGGCGGGACGTCTTCAATCGCAAAGCCGTCTTCGGGAATCTCGATCCCCGCGCCCTGTGCAACGAGTTCAACAAATTGTGACGGTGCCTGGTCTTCATTGGAAACAACTCCAATGTGCAGTGCCAGATTCGTTCGTGAAACAGCAGCAAGAAGTCGCCGAAGTTCATCGTCTAAGACTGACCTGCGTTGGATTCGAGGATCATCGATGACTTCTTGGGCCGGGTCGTTACTACGTGTGATCTCCCCAAGAAGATCAGCGCGCAGCAAACGCTGTCGAAGCCGCAGATCTGGCCAGCTGCCATCTTGAAGCCCATAAATTGCCACGACATCCCAATGCCGCCCCACTGCCTGTTCCGGGGTGAGAACTTGGATCCCTTCGTGACGATATGCGGTTGCAGCAATGGTGTCGGTAGCGACGTCGGATTCAAGGAGCTCACGCGCAAACTCTGCGGCGGTTCTCTGCGGATTTCTTTGTTGCCAGATATCCGCGACTCTAAACAGTGCAATCACCGAATCTAAAACGTCATCAAAATAATCTGAATCCGAGTCGTGCGCTAATGCCCGTTGACTGAGTTCCTCCGCTACATCTGCCGTCGCCCATGCTTCCCAGAGCGCTTTTTGTGGGCTGAGGGCTTCTACTTCTTTCCATAGCGTCGAGGCCTTAAGAAGCTTGCGCAGTTCCGTTTCCACATTCTGTGACAGAAGAGAGGAGTCCTGAAGAATGCGGGAGACCATATCTGTGCTGAGGTGCTGAACGCGTCCCTGTGCCAACTTCTGTTCGCTATGCGCCCAAACATAGTTGTGAAGGAGCGAACTGACGTGCAGGGCATCGATCGAGATCAGATCTGAACGTAGCCAGCGATCGATAACTCCAACGCCATTGTCTTCATTCGGAATTAAGGCTTTCAGCAACGCGCTGGTCATTGAATTGGACGCAAAATTGAAAGCTTGCTGACCTCCAGCAAGGGGAATTTTGCTACGTTTCAGGGCCCTTCTGGCCTGCTGAATAAGAGATTGCGAACGAACAATCACTACCTGCTGAGACCAAGGAATGTTGTCACGCAGGTAATGGGAGCGCAGCTGATATCCCAAAGCCGCCCCCATCTGTGCAAGGCTGGCACAGTTGTGGATGAATATCCCTTGCTCACCGAGCCGTCTTTCAGAGTCACCAGCAAATGCGGCATTTCTTCTTCCGGCGGGTCCGCTTTGCGTAATGCGTGAGGCAAGCGAAAGGGTCAAAGCATGAAGCTGAGGAGTACCGACGTAGCCAGCCCCGCAATCTTCAATTTGAATGTCGAGGATTCTGGCCAGATCGAGATCCATATGGGCATAACCACGCTTGTATGAGGTTACTGAGAGATCCGGATTCGAGAACGCAATGATACGACTTCCCAGTTGGTGCGCGACATGAAGTAGCGCCAGCAGCGAGGGAGTGCAGTCCTGTAGGTCATCGATCAGAAGATACTGTGGAATCGGGGCAAAAATCCGTACTCCAGCGGAGTGCGCACGATCATCCCAATGGGCAAGGAGCTTGGCAGCTTGCCTTCCCAGGCTAGCCCCGTGCGCCAGCATGGTTCCTCGGTACTCCACCCCCAGCTGCGGAAGTTCGTTCCACTTCCTGAGAAGGGGTGCGAGGCTCACCCACTGCTTCATTGCGCGAATGCGACCGAGCTGCTCGAGATGCTCAGCAGTGGTCCCAGACTCTGCAGCAGTATCAATGAGATCACGTAGTTCCATCCGAAATGCCGGAAGTGAACGGATGGTGTCTGAAAGCTCTTCGGGCCACTGAATCGCAGTTTCTTCTAGCAGTTGAGAGACCATGCGATCCATGTTTGCGCCCGTCATGAGCTCAACATCACCCAGCGGTTGATCACGCGTATTTCGCCACTGCGACACGATTGAATAGGCCCACCCAATGGGGGTTCGAACCGGGCGTACCGCATTGGGAGCAAGCGCTTGTACTGCAGGCATTAATTGATCGGCACGCAAACGATCCGGAGTGAGAACTAAAAACGAGTGGTCGTTGCGCACTAGTTCAGCAACAGCAGCAAGAAGAAGAGTCGTCTTCCCACTTCCGGGTGCACCGCGAAGTACAACATCACCTTCAGTAATCTGCTTAAGCAGCAAGCGCTGATGGTCGCTGAGTTCCGGTAGCCCTGAAAATTCAGAGCCAACCGTGATACGCACCGGTGTGTTGTTCATATAGTGATTCTGACAGAGGCCACCGGCATTTGGAGACCACTTTGGGCTTCAGAGCGAAATTGAGAAAAATGTGCCCCCGAAGCGGAGGCTTCGGGGGCACATTCTGGCAGTCCTACTCAAGGTGGGAGATTAACCCTTTACTGAAGTGAATATTCCTTTTTGAATGCCTTCGTTGAAGGGACAGTGCTGTCAATCATCAGCGTAACTGGAGCAGCTGCATCGCGAAGAACATACCCTTTCACAAGGGTCATGCTTTTACCAGCTGGGAGCTCTTCCGAGTCCGCGATAGGCTCATATCCTTCAGGCATTAGATTATCGGAATAAACTGCACTATCGAGCGCAGCCTTGTTTTGGGATACCTCAACATAGTATGCAAAAGGATTCAAACTACTTGTGTCATTATTTGTGATCTTTAATGTCACAGCGACCGTTGGCTCACCTTCCTGGTCATCTACCGACTCCTCGACCTTCTTCACCTCAATCGTGACTTTACCGTTCTCCAGCTGAACAACATCCGAGGTCGCCGCACCTTTGGAAGCTCGAGACGATACAGAAGGTGGCCTGAAGGCCTTACCATTAGCCTTCGAATACATAGCTTGGCTTCCAAAAACAACAACAATGGCAAGAATCGAAATCACCAGTGAAGTGATTGCTATACCGGAGCCGCGGTGGGCCTTATTTGGGCGCGTCTGAACGACAGCAACGATTGCCACGACTGTAGCAATAAGGGCCAGAATGAAAATTAGATTGTGAAGAATCGGAATCCAGGACAGGAGAAGAGAAATAATCCCCAACACGAGTGCGGTGATAGCAAGGGGAGATAAGGGTTTAACTACAGTTGCTACTCCAAATTGTCCTTGAGGAGGAACAGTCGAATAAACCCCCTCAACGGGCATTTCCTGAGGATAAGGAGGAAAAGACATCGTTCACCTTTCGAGTAGATTCAACTTTAAGCTTTACCGCCAGAACACAAAACAACTCGTCAACACAACCCTACCTGCTCACCACTTAGACACTAAACCGCGGCGACGCTTCGACTGCCCCACAATTACGCCCTTGCAGAAATAGCAGGCCCGCTCCCCCCGTCTGCACGTACTATGGGGACACAGAAAACCATTCGATCCACAACATCTGGGAGTCGCAGTGAACATCACGATCGGTATCAACGCCAGCCCGCGCGAACTCGACCTTGAGCTGGACCTCAGCGAAGACGAACTCTTCGCCCAAGTCACCAATTCCCTACGCGAGCAGACTCCCCTGATCCTTACGGACACCAAGGGAGAGAAAACACTCATTCCTGCCCAGGCAATTTCCTACGTGCGCGTGACTGCCCCGCAAACGCACCGCGTCGGCTTTGCAATTCACTAAAAGCGAGCCGAATGACCTGACACCTATCCACCTGCGTCTAACCGCGCAGGTGGATTCCTTTCATGCGTTCTGCATGCTCAACACTCAAAGTCTGAGCAATAGCATCTGCATCTTCAGGAGAGTCTGATAATTCAGGGTGCATGAACAGGGTTGAACGCACCAATCCCAAAACCTCTCCGGCAACCCTTCGCGCCCACAACGACAGGCGAGCGGCAAGCTGCTCATCGGCCTCGAAAATCGGAGCCAAATTCTGGCGCTCCCACTCCCCCTGCTCAAGATCCCACTTTGCTTCCGGGAACAGGTTTTTACGCGACGCAATCTCACGCAGCAGGCCACCTAAGATTCCCAGGGTCACATAGGTTTTAACCGTGCGCTCATACCAGGTCGTCGGTCGCGTACGGGCATCCAGATCGTCATATAGCCCATCAAAAGCCTGAGCTTTCTCAGCTAAGTCAACGCCGCGATGCTGACACCACGTTTCAACCTGGGTGTAGGTATCGAAAACTCGAGTGGCCATGCGCGCATGCTCGACCTTCGCCTCGAAAGTCGGAGCCTGGTCACTGTCCTTAGCCAAGCGTGTCATTGCAGCCAAAATCGAATACGCGATCAGACCGACAACGTCAGCGTCGCGATCCGGCACAGGTTCATAGGTGCGTTCCATGCACTAACACTACATCAGATAAACGTGACGGGTTCCTCCTCGAGCGATCCGCGTCAACCTCGTAGAATACAAATGACAGTGCTGACCGATCGCACGTGAGATATTTTGCCCGGGCGCCTTTGCCCCTTGAAGAAGAACCGCGATCGGCTGCAATTTCCAACGGGTTTTTCCCAGAACAGGTTGATCGTGACTTCACCGTCTGACTACTCTGCTGGCGTCGTACGTTTGGGCTCAATCAAAGCCCCTTCGACCCAAGAAGATGAAACCACCCCCGATATTACGAACTCGGGAAATGAAACATACGAAGCGAAGTCTTTCGCTGATTTCGGGGTCAGTGACCCCATTGTTGATGCGCTTGAAGAACGCGGCATCACTCACCCCTTCCCTATCCAGGCACTGACTCTTCCCGTCGCTCTGGATCGCCACGACATCATCGGTCAGGCAAAAACCGGTACCGGTAAGACTCTGGGATTCGGCATCCCAGTATTGGAGGACGTCATCGCCCCGGATGAAGAGGGCTACGAGGACCTTCTCAACCCAAATATGCCTCAGGCGCTCATTATTTTGCCGACCCGTGAGCTCACCAAGCAGGTGGCCGAGGACCTCCGCACAGCGGCTTCTAAGCTCTCAACACGCATTGTTGACATCTACGGTGGTGTCGCATTTGAACCACAGATTGAGGCACTCAAGCGAGGGGCGGATATCGTCGTCGGCACCCCCGGACGCTTAATTGACCTGCTGCGTCAAGGCGTATTGCACCTGAACGGCGTGGAGAACGTTGTCCTTGACGAGGCCGACGAAATGCTTGACTTGGGCTTCCTCCCCGACGTGGAGACCTTGCTTTCGCGCATTCCCGCGGACCGTCACATGATGCTCTTCTCGGCAACTATGCCCGGGCCGGTGATCACGCTGGCTCGCAAGTTCATGACCCAGCCGACCCACATCCGCGCGCAGGATCCCGATGACCAAGGTCAGACCGTCAACACGGTCCAGCAGGTCATTTACCGCACTCACGCCATGAATAAGACCGAGGTCGTGGCTCGCATCCTGCAGGCACGAGGCCGCGGTCGCGCAGTGATTTTCTGCCGCACCAAGCGCGCCGCTGCGCGCGTTGCTGATGAGCTCACCGAGCGCGGTTTTGCGGTTGCTGCCCTTCACGGCGATCTTGGTCAGGGTGCGCGTGAGCAGGCTCTGCGCGCCTTCCGCAATGGCAAGGTCGATGTTTTGGTCGCAACGGATGTTGCCGCACGCGGTATCGACGTTGACGATGTCACCCACGTCATCAACTACCAGTGCCCCGAAGACGAGAAGGTCTACATTCACCGCATTGGCCGTACTGGTCGCGCCGGTAATTCGGGCACAGCGGTAACTTTCGTGGATTGGGATGATGTTCCGCGCTGGTCGTTGATCTCGAAGGCTTTGGGCTTGGGAGTTCCCGAGCCTCTGGAGACCTACCACACCTCGCCGCACCTGTACACGGACTTGGATATTCCCGAGGACGTTACAGGACGTCTTCCACGCGCGCAGCGTACGCGCGAGGGGCTGAGCGCAGAGAAGATTGAGGACTTGGGTGGTTCCTCGCGTGGTGGCCGAGGCCGAGGCCGCGGTGGCCGTTCATCTGCCCGCTCGGGAGGCCGCGGGGAGCGTTCAACTTCTGGCGAACGTACCCGCACCCGACGCCGTACCCGCAAGGATGGCGATCAGACACTGAATTCCGGAAAGCAAGGACGTTCTGACCGCGGAACCAAGGGCCGAGGCCGAGGCGAGCACTCCCCCGCTCCGCGTAAGCGGGTGCGCCGCCGTAAGGGCAGCGAAGAGTAAGGCGTGCGTTTACCGGCCGAGGAAAGGCATGGTGTTTGCGCGTAAGACAGGGTTCGCAAGCACCCAGTGAACAGCGGCTTCCCTCAAGACATCGCTGGCCTCGGTTGATTTTCCACCGCGAAGGTCCCCCACTGCTTGCTTGGCGCGCACAAGCACGTCTGCACTGAGGGGGACCTGGCAGGAGGATTCAGACCCCAACTACACCCCCAATTATGAAGAGCCCCTATTATGTATATGGTAGACCAAGTGAGCAATATAGATTCTGACCCACGAGAATTAATAAGCTTATATACTGCTATCTCATTTTTACCAACTCAATTAGTGGGTTTTGAAAGTCCATTATGGCAGACTCTATATGATGCGTATGAACGTGTTACCGGTCGAACTGTTATAAATCGGTACTCTAATGATAGTTATATGGGAAAACGCGAGTCCGCTCATATGAGCCCCGTAGAGGTTGCTAAAGGTGGGGCTTTGCGTGGAAATCCGGTATATGACAATATACGGTTCGGTGCACAAATTACACTTTCACAAGCCGGCCTATACACAGTAGATGATTTTAAAACAATTACTAAACAAGAAGTATTGATGCTACCGAGCATTGGTAAAAAAACAGTGGAACAACTAGAGCATAATGGTGTTATATTTAAAGCCTAAGATGCGACTTGAATTTAATAGCGATCCTAGGATAACGAAGGGCTGTTTGTCTTTTTCATAATTAATATAATCCCTTTGATGAGTATCTTGGTACTGATCAAGGGGATTTTAAATTACTACAGGGTTGTACTAATTTTTGTCCTATAACCCCATTATTACGCTAATGTTAGAGCGTTGGGCTAGTTGCTAAATAAAAGAGCTAGAAAAGCGTCTAACCACTTGCAAATGTAGTAGGCGAATACATTTACCATGACGGCTAGCCAAAACAAATAAAATAGCTGCCACAAATACGAAATAGACATCGTAATTTATGACAGCTATTTGGCAGTACATGGTCGATCTTATAGTGTAATTATTTAGTTATATTCTATTTTATAAAAGCCTCACCGATGGAATAAATTCCGTCAAATAAGAAACCGAAAGCGATAAAGTAGATAAATACCACACCGGAAGCAATCGGCTGGAATATGAGTAATAGGCCTAATAGTAAAAGAATTAGTGCAAGCCATTTTGCATTGCGTCCCATGAGTGATACCATGCTGTCGGACTTTCTTGATTTAATGAAAATAAAGATGGCTTCAATTACCATCCAGATGCCGATTGTGATTGGGAGTACTAATGGTAGGAATGCAAATCCGCCGAATATTAAATAGATACCGAATAGAGCATCGATAATGCCGCTGATAAGATACCAGCCGCTACGTAATTCAGACGGTAACGTAAAATAATTTATAATAGAGCTGACCGCCCTGACGAAAAAGATAATAGAAAAAAGCCAGGCATAAGCTACGAGATAAATAACGGGATTTAAGAGTAAGAATATCCCCAGGATAATGCTTACAATACCCGATAAAATAAAGAAGAATTTGCTTGAACCACTCACAATAGTTCCTCCTATCATGTGTACTGCTTATTTACGGTATACGTGAGATCATGGGGGATGTCAAATTGTAACGATAAAACTGTGTTTTCACAAAACTCACATGTCCATCCTGTTGACACAGTTCTATAGAATACCGTATAATACCGGCTCTTCGCATTTGAGGGTGTAGGTGTTGTGGGCGGGGTTGGGCGTGTCGTGGCTGGGTAGGGGTCGAGGTCTTCCGATGATGGGGGTTCCTACACCGTCCATCTGAAAGACCTCGACATGGCCAATACTATCTTTGATCGCCCTGATCTGAGCGTGTTCACGCGCCTGGGCCTGTGCGCAAGTTGTTGACGGTTTGTTTATGCGGCCGTTGTCCAGGCCGCTTGGTGTAGTTCGTATTCGATGGGGGATCTGCCGCCGAGGCTGGTGTCGACGCTGCGGGTGCCAGGGCATTTCTCGTGACACGGTGGTCAGGCGCTTGGCGCATGAGCCCTGCGGGTGGCGTCCCACGATCTTGCATGTGAGCGTGCGCCGCTACCGGTGCCCAGAGTGTGCTCACGTGTGGCGTCAAGACATGAGTCAAGCGGCCGATCCGCGCGCGAAGCTCTCGCGTGCGGCGGTGCGCTGGGCACTGACGGGCCTGGTGGTCCACCATCTGACGGTGGCGCGCGTCGCCCAGGCCCTAGGCGTGTCCTGGAATACCGCCAATACTGCTGTCCTGGCTGAAGGGGCGCGCCTGCTGATCAATGATCCAGCACGGTGTGAAGGCGTGCGTGTCATTGGCGTGGATGAACACGTGTGGCGCCACACCCCCTACGGCGACAAATACGTCACCGTCATCTTGGATTTGACACCCATCCGAGAACGCAGCGGCCCCTCGCGCCTCTTGGACATGGTCCCGGGCCGCTCCAAGCGGGTTTTCAAAACCTGGCTGGCCTCCCAGCCCCACACCTGGCGCGAACGCATTGAGATCGTCGCGATGGATGGATTCACCGGATTCAAAAGCGCAGCCGCTGAAGAACTCCCCGGCGCGAGGGCGGTCATGGATCCCTTCCATGTCGTGCGCCTGGCCGGTGATGCTCTCGATGAGTGCCGCAGGCGCATCCAGCAAGAACTCCACCATCGGCGCGGGCGTGCCACGGATCCCCTGTACAAGGCCCGCAGGATGTTACACACCAGATCTTGCCTGCTCACGCCACGCCAGCAACACCAGATCCTCGACCTGTTCGCCAGCGATTACCACGTCGCCCTCGAAGTCACTTGGAGCGTCTACCAGAACATCACCTGGCGCCTATCGTGATCCCAACAAAATCCGCGGTAAGGCCCTGATGCAAGCCGAAATCAATACACTGACCTCCACGCGCGTACCGAGGGGCCTAACCGAGCTCATAACGCTGGGCAGGACACTCAAACGCCGAGCCGGGGACATCTTGGCCTACTTCGACCACCCCCACACCAGCAATGGCCCTACCGAAGCGATCAACGGACGTCTCGAACACCTACGCGGATCCGCACTCGGATTCCGAAACCTCACCAACTACATCACCCGAGCACTCCTCGAAACAGGAGGATTCAGACCCCAACTACACCCCCAATTATGAAGAGCCGTTAAAGGTCGGTTCCCAGTTAATGCCGCCATTGTCGTAGACCTCGTAGGCGACCTTGCCCGTGATCCTGATGGCTTCGCCTTGAAGTGTCTCGGCCTGATTATCAAGTGGAACGAGCAAGTCCCAGAGTTCGCCAGAAAGCTTCTTCCAGCTCTTTGAAGAATCGAGCTCAAGCTTTTCTCCAACGCTTGGTGCCGGACGTGCAACTTGCTGAGCGACGCCAAACATTTCACACAGCTGCCGCAAGGCTTCCGCGGCTTCAAGGAAGCGGGGATTGTTAGCGTCTTCGAGGCTGTGTGCGATGATCGAGCAGCGATCTTTATCCATGGCTTGAAGAGCTTTGTATTCCTCGCCGCTTAGGTGCGCGCCGTGGGCACGCAAGACATTGAAAATACGCAGGATTCTGGGAGAATCGAACAAGTTGTACCAACTCAGCGCGTACTTCGTCAGCGTGTAGTCCCCATAGATTATTGAATGCGCATCAAGAGTGGGGTCAGCACCCCATTGGATCATCTGTTCCACCTCGGGCGCGTCTTGGCGTTCGACAGCGCCGAACAACGGAGTTTGGTCCGCGTTATCTCGGGCATTGATATCGCCGCCAAGGGCAATGAGACCGGGGATCAGATCGGGTCGACGGTTCTTAACGCGGCAGTGAATGGGGGTTTGTCCGCGTTCATTGCGACAGTTGATGTCCTCGCCTCGAACGACCAAGAACTCGACAATCTCTTGCGAGCAGAGGAGGTGCAAAAGCTTGGGCTTTCCGTATTCACTTCGCAGGTATGCGCCAATCTCGCAGTTTTTCACTGCCTCAGCCACGGCCTCGACGTCCCCGCTTGCGAGGATTTCTTTGATGTCGTTGGGGAGAGTTTTGCGCATACCAGCCTCCGTGTGAACGTTATTCTTCAAGAATGGCGTCTTGACTCACGCCTCTATTCAGAACGCACTCCAAGTTTTATGTAAGCGACTCATCGGTGTTTGGTCATTCGTATTCCAATCGCCTGGATCGTCCAAACGACAGCACCTCCAAGGACAGCAGCCGCAAAGCTTCCACGAGAGCTATGACGCTGCGCTACGGATGCTGGTGGCTCAGCAGAGGAGGGTAGCACTGCAGTTTCTAGCTCTTGTCCTGGCAGATTCTGCTGATTCTGAGCGCCTTCTAGAGAATCTGAAAGCGATCCAGATTCTCTCGCATTAGTACCATCACCCGTGAGCCAACTAATGAAACGCTCGATTGTAGGTGAGAGCATACTGACGAAAAATAGAACCATTAATGCCGTTGAAAACGCAATAGCCATTGTGAACACCGGGATTGTTCCAATTGCTTGCGTTTCGCATTGCGCCTTGATAGACGTGTCTTCCGGTAGCGGGGGCGCGCAAGTTGCTCGCACTAACGCATATGAGTCGAGCAACTTAGGGAGAAGAATACTGATGACGAACAGGATACCGCCGACACCGATACGAATTTTATTCCGGTACTTATCATTCATCACCGACAGGATCTGAAGTATCGCGCCGAACGGGAAAAGCACCCAAATAAAGACTGCTTCATAAAGGGAAACAACTCCCGGTTCTGGCTTACCGAGAAAAAAGGCTAAAGCACTCCCTCCAGCAAGGTCTAATACGATACAAAATACCCCCAAAAGAACGGTAAAATTTACCAACTGGACTGTTAGATACAGCCGCTTCGACGCCTCGATCACTCCCGTCCTGCAAAATGCAATAGTCACGGGAATTAATAGGGGTAAAAAATACCAGGCAGCATATATACGTTCAGTACCCTCGACGGCCTGAGTCCTAATCTCTGCAAGCGTTCCCCAAACACAGCAAATCATAAGAGCCAAAAGACCGACCCAGATAAACCCGTAGACAGTAGCGGTAAATAGCTTGCTTGGTTTGCGTCGACTCTGAACACTCATAAGCAGATTCTAGATCCAACCAATATTGCAATTTTCTTCTCACACGGTTTACAAAGTGCGATGCACAATTAGAAGCAAAAGCTTCCACAACTTTCGCTACAAATCTGTATCAAAGACGAACTGATGGACCAACGAACTCACAAGTACATGACATACACAAGCGTCCGGCAGTGTTTCCACCGCCGGACGCTTCAACTCCCTCGATGAACCTGCGCGATCCCGTACTGATGAATGAACGCAAGCTCTCAAAGTGAGCGGTCTATATCTCCTGATCAGCCAACGCGGGTGATCTTGACGATCGCACCTTCATTACTGACGGCAACCAGCTCGTAAGAAAAATCGCCCTCAAGAGTCATGTCGATCTGGTTGAGAAGCGGCGTGGGCACGTGAGGTGCAACCAGCTCCATGGCCTCGCCGACGTTCAAAGAAGAAACTGCGCCCAAAATCGCGGGGTGACGCAGACGAGGCGGGAAGGGACGTGCATCCAAGCGCGGAAGCTGAGCACCGTGATCGCAACCGCAACCGCATCCTCCGGACTGAGCAGGCTCCTGAGCCTTTTCGGCAGAAACATCACGAAGTTCGAATTCGGGCAGGTCGGAATTAGGTTCGATCATGAGATCCCTTTCGTGGGGCTCGGCGACTAAATGAAGCGCCTGAGCAACAGCTTCTAATAAAACATAGTTTATACGTTTTTATTTGCTGAGCCCCAACGGGAGGCGTGAGCTAGAAAGCACACTTATTTCCACTCCCTACAAGCAGGTTTCACATCACGTTAAAGGCCATTCCCAGAGCGACTAGGAGATTTGCCAAAGAGTGCAGCATCCAACTAGGGATCACAGAACCACCCGCCGCTTGTTCGTTCAGCCACCCCATAATCCAGCCATTGATTCCAGTAAGGACCGTGATGGCGACAAGACTCAATACGGGGAGATAGTTGATAAACAACAGCAAGTGAAGAAGAGCAAACACAGTGGCTTGAATGGCGTTTCCAAGGGGAAACCCAAAGGACGCACATAGGCGCTTAGCTAAGAAACCCCGGAAGAAAAGTTCCTCAGCCAATCCGGTCTGAATAAAGGCGTAGAGAAGGATCGGGACGACTGCAAGAAGTCCAGCACCCATAAAACGCGAGGTCGCCAGAGCGCCCCATACCGAACTTGCAATCCGAAGTGACGCCAGTGAGACAGCGACCCAGCAGACCAAGGCGATGCCCAGTTGTTTCTGCGAAACGCGCTGAACTGGACCGATTTTCCATGTCGGAACATAAAGACCAATCCAGGTCGCAAATTCCAGGCGACGTTTAGTTGTCACAGCCCACCAAATCGCTGGAATCAGCAGAGCAATTCCCAACTGAACGAAAGATGAAATAAAAGTCGCGAAGAGCATGGGTTTTTCCTGTCACACAAGCAGATAACTCTCAAAGAATACAGCTGTGCCCGGGACGCAGGTTAATGCATCCCGGGCAGTACACCACTTATTGGCCAGCTCTTTTAACGCAATGAGGTCCGCTTTTCAATCGAGCGCGAGGCCCACACTGCTAGGAATAGCGCGAAGAGAGGGACCAGAATGCACGCGCCCATTCCCCAAACATTCGGATATCCATCGGTTCCCAAAGTCGCACGATATGACGTCCACATGACCTCGGTACTGAATTGACCGTCAGGAGTCATCGAGAAGGGCATGAAGAAGGTTCCAATTCCACTCAAAACCTGGTCAACAATGTAAAGCAGGACCAATCCGATAGCCACCGCACCAAAGCCCATGTGGTTGAAGCGTCCTTCGGCCGCAAGACTCATGACCGCACAGACCTGAAGAATCAGCGCAAGACACGAAACGATCCATGCAATAAACAGGATCACAAGCACCAGAGTCGAAAAAGTCGCAAATAGCGAACGCGGGCCGGCAGTGTAGTCGGCGAGGGTGATTCCCTGACTCCATGCCGCTGCCCATGCAACTGCAATGCCTCCGCCGATGGCTAAGGCAAGTGCGACGAGGAACTCGATGATCATTCGGCTGACCTTTGCCCAGTAGATCACGGCACCTGACACGGGCAGGGTCATGGTGAAGTACCCCCGTTGTCCATACAGAGTCTTCCAGTAGTCACTCATTCCGCTGATCGCTATCCCCACAGGAATCGCTACGCACATCAGGTAGCCAAACATAGTCATCGTCCCGCTCAGTCCCGGGACTCCACTTGCAACGACACCGACCGTTACAACAAGGATCGCAAGCAGAGTCCCCATTTCGCGAAGATCAGCGCGCATGCGACTACCGATTTCATAAGACAGCATTTTCCCAAACATCAGCGGTACTCCTTCCGGAAGATAGCGTCGAGCGAATCACCGTGCGTAGCGCGCAGGTCATCGGCATCGCCTTGCAGGAGAACTTGCCCTTCCTTCATGAAGAGCGCATAGTCAACGAAATGCTCGATGTCGGAGATGAGGTGGGTTGACATGATGAGCAGCGACTCAGGATCAAACTCACGCAAAATACCCTCGAGGATAATGTCGCGAGTTGCCGGGTCTACTCCACTGATCGGCTCATCCAACAAGAAAACCTTGGCTTTACGTGCCATGATCAGGCTGATTTGAAGCTTCTCCGCCATTCCCTTACTCATCTCACTGAGCGGCCGTCCCTCGGGGAGCTCAAAGAAATCAACCATGGTTCGCGCTCTTTCCGGTTCAAAATCAGCAAAGAAACGCGAGTAGATGTTAATCGCACGCTCCACGGTCCATTCGCCGTTAAGGAATGCTGCCGAAGGCAGGTAGGACACGATGGCTTTTGTATCGATTCCAGGTTTGTGCCCATCGATACTCACCTGCCCTTGGTAATCATTCAATACGCCTGCAAGGATTTTCAGCAGCGTCGTTTTTCCACATCCGTTGGGACCCATCAGACCGACGATGTGCCCGGAATCCAGTGACAGCGAATAGTCCCGCAGAGCTGGCGTTTTCCGGTAATGCTTCGTGAGATGCTCAACGTGGACGAGGCCTTGCCCCGTACACGTTCCGCGCTCAGTTTGTGTGGTCATGAGTTTGCCTCCTTGGCTACTTCTCCGTGGCATCCCAGCGTTGATCAATCAGAGCCCGAGCACCTTCCAGATCGATTCCCAGTGAACGACATGCTCGAATGTAGGCATCTGCCGCAAGATGCGCGTCGTTCTTCCGCAGAGCATGCAGAGCGCGCTCATCAGTTGCGACAAAGCGCCCTGCGGTCCGTTTCGGGACCGTCAGTCCTTCTTCGTCAAGTGCACTCAGGGCTCGCTGAACGGTATTGGGATTGGTGCCTGCCTCGATCGCGAGATCACGCACGGAGGGGATCTTTTCGCCAGGTTTCCACGTACCGTCGGTAATACGACCGCGGAACGAATCAGCTAATTGGATCCAGATTGGACGGGTGTCATCGATGCGCATCGATGTATCCCTCCTGTCTATCTGTATTAATACACTAATACAGTGCCACACTATCGAAACTGTGTCAATACAGTAATACAGTTTGCTCAGAAAACGAACAACAGCAAACGCCCCGTTGGGAAATCCCAACGGGGCGTTACGGCATTAAGCCATGCAGCCAGCCTTAAACAGGCCGCTTTTTACGCATTCACGCAATCGGTTCGGCGTTGATGTGCCAGACTTCGCGAGCGTAGTCACTGATGGTTCGGTCAGAGGAGAAACGACCGGAACGCGTGATATTGATCCAGGCCTTGCGCGACCAGGCTTCCTGATCGCGGTAATCCTGTGCCATGCGATCCTTCGTCTCACGGTAGGAAGCGAAGTCACCCAAGACGTAGTACACGTCAGCAGGCTCGTATCCCGATTCCAGAAGCGACCAACGCAGATCATGGAACCAACCGGAGTTAGAGTCATCCAAGGTGCCATCGGTCAAAGCATCGATCACGCGCTTCAAGCCAGGCACGTTCTCGTAGTGCCAACGAGGATCGTAGTGGCGACGCAGTTCGGGAAGCTCATCATCGGTTGCACCGAAGATATAGGCGTTCTCCTCCCCCACGGCCTCGAGAATCTCAACGTTTGCACCATCCAAGGTTCCCAAGGTCAGCGCACCGTTCATCATGAACTTCATGTTCGAGGTACCGGAAGCTTCCTTACCAGCCATCGAGATCTGCTCAGAGATATCCGCGGCAGGAATGATGTGCTCGGCGGGCGAAACATTGTAGTTGTGAACGAAAACAACCTTGATGCGGCCATTGATATCCAGATCATTGTTGACCAGGTCGGCAATGGTGTTAATCAGCTTGATAATCGCCTTTGCGCGAATGTAGCCGGGGGCAGCCTTCGCGCCGAAGATGAACACGCGCTTAGGAACATCCAAAGCCGGATTGTCCTTGATGCGGAAGTACAGATCCAAGACGTAGAACGCGTTAAGCAGCTGACGCTTGTACTCGTGCAGGCGCTTGATCTGGACGTCGTAAATTGCATCTGGGTCGATCTCGACGCCCTCGCGGTCCTTGATCCATGCGGCAAAGTCAACCTTATTCGCATGCTTGATCTGAGCCAGACGAGCGTAGAGCTCCGAGTTACCCGCACCCGTGTACTCAGAGAGCGCATCGAGGTCGGTCACCCAGCGATCCGAGCCGGTCACTTCATCGAGAAGTGTTGCCAAACGGGGGTTGCACTGCTTGAGCCAACGACGCGGAGTCACGCCATTGGTCTTATTGTTGAAGCGCTCAGGCCAAATCGCGTACCACTCTTTGAGCGTCTCACGCTTAATGATTTCAGTGTGCAGCGCGGCAACACCGTTGATCGAGTACGAGGCGTAGCAGGCGATCCAGGCCATGCGGACCGTGTTGCCAGCGACGGGAGCCATGTAGTCAATGGTCGCGCCATCAACACCGCGCTCGGACATGTCCTGGCGGAAGCGACGGTCGATCTCTCGGACGATTTCAGAAATACGCGGGAAGAGACGATCGAAGATGTGGATATCCCAGGTCTCAAGCGCCTCGGCCAAAACCGTGTGGTTCGTGTACGCAAAGGTACGTGAGACAACATCCCATGCATCTTCCCAACCCAAGCCATGCTCATCCATCAGAATGCGCATGAGCTCGGGAATCGCAAGAACAGGGTGAGTGTCATTGAGCTGGATGGCGTTGTACTCTGCAAAACCGCGCAGGTCCGAACCGTGCTCAGCAACGTAGTTATCCACAATGGCCTGCAGCGACGCAGAGCAGAAGAAGTACTGCTGGCGAACACGCAGGACCTTACCTTCAAAGGTCGTGTCATTCGGGTAAAGAACACGCGAGATATCCATGGTGCGCTCGCGGTCGACAATCGCGTCGGTAAAGCGCTGCGAATTGAACGCGTCGTAGTCGAACTCTTCCATGGGCTCGGCCTTCCACAGACGCAAAGTATTGACGTTCTGGGTGCCGTAACCGGTAATCGGCATGTCATAAGGAATCGCGCGAACAGTCAGATCCGCGTAGCGAACAATGCGCTGTTCTTCTTCGCGACGAATGACGAAGGGGTAGCCCTCTTCCATCCAAGGATCAGGGTGCTCAGTCTGGAAACCATTGTCGAAGAGCTGCTTGAAGAGTCCGTAGCGGTACAAGATGCCATAACCGGCAACGGGCAGGTCCAAGGTCGCGCAAGAATCCAGGAAGCACGCTGCCAGACGGCCAAGACCACCATTACCCAAAGCGGCATCGGGTTCTTCTTCCAGAACCACGGACAGATCCTTGCCCAGTGCAGCCAAGGCCTCGCGGGCCTCGTCAACCATGCCAAGGTTGGAGAGGTTATTGAGCAACGCACGTCCCATAAGGAACTCTGCGGAGAAGTAGTGTTCCATACGGCCCACTGCGTAGGTGCGCTCAGTTGCATGCCAGCGGTCAGCAATACGATCAATGATTGCCGCCGAAAGGCCCTGCCACGCTTCCATCTCGGTCGAGACGCGCTCCGGGCGTCCGGAAACTGCGCGTACCTGGGACTTCAGCTGTTCCTCTAAGGACCGGCTCATAAAATCTCTCCTTGCGATTGACTCAGCACTACCGGTAGCACTGGAATAAGCCTACTGTAGCCCCACAAAGCGGGGCGAGATAAAAAAGATGACGGACTGTCAACCTGACTAGTGAATGATTCCAGCGTTCTTAATAAAGTCGAAAACGCCACCCATGACCAGTTCGGTTGCAATAGCGGCCAAAAGCACACCGGAAATCTTCGTGAGCAACATAATGCCGCCTGTTCCCAGGAAGCGTGAAAGCTCCAAAGCGAAACGCATCGACAGCCAGATCACTACGTGGGTTGCAACGACTGCGCCGACAACACCAACAATGGAACCAACTGTGTGGGCCTGTGCCATCGACACCATCACAGCAACAATCGCACCCGGACCCGCAAGCAGCGGAATCCCCAGCGGAACCAATGCAACATTGACTGCGTCATCACCGGTATCGGGCTGCTCCATGTCGCTGGAGGTCAACAGCTCCATCGCCACCAAGAACAACAGCACGCCACCGGAAAGTTTCAAAGATTCCATTGAAATATGGAGTGCGCGCAAAATCTGCTGCCCAAGGAAAGCGAAAGTAAGGATGACTCCGAAAGACACCAGCGAGGCTTGGAAAGCCGCTTTACGCTGAGCAGTGCGTGAGAGCTTGGAGGTCAGCCCCAAGAAGACAGGCATTAAGCCCATAGGGTCCAAAATGACGATCAGGGTCGCAAAAGTCGTCAACAAGACCGTAATGTCCACAACAGAACCGATACTCATGGGTGCAGGACCTCTAAAAACGCTTCCTCTTCAAGTTTGTTCAGCACCGACTGATCCGTTAGGTTTTCACCAAGTTGATTCGGCTTTCCTAGGCCGTGATAGTCGGAGGAACCAAATACTTCCAGCTTCAAACGGCGTGCGATCCGCTCCACATCGGCTCGATCCTCTTCGGTATGATCACGATGATCGCGTTCAATCCCGAACAGGCCCGCGTCCTTCATCATATCAATGACTTCCTCGGGCAGAAGCCTTTGGCGAGCCCGCGCGCGCGGATGCGCCAGCACAGGGACTCCCCCGGCGGCTCGAACCAGCTCCACAGCATCGACGGGGTCGGGTGCCCAGTGCATGACGTAATACTTACTAGAAGGATGCAGAGTCTGCGAAAAAACGGCACTGCGATCAGGAAAAGCGCCTACTTCAACCAAGGCATCCGCAATATGCGGACGCCCAACCGGTCCATCTTCAGGAGCAAGAGCGCGCACTTGCTCCCACGTGATTGGGTAGTCTTCTGCGAGGCGTTCAACAATTTTCTGCGCGCGCGTGAGACGCGACTCAGTCGCACGACGCTGCACTGCAACCAGGGCCTCGTTCGCGGGATCGGGAAGGTATCCCAAAAGGTGAACGGTGATCCCCTCACGCGCGCAGGACAACTCCACCCCGCGCACCAAGGACACTCCACTTCGCTCAACGCACGCTGCGGCCTCGTCCCAGCCAGCGTAGGTGTCGTGATCGGTCAGCCCCACGACATCCAAATGCGCCTGGCGCGCCTTCTCCATGAGTTCTGCGGGAGTATCAGTTCCGTCCGAATACGCACTGTGTGTATGAAGATCGATCCTGGTCATGTATTTAGAATACGGTCCGCGTAGCACGCCGCACGGGGAAAGTGAGACCATGACACTATGACTACGACTGAAACAACCTCCGCGGAAGAAGCACCCGATTCTTTGGCTGAGCGCGTGAATAATCGCTCGCGCCGTCCATCCTCAGATGCATTCCGAGAATTCATGGGCTCCCAGTGGGGGCCGCGTCCTGATCCGGGTATTACTCGATCGGCCGTTGCCGACTACCTTCCCGCGCGCGCAATAGCAGCCGGAGAGCCTTTCGCCGGCGAACGACTGGTCATCCCCGCAGGCACCTACAAGGTTCGTTCAAACGACTGCACCTACCGTTTCCGCGCATACTCAGCATTCGCTCACCTCTCCGGTCTTGGGCAAGAGCGCGAACCCGATTCGGTGATTGTCCTCGAGCCTCTTCCCGAAGGCGGTCACGAGGCAGTGCTGTACTTCAAGCCTCGCACTTCCCGTTCTTCCCAAGAGTTCTACTCCGACTCACGCTACGGCGAATTTTGGGTGGGTGCCCGCCCGTCCCTCGAGGAGGTTTCAGCCGAAACCGGTTTGCGTTGCGAGCACATCGACACCCTTCGCGACGCTCTGGCCAAGGATGCGGGAATCGTTCGTTTGCGCGTGGTTCGCAATGTCGACGAGGCCGTGGAAGCCATGGTCAACGAGGTTCGCATGCAAGCAGGCCTGCCATTTGGTGGGGACGCTGCCGAAACAGATGACGCCCTAGAAGAGCGTCTCTCCGAAATTCGCCTGTGCAAGGACGA
The DNA here is from genome assembly GCF_000308055.1 of Actinomyces sp. ph3. GTDB lineage: Bacteria > Actinomycetota > Actinomycetes > Actinomycetales > Actinomycetaceae > Pauljensenia. The sequence goes on from NZ_CAGY01000008.1 coordinate 64,520, forward strand.
ATTTGAGATCTCTGAGCTGCGTCGCGCAGTCGAGATCACAAAGGCTGGATTCGAAGATATCCTTCGTTCACTGCCTCGAGCCGTTGGTCATCGCCGCGGCGAACGCGTCATTGAGGGAGCTTTCGGAGCGGTAGCCCGCGAAGAAGGAAACGGCCTGGGCTACGACACCATCGCCGCCTCGGGCAACCACGCGAACACCCTGCACTGGATCGATAACGATGGCCCAGTCAACGACGGCGACCTAGTTTTGGTTGATGCCGGTGTCGAGGTTGATTCGCTCTACACCGCAGACATCACCCGCACGCTCCCCGTCAATGGAACCTTCTCCCCCACTCAGGCCAAGGTTTACCAAGCGGTTTTGGATGCCTGCGAGGCCGCACTCGAGCGCGCGAACCAACCCGGAACCCGCTTCCGCGATGTTCACGATGCCGCGATGAAGGTTATTGCCGCACGCCTGGAAGAATGGGGCCTGCTGCCCGTCAGCGCAGAAGAGTCGCTTTCTCCCGATGGCCAGCAACACCGTCGCTGGATGCCTCACGGCACCAGCCACCACTTGGGGTTGGATGTTCACGACTGCGCTCAGGCCCGTCGCGAAATGTACCAGGATGCGCTATTGGAACCCGGAATGTGCTTCACCATCGAACCCGGTTTGTACTTCCGCGCCGATGACATGGCCATCCCCGAGGAATTCCGCGGAATTGGCGTGCGCATTGAGGACGATGTTCTGGTGAACGCTGATGGCAGCGTTACCCGAATCTCGGAAGATATCCCGCGAACCATTGCCGATGTCGAGGCATGGATTGCCAGCGCTCAGGGACGCGCATAAGTTTGAATGCACAAGTGGCCTCGTCCCAGCCGGGACGAGGCCACTTCGCGTATATACGTCAGTTCTGGGGATTGGTTTGCGAGCTTTCGTCGTCGCGTTGTTCCGTGCCGGCAGCGCTGGCGTCAGTTTCTGGCAGTTGCGACAAACGCACTCCAAAACGCGGCTTTTCATCGGGACGCGAGCCGTACTCAGTCGGGCCGCTGCTTTCGCGTACCGGGCGAACTCGACGCGGGCGCATCTGATTACCTTCGGTCTTCTGCAGAAGATCGAAAGCTTCACGAATGCGATCACTACCAGCAGCCTTCGAAATGATCACCGCATAGCGACCAGCGACTACCTGGGACTGAGAATAAAACTCCCCTCGGCGCCGGCGGATCAAGAACATTGCAGTGCTTAAACACGATGTGATCAGGGCACCCGCCAACATGCAGGCACCCACCCAGACCATCGTGTTTCCTTGATTGACAGAGAGCACGATGCCGATCATGGCACCCCAGAGCGCGCCGTTCATCACCGCCTGGGAAACCGCTCGAGCCCAAGTCACACGCCCGATAATTCGCTCAACCGAATAGAGGTCGGTACCAACCACACTGACGTTCTCAACCTCAAAGTCATTGTTGGACAAGACCTCAAGCGCTGCCAAAGCCTGATCGTAAGAGGCATAGGAAGCAACTTCGGTGCCGTCAGGCAGGCTTCCACCCCCACGGGTCCGCCGGGTTCCGCTCACAGGTACGCTCATACTTTTCCCTTTCGTATTCTGCCATCGTAGCGAGAACTTCCCTGCCGTGGGCGGGTAAGAAGTTCGCTCTGGGGATAAACTGGCCGGGTGAGCAGTGCACCTATGAACGTCGGAACAACCGGACGCCGAATCTACATCGGCAAGCTTGCCGGTACCTCCGTCTTTGACCCGTTGGGCGAGAAAGTCGGTGTCATTCACGACGTCGTCGTGACATTTCGCCTGAATTCGACCGCCAACGTCATCGGCTTCGTCGTCGAGGTTGGCCCCCGAAAACGCGTATTTCTGCCCTTTACTCGTGTGACGGCAATTGAATCCGGTTCCGTCATCACAACTGGCCTGCTCAATATTCGGTCTTTCAACCAACGCCCCGTTGAAACGCTTGTCATCACTGAGCTTTTCGATCGCGAAGTCACAATGAATGACGGAAGCGGCGTTGTGAAGATCCTTGACGTCGCTATGCAGCAACGCCGCCCTCGTGACTGGATCATCTCCACTCTGCACGTCCAGCGCGTTCGCACAACAACTTTGGGCTTCAAACGCGGTGGAACAACCATGACGGTTCGCATCGATGAGGTCTCTTCACTGCTCAAGACCGATTCAAACCAAGCAGCGACCGCTCTGATTCAACACACGGAAGACATGAAGGCAGCGGACCTCGCAGACTTCATCCACGACCTTCCTACAGAACGACAGCTGGCCGTCGCAACGGAGCTCCCCGACTCACGTCTTGCAGACGTGCTGGAAGAGCTGGGCGAAGACGACCGCGTGTCGATCGTTTCTCAGCTGGAATCCAAGCGCGCTGCGGACGTTTTGGACGCGATGCAGCCAGACGACGCGGCTGACCTCATGTCTGAGCTTCCCGTTGAAACAGCACAGTCTCTGCTGTCCTTGATGGAGCCCGATGAAGCTGCAGACGTTCGTCGACTCATGGCCTACAAGGAATCAACAGCCGGTTCCTTGATGACCACCGAACCGGTCATCTTAGCCCCCGATGCGACTGTGGCTCAGATGCTCGCTTCTATTCGTCGTTCCGACCTTCCGGTTTCTTTGGCCGCAGCTGCTTTTATCGCACGACCGCCCTTGGAAACCCCGACGGGTCAATACTTAGGTGCTGTCCATTTCCAGCGCGCACTTCGCGAACCCCCCAATACGCTTGTGGGGACCATCATGGACACCGACCTCGACAGGCTCTCCCCCGACGCTCACGTCGCGACTGTGACGCGTCTGCTGGCGACATACAACCTGACAGTTCTTCCCGTTGTCGATGAAGACGGGCACCTTCTGGGCGCCGTTTCCGTCGATGACGTTTTGGACGAGCTGCTGCCACGTGACTGGCGTGACTGGGATGATGATGTGACCGACCGAGTAATGGCAAGGAGTATTGATGGCTGATCGTCTTGATACCCCCACCGAGCGGAAGTTTAAGCTTTTTCGCCGCCGTTCCTCTGGCGATGGTTTTGGCCAGTTTGCTGAGGCCACGGCCCGCTTCATGGGTTCGCCGAAGTTCATCCTCTACATGACGATTTTCGTCGTCTCGTGGATTGCCGCGAACGTCCTCCTTTACAAGGTCTCAGAAAAGTACGCGTGGGATCCTTACCCCTTTATTTTGCTGAACCTCGCTTTCTCAACCCAGGCTTCATATTCGGCACCTCTGATCCTTCTTGCACAGAACCGTCAAGATGATCGTGACCGCGTCCAAGCAGAACAAGATCGTCAACGCGCGGAACGCAACCTTGCCGACACCGAGTATCTGACCCGCGAAATTGCTGGTCTTCGCCTTGCGCTACAAGACGTGGCAACGCGCGACTTCGTCCGCTCAGAACTTCGCGATATGCTTAACGACCTGCGCGAGGAACTTGAAGAGCGCGATGAACGTTTTGTGCAGCTAAGCGCACAGGGAAATACGGACCAAGCAGAGGATTCTGCGGATCTGTCTACTCCGCATCACGCCGACAGCTAAACCAGTCTGCGCAAACCGTTGCTGGGTCATAGGATTGACACCATGACTTTGACCTCGCAGAACGTTCTTGATGCCCTGTCGACTGTTATCGACCCCGAAATTCGTCGTCCAATTACCGATCTCAATATGGTCGATTCCATCAATATCGATGGTTCAACGGTTTCGGTCACGATTTTGCTGACGACAGCGGGGTGCCCTCTGCGAACAACGATCTCAGACGACGTCAATAAGACTCTCAGCGCCCTTGATGGCGTGACGGATGTCAAGGTCACCATGGATGTCATGAACGATGAGCAGAAAAAGGCTCTTCGCGAGAAGCTCAACGGTGGTCGCCCCGAACGTGAAATTCTGTTTGCACGCCCCGATTCTCTGACGCGCGTCATTGCCGTCACCTCGGGAAAGGGCGGCGTCGGCAAGTCCTCAATGACCGCAAACCTTGCCGCTGCGATGGCTCGTCAAGGCCTCAAGGTCGGAGTGATGGATGCCGACATCTATGGCTTCTCAATCCCTCGAATGCTGGGAGTGAGCCACGATCCTCAGGTCATTGACGGAATGATCATTCCGCCTTTGGGAGCCGAAGGAGTCAAGGTTGTCTCGATTGGCATGTTCGTTCCCGATGGCCAGCCCGTCATTTGGCGTGGCCCTATGCTCCACCGCGCACTTCAGCAATTCCTTGCAGATGTTTTCTGGGGCGACCTTGATGTTCTACTCATCGATATGCCTCCCGGCACCGGCGATGTCGCAATTTCGATCGCACAGCTCCTGCCCAATGCTGAAATTCTTGTTGTGACAACCCCGCAGATTGCTGCGGCCGAGGTCGCTGAGCGCGCCGGTTCGATCGCAACCCAGACGGATCAGAAAGTCATCGGCGTCATCGAAAATATGTCCTACCTCCCCCAGCCTGACGGCTCCAAGTTGGAGATCTTCGGTCACGGTGGCGGGCAGTCTGTATCTGATCGCTTGAGCGCCCAGCTGGGCTATTCGGTTCCGCTTCTGGGACAGGTTCCGCTGGACATTTCACTGCGCGAAGGCGGAGATGCTGGCGATCCCGTTTCAACACACGAAGGTCCCGCTGCGCAGGTCCTCCAAGAGCTCGCGGGCTCGCTCGCTCACGCCTCGCGCGGGCTTGCGGGACGCCCACTGGGTGTCGCTCCCCTGAACAAAACCATTTAATTCAAGGAATCGCCACCACAATGGCGCGTAGTCATCAAGTTGACAAGGGTTGTGCGTAACCTATGAGACATAGGTACACGAGTGCGGAGGAAAAGATGGCGTCAGATAAAGCCTTGAGTTGGGTTTTCGCGGAAGAATTCGTCGAAGAAAACGAGCTTCTTGCGCAAGCTCGCGAGGCTGCCACCGATTTGGGTGCTGATCCTGTCTCAACCGGAGTTGGTGCCGCCCTTCGTCTTCTGGCTGCAACCTGCGGCGCAAAAGCAGTTCTGGAGATTGGTACGGGTGCCGGCGTTTCTGGTCTCTGGCTGCTCCAAGGCATGTCTCCGGATGGAGTTTTGACCACTATCGATCAAGAGGTTGAATTCCACAAGCACGCGCGCCGCGCCTTTACGGCAGCTGGGATTCCCTCCCAACGTACCCGCCTCATTGCGGGCCGCGCATTGGACGTCCTACCCCGTATGGCTGCCCGCGGTTACGACATGATGGTGATCGATGCCCCCAACGCCGAAATCCCCGATTATTTGGATCATGCGCTCCGTGTCCTGCGCCCCGGTGGACTGATCGTGATCGTCCATGCTCTCTGGCATGACCAGGTTGCTGATCCCGCGCAGCGCGATGAGCAAACCGTCATGATGCGCGAGATTGCAAAGGTCCTGGGATCTTCTGAGGAGTTCATCCCCGCGATGCTCCCCGTTGGTGATGGCCTTCTTGCTGCAGTCAAACGACGCTGAACCAGGCCGCATCTTCAACTCTTCTTCTGACGCCCGTAGATCTCTTCCTCGTGATCTGCGGGCGTCGCTCTTTCTACTTCCCTTATCCGATTGGATTTGTATGTCTCACTTTCTGGCAGCGTTGGCGCCCCCGAGCACCCGGCATTAGTATGAAAAACATGTTTGGTACTTCAGCATCTCAGATGTGGTGGTGGCTCCCCTAAGGGCGGGCCTCCTTTGACGTACCTGGAAATGATCAAGGCTCGCTCATGTGGCGGGCCTTTTTCGTTGCACTGGCCCGCCGAGGGCAAGGGATAGGAACACAATGACACACGCAGACACACCCCACGTGATCTCGCGCGAGGTGCGCTACCACCCCGACGGCGGCAAGCTTTTGGCTTACCTGTGCGAAAAGGGGTTGGTCCCCCAATCGGCCTCGGGTCACCCAACCCGAGTTGTCCTGTTGGATAGCGCCGATATCGCTTCTAAGCAGCATCTCACCACCATTGCAGTTCTTGATACTTCAGCGTCGATTCAATGCGATGGGGACTACGTACGCATCACCTCGACCAATCCGGTTGATGGGCAAAGCGCACTCAATCAGGTCTGTGAGGCTCTCCCGAATGCCCTACGCGAGCGGAAGGAGACGCATGCTCTCTTCGAGCTTCCCTCCCTCCGTGAAGACGAGGCCGATGAGGAAACTCGCTTGAAAGAGCGCGCAACCATGGAGCCACTGCGGGTTCTCACCGATACTCCCATCGATCACCCGCACCTGCCTTTGGTCGCCGGAACCGTTTCTTTCGATTACCTCGCAACATACGAATCCCTACCCGATGTCGACCAGGGATTTAATTCCTGCCCTGATTACTTGTTCTTCCTTGCGCGAATCATCTTGGTGGTTGACCATCCGTCGCAAAGCGCAAACCTTGTCGGAGCCTCACTTGACCGCGATTCTCTTGAGCAGCAAATCGATGCACTTGCCCAGGCAATCGACCACGCTCCGCTGTCGACCGAGACCTCCACGGCCTCGGAAATGAAAATCGATCCCACATCGCAGCCTCTTATTGCGCGCCCAACCATCTCTGATGATGACTTCGAGGCTCTGGTGACGACCATGCAAGAGCACATCGCCGCTGGCGATATCTACCAGGTCGTTCCCTCTCGCGGTTTTATTGCGGATTGCCCGAATGCACTGAGAAGCTACCGCTTTTTGCGAGATGAGAATCCCAGTCCATACATGTTCTATATCGGCGCGGACGACTTCGAGCTTTTCGGCGCATCTCCGGAATCCTCACTGCTTCATTCAGCAAAGGACGGAACGGTTGCAATTCGCCCTATTGCCGGGACACGCCCTCGAGGATTCGCCCCCGACGGCAGTATCGATCACGAGCTTGATATCCGCTTGGAACTTGAATTGCGTTCGGATGCGAAGGAAGTTGCCGAGCACGTGATGCTCGTTGACTTGGCACGCAACGATGTCGCACGCGTTTCGCAACGAGGAACTCGTCGCGTTGAGCAGCTCTTGCGCGTCGACCGCTATTCGCGAGTCATGCACCTGGTATCTGAGGTTAGCGGCACCCTGGCAGAAGATTTGCACCCCTTGGATGCTTTCCGCGCATCGATGACCATGGGGACGCTGACGGGGGCTCCAAAGCTTCGCGCGGCAGAACTCATCCGCAACTACGAAGGTCAGCGTCGCGGCTCATACGGCGGTGCTGTCGGTTACCTCCGAGGCGACGGCGAGCTCGATACCTGCATCGTTATCCGTTCAGCCTTCGTCAAGGACGGGCAAGCGATCGTGCAGGCAGGGGCCGGAGTCGTTGCAGACTCTGTCCCCGCTCGCGAGGCTGAAGAAACCGTCCACAAGGCAAGCGCTGTTTTGCGCGCTTTGGCTGCGTCAACCGGTCGGTCTCTGGCCATTTCCTCGAATGCGGAAGAAAGCGAGTTCTAAGATGCGCGTCATTTTCCTGGATAACCGCGACTCTTTCGTCTACAACTTGGTGGATTTAACCGCCCGCGAGGCCGCAGTGCAGGTCTTCCGTAATACGACTCCAACATCAACGCTTCTCAAGGCACTTGTTCCGACCGAGGCCGAGCGCGCTGCAGGCGAACGTCCTCTCTTGATTCTTTCTCCCGGTCCGGGGCATCCCCGAGGCGCAGGAAACATGATGGAGATCCTTGAGGTGGCTCTCCGTGAGAATATTCCGACCTTGGGGATTTGCCTGGGCTTCCAAGCAATGGTCGAGGCCTGCGGGGGCGTCGTCGGTCCAGTAGGGGCAACCCATGGGCGCACCGACCGCATTGAGCTTACCGAGGCCGGCATTGAAGACCCCGCCTTCTCCTCAATTGCAGAGGCTCCCCGTCCCGGTGACGATGCTGAGCACGGATATATCTCCGTCGCGCGTTACCACTCTCTGGGCACGCGTAGCCTTCCCGACGCTTTGGTGTCCTTGGCACACACCCGCGATGGGATTGTCATGGCTGCGCGTCACCGCAGTGCGCCGTGCATCGGTCTGCAATTCCACCCAGAATCGATTTTGACTCCGGCTGGGCCGCTTCTTCTGCGTGCTCTGCTGGCTGACCTAACCCTATCCACCGCTACTAATTCAAGGAATTGACATGAGTGAGTCCTTTCTGCGCCGCGCATTGAACGGTCACCTACTAGACCAGGAACAGGCACGTTCCGTTTTCGAGGAGATGTCACGCGGGGAACTCAGCGAAATTGAAATCGCAGCTTTCCTTGGAGCACTTCACGCACGCGGCGAGCAGCCCAGTGAAATTGCGGGTGCGGCAGAAGCTTTCCGTTCAGCAGCACAACACTTCACAACGGCTGCTCCCGGCGTCATTGACGTCGTCGGAACGGGCGGTGACGGTGTCGGAACAATCAATATCTCGACGGCCTCGGCTTTCGTTGCGGCGTCCATGGGACTCAAGGTCGCCAAGCATGGTAACCGAGCGGTGTCTTCGAAGGCTGGAGCCGCAGACCTTGTTGAGGCCGCGGGTATCCCCCTGGACCTCTCCCCCGCTTCTTCAGCGAAGCTCTTGGAACGCACCGGTTTCTGCTTCTTGTTCGCGCAGAAGTATCACCCTGCAATGCGCTATGTCGCACCCGTGCGCGGCGCTTTGAAGAACCCGACGATCTTCAATCTCATCGGCCCCTTGGTGAACCCCGCGCCGCTGTCCTACCAGGTACTGGGGGTTGGTAAGCCTGAACTCCTGGATGTCGTTGCGAAGGCTTTGGCGTCCTTGGGTCTAAAGCATGCACTGGTGGTTCACGGTAGCGGTACCGATGAATTCGCCGTCCACGGTCCCACCGAGATCCGCGAGATCACCCAAGAGGGTATTGCTTCCTTTACCCTGACCCCTGAGGAGCTGGGAATTACTCCTGCTCCGCTCTCAGACTTGGTCGGTGGGGATGCAGAAGAAAACCTGCGTCTGATCTCAGAGATCTTCGCCGGGAAGGGCGCGCCTGCCCAGCGCGAGGCCATCGCTGCGACAAGCGGTGCAATGCTCTATTTGGCTGGCAAGGCGGAATCTTTGAACCAGGGAACCGAATTGGCACTGTCTCAACTCTCCAGCGGCGCCGTCGCCTCCCACCTCGAGACCATCGTTTCGACCGCACGCGAATTGAAAGAGCAGGAGAACCAGTGAACCAGCCGTCTTTCTCTCCCATTTCCACGCGATTGCGCGAAACCGGGACCGTCCTTGATTCGATCGTTGCTCAGCGTCGGACGCGTCTTCCTGAACTTCACGAGGCCTACGGACACATCGATCCCCTAACGCTTCCTCGCTCGACGCGCTCTTTTGAGGACGCACTACGCACGCGTCGTTACGACGATAAGGAAGGCTTCCAGCCTCGTCCCAGCGGCCCGGCAATCATCATGGAGTGCAAGTCGGCATCTCCGACTTTGGGCACAATTATCGAGGGTGCATATTCTCCGCGCCTTTTGGCTCGTGCCTACTCTCGCTACGCCGCAGCGATCAGTGTGTTGACAGAGCCCGACCGTTTCAACGGCAATTTCGCTGATCTTGATGAGGTACGAGACGAGGTTAACCAGCCTGTCTTGTGCAAGGACTTCATCATTGATCCCATTCAGATCACGGCTGCTCGCTCTCACGGTGCAGATGCGATCTTACTGATGCTGTCCGTTCTAGACGATCAGGACTACACGGAGCTTTCCTTGGCGGCCCAGCGCCTGGGAATGGACGTCCTGACCGAAGTTGACAGCGAAGAGGATATGCACCGCGCTCAGCACCTGGGTGCACGCATCATTGGCATCAACAATCGTGACCTTCGCACGCTTCAGATCGACATTACCCGCACGCAGAAGCTGGCTCCCCTTGCTCCAAAGGGAGCAGTAATCGTTGGTGAGTCTGGCGTCCATTCACGCGATGATGTGATGACTCTTGCTCCTTACGTCGACGCGCTATTAGTTGGCTCCTCGCTCTCAGGTTCGGATGATCCCGCACAGGCAGCTTGGGAGATCGCAGGAGGCCAGCCCAGTGCCGGCCATGCCTTCCTCGAAGAAGCTGCGCTCCACACCTCGTGGAGGCCCTACTCCAGTGAACGCCTCGGCGCAAAGACGGAGGGTACGAAGGACGAAGAAGCGCCCGAGCGCCCAACGAAGCTTTCCCCCTACTTCGGGCAATTCGGCGGCCAATACGTTCCTGAGCTTTTGATCCCCGCACTGGACCAGCTTGAAGAAGCATTCGTCCAGGCAATTGACGACCCAACTTTCATCGAGGAGATCAATACTCTTCTCCATCAGTTCCTGGGACGTCCCACCCCCGTCACAGAGCTCCGCAACCTTCCCGGTGGCGGTGCTCGGATCTTCCTCAAGCGTGAGGATCTGGTCCACGGCGGCGCACACAAGGGTAACCAGGTTCTCGGACAGGCTCTGCTGGCTAAGCGCATGGGTAAGACGCGCATCATCGCTGAAACCGGAGCTGGCCAGCACGGGACCGCAACCGCAATGGTATGTGCGCTTTTGGGATTGGAATGCACGATCTACATGGGCGCGGTCGATGTTGTTCGACAGGCCCCAAACGTCGAGCGCATGGAGCTCATGGGGGCAACCGTTGTCCCCGTGACCGCGGGCAGCGGAACCCTCAAGGATGCCGTTAACGAAGCCCTGCGCGACTGGACAGCAACCTTTAAGACCTCGCACTACCTGTTGGGAACCGCGGCCGGTCCACACCCCTTCCCCACAATGGTTCGCGAATTCCACCGCATTATTTCAACCGAGGCACGCGCTCAGATCCTCGCGCAAACCGGTGCACTCCCCGACGCGGTTATTGCCTGCGTGGGTGGAGGCTCAAACGCAATCGGTATGTTCGCTGACTTTATTGACGATCCATCTGTTGCGCTCTACGGCGTTGAGCCTGCGGGTGAGGGACTGAATTCCGGACACCACGGCGCGGCAATCCACGAGGGCAAGGTCGGTGTTCTTCACGGGGCGCGTTCCTACCTCATGCGCACTGACGAGGGGCAGGTCGAGGAGTCCTATTCAATTTCCGCAGGCTTGGACTACCCCGGTGTCGGCCCGCAGCACGCCTATTTAGCTGCGAGCGGCCGCGCTCACTACGTGGGAATCACCGATGACGAGGCCGTCAACGCCTTCATCGAGCTCTCGCGTCATGAGGGAATCATTCCGGCAATGGAGTCCTCTCACGCCTTGGCTTACGCCCTCAAGATGGCGCGTGAGCTCAAGGATACGGGCCACACCGAGGGACTTGATACGCGCGAGGGACAGGTCCCCACACTGCTTGTGTGTCTATCCGGCCGAGGCGATAAGGACCTCGACCAAGTCCGCGAGCGCTTGGGAGGCTCCTTCTCTAGGGACGGAGCCGTTGCCCGCGCCGCTGAGCTTGTTGCACAAGAACGTGCCGGCTTTGGAACCCATAGGACCCATTCCTATGATCTGGGTTCATCTAAGGAGGAACGATGACTCGCTACGCATCAATGTTTGAGCGCTGCGCCGCACAGGAACGCGGGGCAATCGTCCCCTTTGTGATGCTGGGCGACCCCACTCCTGCGTCCTGCGAGGCGATCATCGAGGCACTCATCGCCGATGGCGCGGATGCTCTTGAGCTCGGGATTCCCTTCTCAGATCCGGTCGCAGACGGCGTTGTTATTCAGGAAGCACACCTGCGGGCCCTTCAGGCCGGTACTGCTATCGATGAGTGCTTCCGGATCCTTTCTCGCATTCGCGACTCGCACCCTGATCTCCCCATTGGGCTGCTGGTCTACGCGAATGTTCCCTTCTCCATCGGGGTTGATCGTTTCTATGCGCTCTGCGCGCAGGCGGGAGTCGATTCGGTGCTCATCCCAGATCTCCCGATCCGCGAGGGGCATCCATTCGGAGAAGCAGCGCTTAAGTCGGGGATCGACAGCGTGTACATCGCTCCCCCATCGGCCTCGCCTCGCACCCTGAGCGATGTCGCGCACTCTGCACGCGGGTACGTCTACGCGGTTTCTCGCGTGGGCGTGACCGGCGCGGACCACGAGGCCTCGACCGTGGGCCTGCACGAGGCCGTCGCAAAGCTTCGCGAGGAAGCGGCCGCTCCTGTTCTCTTGGGTTTTGGGATTTCCCGACCCGAGCACGTCCGTGCAGCACTTCAGGCGGGAGCAGATGGCGCGATCTCGGGTTCAGCAATCGTGCGCATCATCGCCGAGCATGCGGCACAAATTGCAGAAGAGGAAAAGAACGGCACTCGCGATGCGTTGAACGAAACTCTTCTACGGCTGGGTGAGTTCTTCGCACCGATGTACCAGGCAACCCTGAATCACGGAAACAACTGAGTCGTGGATATTCTTCCCGCCCTTGACATTGCCAACGGCCGGGCCCTCACGCACCGTGGAACTGACGGCCGTGAGGGCTCGACCAGTGCTGATCCCTTCGAGCTTGCGCGTTCCTTCATTGCTCAGGGAGCGAGCTGGATTCATCTGGTCGATATTGATGCGGCCTTTGAGCGAGGAAACAACTCAGATGTGCTTTCTGAGGTGATTTCTGAACTTCATGGATCTGGAGCATCCGTCTCAGGCCGGCATGCGCCTGAATGCCGCATCGAGTGGTCTGGTGGGGTACGCAGCGGGGAGGATATCGAAGCTGCGCTTCAGGCAGGTGCTGATCGCGTCAATCTGGCTTCTCAGGCCTTGGTCGATATCGATCGGGTCCGCACCTTGATTGCTGAGTTCGCCGGACACCTCAATATCTGCATCGATGTTGAGGGTGATCGAATTCGTCCGCGAGGCGTTGATGGGGACGCGGGTAACCTTTGGGAAGTCTGCCGTATTCTGGACCAAGCCGGTGTGCAGCGCTACATCGTCACCGAGCGCCAACGAGACGGGGCACTTATGGGACCGCCCGTAGACCTACTCAGAGATCTACGGGCGAAAACACCTACGCTTCTGGTTGCCTCGGGAGGAATCCGTCATATCGAGGACATCCACACCTTGAGGCGTGAAGGCTATCTGGATGGAGTGATTGTTGGCAAGGCTCTCTATGTCGGAAGCCTGACTCTTGGGGAGGCTCTGAGTGCCTCACAGAGCGTTAGCTAAAGCCTGAGCCAGTTCCTGTGCTTCTTCAGCGCTGAGTTCGATAACCAGACGGCCGCCGCCTTCGCTGGGGATACGCATGACAATCCCACGACCCTCTTTTTCTGCCTCGAGGGGACCATCTCCGGTTCGCGGCTTCATAGCTGCCATGTTCGTTTCCCTTCTGAACGCCGGGTATTAAATACCGCTAAAAACACATTTATTCTACCGAGAATGCCGTGTTTTAGTAAGGTATTGAATTATTTGTGTCCAATTACTATTTCCACAGCTTCTTCGGGACTATCGACCACGTGCAGAAGTTGAGGGTCATTACTCGACAGCATTCCCGATTCCTTCATGGTCGAATTAATCCACTGAACTAATCCACCCCAGTACTCGCGCCCAACCAAAACGATCGGGAAGGAATGCACCTTACCGGTTTGCACCAAGGTCGCAGCCTCAAACAGCTCATCCATCGTGCCAAAACCACCCGGCATAGCGATAAAGCCCGAGGAATATTTCATGAACATGGTCTTACGGGCAAAGAAATAACGGAAATTAATTCCAACATTTACCCATTCATTCATTCCCTGCTCGTGAGGAAGCTCAATTCCCAAGCCGACGGAGGTCCCTCCCGCTTCCCACGCACCCTTATTGGCCGCTTCCATAATTCCCGGTCCACCACCGGTAATCACGGCAAAGCCAGCTTGCACCAATAGGGAGCCGATGGAGCGCGCACGCTCCCAATCTTCACTTCCAGCAGGGGTACGAGCCGAGCCGAAAACCGACACTGCCGGACCCAACTCGGCAAGCGCTCCAAAGCCTTCGACAAACTCCGATTGGATACGAAGCACCCTCCAGGGATCCTCGTGCAGCCAATCCGCAGAGGACTGGGGGCGCAGCAGGCCGGTATCGGATGTTTCGCGAGGGATCTTTCCTCCGCGAAGGATCACCGGGCCTCGACGATAGGAGGAATTTTGGTGTGCGTGTTCCATGGGGTCCTTCACTTACGGGGAGAAATCAACAGGGGGTCAAATTGAGTCGTGATCACAAGGCTGCCAGTGAGAAGCTGCTGGCGCATCGAGGCCAAGGAGTCCTTGAGCTCGGGGGTCATGAGTGCCTCGTGAGCAGCGAAAGGCGCCAGTGTCACGCCGTTATTATCAAGAGAATCGATAACTGCATTCGTTGAGAAATCGCTTCCTCGTGCGGAGGTAATTGCCTCGGTCGCGTGGTCCTTCGTGGTCGTCGTTACCGCCGTAATGACCTGGGGAAGGTCGCTGGGAAGGTCATCACCCATCCAGACCAAGCGCTGGGCCGAGTTATTTCCGGCTGCCTCAAGTGCTTGGAGCGCGCCTTGGTTTCCGCCGTCTGCGAAGGGGACCAAAATATCCGCACCCGCAGCAAGTGCCTTTGAAGCTGCTTCCTTGATGCTTGCCGGATCATCGTTTCCGGTGAAGGTTCCGCGCATGCGAGTGGTATCCCATCCTTCAAAGCGGATCGATGTCCCATATGAGAGGTTGTAGGCGTCAACTCCCTGCGCAAAGGCATCCATCAGCGCTTGGCGTTCGCTGGTTTCAACCCCACCAAATCCTGCGATAGTTCCGGTCGTCGTCAAACCTGCGGAAGCATAACCGGCCATATAGGCGCCCTGTGTCGCGCGCGAGACAACAGCCTTGCCGTTACTGGGCTCGACAGTTTTATTTGCTGATTCGAAACCAGAGTTAACGGTAATGAAGCGGACTGACGAGTTTTTCTTTGCCGCCTGGGTGATGGCCTGAGTCATTCCCTGGCCTTCGGAGATAACAATGGTGCATCCGCCCTTGAGAAGCGCATCCAGTTCGCCTTCGCCGGTGGCGAATTTTGCTTCCCCTCCGATTTCCGAGGCCGCCTGCGAAATTGCCCGTTTCGCCGGAGTTTGCGAGGTCGCGCTATCCCACCCAGCTGCGTCAGAAATTCCGCACAGCTGAGTTTGAGCATTTGACGCAGGGGCTGAGGAGCAGCCAGCAAGGAGAAGCATCAAAGCGCTTGTTGCTGCGCATAGGTGTGCACGCGCGAATCGAGTCATGGTCTTCATCCTAAAGGAGTTCGTCCTCTCCGCTCTGCGTCAACTGGTCAACCACGTGTTTCACGTCCTGCGCGCGATTACGGTCAACAACCAAGATTGCGTCCTCTGTAGCGATGACAGCCATATTCGGCGCTCCAACCAAAACAATTTTTTGGCCGGTCAAAGATCGGACGAATGAATCAGGGGAATCAATCCGAAGGGCCTGCCCTTCAGAGCTAATCTGTGCAAGCGCGTCAAAATCACCTACGTCTGTCCAGCCCATGTCGGTCGCTGGAACAACGGCCACTCCCCCCTCGGAGGCAAGCGGTTCGGCGATGGCATGATCGATAGCGATCTTCGTAAGCGTGGGCCATTCTTCGCTCAGGGTCTGAGCAGAGCTTTCACTTCCCCATTGGCTCCCAATCGCGCTCAGATGTGTATCCATATCGGGATGAAAACGCGTAAGCGCACGGGCAAGAGTTCCTGCGGTCATAATGAACATTCCAGCATTCCACAGGTAGCCCTGTTCACAGTACTGCTTCGCGGTCTCTTCATCCGGTTTTTCAACGAAAGAGCGCACAATAGATCCCTTTTCGGGAGACTCCATTTCAAAGGGGGCTCCTGGGGCGATGTAGCCATAGGCTGTCGAAGGGGTCAGCGGCCTCAGGCCAATCGTGACAACGTAGCCCTTCTGAGCAACTTCCAGCGCACGTTCCACGCAGTCAAGAAGAACCTGAGGATGAGTAATCGCATGATCAGCCGCGAAAGAAGCAATCGGAGCCTCGTCACCAAAGCGCTGACGAATGACATAAGCAGCCAAACCGATAGCGGGCATCGAATCGCGCCCCTGAGGCTCGACAAGCACAGTGACATCAAGTCCCTGGGGGATCTGAGCACGCACGGCTTGTTCATGTGCACGCCCCGTGACAATCGTGAAAGAAGCTGCGATTGGAGCCAGACGGTCAATGGTCTCTTGGAGCAAGCTCTTTCCACTCATGCGCAGGTCAAGCAGAAATTTCGGCCGATCCTTACGCGATAGAGGCCACAGCCTAGAGCCCACTCCCCCGGCGGGAATAATGACGTGAAGTCGATTCATACTTCTCAGTGTAATAAAAAGGGAGGCTTGCCTAACGGCAAGCCTCCCTTAAGTGAAGTGAGATCACTCAGCTGATTCTTCAGCAGCCTCGGCGGGTGCTTCCTCTTCTTCGACCTCGACGACCTCTTCGGAGACGGTGACAACGACAGTCTCGGGATCGAGCTCGGAGACGACGCCCTCGGGGAAGGTCACATCGGCAACGCGAACGGCGGTGCCGGCCTCGATACCGGTGATGTCAACCTCGATGGACTCGGGGATAGCGGTGGCGGGGGCCTTAACCAGCAGTGCGAACTCTTCCTGAGTGTGCTGGGTGCCGGCTGCGGACTCACCGATGATCGAAACGGGAACCTCGACGTCGACCACTTCGCCGGCCTTGACGGCCAGGAAGTCGGCGTGGAGAAGATCGCGAGAAACGGGGTGACGCTGAACTTCCTTCACCAGAGCAAGCTGCTTCTTGCCCTCGATGACCAGCTCGAGCAGAGCATTCTTCTGGCCACGGACAGCCAGGAAGAGCTCGTGAGCGGGGAGATCAACGTGAACGGGCTCGCCACCGTGACCGTAAAGGACACCGGGGACCAGGCCGGCGCGACGTGCGCGACGTGCTGCACCCTTACCAAATTCAGAACGGGTCTGTGCGACCAGCGTGGGGTTGCTCATGAGAGCCTCCTTCAAATAGTTCATTCCACGCACCGGCGCTAGGAATCTGAAGGATAACCCTACAGAAAGCCCTGTCGATAACGGCGCTTTCGCGCCCTCGCCGGAGCAACCTAGCCAGAATAGCGCGTTTTGAGGCCTCAGGCGACCCCATCAAAGAGAGATGTGACCGATCCATCGTCGAAAACCTCGCGGATTGCACGTGCAAGCAGAGGAGCAATCGGCAGGATTGTCAGATTATCGAAACGCTTCTCAAGTGCAATGGGCAGGGTGTCGGTAACGATCACTTCCTGGGCACCGCATTCGGAAAGACGCTGAGCTGCAGGATCGGACAAAATACCGTGGGTTGCAGCAACGATAACGGAGGAGGCACCCGCATTCATCACAACCTTAACGGCCTCAGAAATGGTGCCAGCGGTGTCGATCATGTCATCGACCATCACACACTGCTTACCCGCAACATCGCCAACAACGCGGTTAGCAACAGCTACGTTGGGACGGGTGGTATCGCGAGTCTTGTGGACGAAAGCCAAGGGGCATCCACCCAGCTTTGCTGACCACTTCTCTGCGACGCGAATACGACCGGCGTCGGGCGAGACCATGCAGACATTGGACGGATCAACGCGCGAGCGCACGTAGTCAACCAGGACGGGCATCGCCCAGAGGTGGTCAACCGGACCGTCAAAGAAGCCCTGTTCCTGCGAAGCGTGCAGGTCAACACTCATGATGCGATCCGCACCCGCCGTCTTGTACAGATCAGCAATAAGGCGGGCAGAAATAGGTTCGCGCCCCAGGTGTTTCTTATCCTGGCGCGCGTAGGGGTAATAGGGGGCGACTGCGGTAATGCGCTTGGCCGATGCTCGCTTCGCCGCATCGATCATCAAGAGCTGTTCCATCAGCCACTTATTCACTTCACCGGTATGCGATTGCAGGACGAAGACATCCGCACCACGTACTGATTCGTTAAAACGAACGTAGGTTTCCCCACTGGCGAAGTCATAGGCGGTCGTCGGAGAAACTCCGCAACCCAACTCTTCGCCAACCTGCTGGGCGAGTTCAATGTGTGCTCGACCCGATACAAGAACCAGACGCTTTTCACCGCTGGTTACCAGCCCCGTCATGCGGTATGTCCCTCCCGTTTATGCGGACTTTTTTCGTCGAGCAGTATCCTTGTTCACCGTTCGATCGAAGTAAAAGGCGCTACTATCGTATCGCCTTCTAGGCGTGTGTTACTGACCCAGGCGGCAGGCACTCGGCACCCCGGCCCGACCTGCGCATTCGTCAGTGTTGTTCCCGGGCCAATTTCGCAGCCCGTGGCGATCTCGGTGCGACCGCGCAGAACAGTGTTGGGATAGATCGTTGTATCCGCGTCAATGCGGACATCGCACTCGATCCATGTGCTTGAGGGATCCACAATGGAAACGCCTGAACGCATGTGCTCCACGCAGATCCTACGGTTCATTTCTGCGGCCAATTCGGCAAGCTGGATCCGGTCGTTGCAACCCTGCGCCATCCATTGATCCTCAAGAATGACACCGTTTGTCACGCGGTCCGCTTGGTATGCCTGGGCAAGAACATCCGTGAGGTAAACCTCACCCTGATTGTTATTGGTCCCAACGTGCATCAATGCGTCGCGAAGGAACTCACCATCAAATGCGTAGATCCCAGCGTTGATTTCGCGGATCTGACGCTCTGCTTCAGATGCATCTTTTTGTTCGACAATCCGGCAGACATCGCCGCTGGCATCGTCACGGATGATCCGCCCGTAGCCGGTGGGGTCATCAACAATTGTCG
Organism: Actinomyces sp. ph3; assembly: GCF_000308055.1. Taxonomy (GTDB): domain Bacteria; phylum Actinomycetota; class Actinomycetes; order Actinomycetales; family Actinomycetaceae; genus Pauljensenia. The sequence continues at coordinate 83,053 of NZ_CAGY01000008.1, forward strand.
TCAAGACTGACACTGTTGCACCGCGCTCATCATGAGAGCGAACAAGAGCATTCAGAGTGTCTGCATCAAGCATGGGAACATCGCCGTAAGTCACCAAGATCGTGCCCGAAAGGCTATGCCCGCGACGCAGAAGCTCATCAAGAGCACATTGCACCGCACGACCGGTTCCGGGGATATCATCCTGGTCTGCAATGATCACATCGGGGTTGTTGCGCAGGATTTCCGCAGCGACGAGTTCGCGCTGGTGACGAACAACCGCAACAAGATGATCGGGGTGAGTCCCCGCAGCTGCGTGCAGCGCGTGACCGATCATTGAACGCCCAACGACTGGATGAACAACCTTGGGAAGGGAAGACTTCATTCGGGTTCCGGCGCCGGCGGCCAGAACAATCACTGCTGTGGGAGTAGTCATGTCGCCCTTTCACGCGCGCTCATCCTGAGCTCCGCCCCTAGGATTCGAACCTAGACTAAAGGCACCAAAAACCTCTGTGCTGCCGTTACACCAAGGCGGAAGGACACATAGATTGTGCCATAAACACACCGTGTTATGCCATCTAGAACCTCCAACACCGTCTGCGTGTACGGTTAAGACATGGCCGAGAAGCGGATGAGAATGAGCGCTTTTGCGCGTCGCGAGCAACTAGTTGCCGTGGGACGTGCGACTTTTGCCTCAAAAGGATTTGATGGCACCAGTGTCGAGGAAATTGCTGCTCAGGCAAAGATCTCAAAACCCGTGATTTATGAACATTTCGGGGGAAAAGAAGGCCTCTACGCCGTCATTGTGGACCGCGAAGTCCAGGCACTCATGAACGCATTGGAAGCCGCTTTGGATTCCCACAAGCGCCCGCGAATGATCCTTGAGGATTCAGCACTTGCCCTGCTCAGCTACATCGAGTCCCATACGGATGGTTTCCGAATTCTGGTGCGTGATGCCCCGCAGAATTCAACCTCCGGCTCTTACTCTTCGCTGCTTGGAGATGTCGCCATTAAGGTTGAGCACCTCTTAGCCGAGCAGTTTTCTCAGGCGAATATGAGCCCCAAGTGGGCTCCCCTGTACGCACAAATGCTAGTCGGCCTGATTGCACAGGTAGGACAGTGGTGGCTGGACGAGCGCCGAATGAGCAAGGAAGAGGTCGCCTCACACGTCGTTAACCTTGTGTGGAACGGTATGCGCAATCTGCGCCCCTCCCCCATCCTCATGACTTCCGCGGACGAGGCCAAGTAGCAGTTCTCCCCTTACAGGCGCGCGGCCTCGGGAAAGTAAACGGAAAGGCCACCATCGGAAACCGGGAAAGTTGCCCACCCGTCTTCTTCGATAACGACGGCCGGGTGCTCGCCAATAGCGCACACCCAGGTCTCACCCGCGCGCCAGTTCCCAAGGAATAAACGCTTCTCACCGGCAAGTCGGTCTGAGAGGATGACAGCGCAACCAGTTGATGGGTCACCTTCGATTCCTTGGCGAGAAAAACCAACGACATCGGGATCATCAAATGCATCGAACTGTGGGCCTTGAGCGGCGGCCTTCCGCGCACGCATGAGGAAGGGCAATTCACTCACAGCGGGAAGAGAATCACCGCTACCCAGAAGGTCTCCCCAAAAAACGCAGGGCACTCCACTATCACGCAGCAGAATCAAGGCGTAAGCGGAAAGTTTAAACCAAGGGGCGACAGTGGACTCTAGTGACTGTCCAGGTTGCGTGTCGTGGTTTTCAACGAAAGTGACGGCCCGTTCTGGGCGAGTCCCAACCAGGGTATTAGCAAAAAGCTGCGAGAGATCAAAATTCCCATCTGAGACAGAAGCCTCGTGGAAGTGGAAATGCAATGGGACATCAAAAAGCGCAACATCGGGGACTCGGTCAAGGTAGGAGCACAGCTGCCCCACGTCGTAGCTCCAATACTCCCCGACCGCGGGAAGAAGTTTGCCGGTTGTTTGACGTAAATTTGGCAGCCATCGTGCAAAGAAATCTGAACCGATGTGTTTTACGGCATCCAACCGCAGGGCATCGACGCCCGTAGTTTCGATGTACCAGCGGCCCCAACGGTCTAATTCCTCATTGACCTGCGGTGAAGAGACATCAACATCGCAGCCCATGAGGTAGTCGTAGTTGCCCAGCTCCTCACCGGCAGTGGGGTCCCATTCTTTACCGTCAAAAAGCCAGACAGCGTTGCTCTTCGTATTTTCGTCCCAATCAATACCGTTAAAGCATTGCCAATCCCATTGGAAATCGGAGTAAGCTCCAGCCCGACCTGGGAAAGTAAAACGGGTCCATGCTCGGATCGTTTCTTCATCGGAGATCACCTGCATTCGGTTCCCCGGATCGACCTTGCGCGCTCGAACATCTTCGGTCTCATCCCCACCCAGGCGATGGTTAAAGACAATATCGGCAATTACGTGAATACCCGCGGCATGAAGGGCATCAATGGCAGCCAGATACTCTTCCTTTGTCCCGTACTTTGTCCCAACGCTTCCCTTTTGGTCGAACTCACCCAAGTCATACATGTCATAGACCCCGTAGCCGACATCTTCGCGTCCCATATATCCCTTATAGGCGGGCGGAAGCCAGACACCTTCAATTCCCAGATCCGCAAGGTCCTTCGCCGAAGCGGCAATGCTCCTCCACAGGCTTTGATCGGCGGGGAGATCCCACGCAAAGGCTTGCAAAAGCAGATGATCGTGAAAATCTTGCGGCTGCGTATCTGATGGGGTGTGTTCTTCGCTCACATCTTTATCCTGCCAGCCTCGTTTGTTTGCCGCGAGTCAACCACGCACAAGTGGAAATAGAGCGAACGATAATGGAACAGCAAATCCCAGACGGTAGCATCGCAAGGAAGCGAATAAGACTGGTGGGCGCCGCCCGTAGGCGACACCCACCAAAGGTTTTTCACGCCGCGGCTACTGTGCGCGCTGCTCAGCCGCTGCGGCCTCGGAACTTATTCAGATCCCGATCGCAGCGCCAAACTCAGCCTTGATGCTTTCTAGGCGAGCGCGAGCGGCTTCCCAAGGGACCTCGGCTCCTTCCTCAACGGGAAGAATCACTTCCAAATAGCACTTGAGCTTAGGTTCGGTGCCCGAAGGACGTGCGATCACGCGGTCTCCAGCGGTGGTGGTGACCATCAGTGCATCTGTTCCAGGAAGGCCGTCCCACCCCTTCGACAGGTCCACGACGCCTTCAACCTCAGCACCGGCAAGGGTTGTCGACGGCTGAGCACGCAGGCGCTGCATTCCTTCAGCAATAAGCTCCAGTCGATCGACGCGGAAGGTCAAGGGAGCGGTCACGTGCAGGCCATACAGGCGTGCCATGCGTTCCAATTCATCCTTCGCACTGCGGCCCTGAGTCTTGAGCTCCGCGAAAAGGGAGGCTGCGACGACGGATGTTGCAATACCGTCCTTATCGCGTACACGCGAAGGATCGGGGCAGAAACCGATTGCTTCCTCGTAGCCGAAGTAGAGGCCAGGAACGCGGGCAATCCACTTAAAGCCGGTCAGCGTGTGCTGGTACTTCAAACCGTGCCCCTCAGCGATCTTGCCCAAAAGTCGCGAGGAGACAATCGAGTTCGCAAAAACCGCGTCCGAAGGTGCGCTCTGCGCGCGGAATTCACCCAGCAATGACCCGATCTCATCACCGGAGAGCTGACGCCAACCGGTCGCAGATTCACTGTCGGGGACAGCAAGTGCACAGCGGTCAGCATCGGGATCAACAGCAATGATCAGATCCGATCCGTGCGCGGCGGCGTGCGCGATTGCCAGGTCCAACGCCCCGGGTTCTTCCGGGTTCGGGAAAGAGACTGTCGGGAAATCCGGATCCGGATCGGTCTGCTCGGCAACCAGAGTGACATTGGTGAAGCCGGCTTCTTCCAGGACCTTCTTGGTGAGCGCAGCACCCACGCCGTGCATTCCCGTCAGAGTAATCCCCAGGTCCGCCTTGCTTTCAGAGCTTCCCGAGGCCAACGAGGCTGCGCGGGCAATGTAGTCTTCGCGGGGATCCACATTGACGATGAGTTCATCATTTTGTGCAATTTGATCGGCAAAGGGGGCAGAAGCAATCGCTGAGGCGATCTCTGCGTCAAAGGGAGGAACGATCTGGACGCCCTGACCGGCATCCGTCACGACTGTTCCACCCAAATAGACCTTGTAGCCGTTATCTCGGGGAGGATTGTGCGAGGCGGTCACCATGATTCCCGCATCCGCGTCCAGTTCGCGCACCGAGAAAGCGGTGAGCGGGGTTGGGTTCATCAGGGGAAGCAAGAGCACCTCGCATCCCGCTGCCGAGGCCACACGCGCGGCTGCGTGAGCGAAGTCAACCGAACCGTAGCGGGCATCGCATCCGATGACGACACGCGGCGTGCGCGGAGCATGCTTAAGGAGCACTGCACACAAGCCCGCCGTCGCGCGGATAACAACCGCAAGGTTCATCCGAGACTCGCCGGCACCGATCTCACCACGCAGGCCAGCGGTACCGAATTGCAAGGGACCATTCATGGCACGTGCAAGTTCGAGTTCTGCGTCCTGATCGCCTTCGCGAGCGGCCTGGACCAATGATCCGAGCTCTTCGGCGGTTACGGGATCCGGATCGTGATCAGCCCACTGTTGGGCACGTTCAATAAGGTTCATATTCAGTCCTCAAGGCCTTCAAGAATTGCTGCGGTTGCAGACACACCCAAACGGTTTGCGCCGGCATTGATCATGGCGACAGCGGTCTCTGCATTGCGGATACCGCCCGAGGCCTTCACCCCGACGCCCTCGCCCACGGTCTCACGCATGAGCTTCACCGCGTGAACGGATGCTCCACCTGCAGGGTGGAAACCAGTTGAGGTCTTGACAAAATCTGCACCGGCAGCGACCGCCGCACGGCAGACTGCAACGATTTCTTCATCGTTCAAGGCCGCCGATTCGATGATGACCTTCAGGACCTTACCCGCGGGAATCTCCGCGCGGACGGCTCGGATTTCGTCTTCGACCTGATCGAACTTGCCTTCTTTTGCCAGGGCAATATTGATGACCATATCGATCTCGTCAGCACCATCGGCAATAGCCTGTTTGGCTTCGTAAGCCTTGACATTCGGCTTCACTGCCCCCGAAGGGAAGCCCACGACGCAGGCGACCTTCAGTCCTTCGGGCACCTCAAGCGGGAGCATCGATGGGGACACGCACACGGAATAGGTACCAAAACGTGCACCTTCCTCAACGATTCGCGCGACATCGGCGCTAGTGGCCTCGGGCTTGAGGATCGTGTGGTCGATCAGATGTGCAACTTCAGACTTCTTCATACTTTTCCTTTTTTAGGTCCTCAGATCTGCGCCAGAGGAAGTGCAATTTCCATCATCTGGGTGAAGGCGGTCTGACGCTCGTGTGCGGTGGTTTCTTCACCGGTCACCAGCGAGTCAGAGACGGTAAAGATTCCCAGAGCTTCAACCCCGGCTTCGGCGGCAGTCGCGTAGAGGCCCGAAGTCTCCATTTCGATGGCCATGATGCCCATCTTCTGCCAGCGCTCATTAAAGGTCGGATCGGCATTGTAGAAAGTGTCCGAGGAGAGGACGTTACCCACGTGGGTGGTCACTCCCTTTTCCTTTGCATTCTCGCGCACAGCCTCGATCAGACGGTAGGAACCAATGGGGGCATAGGTTCCCGGGATGTTGTATTGATCGATGAAGTTCGAGTTCGTGCATGCTCCCTGAGCGATGACGACATCGTAAAGGTTGATTCCCGGCTGGAGTGCACCACACGTACCCACGCGGATCAGCTTCGTGCAACCAAAAACATGGATGAGTTCCCACGCGTACAGCGAGATCGAAGGAATGCCCATGCCCGATCCCATAACGGACACCGGGGTGCCCTGGTAGGTACCGGTGAAGCCCAGCATGTTACGCACCGCGTTGAATTGCTGCGCGTCCTCAAGGTAGGTCTCGGCAATGAACTTGGCGCGAAGCGGATCTCCGGGCAGCAAGATGGTCGGTGCAATGGGGGCCGTCGGGTTGATGTGCGGTGTCGATTTCATGGTTGTTTACTCCAATACGTATGTGGTGGTGTCGCTTGCCTGGTCTGGTTTAAGTCTTAGCCCACGCGGTCCAAAATGATGTGACGGGGAGCGGGTGCGGTTTCACTGATCACCATTCCCCCGTCCAGTGCCTCAAGAGCTCGGGGAATGCGCCATTCATCGTCGGTGTGCAAGGTGAAGAGCGGCTGGCCCGCCTTGACCTGATCACCGGGCTTAGCGTGGATTTCGATACCCGCACCGGCCTGTACCGGATCGTCCTTGACTGCTCGTCCGGCGCCCAGCCTCCACGAGGCTACGCCCACGCTCAGCGCATCCATTTCGGAAAGGTAGCCATCGGCCTCGGCGGTGACAGTGTGGGTCAGTGTTGAGGTCGGAAGCTCAGCATCGGGGTCTCCCCCCTGCTCACGGATCATTGCGCGCCAGGTATCCATCGCACGACCGTCCTTGAGTGCAGCCTCGACGTCGACGTCGCTCTTACCGGCCATGGACAGCATGGTGCGGGCAAGCTCGACGGTCAACTCCACAACATCTGCGGGGCCGCCGCCGGCCAGAACCTCAACGGATTCTTCGACCTCAAGCGCATTACCGACCTTGAGTCCCAGCGGGGTCGACATATCGGTGAGCAGCGCCTGGGTCTTCACACCGGCATCTCGTCCAAGATCCACCATGGTGCGGGCAAGCTCGCGAGCGTTGTCGATGTCCTTCATGAATGCGCCGCTGCCAACCTTGACGTCCAAGACCAGAGAATCGGTGCCCTCGGCAATCTTCTTCGACATGATCGAAGAGGCAATTAGTGGAATGCAATCGACGGTCGATGTGATATCGCGCAGTGCGTAGAGCTTCTTATCTGCGGGGGCAAGGCCCGCACCCGCTGCGCAAATGACAGCGCCGCAGCCTTCGCCCAGCTGATGGTAGATCTCTTCGTTGGACAGCGAGGCACGCCAGCCGGGGATGGCCTCGAGTTTGTCCAAGGTCCCGCCTGTGTGGCCAAGGCCTCGGCCCGAAAGCTGCGGAACGGCAACGCCAAAACACGCAACCAGGGGAGCAAGAGGAAGGGTGATCTTATCGCCGACGCCGCCAGTGGAGTGCTTGTCAGCGGTCACTCGGCCAATTCGAGCGAAATCCATACGTTCGCCGGAATCAATCATGGCCTGGGTCCAGGTGACGATTTCCTCCCGATCCATTCCGCGCAGGAAGACAGCCATGGCAAGCGCTGCCATTTGTTCGTCTTTCATGACCCCGCGCGTGTAGGCATCAATGGTCCACTGGATTTCTTCGGTGGACAGTTTCCCGCCATCGCGCTTCACGCGGATGACGTCGACGGCATCAAACTGTTTCATGATGTCCTTCCTGGGTGTTGTTGTCGGGCTATGTGTGTGGCGGACGCACATGTCACCTGATGACACATACGCCCGCCAGAGTGATTAGTCTTCCGTGAATCGCGCCGCGGCGACTTCGGTTAGGTCGTGCGGACCAAAAGCTCCCGGGAGCACCTGCTTCATGGTCATGACACCTTCGGGCATCAGAACCAAGCAGTCATTCCCACCGTGCTCAAAAATAAGCTGGCGGCAGCGTCCGCAAGGAGCCACGGGTTCGCAGTTTCCATTCACTGCAACGACCGCTGCTAAGCGGCCTCCGCCCGAGCGCACCATCTGCGAGACCATCCCACATTCGGCACACAGGGTGACGCCATAACCGGCATTTTCCACATTGCAGCCCGAATAGGTGTGTCCATCGGTTGTCAGTCCTGCCGCACCGACGGGGAATCCGCTATAGGGGCAGTAAGCCTGCTCCATTGCCGAGATCGCAAGATCCTTGAGCTCTTCCCAATTGATATCCATGTTTGGGTCCTTCATCTACCTAGCCGTCGATCACTTCGTGTAGGGAATGTTTTCGGCTGCCGGGGGACGCGACTTTCCGACGAATCCGGCGACCGCAATGATGGTCACGATGTAAGGAATCATCGAGATCAGGTCCGAAGGAATGGACTGCTCAAGGTTGGGCAGCAAGCGAGCGAGCGCTTGGGCGAAGCCGAACATAAGCGCCGCGCCCATAGCACCGATCGGGTGCCACTTGCCCAAAATCATTGCCGCAAGGGCGATGTAGCCGTTACCTGCGGAGATATTGTCAGTGAAGGAGAGGCTCGAACCGATGGTGAAGAATGCACCGCCCAATCCAGCAAAACCAGAAGCGAGGATCGCATTGAGGGTTCGCGTGCGATTGACGTTGATGCCGACGGTATCTGCAGCGCGCGGGTGCTCACCACAGGCGCGAAGGCGCAGGCCCCAGCGCGAGCGGTAAAGGTAAACCGCCAAGAAAATCACCGTGGCGTACATCAGGTACACCAAGATATTGTGGTTGAAGAGCACGGGACCAAGAATTGGGATCTCACCTAGGAGCGGGATCTTGATGTCTGAGAGCGAGAACCTGTTGGTGTTGAACAGTTCGGGCTTCTTCGTCATCCACGTTCCGTAGAAGAAGGTCGTCAGACCCGCTGCAAGGACGTTCAAAACCACACCGACGATAATCTGATCCACGCCGTACTTGACCGAGAAGAGTGCCAAGAGGCAACCAAGGAATGCGCCTGCGATCGGAGCGGCGATCAAACCTGCCCACGAGGTCTGGAAGAAGGACGCTGCCATGACGCCTGCGAAAGCACCCAAGAGCAGGTCACCTTCAATGGCGATATTGACAACGCCAACGCGTTCGGAGACAACACCCGAAAGGGAGCCGAAGATCAGAGGCGTCGAGATTGCCACTGTGGAGTAGAGGGTGGAGGTCAGTGTGACAACACCGGCCGAACCCGAACCCGCGTAGATCAAGAAGCCAAAGACCGTCGCAATTCCGGCAACGATCATCATGGTGACGTCAAGCCACCGCGGATTTTGACGACGTGCCCACACCGAGTAGATCGACCAGGCTGTCACCAGAAGGGTGAATACCGTGAGTACCAGAAGGATCGGACGACCGGGGGTCACAATGTCGTCGATATTGATGCTCTGGGACTTGTCATTAAGCCTGATGGTGACATCGCCACTGACCTTGACGACGAAAAGGATCTGCAGAAGGGCTGCCAGAACGTAGACAACCGGCATCTTCCACGAACGCTTCAGCTGAACGTCATTCATTGCGCGCGTCTGGCTCATCGTGCCTCTCCTTCCGTATCGGTGGAGGCACCATCGATGGCGGCATCGCCGCCCTCGGATGCTGCGTCTTCCTTCACTGCCGAGGCCATGGCCGGGGTCTTCCCGTCTTCTTCAGAGTGCTCACCGCTGAGTTCAGCGAGCTCAGCACGCAAGCTCTTCTTGGTTTCCTTCGGCAGGTGGAAGAGCCAACGGACCAGCATGGGAGCTGCGATCAGCAAGACGATCACTGACTGGAGGATCAAGATCATATCGATCGGAACACCCTTGGCCTGCATGGTATAACCACCGGCTTTAAAGGCACCGAAGAGGATACCTGCACCCAGAGTGCCCAGAGGCTTGTTGCGGCCCAGGAGAGCAACCGTGATGGCATCGAAACCGATTGAACCAGCGATGTCTCTGGAGACGTAACCAACGGTACCCAAGGCCTCGTTCGCACCTGCAAGTCCCAGGAAAGCACCCGAGATTGCCATGGTAATTGCGGTGATCTTTCCAACTGAGATACCAGCGGTACGGGCGGCCTCGGGGTTCGCACCAACTGCGCGAATTTCAAAGCCGAGGGTCGATCGCTCAATAAGCCACCAGAAAACGATGACCGCAAGGAGCGCAACAAAAAGGCCAACGTGGATCTTGAAGGGCGCATCCAAGATACGGGTGAAGGCAGCTGAATCCGCGACCTTCGGGGTTTGAGGCTGATTAGAACCGGGAACCTGCCAGGACTTCTTCGAGAGGATGTATCCCAGCGCCAAGGTCGCAATCGAATTCAGCATGATGGTGACAATGACTTCGTTCGCCCCGGTCTTTGCCTTCAGAACACCGGCGATTCCCGCATAGAGCGCACCGGCAACCATTGCGGCAAGAAGAGCAACAAGAGTGTGAACGACGGGCGGCAGGTTCATTGCGAAGCCAACCCAGACAGCGGCAAGAGCACCGAAGATGATCTGGCCTTTACCACCGATGTTGAACAGGCCTGCGCGGAAGCCCAAGGCAAGGCCCAAGCCACCCAAAACCAAGGGGATGGAGAAGAACAGGGACTCTGTCAAAGGTTTGATCTGACGCTGGAAGCTACGAGCTGTTGGATCAAAGATCGCTCCGCGGAACATCGCGTAGTAGGCATCGAGTACCGATGCACCGGTCATCGCGATCAGAATGGCACCGATAGCGAAGGCGATGAGAACCGCAAGGATAGAAACGAACCATCGCGATCCCAGGATATGACGGCACACAATCAGTGCCTTCGAAGGACGCTTTACCGCGGTCATCAGTTCTCCTCCACGTGTGAATCCGAAACCTCGGCGTTTTCCTGCACGCCTTCTACGGCCTCGTCATAGGGAACACCAGCCATCATCAAACCAAGAACGTCACGCGGGGTGTCCGCGGGAACGATTCCCATCACGCGGCCTCGGTACATGACGACAATGCGATCGGCCAGCGAGATCACTTCGTCCAATTCCGATGAGATCAGAAGGACGGGAATGTTCTGGTCGCGCACCTCAACAATGCGCTTGTGAATGAATTCGATAGAACCAACATCCACACCGCGGGTCGGCTGGTTCGCGACAAGCAGGTTGAGGTCCTTTGACATCTCGCGCGCGACAACAACCTTCTGCTGATTTCCACCAGAAAGCGAGGAAATCGGGTCATTGATTGAAGTCAAACGAATATCGAATTCCTGCTCTTTATCGCGCGCGTTCTGCGCAATAGCTCCCAGCTTAAGCATTGGGCCCGATGCGAAGGAGGAATCCTTGTACTGGTCCAAAATCAGGTTCTCGGCGACGGAGAAAGTAGAAATAATGCCATCGGTCGATCGGTCTTCGGGAATGAAGCCAACACCGGCGTCCAAAGACTTTCGAGGACCTGCGTGGGAAATATCTTCGCCTTCAAGAAGAATTTCACCAGAATCTGGGGTACACAGACCCAAAACAGTTTGTGCCAATTCGGTCTGGCCGTTGCCCTGCACACCCGCGACGGCGACGATTTCACCGCGCTCTACCGCGAAGGAGACATGGTCAAGGAGCGGTACTCCCTGGGGCGAGAGCATAGAAATTGCCTTGAATTCCAGTCCCCCACCAGTGGGCGCTGCGGGAGCTTTTTGGACGCGCATCATGACGGAGCGGCCGACCATCTTATTCGCCAGTTCTGATTCAGAATCTTGCGGAGAGGCTTCACCAACAACGGCACCGCGTCGAATCACGGTAATTTCGTCTGCGACGGCTCGAACTTCGCGAAGCTTGTGAGTGATGAAGACAATCGAGGTCCCAGCGTCGGCAAGTTGACGCATGATCGCCATGAGTTCGTCAGTCTCTTGAGGCGTGAGCACTGCCGTTGGCTCATCAAGAATGAGGACCTTCGCCTGACGCGAAAGCGCTTTAACAATTTCAACTCGCTGCTGGGCGCCGACAGAAAGATCTTCAATGAGCGCATCGGGATCAAGATCGAAACCAAAGCGCGCTGAAACCTCTTTCACGGTCTTGCGTGCCTGAGCAAGATCAATCAAGCCGCTTGCCTTGGTCGGTTCAAAACCCAGTGCGATTGATTCTGCAACAGTGAAAACTGGGATCAGCATGAAGTGCTGGTGAACCATGCCGATGCCGGCTGCGACCGCGTCGCCGGGGCCATCGAAGTGGACGGGCTTTCCATCGATGAGGATTTCACCTTCATCGGGCTGGTGAAGGCCGTAGAGCACGTTCATCAACGTTGATTTACCCGCTCCATTTTCACCCAGAAGTGCGTGAATGTGGCCTTCTTCAATTGTCAGGTTGATGTCGTTATTTGCGACCAGAGGACCGAAACGTTTGGTGATCCCCTTCAGTTCCAATTTCACTCTACTGCGCCCCTTCTGCGTGGTCGAGCTCCCGTTTCAGGATAGCCGAAAAAAGTGGGGCGCGATGGTCGAAAACCACCGCGCCCCAACCTAAGATTTCCGCGTCACTTCGGGGAGTTTGCGGACTCAACCTTTAGCTCGCCCTTCTTGATCTGATCGGTGAGCTTGGTCAGCTCATCCTTCAGATCCGAGGGAACCTTGGAGTCGAAATCGTGGAAGGGAGCGATGGAAACGCCACCGTTTTCCAGGGTGCCCACGTAGGGGGTTGCAGTGAACTTGCCGTTCACGGAGTCCGTGATGGCCTGCTCAACCGAAGCACCAATTTCCTTCATGACCGAGGTCAGAACGATCGACTTGTAGTCGGGGGCAGATTCGTACCAGTCGGAGTCAACACCGATGATGTAGGTCTTGCCATCAGCCTGTGCAGCTGCTGCTGCGCCCAGGCCCACGGGGCCGGCGACGGGCATGATGATGTCAGCGCCCTGGTCGATGAACTGCTGTGCCTGCTGCTTGCCCAGTGCCTGGTCATCGAAGGACTGGGTGAAGGAGCCGTTCTGAGTTGCCTTATCCCAACCGAGGACCTGGACATTGGTGCCCTTGGCCTTGTTGTAGGCGGCAACACCATCGGCAAAGCCGTCCATGAAGACGGTAACCGAAGGAATCTGGATACCACCGAAGGTGGCAACCTTACCGGTCTTGCTCATGCCTGCTGCGGCGTAACCCGCAAGGTAGGCGGCTTCAGCGGTGTTGAAGAGCAGTGGGCGTGCATTCTCGACGGTGACGGTCTTGTTGGAATCATCCGAGAAGGAGGAGTCAACCAGTGCGTAGTGAACATCCTTATTCTCATTTGCAGAGGCGTGGAGCGCCTTCTCGAGGTTGAAGCCAACGCCGATGATCAGGTTGCAGCCATCGGAAACCATGGATTCGGTGTTGGGCACGAAGTCTGCCGAGGAGGAAGACTCTGCCGTGTTGATCTGGATACCGAGCTTGGACTGTGCGGCCTTCAGACCGTTGTATGCGGACTCGTTGAAGGACTTGTCGTCCCAACCGCCTGCGTCCGACACTGCACAAGCCTTGAAGCTTGCGCCCTTCGATGCTGCGTCAGAGCTGGATTCTGACGAGGCCTTCTGGCCGGATGAGCACGCGGTCAGCGCGAGAGTTGCGACGCCGGCGACCGCAACAAATTTGGTGAGGGTCTTCATGCTGTATTTCCTCCACATAGGTTGTGTACATCCAGAGATGGATAGATGCGAGGATGCGATGAGACCCAGAATGGGCACATGCATCACCGCTTGCGAGAACGCATAAGTGTGCTGCGTTGACGCCCACTAATGAGTTTCACCCGTCATAATTAGGCGTGTCAAGGCGGATTGGATACAGCTCGATAACGAATCTATAAATCTCATCTTTTCCGCATAAATGCAGTATTTATTCATTTCTGAATCACAGTTGTTCTCTCACCATACGGGCACACTTGCATAAAACAGTCAAAACCCAGAAGAGAAGCACTCTGAGATTGACATAGTTGACAAACACAGTGGGTGGCACAGCCATACGACCGTGCCACCCACGTGCGAATTCAATGCTCAATCAGATTGAGATCCTCATGAGTACAGCTTCCGTTTCAGTTCTTCTTGCGACGCAGAGCAAGCCCTGCACCACCCAAGGCAAGAGCAGCCAAAACTGCAATTCCAGCTACGGAACCGGTCTTCGCAAGCTTCTTGCCCTTCGGGGCCTTCGGGTTCACCGCGGTGTTCGGCGTTGCAGGCTGCGCAGCGGCGGGGCAAGCCACCGACACGGTCAAACCTGCGGCCTCGGGAACGACGGTCCCAAAGTCGGTCTCAACGGTGACGGGCAGGGAGAGCACTCCCCCTTCGGGCTTGGCAGCGCACACCGACATCGGCAGCGAGGCCTTCAAAGTTGCCTGGCCTGCGCCATCGGTCGTGATGACCGAGGCTTCGTCTGAGGCATGCAATTCACGCAGCGAGTTATCGACACTTGCGCTGGCGACAACCGACCCGAAGGAGACCTTGACATTCTGAGTCTTTCCGGGGCCCTCGGAGAAGGACAGGCCGCGCAAAGGCACAGTGAATTCCTGATCGGGAGTAAGCGTATCGCTGGGGAGCGTCACGCCGATTGCCTGCTTGAGGGTGGCAGCCTTAATGCCGTTGTGTGCACCCAGGTACTCGTTGAACTTATCGCGGTCGAGGTTACCCAAAACTGTCTTCGTGCCACGGGTCAGCGCCGGGAAGGTGTCACCACCTGCGAGCAAGAAGGTAACGGATCCAACCGTGTACTCCTTGTTCATATCAATGGGCGCACCGTTGACCAGCAGCGAGGTAATGCGCTCGCCGTAAGGCTTCGAGGCATCGTAGGTGTACTGAACATTCTTCGACAGGCCAAGCTTGAGCAGCGGGCGCGAGTTCTGAGAATTCAGGTTCGTCTTCCACTGTTCTTCCAGAGCATCCTTCACATCGGAGCCCTTGATGGTTACATATCCCAGCTCGTTCGAGAAGGGCATGACATCGTAGCTCTGCTTGTAGGTGATGGTGCCATCGCTACCGGGTTCGAGATCCGCACGCAGACCACCGGCATTGATCATGCCGATATCAACGGGGTTCCCATCGGCTGTGCGAATTGTTTCACGCATTGCATCGGCAGCAAGGTTGCCCAGCGTCGATTCGATACCGCGGTTACCGCCCTTTTCGATGCTTCCATCGGGGGCCTCGAAAATACCGCGGTGGAAGCTCTCGGTGTATCCACGTGCCACAACTTCAGCGCCGGCTACTGCCGAGGCCTGCTGCGCGCGGGTCACGACGGCCTTTGTCTCGGGGTCTTCACCGCATTCGTATACGGTTGCAGCGGGGATCAGCTTGGTATCGGCCTTAACGACCTTTCCGGTCGCCGTGTCGTAGGAGATCTGGATCAGACCCAGGTTATCCGTGTAGGAACCCGAGGCCACACCCGCGAGAAGCGGATTTGCAGAGGTGAGCGTGACCGGCGAATCGACGTGGTCGAACTCGTAAGGCACGTGCGTGTCACCGCCCATGAGGCCGTCAACATCGGCGCTCATCTTCGGGTAGTTATTCTTCACGTCATCATCGAGCATGGCGATGACGATCTGTGCGGTTCCATCCTGCTTGAGCTTCTTTGCCAGGGTGTTGATCTTGGCGATCGGATCGTTGAAGGTCAAACCCGCTGTGGTTCCGGGGCTGAGCTTATAGGGCACGTCCCCAGCGATCGCACCAATAAATGCAACCGTTACTCCCGAGGGAGAGGTCCACAGCTTGTACTCTCCCAGGTAAGGAGTTCCCGAGCCCCAGGTTCCCATTCCGTCAACGTTTGCAGCCAGGTAGGGGAAATTCGTCTGAACAAACTCAGAGGGGTTCGATCCATCAACACGCTGCTTGAAGACAGCCTGCCCCATATCGAGCTCATGGTTACCCATGGTCGATGCCAAGGGGTGCATCGTATTGAGGGCCTCGATGGTCGGGTTATCCTTCAGCGCACCCGAAGTGTAGGGAGATGCACCAATGTTGTCACCCAACAGGGTGAAGCTTGAGTTCGGATTCGTCGCCTTTGCTTTCTTAAGGTAGCAATTCATCGCCGGAAGACCCGATTCGCTGATCTTCTTGGTCTTGCGATCCTTTTGCGGCTCAATGTGTCCGTGCACATCGGTCAGGTTGTACAGGTCCAAGGTGACGATATCGGAAGCTCCGCGATCCGTTCCGGCTGCGGGGGCCGGGTCAGGAGTCGCCTCGCTTGCCGAGGCCTCGGCAGTGGGGGTGGCGGCAGGAGCCTCGGTGCTCGCTTCCGCCGTTGGGGTGGCGTCGCTAGCAGGCTCCGCGAGCGCAGTCAGCGGGGTTGCAAAGAGCGCGAGTGCCGCACCGGTTGCAATCGCCACTCGTCGTGAAGTGGTGAACATATTGTGTGTTCCTCTCGTGATGGTTGGTGAGGGTCAGAGGGTCTTACGGCGCAGCGCGCAACCGATTGCTGCCAGGGCCAGGGCTCCCGCAATCAGCGGAATGCTTCCCATGACACCGGTCGAGGCCAAAGTGGAGTGCTTCGGAGTTGCTGCGGATTGCGGGGTGGGCTGCGTGGGAGCGTTCGGGGAGGTGGAGGCCTGCCCCGAAGGCTCGCTGGTCGGTGCAACACTTGGATTGTTGATCGGAGTGATGAGGTTCAAACCGATGATTTCAGGATTGTGGTCCGAGGCGCGGTAGGGGTTATCGGCCTCGAAGGCCAGGTAGGCGTTGTAGTTGGCACGCGAGTATTCGAAGGCAATGCTCTCTTGCGCGTTCACGGCCCAAGACTTCACCTCGGTGATCAGCGGGTGTGCTGCAGAGTTTGCAAAGACGTGGTCCATGGATCCGGAGCGACCGCCATAGACGTAGGAAGAGTCGCCGTGACCTGACTCGTGGGTCCACCCAGCATCGGTGAGAACCTTCAGCGGATCTTCTTTGGAATAGGCGTTGAAGTCACCGACAAGCAGTGTCGGGGTTCCGTTGAAACTCTGTGCGAAGGTGGCAAGTGCGCGAGCCTGCTTGACGCGGACTCCATTGGAGTTCCCCTGACCATCACCATTGTCAGTGTTTGCTGCTGCTTCCGCGCCGGACAAGTTCTTGGGTGCAGATCCCTTAGACTTGAAGTGGTTGGCAATTACAACAAAGTTCTTGCCTTCGTGGTTTGCATCAGTGATCGGCTTGAATTCTTGAGCCAGGGGCTGACGCGCGAGGCCCGTGTATGCCGGATCGTCGTAAATGACGGAGTCCCCGACCGGGGCGATCTTTGCCTTCTTGTAGATGAAAGCAATGCGGATGACGTCTTCGTTTGCCGGAACGGTTGAGGGGCTGGGGACATAGGCCCAGACCTCGGATCCGGCAGCGGCATTGAGTGCATTGACGAGGCTCTTGAGCGCACCGTCACGGTCACTACTGACACCGGAGGCTACGGGGTTTTCGATTTCTTCCAGTGCCACAACATCGGCATCAATCGTGTTAATCGCCTGAACGATCTTGGTCTGCTGGTTCGCAAAAGCCAGCGATGACCAGGCGCCGCGGAGCTTGCAGTTCTTGTCGGTCACGTACTTGTGGTTGCGGTCTTCGTATCCCTTGCATCCGGGTTCGTTTTCACCCAGATCAGAGAAGTAGTTGAGGACGTTGAAGGTTGCGACCTTGGTATCACCGCTCACTGTTGGAACAGCTGGACGCTCCCCCCTGATGGCGACCGGGGAACGGTCGGGGTAACCAGCGGTCATCTGCGTGGGCTGGAAAACGAAGCTTCCAAAGCGTGATTCCAAGACAACGGGTTTGGTGAAAGTGACGTGGTAGCCCACGCGAGCAGGTGCTCCGTTCGCCAAGTAGGCGTAGCGCTCTTTGTGCCCGTTCTGCTTGAAATTCGTCAGGTCCGTGGTCGAGGCGTCGTCCAGATCAATAGTCTTTGCAGCGTTTTCTGCCTCGTAGGCTTGAGCAGCAGTGCCGGGGGCAACAACGTCGGTTGCGGTACGCAATACCTCGGTTCCGGGGGTCAGCGAGAGCGTCCCGTAGCGGTTCGTCTTGTAGTTATCGGTAATTGTCCACGTGTCCTTGGGCAAAACCAGCATGGATTCAAGCGCTTCCATCTGATCGCGCGTCGGCACACCGCTCACTTCCGTGGGTTTAACGGGATCACATCCACTAACTGCTGTGATCGCTTGTGGAAGCAGTTGAGTCAGACTCTGGGTTGAGGCGGTTTCATTCTTAACACCCGCATATTCAGCAACCTTGCCTTTGACGACAACACAGTCACCGATGGAAGGCATTGATGCAGAGGACTTCCCCATAAAAACGAAGAGGCCATCGGAGGTGCTTCGCGTAGGATCCCAAGTCCCGCCTGTTCCGGGGGTTTGGATGGTGAAGCCCTCGAGGCCTTTAAGGTTTGCGTTCTCTCCCTTGGGATAGGCCGCGGTCACAACGCCTTTGGTTTCAACGGTTTGATTAATCAGGTGAGAGTCATCCCCATCACCGGGGGTTTGGATATCGCCGATGCTTACCAACGTTGGTGCTGCGCGGTCCTCGCCCGGGGCTTGCGAGGCCTCGGCAGTGGGAAGGGAAGCCGCCTCCTCTGGGGCTGTAGTTACGGTCTCGGGCGCGGGAGATACCGTTTCCGCATCACTTCCTGGTGTTTCACCCCCTGCTGGATCAGCGTAAGCCACAATCGGCATCCCCATGAGCGAGAGTGTCGCAAGGGTCGTCACCAGTGTCCGATTCTTCGCATGCAGCATGTGCATCTCCCTCTCAAGGCGAACGAATCCGTATGCAGAAAACAGCAGGTACCGTCTGCGAGGACAGAGCAGGCACACTCCCGACCTGTTACCCCAATCACTCAAAAGGTTAGTCCTGCTCAGAAGACCTAAAGGACGTTTTCACAAAATTTCAGTATCACTTTTGAGAATCCTCAGCTCATCCCCAGATAAAGGGGAATGAGTGTCCATTTTCTGCAACTTTCTCCACGGCTGAGGGGATATTCACTACTGTGGGAACATGTCTATACCTACTCCTCCCCCAGTCCAGCCTTCAACGACGCAAGTTCCCACCGAAGCTCAGCCTCCGGCACTCGCAATTCGTGGCCTCGTGAAGATTTTCGGAAATCTAGTTGCCGTCGCGAACCTCAACCTTGACATCCCCAAGGGCTCCTTTTACGGCTTCGTCGGCCCCAATGGCGCGGGTAAGACAACCACCCTCAACATGGCAACCGGCCTGCTCACCCCCGATCAGGGAACCGCCTACGTCAATGGAATTGATGTGTGGAAAGACGATCACGCGGCTCGCGCGCAGCTCGGCGTCATGCCCGACGGCATGCGCTTACTTGACCGCCTCTCAGGCCCAGACTTCCTGGTGCATGTTGGAATGCTTCGCGGATTGGATCGAGAAACTGCCCGCCAGCGCGCTCACCAACTTCTGGACACCCTGGATCTGACCGATGCAGGAAAGAAACTCATTTCGGACTACTCAGCGGGTATGACGAAGAAGATTTCCCTGGCGGCAGCGCTCATTCACGCTCCTTCTCTGCTGGTTCTTGACGAACCCTTCGAGGCCGTTGACCCGGTTTCGGCGGCAAATATCCGCCAGATATTGCAAGACTTCACCTCTCGCGGGGGAACGGTCATTCTCTCCAGTCACGTCATGGCAACAGTCCAACAGCTGTGTACGCACGTCGCGGTGATTAATCACGGGCAAGTACTGGCCTCTGGCACGACCGAAGAGGTCGCAGCGGGAATGTCTCTTGACGAACGTTTTGCCCAGCTGGTTGGCGGCGTTCACACCAGCGAAGGACTGTCATGGCTGGCCAACTGATTCGCATGAAACTGCGCATCATGTGGAATACGGTGCGCAGTCAGACAGCCGTTTTGATTTTCTCGATCATCGGTATTTTGTACGGTTTGGGTTTCACAGGCTTTGCCTACTTTGGCATTGCCAAGATTGCAACCATGACGATTCAAGCTCCATGGGTATTCGTCATGCTGCCAGGCCCCATAATTTTCATGGGCTGGATCATCTGCCCGGTGATCATGGCATCGATGGATAACTCTCTTGAGCCACGCCGACTTTCTCCCTTTGTCGCGCCTACGCATCAGCTCGCACGCGCACTTATTGCCGCTTCATGCGTGAGCATCGGCGCAATTTTCTCTGGACTCTTCATCATTCTTCCCGCCTGGTTTTATCTCTTCCGCGGGCAATGGGCCCTGGCTGCAGGATCACTCCTTGCCGGGCTGCTCACGCTTCTGACCGCAATCGTCTGGGCAAAGGCCATCACGACTTGGGCTGGAAACCAGATTCAAAAAGATTCGACGCGAAAGAACTTAGCGGGCTTCATCGGGACCATGGTGTTCATTTCTGTCTTCGCACCGATGGGGATCTGGTTCCAACTCATTGCCGAGCATTTCTCATATGACACGGTGCTGGCAGCGCTTCCAGTCGTTTACACAACTCCTTTTGGTTCCTTCTTTGGAGTAGTTGCATCTCTGAGCGAGAGCGACTACCTGATAGCCGGGATCCGTTTCGCGATTGCTGCCGTCACCGCCGGCGCGGCTTGGTTCCTGTGGCTGAGGGTTCTTGGACCTGCGATGCACGGAGTATCGCGCCCGGTATCTGCGCAGGCTCAGCAGGCAATTAAAGAGGGACGCTATCACGTTGACGAGGAGCGCGCGTCCAAAGAACGTGAGCAGCAGCGACAGGATTCACGCGCGCTGGGACTCAAGTACGTGCAACGGTGGGAAGCACTTGGTTTCTCACCTCAGAGCGCTTCCATGGCAACGAAGACCGTTTACTACTGGCTTCATGATTCGCGTCTGTCAACCTCTCTAGCGTCCAGCATTTTCTTCCCCTTCATGGCAGTTCTCATGAGTTTCCTGATGGACAGCGAGAGCCGCAGTGAGGTGCCCTTCTCCTTCAATTTCTTCCTATACCTTGCTCCTTTGCTCATCGGGACGACAATCGGGGCAAATATGCAATATGACTCCACTGCAGCGTGGATTCCTATCGCTTCTGGAGTTCGTGGCGCTCAAGACCGTTTGGGACGCCTGCTTGGTTCCTTGGTGCTGATCACTCCGGTTATCCTCATCGCAGATAGCATTGCGAGCACTATCTTGGGTAATACTCTTGCCGACACCGCCTGGGTTTTGGGCTTGTGCATACTTCTTTTGGCCGCTTCTTCTTCAACGGCAATGATCATCGGAAGCCGCTGGGTCTATCAAGTCCAACAGCCAGGAACCTCTCCCCTAAGTACCCGTGGAACCGGATCGGGCATGGTTGCGATGTGGGCGGTCTCGGCTGCAACACTCGGGGGGCTTCTTGGTGCACTTCCCGGGTGGTTGGCTCTGTATTTCGCCGCCGGTCACACAATCGCATTCATTGGAGCCTTCGTATTCTCAGTTGTGTGGAGCGCATGCCTTCTGACCATTGCGGTCAAGTGGGGTGGAAAACTCTGGGACCGTTACAAGGTTGAGATGCTCAACAAGATGCAGTCCTGGCCCGGAAGATAAGCAATATTTCCCCTGGCGCTAGCGTTCACTAGTCAACGCTCAGTGTCCAACGCTCGGTATTCACTGCTTACTTCTCAGTACTCGATGCTCAGCGAGGGATAAACATAGGGGTGTGGCCCGCAGGAATTCCTGCGGGCCACACCCCTCATTACGCTATGTTCAGCGAGCCTGGTAGGTCAGGCAGTCCGCGCTGGTTGATCCGACGCGAATCGCAGAAGCGGTGCACTCAAGATCGGTGTTGAAGGAGCAATCCGCCTTCTGGCAGGCACCCACAACGGGGCTCTTACGCTCAAGACCGCCACGAACAGACAGCGGTACGAAGGTAGAGCAGGTGCGTCCGTAGCCGATGGTGACGGCGCCGGCAGCGCAACCATTGTTGTTGTAGGAGCACTCGGAAACGGAGCAGTCCTGAACCAAGGGAAGGTCGATGGTCGTCATGATGATCTCCTTGAAGAGTCGGAATAAAGAATGAAGACACTCCAAGAATGACGTAATTAAATTCAAAATCCACTACATCCCATTTTTCCGCGAAATACCGCCACTTTAAGACGCATCGACACGCGAAATGCAGGAGTATTTACGAAACATTCCAACCTGCTATTGATCTAAGGCAAGCCTGCACTGATCAAAGCGAATTTCACCAAAGAACCCGCTGTTTCCCCCTCTGCATATCCTTTGGCTCAGCGGTTTTGATCAGTCATCAAGCAGCTCAGCATTCTCCAGCCAGGCTTCTTCCAACTCCTCAATTTCGGCGCGCAAATCCGTGGACTGCGTAGAAAACGATGTCATCTCATCCAAGACGGAAGGATCCGTTGCGACTTTTTCAGCGAGAAGGGCAAGCTCGGCCTCGACCTTTTCCAAACGCGTGCGAAGACTTTCAATCTTTCGTTCCAAGCGCGCGGCTTCCTTCTTCGCCGCTCGCCTGGCCGCCGAATCCGTCATCCCCGCGCTCTTCGCACTGTCAGAGGATTCCCCACCCGGTGTATTTCCAGATTGACTAGGGCGCACCGCACTTTCACCGCTAGTGGAAGCGTCCGCGCCAAAAGTGGCGCCGCCGGCCTCGCGAATGCGGAGGTACTCCTCTACCCCACCGGGAAGGGCACGCAAGCTGCCATCCCCCAGAAGCGCAACTTGGTGGTCGGTCACGCGTTCAAGCAGGTAGCGGTCGTGGCTGACGACAACCAAAGTTCCCGGGAAGGCATCCAGCAGGTCTTCCATTGCCGCCAAAGTATCCGTATCCAGATCGTTTGTCGGTTCGTCAAGAAGAAGAACATTCGGTTCAGCCATGAGCAGGCGCATGAGCTGCAGACGTCGCCGCTCACCACCGGAAATCTCTGAAATCCTGGTCCATGCACGCTCTCGAGTAAAACCCATCCTCTCGGTCATTTGCGAGGAGGAGACTTCTTTGCCGTCAACGATCACGCTGTGCGCAACCTGATCGACGGCCTCGACAACGCGCATATCCGAAAGATCATCAAGCTCGTGGGTATCCTGCGAAAGCGTGGCAACCTGAACGGTCTTCCCGCGCTTGACGCGCCCGCTGGTCGGTTCCAGATCCCCTCGAAGCAGATTGAGAATCGTCGTTTTTCCTGCACCATTCACGCCGACCACACCGACTCGCTCGCCGGGAGCGAGGCGCCACGTCACGTGGTCAAGAATGGTGCGCTGGCCACCTTCTGGAGTTGGGAAGGTGACGGTGACGTCCTCGAGGTCCAATACGTCTTTCCCGAGGCGTGCGGTCGCCATTTTCACCAGCTCGACGCTGTCCCTGGGCGGGGGAACGTCAGCAATTAGAGCTTCGGCGGCAGCGATATGGAACTTTGGCTTGGAAGTTCGCGCGGGGGCACCTCGGCGCAGCCAAGCCAATTCCTTTGTCAATAGGTTTGCGCGTTTCTTCGCAGCGACATCAGCTTGGCGAAGGCGCTCAGCCCTGGCCAGAGTGTATGCAGCGTAGGAGCCATCGTAAATTTCAACGCGGCCGGGAATCTGAGGCCGAGAGCCGCCCGGATCAATCCCCGGAACAACCTCCCAAATCGTTTCGCACACAGCGTCCAAGAACCAGCGGTCGTGGGTCACCGCAATGAGAGCGCCGCTTGCACCCGGACGAGCAAAACGCGCATTCAGATGTTGAGCAAGCCATGCGACACCTTCCACGTCTAGATGGTTCGTCGGCTCATCCAAGCAGACAACATCTGAGGGCAGTGCAAGGACTCGCGCCAGATCAACGCGACGACGTTGTCCACCAGAAAGTGTTCCAACCTGAGCATGCAGGTCGATATCAGAGAGTAAACCGGCATGGATATCGCGAATTGCGGGCTGCGAGGCCCATTCGTATTCTTCAAGTCCGGGGTGCACCGCGTCCATCACGCGCGCGTCATCATCCAGATGATCGCCTTGCTCAAGCATGACAATGCGTAGGCCATCGCGGGTGATAATTCGGCCATCGTCAGGTTGCTGCAGGCCCGCAACCAAGCGCAGAAGCGTTGATTTTCCCGCTCCGTTGGGGCCAAGAATACCGATCCGAGAAGAGTCTTCGACGCTGATATCAACGTCCGCAAGTAGTTGGCGCGAACCGGCAAGGGCTCCCAGTGACTGCGTCCCCAGTAAGTGGGCCACTCTTAGCTCTCCTCTTCTTCTACGATTGCTCCCACTGCGGGGCCAGACGTCGGTAGGACTGCGCTGACTTCACTGCTTGTTCCAAGCGCTTCAGCGAGTTCACTGGCATGTTCCCTATCACGAGCAAGGACAGCAATGGTCGGTCCCGAGCCCGAAAGGATCGCTGCGCAGGCACCCGCATCCTTTGCGTCGTGAATCGTTGTTGCAAGTTCGGGGTACAGGTGAAGAGCCGGGGCAGTCAGGTCATTGCACAGCACTGAAGCAAGCGTGTCGGCATCTGAGCAAAGCGCATGTCTTTCCGCATCACTCAGCTGTGCTGGAACGCCGCCTTCTCGCAGCTGGTCAAGGGTTCGAAAAACCTCGGGGGTCGACAGGCCGTGGTGTGCACGCGCCATCACCCAGTAATGACACGGCCATAAGGACTGGTCCGAATCAAGCAAAGAGGTCAGGCGGTCGCCCCTCCCCTGCCCCAGAGTCATTCCACCCATGATGCATGCGGGAACGTCTGCGCCCAAGGTACGTCCGATCTGGCAGAGCTGTTCAAGCGTTAATCCCAGTCCCCACAGCTGATTGCAGGCAACCAGAGCAGCTGCGGCATCAGCGGAACCTCCGGCCATACCTCCGGCTATCGGAATGCATTTATCAACGTGAATACTCACCCCGGCAGCAGTCTGAGCCCAAGGACCGGCTGCAGCCAGTTTTTGAAGCGCACGCGCTGCTCGATATGCCAAATGGGTAGTGGGATCAAGATCCGCCATCGCAGCTGTTGCAGCCTCATCTACCGAGCCATCGGCACCGTAGGCCACCGTTTCAATGTGGATCCCGGGGGACTTTGAGGTGCGTACGGTCACGCTTTCACGAACATTTAGGCATTCAAAAACTGTCACCAGCTCGTGATATCCATCAGCATCCGGGGCGCCCGCACGAAGGATGACATTGACTTTCCCGGGTGCCGATGCACGTACCTCACGCACGGGGCTGCTCCACCCCGCCTTGCTCGCTTTCTTGCGGTGCACCTCCCAGGTCACCAGCAGCGCGGCGCTCCTTCGCGTAACGATCCTGCTCGGGAAGATGAATCTTGCCCTCAGCGCGCATTTCAAGCAAAACTGAACCGAGACGCACGTAATCGTCAATCCCCAGCTTTTCGCCTCGGATCGAGGAATCTACCCCAGCGCGATCGCACAGCTCCTGCGCGGCCTCGGCGCTGCCCGCCCAATTCTTCAAAGCGGCGCGCAGAGTCTTCCGGCGCTGAGAAAATGCCGTATCGCAGACCTCGAAAGTCGCAAGACGCAAGGAGGTATCCCCGCGCGGGGTCTTTGAGCGCTGAAGCTCCACCAGTGCGGAATCTACGTTGGGAACAGGCCAGAACACCGAGCGTCCAATGGTTCCCGCGCGAGTTGTGGTACCGTACCACGCGGCCTTTACCGAAGGAACCCCGTAGGTACGCGAACCCGGCTGAGCAGCCAGGCGATCGGCAACCTCGGCCTGAACCATTACTAATGCCGACTCCAAGGAAGGGAAGGACTCCAGCATGGAAAGCAGCAGAGGAACCGCAACATTGTAGGGAAGATTCGCAACCAAGTGCGTTGGCGCCGGCCAATCATCCTCAAAGTCCTCGAGGCCATTAATCTGAACGGCATCGCGGTTGATCACGTGGAGGCGCTCCGCGGCCTCGGGCATTCGCTGTGCAACGGTCACCGGAAGCGCACGGGCAAGCACCGGATCGATCTCAATGGCGCGTACCTGCGCCCCAGCCTCAAGAAGTCCAAGGGTCAGCGAACCCAGCCCGGGCCCGACCTCAATGACTTGCGTTCCTTCACCAATTCCCGCGTCGCGCACGATGCGTCGAACAGTACCGGCATCATGAACAAAGTTCTGGCCAAGGGTCTTAGTTGGGCGCACCCCCAGTGCCTGGCAGATCGCATGCACTTCAATAGGGCCAAGCAGCCCGCTCTCGCTGGGCTGGGCATCACTGGGCACATTCGGCGTGGAATATCGACGGGGAGAAGTCACGCTCCCATCCTAAAGGATCAGTACCATCCAACGGAGTTTGAATGCCCCAGAGCAGAGCACGGTGTCCCATAGCGTCCGGCGATGTACCCCAAGCCCCACTTGATCTGCGTGACCGGGTTGGTTTGCCAATCCGAACCCGCCGAAGCCATCTTGCTTCCCGGCAGTGCCTGCGGAATGCCGTAGGCGCCGGAAGAGGAGTTCTTCGCGTAGGGGTTCCAGTGGGACTCACGGTTCCACAGCGCAACCAAGCATTGGAATTCGGAGTCTCCCCATCCGCGAGCGCTCACCAGGGGTTTAGCCAAAGAACGAGGATCCTCACCCGAATAGGTCAAGGGGATATCGGCCGCGACCATCGCTTGGGCAACTTCAGCTGAGTTTCCACCCGCTGCGGTAATCTCCGCGGCCGTCGAGAGTGTTCCGAGCTTCGCGCGGTAACGGATTGATTTCGTTCCGTCGGCTTCGGTCTTTTCTTCCAACGTTGCCTTGGGGTCCAGACCGGCTTCAATCAGCGCCTTGGGAGTGACTTCCTTAGTTCCGACCGAACGAATCTGCGCGGTAGGTTCGCGAGTGACCTTTGAATTCAGTGGTGCAGCATATGCTTCCCCACCGTCAACGTTTTCACTCCAGGTCAGTTCCTCAGATTCTCCTTCAACGCCCTTGGTGGTGACTTGTTCTTCACCAACGAAAAGCTGGTCGGAATCTTGACGGTGTTCCTCGAAAGGAATCGGCACCTTTCGCGGTGCAAGCGCACGCGAAACCCGATGAATATCGATAGTCAGGCCGTCAGCGTTCTTAACCTCGACACGGTCCAGGGGGCCCAGGTTGATTTTTTCTTTATTCAAGATGGCCCGGGTATCCATGCCTTCACGCGCGGTGACCTGACGCGAGCTTCCGTCGACGTTAATGGTGACGGTACGCGTCTGGGTGACCAGAGGAGTCAGGCTGGAACGCGAATAGGAACGGTCAACGGCAAGAACGGCTTTTGTCGAATCTGCTCCAAGGCCTGAGAGCACACCTTCGGCTGAAGGCGCGGTCGACCACAGGGTTGTTCGGTCTCCGTTAATGGTCAGAGTATAGGGCTTCGCTGTGCGCACTACGATCGTCTGTCCGTTTGCAACGTATTGCGAGGCGGCGGGCTGAACTTGGTCGTGTTCACCCAGCTCAATATCCGCTTGACTTAAGACACCTGAAACAGTGTGCGACCAAGTAGAAACCGGGTAGACGATGCCATCAACTTCAAGGTTGACGGTGGAATGCGCACGGGCAATACCCACTCCCGCGACCATAAACATGGCCAGACTGGCTGCGCCAGCACCTGCTAGGACGCGACGTTTCGTCGGCGCCCATGAAGCGGTGCGGCTATGGCGAGCTGCGTTCACAGAAGTCCTAGTGCTCGAGCGCACGCGGGCCACTGGCCCCATCCGGAACGGGCCTGGAGCGCCTGTGCACGTTGGGTCTGTTCTGCTGCCGAGGCCTCGGAGGGCAGTCCGGTGCCGCCCATTGCGCGCCACGTAGAAGCAGAGAATTGGTAGAGGCCATAGTAGCCGTTACCGGTATTCGTTGCGGGGTTGCCGCCCGATTCACAGCGGGCCAGGGCTGCCCAGACTCCATCTCCGCTCACCGTTGCCGATGCTGACGAGGCCGAGGATCCTGAGTTCGAAGAAGAGCTTGCTGAAGTGGTTTCCTTGGTGCCGACCTTGACAATTTGCTTGACCGGTTCGGTACGGTTTTCGCCCAGCATCTGGCTCACGACCTCTTGGCCATCACGACGCTCGACGTAGAAGCTGCGCTTGATGGAGCCGTCGGAGCCTTCCTGAACAACGCGCTTGGTTCCCTTGGCCAGGCTGGAGTCTTCTTGTTCCTCTACTTCCTTGGCCAAAGTTTCTTCGCGTTCTTCAGTGCCACGTTGAACTCGGGTGACCTTGAGGAATACGCCTTGGTCATCACTTGAGAAGGTCACGCGGTCAAGGGGTGAAACCTGAACCCCTGCCTGCTGGAGCAGGTCCGAGGCATGGGTGCCTTCGCGCGCGTCAACGGTGTGGGTTTGCCCATCAGCAATGACGCGGATATTCCCGGTTGCCGTAAGTGCGGGAAGGGTTGCACGAGAGGTCGAGCGGTCAGCAGCGATCACCGCGCCGGTGGTGCCGACCTGGCTCATGAGGTTGTTGATATCCGTAGCGGTGGACCACGTGGGGGTTGAAACACCGTTGATATCGACCAGGTAGCGCTGCGCGCGACGCACGACGACGGTTTGACCATTCGTCACGCCTTCTTGGAGGGAGGGCGCAACCAGATCATGGGGAGAAACTTCTACACCCGCAGTTGACAGAACATCAGAGACCTTACCCATGAATCCCGATACGGGGATGGAGACACCATCGACTTCCAGGGTGACATCTCTAAATGACGTGGCTACCGATGTCCCGGCGATACCGGTGACGGCAAATGCTGCAACTGCAGCGCTGGCAATGACTGCCTTGCGCGAGGGGTGGAAATTCACGTAACTCCAGACTTCGTAGGATTCGCCCTGGCAGCTTCATAGAAGCGCAACTCGCATGCGAGCCTGCGGCGAACGAACAGTTCACACGCTACAGGGTTTCAAAGAGACCAAGCGAGTGTTAGTGATAGGGACCATAAACATTTACATCATTAACCACATTCGTCACATATGTAACAGGAATCCAACTTCGTGACATGAGAGATTGATTGCTCAAATTGGCGTTTATTCAGTGAGGAACATTAGGATAAGGGCAGATTTCAACCGCTGCGATGAAGGGATCGTGAATGATGATGTCACGTCACCGCGGGATTTGGGCGTTCGCTACATGTGCTCTCTTGGGAGTATCCATGGCAGCTTGTGGATCCGGATCCACAACGGGCGACGGCTCAGAGCCGAGCTTCGAGAAGACCGTCTTCTTTAGTACCGCACCAAATGACGGACTGCGTGACCTCAGCTCCGTCTCCCCTCAGCCCGAAGGCAAGGAAACTTTCAGCGCAGAGGACTCAAAGCTTTACCTCGGCAGCTACTCAGTGCGTTTTGATGGCACATCAAAATCCGTCATGGCCTACACCGACCAAGGCTCATTCCAGTTCACTCTCTTAGGCGCATCGAAACTTCCCCAAACGACCAATGATGGAAAGTCAATCATCAAGATCGACTACAAGTTTGAGAACCATGCAACTGGCGCAAAGGAATCGCCCGATAACGCGCTGCGCTGGGTTTTCTACGCAAGCACATCACCGCTTCCCGGAACTGATGAGGCGAAGGCACTCCTAGCCGGTTCAGGCAAACAGAATGATGTCCCGATTTTTAAGCTTTCCGATGTGGATGCGCAGCTATTGAAGGCCCCCGATACCAGCCAATTTACCTCCGATGACCCGCAGGTGAAGGACGCTCAAGAACCCCAGGGATACAACGGTTTCCAGCCTGAGAATAAGAAGAAGACCTACTCTTCCCTTTTCGTCGCACAGGGAGATCCGAACTCGACCAAGTTCTCCTTAGCGATGTGCACAAACGGTAAGGGACTCACCCCGGATATCTACTGCCAGACCGTCCAACCTCTGGAGGCAACGATCAAATGACCTTCTCACGCTTTTTCACACGCACCATTGCGGCCTTGAGCATTGTCACTCTTGCCTCTTTTGCACTCCCCTCCGCAGCTCGCGCTGACGATTCCGTCAATCAACTCAAGAAGAATGACCCCACCGCATTCGAATGGCTCGAAGGCGTGCAGGAAGTCAATCAGGGCGACAAACTCGTCATCCCCACCAAGGTCAAGCTCGCCGATTTTGAAAAGCGACAGTCGGATGAGGCCGATAGTAAAGGTTCAAGGTTCGCAACCCCATTCGCGGTCTATTCCGACGCGGCATTGGATGTGGATCTAGGGTTTGAGCTCGGCACGTACGGAGCTTATGAAGGTATTTCAATCGCACCTTCGTGGATCACTCTGCGGTCGCGGTCACACGCAAGCGCCCTTGCAGACATCACTGGCTCTTCAGGTTGGGGTTTGCTCCCCATGTACTACCTTGTTCAATACAACGACTTGCAAACCGGCAAGCTTCTTGAACACCCGATTGTTCGCCGCATTCGCGTCAGCGATAAGGGCTTCCTTCCCCGCCCGCAAAACATCTCGGTGGACGAGGAAGACAACGGTACTTTCAGCATATCTTGGGACCCGGTTGAGGGTGCTGACTCCTACTACGTCGTCTTTCTTAATTCCACCGATAAGGACGGAAAGACTAGGCTCAACCCAAAGCTTGTTGCATCAACAAATCAGACCTCGTGGAATTCTGATCAACGAGCTGATGACGAACCCCAACGAGATTGGACTCTGAACGCCGCACTGGATTCATACCTGATCGTCCAGGAAGATTCCAAAGGCAGCTCAAAAGAAGGCTGGCTGACAGACGAGGAGCTTGACCGCATCCTCAACAGCAAGGGAACCCAAGTTTCAGTAATTGCGAAGAAGAACACGAAGATCTCGAAGATGTCCGATTTTATCGACATCGCAAATACCCTTGGAAATACACCTATTCAAATTGCCTCCAACGCACAGCGGCAGCTCGGTCTGGATCGCTGGCAATTCGATAATTTAAGTGAGCTTCCCGCTCAAATCCCCATGACGATGGCCGATGGGCACACTCGTATGCAGACTTTGATTGTCGATCCCGAAAAGAGCTGGGTTGAGAGCTCAAACCCGAAGACGGTCGAGCATCCTCAAGCAAAACTCCACGTCGTCTACCACATCGGAAAGACTCGCTATACCAGCTCCTACGTTGTCAATAACTTCGATCCTTCGACCTACACCGAGGATCTTCAGAAGATGAAGAAGGATCAGGAAGAGGTAAATACCGGTTACTTTGCGCCCAATCTGACCTACACCAAGGAAGTCCCGACGAAGGAATCCAAGGACAATGTGGCGCGCACCTTCCCAGATACCCCCGTGCAGGTGCTGGGGACAACGCCGCTGTCAAAGTACATCGCTGCGAACTTGATGATGGGATACACAAATATCGACCTTTCACAGTTCCCAGAAGCAGAATCTGGCTCACGACTTAAAGAGGCATTGTACGAGGCAAAAGATCAAAACGGTCTGGTTCCCTTCATTATTGGCCAAAAATACTCGCCGACCGACAAGATTCTTCATGTCACTTTGGGAACTGAGGGCGCAACCGATCAGCATCTTGCACCCAAGGATTATTCGGGCCAGATCAATAGCAAGGCCGACCAAGTGGTCGCAGAGATCATCAAGCCCGGAATGGATGAGGAAACCAAGGTCCGAACCATTAACTCCTGGATGATTAACCATGCGACCTACAACTATGACGGGTTGGAAGGAAGCCATAAAGTCTGGCAGAAGACAGGCACTCTGACGCCTGAATACACCCCTGACCACGATTCGGGCGGTATTTTCTTCAAGGGAACAACCGTCTGCGAAGGCTACGCAAACGTCTTCCAGCTCCTGGCGACGAAGTCGGGTCTCAGTTCGGTTGTTGTGACCGGCGATGTCACTCGAACGAATGGCGCTAAAGTTGGACACGCATGGAACCAGGTGAAAGTTAACGGAACCTGGAAGACCGTTGACGTCACATGGAATGACGGTGGCGATTCCGGCGACCCCGCGGTTGAGACAAAGTACCTGATGATCCCGAATAACGATCCGCTTCTGACCAGGAACCGCGTTTGGAGGGATCCTGCACTGAAGAAGATCCTCTAAGGAGATTCGGCCCATACATGAGTGGTGGGGCCTCCCGACAGGGAGGCCCCACCACTGTGTTTCAGCCTCAACTCAGGTACTCACGACCTACACGCGAACGTTCACGAGCGCCACGCTATCCCGTTAGCCGATTGTTTACCAGCTTCCGTAGACTCGCTCAGTATTCTCCGTCAGGCGCTCACACGCTAGCTGCTCTGAAATACCCCAGAGCTCAGCCATAAAGCGCACCGTATATGCCATGACATAGGAAGCATTGGGGCAGCCCCTCCACGGCAAAGGAGTCAAGTAGGGAGCATCCGTCTCGACCAGCACCAGTTCGGGTGGAAGGACTTCAAATGCCTCACGAAGGTTGTCATTCGCCGGATAGCTGATAGGGCCAGCAAAAGAGGCATACCAACCATTCTCAGCCAAGATATCGGCCATCTGCGCATCGCCAGAGAAACAATGGAAAACAATGCGCTGATCCGGACGCGCACACTCACGCAGAAGGGCAATGGAGTCTTCATGAGCATCACGGTCATGAATCTGCAGCGGCAAATCGTGGCGAGCAGCCATTTCGATGTGCGCGCGGAAAGACTCCTTCTGGGCCTCGCGACCGGGATCAGCGGTGCGGAAGTAATCCAAGCCGCTCTCCCCCACGGCAACCACCAGCGGGTCACTCAGGTGTTCCTCTACGGCGGACAAGGCCTCGTCAAGGGGAATATGGTGCTCACGCACCTGCGGAATCAAACCATCGGGGGAAGGATCGGCACAACCTGCGTGCAAGGCGGCCTCGTTCGGGTGGATCGCGAGGGCAACGCGAACACCCTCATTTGCCCGAGCAAGCTCGAGCATCGGATCAAAATCTGGCAGCTCACAGGCGCTGGAAATCATCCGAGTCACGCCTACTTGGCGCGCACGCTCCAGCTGTTCTTCAAGGGGCATCTTGACCCCGTCTGCGCGAGGGATTTCTCCTTCGTGGACGGGAAGATGCGTGTGATTGTCAATGACCGGCAGCGCCAAGGGATTGGGAGGATCCGGCCAGGGACGAGGCTTACGCTTACCCATTGCGCCTCCTCAGTGCTCCCACACGACGGACTCTCGCACCTGTTGTGCGGCCTCGTCCCCCAGAAGCTGGCGGACCAGCTCAAAACCGAGTTCTAGAGCAGTGCCCGCTCCCCTACTGGTCACAATGTTCCCGTCAACAACCACCGGCGTGGTCTCCGCCTGTGCACCTCCCGCGCTCAGAGCGGCCATGAAACCAGGATTTGCAGTGGCGCGCTTGCCCTGAAGAACTCCCAGTTCAGCCAGAATCGAAGGAGCAGCGCAGATCGCAGCAGTCTTTTCTCCGCTCGAGGCGCGACGCGTCAATTCCTCGCATACTCGCTCATTTGCCTTCAGCCCAAGAGTTCCGGGCATACCACCAGGCAGGAAGACCACAGTGTAGGAGGCCAAATCCGCATCCTCAAGCATGAGGTTGGAAACGAGCTTGATTCCATGTGAGCTGACAACGTGACGCTCATTTTCAACCGAAATGAGATCCGCGCGGATTCCCGCTCGATACAAGGCATCGACAACCGCAAGGGCTTCAACTTCCTCGAATCCGGTCGCAAGCAGGACAGCGACACTATCCCTCGTTGCCAGAGTAGTAGGCGTTGGCATAAGTCCTCCTCAGATGGGCAGCCTGACGCGCGGCACGCGCGCTGCATACCTTCAGGGTAACGCAGGCTCGCGCCCGCAGGGCCCGCAGTTACTCTGAACGCAGGGCCTCAACGGGATCTTGGCGAGATGCCCTCGAAGCTGGGATCAAGCCCGCAATAACGGTCAAGCCAACCGAGATCGCCACCAATACCACGGCTGTCAGTGGGGAGAGCTGGGCAATGTTCTTCACCTGGAACCCCTGCTCGGCAATCGCATTGACCAGGCCACAGATCCCGTAGGTCACGCCAACGCCGATGATGCCCGCGATCAGACCTTCGATGAAGGTTTCCGCGTTGAATACCGCAGAAACATTGCCCTTTGAAGCGCCGATCGAGCGAAGAATGCCGATTTCTTTCTTGCGTTCAAGAACCGAAATGTAGGTAATGATCGCAATCATGATCGAGGAGACGACCAGTGAGATCGACACGAAGGCAATGAGCAACCACGAGATCACGTTGACGATCTTCGTCACTGAGCTCATGAGCACACCCATGATATCGGTGTAGGTGATGACTTGATCGGACTTACCGGTGCTTTCCTTGTCAGCGTTGTACTGGTCCAAGACCGCCTTGACGGAATCCTTATCCTTGAAGGACTTCGGGTAAATCGAGATGCTGCTGGGGGACTTCAGGTCAGCCCATCCCAAATCACGCAGGTTGGTCTCAAGCGTGGGAACGTTCGTTGAGAACATCGTCGCCATCAACGCGGCAAGCGACTTCTCATCAAGATTGGATGAGAAGGCCGACGCCATGGCCTCAGGATCAAAGTGGAAGGCACTGCTCATATTCTTTGCGAATTGGCTCATTGTCGCACTGATCTGCTGGCCAATCGTCTCCGAAAGCTGAGTCATCATCTGGGTCATAGCAGTCGCCATGGTCTCTTGAAGAACCTGGCCGATCGCCGCAGATACTCCGCGCATCAGATTGCCGCCAAGCTGCGCGGCGATCTGAGCCGAAATCTGGTTCGCAAGTTCTGTCGATACCTGAGAAGCAACCGAGGCAAGCGCTGGGTCATTTCCAAGTGCTGCTTGCAGGTTTGTCATCAGTTTCTGGCGATCAACAACCTGGTCGGAAGAAACCGCAGCATTGATCTGTTGGATCACCGAGGGCTGAGAGAAGTAGTCAGAAACCAGCGTGGCAAAGTCCGTGGAACCACCCGCGGCAATCTGGTTTTGCGCGTAGTCCTGGAATCCCTGAAGGATCTGACTTGCCTGCGAACTTAAGTATGTTCCAGCGGTATCCTTCACGGCGCCATCCGCCAGCGTCTTACGGATAATCGCTGGGAAGTCAACGTTTTGCAGCTGCGGAACGCTCTTGCTCAGTTCGCCCAGGTTGAGCTTGGAGGGATCGATCTGCACGGCCGAACCATCAGCGGGAACGAGCTTCGAAAGATCGATATTCGACAAATCCATCCCTGATAAATCAAGGTTCGAGAAGTCAAGGCTGGACAGGTCCATTCCGCTGAAATCTAGAGCGGAGAGGTCCATTTGCATGGCGGAAGGATCAATAGAAAACGCCGCAGACAGCTTGTTTTGGTCAACAGTGAACAAGCTGGACATATCAAAACCGCTGGAACGATCTTTCGAGGAATCTGCAAGCTCTTGGAAGGTCTTACCCGTGAACACGTCGGTCTTCGGGTTTGCCCGCTGATCCTTGACGATCTGACTGTCCTCGGCCTCGCGAATAATCTGCTGGGTCAACTCAGGGGTGTAGGCGATACCCTGGCGCAGCGCTCCCCCACGCGAGGAATTCGGCTTCACAATTGCACTAATACGCAGCTCTTGGCCCTCGTCGATCAGTTTCTTCAAGAATTCTCTATCGGAAGAGTGATCCGACCAGACCTTGTAGTTCTCGTCCCACGTGTACTTAGCGGCGGCGTTGATGCGCTTGTACTTAATCCCCAAAATCTTGTCGTAATCGTACGAGGCCGCGGGGGCGTCGCTCGCTGAAGGTGACGGGGTCGGGGTGGCTGAGTTCTTGTCGCCAACGGTCCCCGAGTAGTACTGACGCATCATTTCGTCGAATTCCTTGTGGTCTTTCAGACCCAGGACATACTCCATTAGGTTCGACATATTGCCGTCTTCATCAATGACAAGAACGACCTCAGACGCAGATGTTGGCCAGTGGCCGGCAAGAACATCGTAGGCGGAGGTATATAAAGAGGATTGCTGCGGCATTTGATAGAAGGCGTTGGTGGCCACCAACGAGGACATAGGACTTCCACGGAAGCTCGTTTCCATTCGACTCATCGCTTGGTCAGGGCTGACCTGAATATTGTCCTTTGAGGTATCTGCCTGGAAAATCTGCGGGGTGACATCGTAGTCGTATTCGATGGCATTGACGTAAGAGTTAACCTTTCCGCCGTTTCCATCGAGGAAGGCCTTCAACGAAGCCAAGTCATTCGTCTTCGTATCACGAATATCATCTGCAAGAGTCCTTAGTTTAGAGACCCCAACTTTGCCATCGCTCGGCTTCTCACTGCTAGCGGCTTCCACTTGCGCAGACAGGGCACTGGACATGTCCATCCCGCTCTTTTGAATGGTCAGAGGGTATGCGCCCAAGGTTTCTTCTTCTGTTTGGGCGATGTAAGCATTCGTGCCGTTCGCAAGGGCCAAAATTGCTGCGATACCAATGATTCCGATAGACCCCGCGAAAGAGGTCATCAGGGTACGGCCCTTCTTCGTCATCAAGTTATTAAAGGACAGGGAAAGCGCGGTCAGGAATCCCATTGAGGTACGGCGCACCGGCTTGGCCTCGCGAACTTCTTCAGTACCCGGGACGAAAGGACGCGAATCGGCAATCACTTCACCATCCGCGAGCTCGACAATGCGGGTCGCGTATTGGTGCGCAAGCTCCGGGTTGTGGGTCACCATGATGACCAGACGGTCTTGGGCAACGTCTCGCAGGAGGTCCATGACCTGGACACTGGTCTTTGAATCCAGAGCACCGGTCGGTTCGTCAGCCAAGAGGATTTCAGGGTCATTGATGAGCGCTCGAGCAATAGCGACGCGCTGCATCTGGCCGCCAGAAAGCTGTGAGGGCTTCTTCCCGACGTGCTCGGCAAGCCCGACGCGTTCCAAGGCTTCCATCGCCCGCTTGCGGCGTTTGCCTCGAGAGACACCGGAGAGAGTCAGTGCCAACTCAACGTTGGACAAGATGGTCTGGTGCGGGATCAGGTTGTAGGACTGGAAAACGAAGCCAATGCGGTTGTTTCGGTAGGCGTCCCAATCGCGCGCCTTGTAGTCCTTCGTCGAGATTCCGTCGATGACCAGGTCACCACTTTGGAAGCGGTCCAGGCCGCCAACGACGTTGAGCATCGTCGTTTTACCCGAACCTGACTGGCCCAGAACTGCGACGAATTCGCTATCGCGGAAAGCAACCGAAACGTCATTGAGCGCAACTTGGCGCAGGTTTGCGGTTTCGTAGATCTTGACGATATTTCGCAGCTCAAGCACTGGGATTCCTTCGACCGTTAGTTGCTGACCTTTTTAGGCTAACAAAATCGCTGCGGGAGCGACATCGGGGATTCCCCTGGTTGACGGCCAGAAACCCCGGATCAGTGGGAATTCGATTGCCCCGAGACCAGAAGATTCTCCTCGTTATCAAGTCGAGCAAGAGCTCCTTCTAGGGCTGCTGAAGAGAAGATCCCCTCATCACGAGCCTGAAGAAGAGCATCACGCTGAGCGTGAATCGCTTCAAGTGCCAGCTCACGAATCTGATCGCGAGTGAAGGAACGCTCAACTTCCTCTTCGCTCATTTCCACGGGAGTAGCCTCGTTTTCCCCGTCGGTATCAGGGAGAGGCTCGCTCGAAGCCGGCAAAGAAGGAGCAGATTGTAGGTCGACAACATTGCCCAGACGGGACAGGGTTCGCGAGACTCCAGCAGACAAAAGTGTCTGAGCGTCAACTTCCTTGATTGCCTGTGCCAGAGCCGTATCCACGAGTGCGGAACTCATGACCTGTCGAAGTTCTTCGCGTTCTTCTTCACTGATATCGGCAGAGGCCATCTTGGGCTTGATCAAGCGGATCAGCCACGGCAGCGAAAGCCCTTGAATAACCAGCGCACCAGATGCGATGAAGAGGGCGATCGTCAGAAGGAAGGAACGCATGGGTGCTGCGGAGGAAATCGTTTGTGCTGCGGCAAGAGTGATGGCTCCGCGCATTCCGGACCAGATAATGACACTGGCTTCACGTGGCCCTAGAGGCTCGTTTTCAAAGTAGTCGATATCGGAGCGACGAACAGCATGTTGGCGCTGACGTATTCGTAGACGCCTGCGCCACAGGTTCATGGTCCGAAGCCATTGTTCTTCGCTGAGGTTGCGGCTGGCCAAGACTTCGCTGTCAACTACGCATGCCTGCGCCATTCGATGTTCGAAGGCTTCGAGACGCTCAGCCTCGGCATCATATCGGCGTTTACGATGCTTACGGCGGTGGTCGAGCCAAGTGAGCATGAGTGCGATGAAGAGTGCACGGATCAGCATAATGAGACTGCCCGCAATGACGGCAATCACGGCGGCTCGTGCCAGCCCACCGCCATCTCCATCGGCGTCTTCAATGATGCCAAAAGCCTGCAAGCCCATTGCAAGGAAAATCCCACTCTCAAGCATGAGAGTCAT
The DNA here is from genome assembly GCF_000308055.1 of Actinomyces sp. ph3. Classification (GTDB taxonomy): domain Bacteria; phylum Actinomycetota; class Actinomycetes; order Actinomycetales; family Actinomycetaceae; genus Pauljensenia. The sequence continues at coordinate 120,677 of NZ_CAGY01000008.1, forward strand.
GGTCGACCAGTTCTGCTGCGAAAAACGCCTATTTTGCGCGGAAATCATGCCTGCGCGACGGCCGGAAACAACAAGACCGGCAACGACCGCGGCAACCAATCCCGAGCCACCCACATGCTCGGCAGGGATCGAAGCAATGAAAGGCATTGCAAAGGAAAAGACCGTATCCGTCGACGGATCTTTGATGATCGAACGAATCCGAACCCCCACTTCACCGACGATTAAGCCGACCACAATGGCGATGCCAAGGGCAACGAGGACACGACCCGTGAGCAGTGCGGGATTGAGGGCACCGTTATCGGCGGCAAGCCCAGCGTTCATCGCCGCAGCAAGAAGCACCAGTGAAGTGGCGTCGTTGAAGAGGCCTTCGCCTTCAAGCACTGTAATGATGCGGTGCGAGACGCCGCTGCGCTTGGCAATGGTGATGGCGACCGCGTCGGTGGGAGATAAAACAGCTCCCAGCGCCACGCCCCACGCCAGTGAAATCTGCGGAACCATCCAATTGATGAGAAAACCAATGGCGAATGAGGAGATAAACACCAACGGAATAGCAAGCATTGCCACGGCTTGCATTTCTCGGCGAAAATCCATGGTTGGCATTCGGACCGCTGCTGAAAATAGCAGGGGCGGAAGAATAATTTCCAAGATGATGTGCGGCGCGATTTCGATGGCCCCAACCTGCGGGAGGAAGCCGATCGCAAGCCCAACACCGAGCAGGATCAGCGGTGATGCGACGCCAACTTTGGGGGCAATAAACTGCGTAGCAACAATAATGAGCATCCCCAGCAGCGCGATCATCAACGGTTCCATACATATAGTTTACGGGGGCCGCATGCATATGTCTGGGGCGTGCATATTCATCATCACTATGACAGTCTGAATCTATGCGTATCTTGCGTATTCCGAAGAACTCCACGCTCACGCTCTGTTCCTTCGACACTGAACTTGGAACCATTACATGCGCTGCCTCGGGTGGAGCCTTGAGCGTGCTCTGGATGAGCGGACAGCGCTTCTTTGGTTATCCTTTCGGGATTTCCGAGGCCGAAGCCTCCTCCCCCGTTCATCTTTCCTCTGCAGGAGACATGCGCACGTGGACCTCAAACGGAAGCGCAGTCGGTGATACAAACACAGCCGTTTTAGAACAGGCCTATCAGTGGACACAGGACTTTCTCACGGGCATGAACCCCGATCATTCTGAGATTCCCTTGGCGACCTTTGGAACGGACTTTCAGCTGCGCGTGTGGAATGCGCTTCTGGATATCCCCTACAGAGAATGCGTCACCTACGCAGATATCGCACGAAAGGTCGGCTCACCGCGCGCCTACCAGGCGGTTGGGAGCGCTGTTGGGCACAACCCGCTCTCGCTCATCGTCCCCTGCCACCGCGTGGCCTCGGCCTCGGGCCAGGTCCACTACGGAGGTGGGCCGGCGCGAAAGCTCTACTTGCTGTCGGTAGAATCAAAGGGTTCTCTCCACTAAACCCTTGACGTACGTCAATCTCTACGTATAATTAGACGTGAGATTTCACGTATTTTGGAGGGCGTAATGGCACTGGAGCCTATCGAACCACAGCCCGGCAGTGACCGAGACCCCGCAAATTTCGTCGGCCGCGCTGCAATCACCTCCCAAGCGCGCAAACGCCTACAGGTGGGCGCAAATCTTCTCCTCACCGATCCCAGACGCATGGGTAAGACCTTCTGGATGCATACATTCGCCGCACGAGAGAAGCATTTTCACTGCTACTTCATCGATTACGAGGGCGTCTTCACAGTAAACGACTTCCTCATCCGCACTGCCGACGCACTCGTCAAAGGCGGGAAACTCCCTACGCGGGCATTTCAGAAACTCAAAACGATCTTTGATAACTGCGATATCGAAATCTCAAGCCCCATCACTATTAAGAGCTACCATCGCCAGACATCTCCGCACGTCCTACTCACAGATATTCTGAGCACCCTCGACGGGGAAGAAAACGATGTTATTCCGCTTGTCATGATGGATGAGGTCCCCATGGCGGTGAATAACATTGCCGAACGCGAAGGCGCCGGAGCTGCCGAAGAAATCCTCCAGACACTGCGCGCACTTCGCCAAAAGACCACGCGCGTGCGATGGATCGTCACAGGGTCCGTCGGCTTCCATCATGTTCTACGCAAAACCAATATGACGCAGGGAGTCTTGAACGATCTTGAATCATTACCGCTCGGGCCTCTCCCCCGTGACGAGGCCAACGAGCTTGCACGCCGCTTGCTCCTAGGCGTGGGACAAGAGCCCCTCGATGATGTCGTTAATGAGCTCATCGCGGTAAGCGGAGGAATTCCATTCCTCCTACACAAACTCGTGGGCGCACTCGCACAGAGGTGCTACACCGCTTTTTCTCCCAGCGATGTCCGCGAATGCTTCGAAAACTTCATTGATGACCCCGATGAATTCCGTTGGTTCGAGCACTACCTCACGCGCGTGAGGCCACACTATGGCGAGCACGCACAAGTCGCCGATCAGATCCTGCGACAGACGCTTTCTCAGACGAATGAGTGGATTCCCATCGATTCATTGACGCAAGGCGAGGAATTCTCCGACGTCCTTGAGGATCTCATCAAGGATCATTATTTGGAGCGCCGAGGCCGCTCAGTACGCTGGCGATATCCCGCACTGCAATACATTTGGGCACGTAAGAAGGGAGCCTGGGACCGACGATGACTAGTCTCTCGTTTGCTTGCTTTACCCCTTCCCTCATGCCCGAGAATCTTCTCGAGCGCACATTTGTCGCGCGTGAGCCAATTTTGAAGACCATCATGAAGCGCGTTGAGAAGCTTGGGAAAACACCAAGTCCGAATCACACGCTGCTTGTCGGGTCTTACGGCGTGGGTAAAACACACCTCATCTCCTTGGCGTATCACCGCAGTGTCAAGCTTGCTGATGGTCAAAGAAATACTTCCTTGCGCATCGCGCGTCTGCCCGAAACTCCGTGGAGGATCACCTCATACGTGCGTCTTCTTGCCGCGATTCTCAACCAGTTCTCCCCCACTGAGATGAAGAGCGCGGACGAGATTTCCCTCGAGGCGCAACTCCGCGGCAGTATCCGCGTCGACGGCCCCATTGTGGTCTTCATGGAGAACGTTAGTCAGATCTTCGAAGCACTTGGACAGGACGGGCAACAGAGGCTGCGGAGTTTGCTTCAAACCGAAACGGGCATTCTCATTATCGGAAGCACCACACGCCTCGATCGCAGCCTGAGCGATCACGCTTCGCCCTTCTTTGGCTTTTTCGACACGATTCGACTCGAGCCTTTCACTCCTGAAGAAGCACGCGAAATGCTCAGTACTCTGGCGCATGAAGCAGAGAACGCCGAACTGGCTGAGTACGCATCAGGCCCTGATATGATGGTTCAAATCCGCACCATCACTCACCTCACAGGCGGCGTGCCACGAGTGTGGGCAATGCTTGGCAGCACTCTGGACGCCGCTGACTTTGAAGGCCTCAGCACACTGCTCCTCGCTCGGATTGACGCTTTCACCCCGTATTACCAGGAACAACTGGCTCAGCTCTCCCCTCTGCAGCGCCTCGTCATGGCGGAACTCGTAGCCGCCAATCACCCATTGCCCGTGAAAGATCTTGCTGAGCGCGTGGGTTCGGAGCAGCGCACCGTCGCCAAAGCCATCAGCGATCTCAGCGAACGAGCATGGATCAAACCGGTTTCAACTCTCTTTACGGATCTCCTTGATCAACGTCGGAGCTACTATGATCTGGTAGATCCTCTTGCCCGACTGGTGCTTCAGCTCAAGGATTCAGACACGCTACTGTTACCTTCGATAGTGCATTTCCTTGAGACATGGTTTGGCACCGAAGGACTGACCGCTTCTTCCTCGTTTGAATTGCTTGGAGAGGTCGAAGATGCACTTGCATCGGCTGCACAGGGGGACGCGGAGCCGATGATGGCACTCCCCAGCACCGCGCGCGAGGCAATCGAGATCAAAGTGTGTGATGTGGAGGGGATTTCCTCGGCACGCCTGAATCTCCTTGCGAAAGCCGCGAAAGGGGCAGATCTTCTTCCCTCCAAAGACATCATCGAATGGCTCGCCCGCGCGGAACGTCTTGACCACGAGCTGCAGTCCACCCAAAGCCGACTCACGTTGGTACGTTGGCTTGCCGCCTCACATCACTTTGAGGAGGCCGAGGCCGCCTTGGGGACAATTACTTCCGCACAGGAGGCTCAGGAAGGCGCGCGGGCACTGAGCGACGCTCACCAAGCCCGCAACTAGCCCATCTAAAGCCAGCCCAAGACGAAACTACTTGTTCTCGGTAGAGTCCGGTAAGGCCTCGGCAATCTGCTCGGCGACCAAGTCCTCATCGACGGGGAGTTGAGTGCGCGCATAGGCGGCAGCGTCATCGTGGACATCAACGATTTCCTCGGCAGCCGAACTGGCATCGCGGCGCAACTCGACGCCATCAACGACGGAGGCGCGTGCAAGCGTACGGGCCTCTACCCGGTCCTCGTCCGTGAACTCGAGATCATCAGCATGCTTACGGACAAGAAGGCGAATAAGCTTGCGGCGCAGGTTTTCCTCGCGCACGACGGCTGAACGCTCACGCAGCCAGCCGACTGCCAAAATAATCAAGAGAACAACACCCAACCAACCGATGACCGGATACATCATGCCGATGAGCTTCTTGAATCCCATGAAGGAAGCCGCGTAGCCAGCTGCTACTACTCCAATGAGCACCAGACGCATTCGTGAGGTCGACCCGCCAGAAAAACGACGAGCTGTCGAATAGAACAGGGAGAATGCGGTGTTATAGATCAGCGCAAAAATCACAAGGGTATATCCGAAAGCGAATATCGGATGAATCGAGCGTGCTATCGCAAGAGCCGGGACGTTTACATCCCAGATACGATCCACATTCAGATACAGAGCAAGCGCATCCGCACCGAGGACAAGGGCGATCAGCACGCCACCGATACGACCGGCACGACGCGCTTCACCAATGCGCAAGATTGAGCCACCGAGGACGAAGGCCATAGCAATACCACCGACAACACACAGTGCGAAATAGTTAATCGTCGCCAGCCACAGATTCGGCAGTGCGGGAGTGACGTTACGCGCTGCAGCGTTAAGTTCCGCAATTCCCGCATGCGGAGTCACCAGTGAATAGATGGCTAAAACGGCAATCGCAATCATGATGATGGGCGTGAACACCCCGATCACATTCATGATCCTGTCAAAATCCAGGAATGCCGTGAGAATGACAAGCAAGGCACACAGTAAGCTGCCCGCCCATGTGGGCACTCCGAATTGCTGCTGGAGGTTCGCTCCAGCTCCCGCCAACATCACGAAGCCCATAGTGAAGGCAGAGAAGATCAGCACCACATCAATGACGCGACGCAACACCGGATGAGTGATGCGTTCGAAGACCTCGTCGTGATTATCTGAACGGAAGTACGAGCCAAGCTGCAGGGCAACAACGCCGAAAATCACGTTCAGCACACCCAAGGCTACGATTCCGATCAAACCCTTGGCACCAAAAGCAAGGAAATATTGCAGGAGATCTTGGCCGCTGGCCAAACCTGCGCCGACTATCACTCCCACATACGCAAAAGCCACCGAGAGGTATTTCTTAGTCATTGTCTTCTTCCGATTGCCAATAAATATCACGGCCAAGGCCTATTTTCACCGTACAGGGTGAACTACTAGGCCGCAGAATTATGTCGACTGGATCAGAAAAGAAGAAAGAAAGAAAGCTACGAGTTCGTTCGAATGGGGAAACTACTTGCTGTCCGTGGAATCCGGCAAGGCCTCGGCGATCTGCTCGGCGACCAAGTCCTCATCGACGGGGAGCTGAGTGCGCGCATAGGCGGCAGCGTCGTCTTGAGTTGCGACGATTTGTTCTGCGATTGAATCAGCATCGCGGCGCAAACTGGTCGTATCAACGACCGAGGCGCGCGCAAGGGTCTGGGCCTCGGCACGATCGGCGTCCGTGTACTCAAGGTCCTCGGCATGCTTGCGTACCTGCACGCGGATTAGCTTGCGGCGCAGATTTTCTTCGCGGATTACCGAGGCGCGGTGGTGCAGCCACGCGATGGCAAGGACCACAAGGAGGGCGATTCCCAGGTAGCCGATGATCGGATACATTCCGCCAACCAATTTCTTGAATCCCATCAGTGAATTCGCATAACCTGTAGCGGTCACCCCTGTCAGAATCACTCGCATGCGCTGATCCGAGCCGCCGGAGAAGCGTCGAGCTGTTGAGTAGAACAGGGAAAAGACCGTGTTGTAAATCAGGGCGAAAATGATCAGCGTATACAGGAGCGCGAAGGCCGGATGAATGCGCCGGGCGATCTCCAAAGTCGGCACTCCCACATCCCAGATGCGATCCATGTTGAGGAAAAGCGTCACCGCATCGGCCGCAATAACCAGTGCAATCAGCGCGCCACCCAAGCTCCCAGCCTTGCGTGCCACATCGATGCGCAGGACGGAACCGCCAAGAACGAAAGCCATTGCAATACCGTTGACCACGCAGAGTGCGAAGTAGTTGATTGTCGAGAGCCACAGGTTCGGCAGCGCGGGGGTGACGTTTTGGGCTGCAGCGTTGAGCTCGGTGATGCCTGGATGCGGGCGCGCAAGCGAGTAGATCGTCAAAATACTGATGGCAACAATGATCATCGGCGTGAAGACGCCGATGACTTTCATGATGCGATCAAAATCAAGGAAGGCAGTGACGACAACCAGAACTGCACAGATCGCACTTCCCGCCCATGCCGGGATTCCAAACTGTTGTTCCAGGTTCGCTCCCGCGCCTGAGAGCATGACGACGCCCATCGCAATGCCCGAAAAGACCAGAACAACATCGATTATGCGACGGACCAGTGGCGGGGCTATGCGCTCAAAGACTTCATCGTAGTGGCCCGAACGGTAATAGGACCCGAGCTGCAGGGCCACAACGCCGAAGACAATGTTGAGAACGCCCAGGACGGCAATGCCGATCAGGCCCTTTGCTCCGAAAGAGAGGAAGTACTGCAGAAGGTCTTGACCACTGGCAAGGCCCGCACCGATAACGACGCCAACGTAAGCGAATGCGACAGAAAGGTACTGTTTGGGCACGCTTACTTCCCTTCGAGAAGCTGAATCGGCGGACGGGGAGCATTGACCTGGTTGATCAGGGCCTCGCTATCTGCGTAGCCCAAGCAGAAACCGGTGATCAGCTTGTAGTGCTGGGGAATCTCAAATTCCTGCTCGGCCGGGCCACGCCATGTGGAGAGAATTCCGATCGCGCACGAATCCACACCATGCGCTTTTGCTGAAAGGAAGAGTGTTTGGAGCATGAGGCCCGCATCCATCGCACTCCACGGCAGCATTTTTTCGTGTACGAATACAAAGCCCATGACGGGCGCATCAAAAGCTGTCACGTTTCTGCGGTTTGCAGCGTCGCGCCCCTCATGATCGCTGCGTTCAATGCCATAGGCGCCATATACACACTTGGCGATTTCAACTTGAGCTGGGCGAAGCTCGCGGGGGTAAGGCTTCCAGACGGGAAAATCACCGTCGGGTAGTTCGCGTCGCAGGGCAGTTCTTGCCAGCGCGAAGGGCTTGCGGTGTTGAATATCCAGGGTTTGATCGAATCGACGCACGTATTCTTTGCGCAGGCGATCCGCGCGCTCCCCCGTTGCCAATGCAATGCGGAAGGCACGAGTGTTGGACCAACTGGGGGCTGTTGTTGCGTCCTTGAGGATCGCGTCCAAGATGTCCCGTGGAATCTGCTGATCCGTGTATGCGCGGATTGAGCGGCGCGAGGCCGCGAGCGCGGAGAAGTCAGGGGCAGCGAAATCGGTAGCGTCGGTTGTCACTGTTCAAGCGTAGCGTGGAGCTGTCTCGATGGGAGCTCGTTCCACGCGACGCTCCCGCACCTTCCCTGCCCTTTTGTCACACGAAGTCGTGAAAAGACACATGCTATAACGCATGACATTTACCGACTTCATGTGGAGGGAGCGGTGCGGAGCGCAGCTTCGTGCCCAGCGCAGCTTCGTGTGGAGGGAGCACCTAGGGCCGCGGCGACTATCAGGCCAGCGCGGCCTCGAAAGCCTTGATGTCCTCTTCGGGGGTTCCCCACGAAGTGCAGAAGCGCGCCAAGAGGCGACCATCGGGCAGTGTCTCCCAGATGCCATAGCGGACCTTTCGCGACAAACGCTCGTGTCCGGCCTGATCGAGGGCGACGAAAGTGAGGTTCGTCGGAGAATCCATGGTGACAACATATCCCGCGCGGATCAGAGCCTCGCGGATTCGCTTAGTGGCGGCAACGCCGGGAGCACCCAAAGTCAGGTAGAGGTCATCCTCAAACAGGGCCTCGAACTGGACGCCCAAGAGCCGGCCCTTAGCAAGTAGCGCACCATGTTGCTTCATCTGCGTGACGAATTGGCGGATCGAGCCACCGTCGGGGATCACCACGGCCTCGCCGAAAAGAGTTCCGCACTTGGTGCCACCGATGTAGAAGACATCGGATAGCCGCGCCAAGTCAGCCATTGAGACGTCATTCGCCGGCGAGGTGAGGGCGTAGGCTAAGCGCGCACCGTCGACGAAAAGCTTGAGGCCGTGCTCGTGGCATGCAGCGGAGAGTTCTTCCAGTTCTTTTAAGGAATACAGCGTTCCATATTCGGTGGGCTGCGAGATGTAGACCAATGTGGGGGCGATCATATGGTCGCGCGCACCATCGCCTTCCCATGCTGAATAAATCCGCTTGACATCAGCCGCGTTGATTTTTCCGTCTTTCGCGGGGATGTCAAGGATCTTGTGTCCGCCGCGCTCAACGATGCCCGCCTCGTGCATGTTGATGTGTCCGGTGTGGGGAGCAATGACTCCCTGCCAGGGCAGCAAGATCGCGTCAATGATCGTCGCGTTTGTTTGGGTTCCACCGACCAGAAAATGAACGTCTGCGTTGGGGGCATCGCAGGCCTCGCGGATCAGGTCGCGCGCATGCTCGCAGTGCTCGTCGGTACCGTAACCGCTTGATTGCTCCATATTGGTGGCGACCAAGGCGTCCAATACTTTTTGGTGAGCGCCTTCTTGATAGTCACTGGAGAAATTCGGGATCACAGCGGGATTAGTCATTGCACAATTATTGCACGCTTTTTACCTTAGGAATAACGCGTCGAGCACACACCCACATCTATCATGGTGGCCAGGTAAAGACGCCGCCAGACCGCTAAAGGACACCACTCATGCCGCATGATCACAGTCCGCACACTGCTTCACTCAACCGCGATTCTAAAGACTATTGGAACAAACGCGCGGCAACGTTTACCCGTTATGCGACCGAAGACTATGAACTCTGGCTCATGGATCTACTCTCCCCCGCACCCGGCAACACGATTTTGGATATGGGCTGCGCGACGGGCACTCTTGCCGTTCCCCTTGCCAGGGCCGGCCACCGAGTCCACGCGTGTGATTTTGCCGAGGCCATGCTGACTATCCTCGATCAGCGCGCCGCCGCCGAAAACCTTCCTATTACCTCGCATCTGCTTGCCTGGGATGAAGACTGGAGCCAGGCCGGTTTGGGAATGAACAGCGTCGACTGCGCTTTCGCATCACGCTCCCTGATGAGCGATCACACTCTCAGCCGCATCTCAAAGCTTGACGCCACAGCGAGAGTCAAGGCTGCCGTAGTCGTCCCAAACAGTCTTCCGCCATCGTCGGATCCCAGGCTCTTGACCTACCTCGGTCGCAAAGCGAAGCGGCCCAGCACCGTCCCCGAGGTCATCCGCGCCCTGCGTTATCTCGGCCGCACTCCTGTCACAGCCACGACGAATACCTATCGGCCGATGCGCTTCAATTCCTTTGACGAGGCCAGGGCCGATCTGCGTCGTTTAGCGCGATCCGAGCCTTTCACTCCGCGTGAACAGCGTTTGTTCGACGCCTATGCACGCGATCATTTCATTGAGGTTCCATCAGTGCAGCCCACGAACGTTCTTTCTGAGGATCACAGCGATTCGCCTCAGACACATTCACCCCAGACACAGTGGGTTTTGAATTACCCTCTCCCCGTGGTTTGGACTTTCATTGGTTGGCGTACTGATGGAAGCGAATGGGAGTAACAAGCGAGAATAAAGTTTTCCCCAAAGACATTGCTGTCTTTGGGGAATAGCTTCGCAGAGAAAATCACTTCATAATTTGCGCGACAAGCTCTTGCAGATCCGGAATGACGGTCTGGTCAAACCAGGGGTTCTTCTTCATCCAGATTTGGTTACGGGGCGATGGGTGCACGAGCGGGAAGAACTCCGGTAGGTAGTCGTGGTAGTCCTTGACGACCTGCGTGAGCGAGGCCGAGGACTTGAGCTGCAGATAGCGCTTTGTCGCGTAGGAACCGACCAGAATAGTGAGCTTCAGATCGGGCATGAGCTCGAGCAGGCGCGGGTGCCACTTGTCCGCGAAGTCTTTGCGCGGGGGCAGGTCACCGCTCTTTCCGGTGCCCGGGAAGTAGAAGTCCATGGGGACAATGGCCAGTTTCCCCGAGTTATAGAAGGTCTCACGGTCGATCCCCATCCATTCGCGAAGGCGATCACCGCTGCGGTCGTTCCAGACGATGCCGCTTTCTTCGGCAACGCGGCCGGGAGCTTGGCCGACGATCATGATCCGGCATTCGGGTCCAGCGAAGAAGAGCGGATCGATGCCCCGCTTTGTAAATGAGGCGTTTTCCGGGTCCTTCCGGATTTCCTCTGCGATTGCTTTGAACCTCGGATCAGTAATCTCAGGAGTCATATTTTCACTCTAGACCCGTTTCTATTCGCCTGCAGCGGCCACTACGAAGCTTAGACGCCTTAAATTGACGGCCGCTTCCACGTTCCCAAGATGTCAGTGTTGACAATCCCGATCGCACTCATCAAAGCCAGTGCGGTGACCGGCCCGACGAAAACGAAGCCTCGACGTTTGAGCTGGGCTGAGAGAGCGCGGGATTCTTCCGTTTGTGCGGGCACTTCCTGTGCACACCTCGGCTGAGGCTGCCTACTGGGTTGGTAGAGCCAGACGAACTCACCCAAGTGGCGTGGGTAGGATTGCCGAGGCCGAAGCAGGTGCGTAAGCGGTGCATCCCCCATCCGCCCGGCACGGTGTGCGTCAGCTTCGGCAGCCAGAGCACCGCGAAGCGCGATGACTGCCTGCGCATTGGTAATGGCCGCGTCGATCTTCCGCCTATTTCGCACGATCCCCGCGTCGCGCATTAAACGCTCGCGGTCTTTGTCGGTGAAGGCGGCGACGGCCTCGGGAATGAAGGAAGCGAAGGCGTTGCGAAAGGCCTCGCGTTTCTTAAGGACCGTCGACCACGAGAGGCCAGATTGGAAGCTCTCAAGGACAAGGCGCTCGAAGACACCCTGCTCGGAGGTAACCGGTTTCCCCCACTCAGTGTCGTAGTAGTCGCGTAAGAGCGGGTCAGTCGCAGCCCAGGTCGGGCGGACAAGGCCGTCCTCGCAGGCGACGAGGCCTTCGGGAATAGTCACGGTCACCTCTTCAAGCAGCGCGGATCATGCCCTCGGCTGGCGCTCGGCCCACTCTTGCAGGCTCACGCGTGGCCCGGTGAAGAAGGGCGTATCCTCGCGCACGTACAAGCGAGCCTCAGTGTAGCGCTGGGCATGCATGACGCCTTCAAGGCGATCCAGCGAATCGGCCTCGAAAGCCAAAACCCACTCGTAGTCGGAGAAACCGAAGGCCGACAGGGTCGAGCCCTTGACATCGGGGTACTGCGAGAAGCCGTTCCGCCCGTGCTCGGCCATGATCCGCGAGCGCTCTTCAGGAGCCTTCAAGTACCAGTCGTAGGAGCGCACGAAGGGGTAGACCATCGCCCAGTCACGCGGCGCAACCCCACCAAAGCACGCAGGAATGTGGCGCTTGTTGAACTCGGCGGGGGTGTGTAGGCCCATGCAGGACCACACGGGTTCCAAGAACTTCCCCAGCGCACTGGCGCGCAGGCGATGGTAGGCGTCTTGCAAGACCTCGGGGTCGTCATCAAGCCACCAGACCATCAGGTCCGCCTCGGCGCGGAAGCCGGACACGTCATAGAAACCGCGGATTTCTGCGCCTGCGCTCTTCACGTAGTCCAGGGATTCAGCAACAATATGGGCGCGCTCGCTATCATCTGCCGGCAAGAACTCACCCAATGCAAACACGGAATACAGCGCGTAGTGCTGCTTGCCGTTGACCTCATCCAAGTCAATATCGGTCCGATCGCGCGGGTCAGGAACGTAGGAGTGCGCGGCGTGGTGGTGCGGAGCATGCTCGGCAACGTGTTCGGGCGCAGCCTCAGAGTGGCCGGTGTTTTCGGTGTTTTCAGCGGGCTGTGCCGCACGACGGTTCAAGAACGCCATTGATTCCTCCTGTTGTATGGCGGATTGACCGGCGACTCGATCAGGGCCGTCGGAAGAAAGTGAGGCATGCGGGCTCATGTGCTGAGTGCCCGCTTCTGCAGAGTGCTGGGAATGCGCAGGCCGAGCCGGCGCTAGGCAGCAATCCTGGGGGCAGACCGTATGGAAAGGTCCCGTGCCCGTAACGGTCATACGGAAGGGGTTTTCTCCCCTCGCTTGAGCTGCGCGTTCTTCCAGCACATCCACCAGCGATGAGACAAACGCGGGATCCGTCGAGATTGTTTCGGCACGCTTATACGCAATTCCAAGTTCCGCAGCGGTTTCCTTCGCCTCGGTGTCCAGGTCGTAGACAACCTCCATGTGGTCGCAGATAAAGCCGATCGGCACGACGACTACGCCGCTTGGCTTTCCGCTTTCCGAGGCCTCGTTTCCTTCCGGCGTTCCCTGGCTTTTCGGGTCAACCAGTTCGCGGAGGAAATCGTTGATGTCGGGCTCCAGCCAGCGCGCCTGCGGCGAGCCTGAACGCGAACAAAATACTAGGTCGTACCCCAAATCCTCGCGCCCCAAAACACGGCGCACTTCCGGCATAATCGCTTGAATCAGTGCATGGTGCTGGGCCACGTAACTGATTTCGGAAGCGGGGGTGCCCAGGGATGACGCTTCCTCGCCTTCAAACTCAGCGTCCCCGGCCTCGGCAGCGGGGGAAGAAGAAACGGCTGAAGGGAAGGGGAAGGGAGAGGACCCTTCTTCCATGCTCACGGGGATGGAGTGGGTAACGAAAATCAGTCGGATCCCGTTTGGATCCGCCCCACCCTCGACAAGGGCCGACCACGCGCGACGGATCGAGGCAATTTCAGCACTGGCCATGCCGGGCGTCGAATAGTAGGGGCGCACTTTATCGACAATGATGTCGGCGTTCGGGTTGTCCGCACTGTCCTCTGCGCCCAGGACGATACTCCCCCACTTTTCGCTGAGGGACTGCGCGGCCTCGGCAAGGTCTTCACGGTACTGACGGCATCCCGAATACGAGGCGTACGCGGAGGTTGGCAGCACAAGGATGCGTCGCGCGCCGGCTTGGGCGAGCTCGTCCAAGCCCTCGGCGACGAAGGGATGCCAATTACGGTTTCCCCAGCCGACGGGGATGTCGTATCCACGACGCGAGAGCTCAGCGGATAGGTCAGCGATCAGGCGCTGATTACAGGCATTAATGGGTGAAACTCCGCCGAAGCGCTCATAGTGCTTTGAGACTTGGAGTAGGCGTTCGTCGGGGATTCCACGGCCTCGCGTTGCGTTGCGCATGAAGGGGAGGACATCATCCATGCCGTTGGGGCCACCGTAGGACAGCAGCATGATTGCGTCGTAGGGTTCCAATCCCGGCACTTCGAGGCCTCCTTCACGGGTAACGTGGCAAGTTTAGGACCGCACGCCCGCCCCTCGCAGCGACAAAGTGTCAGAAAAACGCGGGATTGCACCGTTTTTACAGTCGTACTGGCCAATCCGGGCACTGTAGAATATTCATGTTCTAAGGAGGATTCATGGACAAACGCGATCGCTACCGCGGCGCACTCATTGGCGAGGCCGCAGGAGACGCATTGGGCTACACCGTCGAGTTCCTCCGCGAACCACAAATTTTTCAGCGCTTTGGCCCTACAGGCATTACCGATTACGTCCTTGATGAGCAGGGCGTCGCACGTTTTTCTGATGACACGCAGATGACTCTCTACACCGCGGAAGGTTTGCTTTTTACGCATACCCGCTGGGCAACGCGCGGGATTATAGGGAGAATCCGCGACTTTATGTCCTTCATGTATCAGGATTGGTACAGGACACAAACCGAGGAATTCAACGGACGCACTAGCTGTGCTTGGATCAGTGGATTCCCCGAGCTTTTTGCGCGACGAGCGCCCGGGACGACATGTATGACGGCATGCGCCGCGGGAGCTAACGGAACTCTCGAGTCTCCGATCAACGATTCAAAGGGCTGTGGCGGAATCATGCGCGTTGCGCCGGTCGGCCTCTTTTACTCAACGAGTTTCTCGAACATGACTCGCCACATGACCTACGCCGATATCCAGCTACAGGGCGCGGAAATTGCGGCCCTCACTCACGGGCACGAGCTAGGTTGGCTTCCCGCCGGAGCCTTCGCGCAGATTGTGTCGATGATCGTCCACGAAGATTCTCCCCTTTCCGAGGCCGTCGCTGCCGCGAGCGCAACCCTTCCCGAAGCATTCCCCGAGGCGCGAATGGTCGGGGTTTTGCAGGAGATTATGGAGCGCGCGGTTTTACTGGCTTCTTCTGGACTCAGTGACTTGGACGCGATCCACGAGCTCGGCGAGGGCTGGGTTGCAGAAGAAACCCTGGCGATCGGCCTGCTGTGCGCACTGCGCTATCAAGGTGACTTTGCGGGGGCGATTGCCGCGGCCTCGAATCACAACGGTGACAGCGATTCTACGGCCGCGGTCGCGGGGACAATCATTGGTGCACAGATTGGTTATGAGGTAATTCCGCATCGCTTCGTCGATCCGCTTGAATTACGCGAGGCCATTGTTGAGATTGCCGATGACCTATCGACTGGGTGCGGCCACCTCAGCGAGTATAGGCCCGTCGATCCCGCGTGGGAACACAAGTACATCTACACCGACTACGTTCAGTGGAGGCGTGAACAGGGCGTTCAGTAGCAAGGAACGGCGCCACCACACCGGGTTAGAAGCACAACCGGTCACAGCGTTTACAAACTTGCGGAGGAAAGTCCTCACACCTCAACAGCGGTGCCCGTGGCGATTGCTGCGAGCATTCCGTTGTCAGCTCCGGCGGTGAAGTAGTCGACGTGCACGCCGACGACCGCGTTTGCTCCCATTGCCTGCGCGCGCTGGCACATCTCGTTGATAGCAGTTTGTGAGGCCTCGAAGAGTTCCTCTTCATAACTCGAGGACCGCCCTCCAAAGAGGTTCGACAAGCCTGCACCAATGTCTTTAAAGAGGTTCACACCCGCGAACGTCTCTCCGGAAACAATTCCGTAGTAGCGCTTGATAGGTGCGCCCTCAAGGGTTGGGGTCGTAACAGCAATCATGGCAACTCCCTTGTCCAGTTGTTATGCCAATCCTATCTGCCGCTAGCGAAGGCGCATTCGCACTGCCACACCCGCGGACTTAAAATCGACCATATGAGGTCAACACGCACGAACTACACGAAACTTTACCGATGAGTACTCCGACCTCACCCACCCCCGAAACTTCAGCGACCCCGACGCGCCAGCCCCGGCCCCGTAACCGAAAGGGGACGATCGCGCTGGCCGTGGGCACCCTGGTGGTGGCAAGCGGCCTGGTCAGTGCAGCAGGATACGAGGCCTATCACGCCTCCGCCCCCTCCCCCGCAGCTACCCACCAAGAAAACACGGACGGGACAACGGTAATCATTCCCGTGGCCTCGGAGAACCCGATCCCCCTGCACGGGCGGATCGACACAGTGGATTATCAGCAGGAATATCAGGGAGTCACCTATAAGAAGCAGGCCCTAGTCTATGTTCCGGCAACATACGTACAGGGAATTCCTGCCAATATCGCATACTTGACTCACGGGTGGATGAGCAGCGCGGAGGAGATGGCAGACGAGGTCTCGCCGGCCATTGATGACCTTGAGCGCAGCGGCGCAGTCTCTCCAACAATCGTTGTTTTTGCGACGTATTACCCTGATCGCTCTTTCGTGAATGATGATTTTGAAACGGATTATCAGCTGAACCGTTTCTTTGCGACCAGCGAGATTAATACTTTGATCGACACGATCGAGTCACGCTACTCAACCTACGCTGGCGGCGACACCACGGATGAATCCTTAAAAGCTAGTCGCGCGCACCGCGCTTTTGGCGGTTTTTCCATGGGCGGGATTACGACCTGGGATGTTTTCGCCCTGAACCCCGACTATTTCTACGGTTACATGCCAATGGCCGGAGAGTCATGGATCGGCCGCGATCATGACGCGCCCCTGCCCCAGATTGCTGACGAGGTGACTCTTGGCGCGCGCAGCCGCGACATGGGACCGCAGGATTTCCGCATTATCGCCAGCGTCGGTTCAGATGATCCGGCTTTGGACGACATGAATCCGCAGCTCGGAGAGTTTTACCGCAAGTATCCAACCCTGATGACGCCCCAGAGCTTGCAGGTGTGGATCGACGAGGGCGGGACGCACTCTCTAGCCTCGGTTTCACGCCAGCTCAGCCACGCACTGCCCCTGCTTTTCACCGGAAGATAGGGCCTTTCCTCGTATCCCCTTTATTGCTGACTACGTTCTGCTTTTCCCGGGCCAGTAGACATTTCCCTTCGGCTTTTATTGCTGCCGAGGTCGTTCCACCCGCGGGAGGCACCCCCGAGCAGCCCGTTGATTTGCAGGCCGCAAGCGCCACATCGACACCACTAGGCACGATTGACACCACTTGGAAGCATCGCATACCCCAAAAACCGCTCGTCCAAAGCTCCAACTGGTGTCAATGCCTCCAAACAGTGCCAATGAGTCTGGGGAATAGCGCAGTTCAAGGAAGAAAGCGTCTGCTCAAGCCCACTAGGCCCCAGCATCTGCCACCGGGCAGGTCCTACAAGTAGGGAATCTCCTCAACCTCACTGACAATCCGCTCGGTTCCGCCCAATTCCAACAGTTCGTCGCGCAGGCTCGCAAGCCCACCGCTCAGGGGAGCTTCATTGACGAGGCGTAGCGCGGCCTCGGCAATAAGAGCGGGCTTGGGTGCGCGCACACTCAGGCCACAGCGCGTGCGCTCGACGGCCTCGGCGTTGAATTGGCGCTCGAAAACGCGCCCGGGTACGACGACTTGAGGGACTTCGTAAGCCAGCGCGTCCATCATCGAGTTTTGCCCTCCGTGATGGACCATGACTCGGGCGCGCGGCAGGAGTTCGGCGAAGTTGAGGCGAGGCGCGCAGTGCACCTCGCGGCCAGCTGCACTGTAGGCAGCTTCGGGCACACCCGCGACATACACATCGCAATCAAGCGCGCTCGAGAGCTGCCGGCCCGCTCGCACGGCAACTCCCGCGGGGACACTGCCCGAGCCGAGGTAGACCACCGCACAATCACGATCGGTGCTGCGAGCATCCAGCTTCGGTACGTCGCCAAGAAAACCGCAGTAGGTCGCCCGCTCCCCCGCCTCCGGTTCCAGCGAGGGACAGCTCGGGATGAATCGACGTTTCATCCCCTCGAGGATTGTCAGGGACGAGGCCGGGGCGGGCATGTCCATCTCGCGCAGTAGGCGTCGGATTCCCGCTGATTTTCGCGGGTTTGAGGCGTAGGCGACGGTCGTTGGCTGCGAACCGCTGCCCACGCAGAGAATCCCTTCGACGCGTGCGGCGATCACCGAGGCCAGGTTGAATTCCGAGTAGACGACGTCGGGGCGCCAGCTGCGCATGAATTCACGGAGCTTCTCAACTACCACGCAGCTGTAGCGATAATCCAGAGCCCCCGTTAGCCACAGCACTTCTTCGAAACTATGAACAGGCTTGCGTCCCATCAGTCCCAGGCGCGAGGCCAGCGGAAAGGTGTGACGAGCGATGGCTTCGGGAAGACCAAGGGGTGAAGGAACGGGAATTTCAAATGCCTGGGCGACCGGATCGACGCAGTTTCCATCGTCTCCCCATGCGAGCGTGACCTCGTGTCCGCGGCTGCGGAATGCGCGGGCGATCTGCTGCGCGCGCGACCATGGGCCGCCCACCCGCGAGCGGGCCAGCATAGGGACGACAAGGATTTTCACGGTTTAAGGGTACGCTCTGGGCGGAAGACTTCCGATCACTCCCACGAAGCCTCTCAATTAGACAATGCACCAATTGGCCGGATCCATTCTCTTAGAGATCAGATCCGGCCAATTATCGATGGCTCATTCCGCGATCTTATTGAACTGCGGTAAGCGCTGTTTTAATCTCTGCAGTCAGCTCTTTTTGTTGAGTTGCCGTCAGATGATGCGAAGTTCGAATCAGTACTGTACCAACGACTTCATGCGAACCAGAATCCAACAATCCGATGCCATCAAACGCGGACAGATACTCATTTCGCGCATTCGCATCTTCAGTATTTGCAAACACTTCAATACAGCCACCACCATCCGTACCTTTTTCGATTGAGTTTTTCCCCGAGTACTGACCATACTGATCCTCGACCTTGCTGTAGCTAAAGAAAATATTGGCGGTATAACCACGAGGTTTATTGAGATGATGATTAGGATCATTCTCTTCAGTCACTGGCGCAAGATCCGAGACACCGACAACTTGACCTAGTCGCGATATGACGAAGTCTTGAGTTGGTGCAGTAACTTGTTTCAGTTGGCGAACGCTCTTCTCAAATCCCTCTTTTGCTTCCTGAAGTTTTTGAATATCCTGAGCGAAGTCAAGTGGCTGACGAAGTTCTTCTGTCTTCTTGTCGATTTCGCTTGCCATATACGGCAAATCATTAGGAATTTGGCGCAACTCTTGTTTCGAGTTCGCAATCAAAACCGTAAGACTATCTTTCGTCGCAATATCAAAGGGCGTTTCTCCTGTATCCAATGCCTGCTGGCCTGCTTCAATCTTCTCCTGCAGTTCAGCATTCTTCTGTTGGACAACAGAAGCAGCATCCTGGAACTCACGCATTGCTCGATTATGAGGCGCAACAATAAACAGGTAGCAAGAAAACACGATTACAACGAGGACAGCAATCGCAATATAAACCAGCCGCCGCGTCAGAGGCTTCGCTGTTTCTTTGTTTGTTGCTTCTTCAGAATCACTCTGAGGGACCATTGACACTCTTCCTTGAGTCTCATCGTTCAACTATGAACTTCTCCAATAAAAACGCAGACAACAAGCAACCAGCCCTCATTTCAGGAAAGCGCGACCGCCCCTCTATTCACCAACGAATAGCGTGCAAGCTGGAGAAGCTTTATCCCTGCTTTTACCCTGAGAGATCGCTGCATTATTGCCAACAGACTAGGATTCTACTCTCAAAATTGGAGGACGTTGTCGAAATTCCCACTCGTTCTTGAGCATCTTTTCAGAAGAAATGGTCGACCAGCTTTGTTTTCACTCACCTCAAGAACATTCAATCGACTAATGGTCTCGAGGACAGGCCGGAGCGCGCCTCCTCCATAGCGTTCAAATTCATCGTTTGGAGTTAGACCTGATCAAACATTGTCGGACTGGTAGGTCGGACCACATCCGAGAAAGTACAGTTCCAGCCTCATGTACAAGAGTTCTTGGTAGCCCGAAGACGCGGACCGGTAGCCCCGGAGATTGCGCCCGTATTCCTCGAACTCAGCGCGACCTTGCGCCTACTACGCAATGCTCAAACAGCGTGATCCTATGACCGCCATGGAACTACACTGTTGCCAACCCACGTCTTTTGGAAAGGACGAATATGTGGCCCAGTCGGAAGCTTGAGCTGTTAACCCCACTGATTGCCGGGCTGTGCGAGGAACGCGGCGTCCAGGTGCCCGCACCGACAGGCGTCGATGAGATGTGGGAGCAGTTCCGCGCGTTGGTCAATATGCGCCCGCCCATGCCCGCTTCACCGCAGTGGCTGGCTTTGCAGGACCAGTTGCTTAGTGAGCTGATTGCCGGGGACGGCGTTGCTTCCATTGACGAGGCCGAGGTCGCGCCCCTGCACCCGAACATTCGCCTGTGGCAGGGCGACATGACGAGGCTCGCGGCGGATGCGATTGTGAACGCAGCGAACTCACAGATGCTGGGATGTTGGAAACCCGGGCATGCGTGCATTGATAATGCGATTCATACGTTTGCGGGTGTCCAGTTGCGTTTGGAGTGCGCTCAGCTCATGGAGAAGCAGGGCCACGAGGAGCCGACGGGCAGAGCAAAGATTACGGGCGCATATAACTTACCTTCGCAGCGCGTCATTCACACGGTCGGGCCGATTGTGCCCGCCGGCGAGGACGCTGGGATGCATCGTTTCGAGCTGATGAGCTCGTACCTGAATTGCCTTGATTTGGCGCAGGAAAGCGGTATGGGCTCGCTTGCGTTCTGTTGCATTTCGACGGGGGTTTTCGGCTACCCGAAGCAGGATGCTGCCGAGGTCGCTGTGGACGTGGTCAATAGGTGGCTCACTGCGACCCAGTCCCCCATGGTCGTTGTGTTTGATGTGTTCTCTGATGAGGATGCGGCGATTTATCGAAGGCTGCTGGGGTTCTAGGGTTGTGGTGCTGTAGGCACTTCTGAGCTATACGGTTTCCGCTGTTGCAAGCACTTCGAAGGGCAGGCAAGCATGGATAAGAAGTCTGTTCAGATTCTGAATCGTTTGATGGACGATCGCAAGAAGCACTCGGTGAGTGCTGAGGAGCTTGCTTATGCCCGGAAGATGGGTGTTGTTGTTGAGGACCAGCCGATTACTCATGCTCAGGCGATTGATATCTTGGAGCAAGTCTTTGAGGCTGTGTCATTAGAGGATGCGGTGCAGGCGTTTTTATATAGCTTGTCCTCACGCGACGTAGATTACCGCTATATTTTGGCCTCCTTCGTGTATGCGCGCAGTTGGTTATCTTTTGATCGAGGTCAGACTCAGGAGGTTCCGGAAGAGCTGACGGGCCCTTTCTTTAACTGGGTCAAGCACAAGGGCGGTGGTATTTGGGGAACGATCGTGAAGTCGATCTTTTTCTTAGAGCAGTTTGCACCGATGGAACGGCGGACTGCGAGCGATGTTGATGTGGAAATTTTGCGGTCGCTCTTGGAGCTGGCTGATTCCATGGAGGACAAGGCCAGTGGCACTGCCCTGGCAACCGCTATCCGCACCGCGAAGTTGCTTCCCTGCAACCAGGCCGAGGCCGTTGGGATCGTTGAGACTCTGGGAATATGCGGGATTTTAGATGCGCCAGGGCACCCCGGTTTTCTGCATTCATTCACTCCCCCACTGGAGCGCGACACCGGTGACCTCAGGCAAAGCCTGTCGTACCCCTTGAACTGGTGGCGTGGGGCTAATGGCGTGAATTGGGAGAATGCAGTCGAGGTGTTTGGAATTATTTTCGATCAACACTGAAGGTTTTAGCGGCGAAGTTGTCACAAGGTAGTGCCAGCTGAGTGTAAACTGACAGCCGGCTTGTTTTTAGCACGGCGTTTTCGAGGCGGAGAGTGCTTTGTTGTTTTAGATAGGCCAGGTTAGAAGGCTAATTTCGTCAACGGCTGAGGAAGTTGCAGCTGATTCAATAAGCCGGTTACAAGGTGGTGCGTGCAGTTGGATTCATCATCCATTAGGTCAGCAAGTCCCGGGAAGACTAATTTATCATCTCTCGCTTTAGTCAATATCTGCTCCGTTGACATGGATATCAAGCGCCAGAACGGTTTGAACTCACCGTATGATGTCATCACCAAAATCGAACCGGACTTGTTCAAACGCGTGACTGACCTATCAGTAGATAACTTCAATCTCCTGGTGAGCCTAGGAGGCTTTAACTCAATTCAGATGAACCAGGCAGTATTTTCTTTCCGTCGATACGAGGATGCATCTTTGTCATACATCGGGTTCACATCAAAGTCCGAAACTATACGTCGAAAAGAGTTACGCGAGGTTGGACTCTATGACACTGTCGTTACACTAGGCCAGGAGTAGCTTGTGACAAATGTAGTCTCGTTGATCGTATCGGTATTCAGCATTTCGCTAGCAGCTTGGGCAGCATTCGAAGCAAATAGGGCAAATAAAATCAGTAAAAACTCGCTTGCCCTTGCAGAACGGCACGCACCAGCGCCCCTGAGTGAGCTCACTAAAATCGCCCCGAAAAAATGGAAATTTCAAAATCAATCTGGACGCAGCATTACCCTGCTTTCTATAGAAGTCATCCCTGACGAAGCGAAAACTTTTTTCCGCGCAGGATCGCTCCCCCATGTTCTGGATTACGAGGACAGCTACACCATACTCGCCGGCTCCTCTCTAGGTATATCACCCGATAGCATAATTATCGATTGGAAGTACACCGACAGCGATGATGAAATTCCCGAACAAACTCGGCGAAATTTGAACTAGCTAGTTTTCAATTCAGATTCTGCTTACATCCAATCATTTTAAGGAAATCACTGCTGAATCAACCGATTTTGTCTTAACGAAGGGCGAGGTACTCGCGATTCTCATTTCCTACAAAATACCAATATCTACTGCCATTTTGTGATCACTAGAATTTTTCTTTCTAAGTAAGTACCCATCTCGAGCGATTGTGATTTCCGATTCTTATTTCAAGGATTAAACAGTATCTTTGTCGACTACATACAGGCTTTCAGCAATCACTATGTTCAAACTAGCTAACGGAAATGATCGCCTCCCTCATATTCTTTAACAAAGATAAGACCAATTATGCTTCCAGCATCGCCAAGAAGGTATCTTCGGAAATGATCCGAATCGGCAGACCTTTGAGCTGGTTTGCTTGGGCCTTCTTGATCTTTCCTGGCGCACTGTGAATAGCACTGCTGTATCCATCATTACCTACGACCAAATAATCCGTGTCTTTGCGGACACTGTCTTGAGGTTCACCGCCCACGTTTTTGAGCGCAAGCATTGCGTCAGCACGAACCATCGAAGTCATTGCACCGGTGAAAACACATCGCATTCCATAAAGCGGATGACCCTCATCAATACAATCTGCGGTTGCAACGATTTCTTTCGCCTTTATATGAGATCCAGAGCTTGTCCCCCGCGCGAAAGAACCCGCATAAGCCGTTTCATCCCCAAAGCTCTCAATCACAATGTCACGCATGCGTAGATAACACTGCACTGTTGCCAGAGCATCACCGTAGGCTCGGTGTTCACCTTCATTGATTACCTCAAAGACCTCGCAAAGGTCAGGAAGAGTTCGATGCTGAAGCTGCGGAAGGGCTCGGCGAGCTACCCGCAGCGTATCAACGTAGTCGTTCCTGAGAGGCTTGCCCAAAGCGCGTTCGTATGCTGTGTAGAGAAAATTCATATCAAAAGACGCATTGTGCGCCAACAGAATTGAATCACCCACGAAGGCATCAAAGTCGCTCACCACTTCATCCAGTGTTGGCGCACCTGCCAGCATTTCATTGGTAATACCCGTTAAATGCACGATAAATGGAGGCAGCTTCTCATCGATCTTGATAAGCGTTTGGAAACTGTCGATAATTTCCCCGTTGTCGACTTTGACAGCGCCAATTTCAATGATGTTACACAGATCAAAATCAAGGCCTGTTGTTTCCGTATCAACTGCAACAAACGACGTTGGTAGGGAATAAAGATTCGCTCCACCTTCGGGCCTGCGTATCCGTCCATGACTCATATGCGTTCACCTTCGATGCATAAGATTTTCTCGATATCTTCAGGATAACGTCAGCTTACTCTTTTCCAGAGCAACAAAAATCTGGCCTCGCCCTACAACTCAAAGAAGGAGGCCGGGCAGCTTAAACGCTACTCAGCACGTGAAGACGCGATACTTACTCCCCCACCCTCCGAGCATGAAAAGTCCAGCCCTCACCAAACGCCCGGTGCAGCAGGAAGCTGGCCCCCGCCAAGGCCAAAGCACACCCCAGTCCCGTGTAGAAGAATGCGAAGAACCAGGTAGGGATGAGGCCGCTTAAGCGCAGCACAAAACCGAAGGACATCATGAAGGCCATGATCAGGTAGCCCTTGAGGTCCAAGAAGCGCAGGAAGTTCAGGCGTTCTGCGTCCAGGCTTCGAATCCTCTGGGCGTTCTTCAGGACGATCTTGCCGAACATTGCGTGGAAGGCGAAGAAGGCGGCGACAGCACCAACAACCAAAGCAACGACAAGACCGACAGCCGCACCGCTCATCTCAACGGCCGAACGCACACCAATCAGCGCGACGTTCATACCCGCCAGCAGCCAAACAACTCCGGCCACGGTAATCAGGTTTTCTTTCTTCATTTTGAGCAGTGTCATCAGCAATCTTCCATTTCATCAGGGGCAGCCGCGACGCTTCCAAAAGCAGCACTCTCAGCCACCGCCTCGTACAAGCCGGTATCAAGAAGGGCAAAAAGAGGCTCACAGTCGGAGCCCTCCATGAGCGAAGTAAAGATCGTCCCCAGAACAAAAGGACAGAGTTTCTCGGGGCTCAGGGCGCCAACTAGCCTTGAGCGCACGACCGCTGAATCCGCATCCAACACATGCTGGAGCCCTTGTTCCATGTGAGCCAGCATCGGGCCGCGCGCAGCCTCCAAGGCCTTGTGCTCAGTGCGGGGAAGACGACGCATCTCGGCAAACCAATCAACGTCCATCTGCGCCAAAGCCTCACCCAAAGCACCACGCAATTTCCGCACGTAGTCAGTGAAACTTTCGCGACCGTCGACCTTGCAACACTCCTCGAAGAGCGCCTGGCCAAAGAATCGTGTGAATACTGCGGCCGTTAGGTCCACTTTTGTGGGGAAGTACATGTAGACCGAGCCGACGGCGATCCCGCATGCCGCGGCCAGTTTTCGCACGGAGAGCGCGGAGATTCCTTCGCGCGCAGCAATCGAATACGCCTGGTCGATGAGTTTGTCTTTGTCGATGACCTGCTTGGGCACGAAACTCCCCCTCTCGCCGGTTTCGCTCGATAATGAACAGTGTTCACTATAGCCGCTTCCAAGCATGTAAGCCGCATGGGTACAATTCCCACCTCACCTAAAAGAGACATTCCCGGAGCCCTAAGACCAGAGCTAAAGCCAAACACGATCACGCCCGCTTTCCACGGTGATATCCTCGCCGGTAGTGCAAGTTTTCACCAGAGAGTAGGCTCGCCGTGTACAAAGTCGTGCGCACCGCTTTGCCGCTCCTTTTCATTGCTGCGGTCTACAGTGGCGGGCCCTTTTATGACGTCTTCGGCTGGGGAACAGATTGGCCGACCTGGGGTACTCTCCTACTAATCATTGGGATCGCGAATATCCTCTGCGCATGCTTCGATCGAGCAGAAGGCAGCCCACGCAGGCTGGCTTTTTGGGATCTGGTTCTCAAGCTCTGCATGATCCCCTTCTACACGCTGATATTCCTCTACGCCACGGGCATCGCGACGATCATGTTTGTCATCCCAGGGCTTTTTCTTGCAGCGCCTTTCGTCGTGGTTCCCTTGCTCGCAATGTCGTACCTCCTGATGCTCGCGACGTCCTCTTACGGTTTCGCGGCCTCGATTCGCGCGACGAAACGCGGGCTACTCCCCGGTTCTCTCGCAGCACTCCACATAGCACTGCACTTCTTCGCCGTCGCGGACTTCTTTTCCGCCGCTGTCCTCTACCTGCAGCTGCGCAGAGCGGACAAGGCGCGCATAGCCAGCGCCGAGGCCTCGGCAGGCGCCCCACCCCAACAACCCACCGACGTACAATGACCAAATGACTGAAACAAGCAGACGAGCGCAATGGTTTTCCGATAACGAACGCAACTGGGACGACCGCGCCGAGCTGCACATGGCTGGCAACTACTGCGACTACCAGCGTCTTCTCGAGGACCCAACTGCCATTAGCGCCGAACTGGCCCAAGATATCGAAAAATTCGGCGATCTCACCGGCAAAGAGGTCATCCACCTGCAGTGCCACGTCGGAACCGACACGATCGGTTTTGCGCGCCGCGGGGCCTCGCGCGTCATTGGCCTCGATCTTTCCGAGGCCTCGCTTGCCCACGCGCGCAGCATCGCCCAGCGCGCGGGCGCCGACATCAAGTTCGTTCACACGAACGTGTACGACGCTCGCGAAGCAGTGTCCGGAGATTTCGACTTGGTTTACACCTCGATCGGTGTTCTGTGCTGGCTGCCCGATATCGCCCAGTGGACGCGGGTCGTTGCTTCTCTCCTCAAACCGGGCGGTACTTTCTTCATCCGCGATGACCACCCGATGTTCATGACAATCGGGGAGGACATTTCCGACGGGCTCAAGATTGAGCAGCCATACTTCGAGCAGGACGCTCCGATGACATGGGATGACGATTCAAGCTACGTGGATTCCCCCGGAGCACCGCGGATTACTCACACAACGAACCACCAGTGGAATCATTCCCTCGGCCAGATCGTCACGGCTCTCATCAACGCGGGCTTGGTGATCGATGAGCTTGAGGAGACCCCGCGCGCTGCATGGTGCCCGTGGCCCGAACTCATGGAACAAGATTCCACTGGCGGATGGCATCTTCGTGAGCACCCCGAACGTCTGCCCCTTCAGTTTGCGATCACCGCACACAAAAACTGAGGGCACACTCCTACTCCGCTTGGATCATGCGTTTTCGGGCGCATGTATTCGAGCAGATCCACGTGTCATCCTCCTTGATTCGGGGTTGCCGGTTTACTACCACGAACCCCACTCCACGGGAGGTGCTGCAACCCCCTCCTCTCACTCACGGCCCCCAGGGAGAGTGGGTAACATAGTCACGACTATTGCAAACTTTCAAACAGAGTGAGGGGTACACATGTCCACCATCGCGCGTGTCACCGCACCCATCCTTTTGATTCTCGCGGCATACATCGGCGGCGGCGCCCAGCTCATCTTCCCGCACAGCATCGCCGACACCAACGACGCCGTCTGGATCATCGCAGTCCTGGCCGCCGGCCTACTGAACCTCGCGAGCATCCTATGGCTTCAGCGCGACACCAGCGCACGCTCGCTCGCACTGCAGGGACTACTCCTCAAGCTCTGTATCCTCCCCCTCAACATCGGCTTCCTCCCCTTCACAGCATTCCTTGCTGCAGGCTTCTTGGCCCCCTCATATCTCGTGCTAGCCCTCGCCTACCTATTCACACTCATATGCGGCATGTACGCACTCCTGCTGACGAGTTCGCAGTACGGTATAGCCGCGGCGCATCGCGCCCACACGGAGGGCCTCCTCAGCCCCTCCTCACAACACAGGTACATCTCGATGCACTGCTTGCCGTTTGCCGATCTCATCTCCAGCATCTGGCTCTACATAGTCCTACATAGGGCACAGAAGCTCGCCTCGGACTCCTAAACATCCAACACCCCACCCACGGCCGCGATGATGTATTCACGGGACAAGCGAGACGACGATAGAAAGTAGCCGCCACGTGTCCAAGATTATCCGCGTCGCAGCTCCCGTCCTCCTCGTCATAGCCGCGCATAGCGACCAGTGCTACCGCATTGGATTCGAATTGACCTGGAACATGCGGCTCGCCTTGTTTGCGGTTGCCGCATCGGCAAATCTCATCTCCCTCTTCTAGTTGTGCCGTGACGAGAGCCCGCGTGTGCTGGCATTGCGGAGCCTGCTGCTCAAAATCGTTCTGGTCCCGTTCAACTTCCCCCTGCTTAAGTACACATATGCCTGGCCTACTTATTCATTTCCCTTCATGATTTCTTCAAGATAATGCGCTTGATCTACATGCAGGTGGGCCTGGCTTACCTATGCCTCCTCATCTCGTCGTGCTACGGCATCACCGCCGGGCTTCGCGCCCGCAACCAGGGCCTTAGTAACCCGAAGAGGACGAGGCTCCACATTCCCATGCAGCTGTTCCCCATCGCTGCCCCGGCCTCGTCCTACAAGCTTTACATGCACCTACGCAAGGTCGACGATGCCACCCCCGCAACCCCCGACCAACACCCGGTCACCCACACTCAACTCTGAAGAGCCACCAAATGCATGTCAGCAGTCCCCGTGACTGGACGGCGCAGATTAATTCGAAACACTCACATAATACGGAGCCGCTACATGTTCGTAACGGCTCCGGAGTACAGGTTCCTCTCGACTCGAGCGCTACAGACCGAGGAGCTCCTTCTTCTTAAGGTCGAACTCATCTTGGGTCAGGATGCCCATATCAACAAGTTCCTTCAGCTTCTTCAACATCTCAATCTTCTCCTCCGTAGACATCTCGTGAGCGGAGGATTTCGCGGGCTGCCCCTGGGGACCGATGGCTTGCACCATGTTCATGCCGAATAGCATGCCACCGCCTTCGCCAAGACCATTGTCCTGGATACCTTGCGCAATTTTCTGCTGGGCGGCCATGTTGCCAGCTCGCTCGGAGGTATCCTCGTAAGCCCTCACGTTCATTCGGTTGGAAGAGAACTGGTTGACGAGCTGACGAGAATGGTCGGATAGCTCGATATTCTCGATTGCAACCTTCGTGATCTGCATGCCGAAGCGCTCTGGCCATGAACCCGCGTTGTACGTGTCCTCAGAGATGCGCTTCGCAATCTCGACCGCCTGTGCCGGCAGCTGGGAGATTC
The DNA here is from genome assembly GCF_000308055.1 of Actinomyces sp. ph3. Lineage (GTDB taxonomy): Bacteria > Actinomycetota > Actinomycetes > Actinomycetales > Actinomycetaceae > Pauljensenia. Next base: position 149,139 of record NZ_CAGY01000008.1, read on the forward strand.
GATATGTGCTCGACATGCCATTTAGCGCAACGATGAACGACTGCAGAAATTCGGAAACCATCTGGCCACGAGCTTTGGGGTCGTCGAATGTGTAGCTGCTGATGTTCGCCGGTACGAAGTTGCGAATGAACTTATCGGCGTCGACGACCTTAACGGAGAATCCGCCATAGGCGTATATCTCAAGGTCGCATTCGTAGTAATGGTCGTTGTAGACCTGCGGGCCTCTGGTGCCGAATTTGATGTCACGAATCTCACGAAGATTCACAAACGCTATGCGCTTTTCGGATGAGCTGATTCCGCCATGGGAGAATCGGTCGCCCAGCTGCCGGAAGATCGAATCCGAGTTGCCGCCCCTGAAGATACTGGATTCGCCGTCTTGGTATTCGTATGGACCGGGCTCGGACACTACGGTCTCGATGCCTCCCTGGCTGAAGATATACGCCGCAGTGTTTTCTGGTACGAAAATCTTGGAACCGTTTGAGATCACGCCTTGCGAGCCGAGGAGATTGCTTCCGCGTCCGTTGTTGGTGGACTTCAGAACGCCCGGAGCGACAACGGTGTGCTCGTCGAAATAGCCAGCGGTTATCAGGTCAAGCCATTGGTCGGCAAGGGTTCCACCTAGTGAATCAGTCGCTGCTTTTATAAGTCCCATGTCAATCTCACCTTCTTAGAGCACTTGCTCGGTGTCGCAATACTTGCATACAGCGGTCTTGCCCTTTACGCCCGTAATCGGGGCGTGGCAACCGGAGCACTTTGTCGAAACACGCTCGACAGAGCTTTTCTGCTGTTGGCCCGATTTGCCGAATCCGAAACCGAAGGCAGCACCGACTTCGCCAAAAGCGTCCCTAAGCTGGCCAACGACCGTATCCTCGAAGTCATATTCGGGTGCATCCTGACTTTCGAGTGCATTCGCAGAATCCCTGCCGGTTACCAAGCGGCTGATCTCGTTCGCCCAAATGCCGGCGTTCTTCTTTGCTTTGGTCTGAAACGCAAATTCCTCGATACCCTGCTGCGTGTAAATCTGCAGGATAGCGTGTCCGTTCCGCGCTTTCCCCACAAGCGCTTGGCACTTGCCGCCAATCACCTTGACCTGATTCAGGGGAATGTAACGAACGCCCTTCGTCCCCATGAAGACGCCCCTGCGGACGTGAATCAGATTGAGGTTGGTCAGAATTAGTTCGTCCGTGTAAGCGGTGGAGAGCTTATTGGGCTCGTAGCAGATGCCCGTCTCTTGGAGCACAACCCCCTCGTTAGGCTGTAATTGATACCTAGCCATCCGAATACCTCCGTCTATGCAACGTCGGAGCGATCCGTACCCAAATATGTCTCATATACTAGCAATAAATTCACCATGCTGTGAGTTTTGCTACTGATGACGCTGCGCAGCCCCAAATAAGTGTTCCGGTCACAGTAATGCACGTCGGCAGCTCCGAGGAAACCGTTTCGGAAACCCGTGTCATTCCCGAAACGGCGGATGGGTGCAGGGTACTTGCACCTTGCCGTGGGACCAGGGCGCGAAACCGCGGAAGGCAGGCGGAAAAGCCGTTCAAGCGAGTGCCTCCCTCCTACTTCACACGCCAACGGCCCCAGGCACGCTACCCGGGGCGTTCGTCGTCGCCGTCATTGGTCCTCATTGAAGGCGCAGAGGCCCAACAGGTCCTCGACATTCTTGCGCGTGAAACGGAGGTTCTGCCCGATGCGCGTGCCGGCGAGGGCGCCGTCCTTGGTGAGCCGGTACACCATCGTGGTGCTCACCTGCAGATAGGCGGCCAGATCTTTGATCGTGAACAGCGGCTAGAGCCCCAGCGTCTCGGCGTGCATCTCCATCGTCGCTTGCGTCATGCGAATCACTCCTCTCTTGACTGTTCGGGGAAGCCGCCCCGGGCGCGGTTCCTGCTTTGCCATGCTTCCTCCTAGCGTTCGTTTCTGAAAGGTTCTACAATTGCGTAGTAGTAGCAGTTCACTTCTGAACGGTCGATACATATCGTTCATTTTCATGCTATGGATTCCATATGGTTCAAGATGGCCCGTGCCGAGGCGGATATGGAGGGCAAGTTGAAGACCGGGGAGCTCATAAAGAAGTACAGGAAGATGCGCAAGATGACGCAGAAGCAGCTCGCAGCCGCGTGCGGGCAGACCGACTCCGCCATCCGCAACTACGAGCTGTGCAATAGGACTCCGGGAGAGCCTCAGATTCAGGCCATTGCTGCTGCCCTGGCAATCTCGCCTGAGACACTGCGGGAAGTGCCCTTAGAATCGAGCAGGCAGGCCCTGGAGCTGCTGTTCAGGCTCAACGAGGAGCTTGGGCTCGTCCCGATGGAAGTCGACGGAACGATGGTGCTGGGCCTCGATGCCGCAGCGGAGAAGTCGCCAAAACTTGCCGCCGCGATTAAGGCGTGGAAGGACGTTCTTGATTCGGAGAAAGCCGGGGAAATCAACCCGGCGGAGCTCGACGCCTGGAAGGCCGGATTCGGCGTCTGAGCAAGCCACTCGGGGAATAATTGCGAATCAGAAAAGCGGCCTTCGGGCCGCTTTTTCATGCCCGCGGAGGCTTCGTTCCGGTTCATTTCAGCGTGAATTATCGGTTTGTTATTCCCCCAGCTTTACCTGCAGTTTTGCGATTTCAGTTCCTCTGGGAGCGCCATGATTCGTGTTTGATTCGAATCAGGTGGAAATCGGCGTTTTCGCGCTCGGGAATTGTTGCGGGTGGCTTGGCGGACCTCCGCGGCGAGCGGAAACCTCTAGGCGGCGCCAAATCGCGCCAACACCCGCCACTCCACAGAGTGACCACGAATCAAATTTGGCCTTTCACCAGCGTAAACAGCCCTCGATTCCAAACGGTTTCGGGGGCTGTTTCGGGATTGTTATTCCCGTTTGTTGCAGGTGGCTTGGCGCCGGCTGACCGCTCATGACGTGCCGTGGCACTCAGGGAACAGTTTCAGGTGGCTTGAGAATTCTCTCCTCGGCTCACTCCCACTCAATGGTTGCCGGAGGCTTGGACGTCACGTCCAAAACCACGCGGTTAACCTCGGCAACAGAGTTCGTAATGCGCGTAGAGATACGAGCCAGCACGTCGTAAGGCAGGCGCGTCCAGTCGGCCGTCATCGCGTCCTCAGAGGACACGGGACGCAGCACGATCGGGTGACCGTAGGTGCGGCCATCACCCTGAACGCCCACGGAGCGAACATCAGCCAGCAGGACAACCGGGCACTGCCAGATCTCCTGATCCAGGCCAGCAGCTGTGAGTTCCTCGCGGGCAATTAGGTCCGCGGCGCGCAGGATATCCAGGCGCTCACGAGTGACCTCGCCGATGATGCGGATGCCCAGGCCCGGACCCGGGAAGGGCTGGCGGTTCACCAGGTAATCGGGCAGGCCAAGCTCGCGACCGACCGCGCGAACCTCGTCCTTGAACAGAGTGCGCAGGGGCTCAACCAGCTCGAAGGTCATGTCCTCGGGCAGACCACCCACGTTGTGGTGGCTCTTGATGTTCGCGGCGCCCTCACCGCCACCGGACTCGACGACGTCGGGGTACAAGGTGCCCTGGACCAGGAACTTCACTTCGCCACCGGCAGCGCCGACCTCTTCGATGACCTGCTTCTGGGCGGCCTCGAAAGAGCGAATGAACTCGCGGCCGATGATCTTGCGCTTGGTCTCAGGATCGGTAACACCGGCCAAAGCAGACAAGAATCGCTCGGACTCGTCACACGTGATGACGCGGATACCCATGCCGCGCGCATAGTCGTTCTCCACCTGCTCGCGTTCGCCCGCACGCAGCAGGCCGTGGTCGATGAAGAAGCAGGTGAGCTGATCGCCAACGGCCTTGTGAACCAGGGCCGCAGCCACGGAAGAGTCCACGCCGCCAGAGAGCGCGCAAATCACCTGCGCGTCACCGATCTGTTCGCGGATCTTCGCAACCTGCTCATCAACAATCGAGCCAGGCGTCCACGTGGGCTCAATTCCCGCGCCCTTGTAGAGGAAGTTCTTCAGAGCATCCTGGCCAAACTGCGAGTGGCCAACCTCGGGGTGCCACTGCAGGCCGTAGAGGCGACGCTCGCTGCATTCGAAAGCTGCGACCGGGGTCTCTGCAGTCGATGCGGTGACGGTGAAGCCTTCGGGCGCGCCCTGAACCGCGTCACCGTGGCTCATCCACACAACCTGACCTTCAGGAGTCCCATCAAACAGGCAGGACTGCTCAGAAACAGAGGCGTCGGTATGCCCGTACTCGCGGGTTCCCGTGCGTCCCACGGTTCCGCCCAGCGCGTGAGCCATGGTCTGGAAGCCGTAGCAGATGCCCAGAACCGGCACGCCCGCGGCGAAAATCGCGGGATCAATGGAAGGAGCGCCCTCTTCGTACACGGATGAAGGGCCACCGGAAAGAATGATTGCTGCGGGTTCTTTCGCAAGCATTTCGGCGACAGGCATGGTGTGCGGGACGATTTCCGAATAGACGCTGGCTTCGCGCACGCGGCGAGCAATGAGCTGGGCGTACTGCGCGCCAAAATCGACAACAAGAACGGGATGAAGATCAGCTGAAGTCACCCCACCATGCTACCTGCTTCCTAGCCTCTTCGACGAGGCCAAGCAGCGAGCACTCCCCCACACCCGGGTTGGTTTAGTTGCTGGGAGCATCCTCTTCTTCCGAGGCCGAGGCCACATCGGCGTCTTCAGCGGGCTCCTCCGCTGGCTGAGTTTCGTCGGCAACTTCGAGCGAATCGTCAACAGTTTCCTCACCGGCCACGTCTTCACTAGGAACCTCAGGCACAAGTTCCACAGGAGCTACTCCCCCAGCTGCGGCCTCGTGATGGCGATGCTCATGAACCCGCGCTTTCCCGGCACCTACAAGCTCGCGCGCCCACGCCACGCTCACCGGGTGCGAAAGTGCCACGGTCAGCAGGACCCCAAGCGCCACCTCTGCAAAAAGGCACAGCGCGGAAAGGGACATGCGCGGCCCAAGGAAAGCCAAGCGGCCATTTCCCAAAACCAAGGCCGAACCCAAGGAAGTCACCAAGTAAACGGCTGCGATCACTACAGCCGCGATGCCGCCTTGGTACAGGTCATCAAGAAGCGATTTACTGCCCTTACGCAGACGCAGGTACACGCCAAGCGCTACGCCGAACAGGATCAGCGCAAGGACCACCCAGTTGCCGGGGGCACTTGCAGGGGTCGCACCGAAAAGCGGAATTGCCGGGATCGGTCCAACGGGAGCAGAGGTCGGCGAATGCAAGGCATCGCTACCAAGGTAAAAACCGGGACCGGAAAGCCAGGACAGCGCCCACACAATCGCGTTGGGAATGAAGAGCAGCTGCGCGAGAACGATCATGATCGAATCAACCGCCGAGGTCGATAGCAGAAGCTGGTCGATCCCACGGATCTGCGACCAAGAGACGATCACCGAAAGCAACAGGAAAAATCCGCCATAAACCGCCAGAGCCCACGATGCGCGCCAACCCGTGCGCACTCCAACGCTGACCCACCTCGGTAGTTCAAAGCGGAGCTCAAGGCTCGTTGGCGCAAGCGCGACCTCCCAGGCGGCCGCAATCAAGGGGATCAAAATAGCCAGGGGAAGCGCGCCCCACACACTCACGTGCGTACCAATTCCACCGGCCAAAAGCAGCGCGGTCACAGTGAAACCGGGGATTGCCATCCATTGCGACGCAGGAGAAAAACGTCGTCCCTGCAGAAGGAGCAGCTTGGTTAGACCAATCAAGAGCAGCACAAACAGCAAAGGCACTGCGCGATAGGAGACGTCGCCCGAAACCACTCGCGCTCCAAGGGAAGCGCCCCACAGGTCAGAGGCAAAGTGGAAGGCATCCTCCCAGGTGGTGGATACCATCCACTGGTTAGAGGACACCGCTGCGTAGGCGATCAGGGTCGGGACAACGACCAGTGCCCAGCCCAGCAGAGCCGCCTCGATCCCGGACAGCATCGAGCGCGCCCAACCCTGCGGAAGGGCAACGCGGATGGTCGGGCGGGCGGAGACTGTTGTGACCGTCGTACGCGCGGTGGGATCCTCACTCATCGAGCAGCCAGCGCCTCGCGTGCCAAAATCGCAGTTTGCGAAGGGGTGCGACCAACCTTCACACCAACCGCTTCCAGCGCCTTCGCCTTTGCCGAGGCCGTGCCAGAGCTTCCCGACACGATCGCGCCCGCGTGGCCCATGGTCTTGCCTTCGGGGGCAGTAAATCCTGCAATGTAGGCGACGACCGGCTTGGTCATGTGCTCGGAGATCCACGCTGCGGCGCGTTCTTCGGCGTCGCCACCGATCTCACCGATCATGACAACCAGGTCGGTATCGGGGTCGTTTTCGAAAGCTTCCAGAGCATCGATGTGGGTGGTTCCGACAACCGGGTCACCGCCAATACCAATGCAGGTGGTGAAGCCCAGGTCACGCAGCTCGTACATGAGCTGGTAGGTCAAGGTGCCCGACTTGGAGACCAGACCAAGGCGGCCGGGTCCCGTAATATCTGCGGGGGTAATACCGACGTTGGATTGTCCGGGGCTGATGATTCCGGGGCAGTTCGGGCCGATCAGGCGCACGCCACGCTCAAGCGCATAGTCAACGAAAGCGGTCGAATCCTGAACGGGGATACCTTCGGTGATGACAACCAGAGTTTCAATTCCCGCATCGATTGCTTCAATCGCCGCGTCCTTGGCGTATGCCGGGGGCACGAAGACAACCGAAACATTTGCACCAGTTTCCTCACGGGCCTGCGCAACGCTTCCAAACACGGGAACCTCAACGTCACCGGCGGCGCGGTTTTCAGCGCCCGGACCGTAGGGCTCGACGTGGAAGGTCACCGAAGTGCCGGCCTTGCGCGGGTTCACACCGCCAACGATATTCGTGCCGGCTGCCAGCATACGGGTCGTGTGCTTTTGGCCTTCAGAGCCGGTCATTCCCTGAACAATGACACGCGAAGTGGAATCAATAAAAATGCTCATGAGTTTTCAGTCCCGTCCCGTCTCAGGCGTTCGCGGCCAGTTCGGCGGCGCGGCGTGCTGCACCGTCCATTGTTTCTTCCATGTGAACCAGGGGATGTGCGGCAGCAGCTAAGATTGCGCGGCCTTCCTCGACCTTGTTGCCGTCCAAGCGGACAACCAGGGGCTTGGAGGCTGCATCTCCCAAAGCTTCCAATGCACCAACGATTCCTCGAGCGACTTGATCGCATGCGGTAATTCCGCCAAAAACATTGACGAAGACGGAGCGAACCTGATCATCACCAAGGATGACATCCAGGCCCTTGGCCATAACCTCTGCCGAGGCACCGCCACCGATGTCCAGGAAGTTTGCGGGCTTGACGCCCCACTCTTCACCGGCCAAGGCAACGACGTCCAGGGTGGACATGACCAGACCGGCGCCGTTACCGATCACGCCTACCTGCCCTTCCAAGCGCACGTAGTTCAGTCCGGCTTCCTTTGCCATGGCCTCGCGCGGATCCTGCGCGGCAACGTCAGCGTATGCGGCGTGTTCGGGGTGGCGGAAGGCCGCATTGTTATCCAGCGAAACCTTGCCATCCAGCGCCAGAATATCGCCCTGCTCGGTCAGGACCAAGGGGTTGACCTCAACCAGGGTGGCGTCTTCGCCTCGGTAGGTATCCCAGAGCTTCACCAAAACGGGGGCAAGCTTCTCGACGTGCGAACGATTGAAGCCGGCCTCACCCAGAATTTGAGCGGCAACGTCTTCATCAATGCCAACCTTGGGGTCCAGGCCAACGCGGGCCAGAGCTTCGGGATGCTCACGTGCCAGGGTCTCAATATCCATACCACCCTGCGCCGAGCACAATGCAAGCTCACGACGCTCGGAGCGATCCAGCAGGATCGAGAAGTAAAATTCTTCGGCAATATCCGCGCCCGCAGCGATGAGGACCGAGTGGACGGTGTGACCCTTGATATCCATGCCCAAGATTGCTTCGGCCTTTTCACGCGCTTCTTCTGCGCTGCGAGCCAGCTTTACGCCGCCGGCCTTGCCTCGGCCGCCGATCTTCACTTGGGCTTTGACCACCAGAAGGTCGTTGTCGGCCAGCAGCTTCTGCGCTGCCTCATAGGCCTCATCTGGGGTGCGTGCAACGATTCCCGCAAGTACGGGGACGCCGTGAGCAGCGAACAACTCCCGTGCTTGGTATTCGTAGAGATCCATTGTGTCCCTTCACTTTGTGCCCGAAGGCGCTGCCTTGCGCGGTTACCACGTGAACTGTGGCGCGCAACTTCCTTAAGCCTACCGCGACTAGATCTTTTCCATGGGGGCCATCCGCAGCAACAGGCGTTTTTCAGCGGACGCGAAGGCGACTTGCGCAATGGTGCGCTCCCCCGCTCCTTCGAGGCCGATGACCGTGCCTTCACCCAAAGTTGCGTGGCGGACGCGATCCCCCACGCGCACCTCCTCTGGGTTCAGCGTGTTTTTTGGTGCGCTTGTACCCGTTGGCCGCGAAACTGCAGTTCGCGCTGCGGGCGCTCCGCGTTTCCCGCCCAGTCCTCGACCGGCAAGTGGGCCGCCGTCACTACTACCGGATCCACCACTGCGGCCGCCGAAGACGGGACCGCCATCCTCATCACGGCGCGAGTATCCGTAATCTGCGTAGTCTGAGCCATAGCTCCCAGACCTGCCCCCGTAGGAGGAGCCATAACCGGAACCTGAGTAAGTGCCATAGCCACCCGAACCGTATCCGGAACCGCCGCCGTATCCACCGCGCAGGCGTTCCATCGAGGTCGAGGATCGACGAATATCCAAGAGCTCGACGGGAATATCATCCAAGAATCGTGAAGGAGGCATTTCCTGAGGTGCTCCCCACGCGCTTCGCACGGCGGCACGAGTGAGGTAGAGCTGCTTACGAGCTCGCGTGATCGCAACGTAGGCCAAACGGCGTTCTTCTGCCAATTCTTCGGGGTCACCCAGCGAGCGTTGGTGCGGGAAAGTGCCATCCTCCATGCCGGTCACGAAGACGACCGGGAATTCAAGGCCCTTCGCGGTGTGAACCGTCATGAGGGTGACCTGCCCACTTCCACTATCTTCCTCGGGAAGTTGATCCGAGTCAGCAACCAGGGCAACGCGCTCAAGGAAACCTGCCAAACCAACCTCGCCACTGGTCTGTACGTAGTCCAAGGCAACCGCATGCAATTCGGCAAGGTTTTCCACTCGCGAGGCATCCTGCGGGTCTTGGGAGCGACGCAGAGTCGCAAGATATCCCGTGCGATCAAGGACTTCTTCGAGAATTTCCGCTGCGCTTGCACCGGCCTGTTCGGCGCGCCGCATGGCTTCAATTAGTCCCCAAAAATCACCGATCGCTGAGGCCGCGCGCGGACTCAGCCCGGCCACACCCCCACGCGTGTCCTCAGTTTCTTCCTTGGGAAGTTCCGCCAAAGTCAGGCCGGTTCCTTCTGCTTCTCCGAGGCCTCGGCCCTGAGAAATCCAGCAATCCCGGGCGGCCGCACCCATCGAAATCCCGTAGCGATCACTGTGGGCAATGAGGTCGGCCTCAGCCTTGGCACCGATTCCGCGGCGAGGAGTATTGATGATCCGCCGCAACGCGACCGTGTCGTCGGGGTTTGAAATCACCTGAAGATAGGCCAAAGCATCTTTAATTTCCGCGCGTTCGTAGAAGCGAGTACCCCCAACGACTCGGTAGGGAATGCCTTGGCGAACCAAGAGTTCTTCGATTGCTCGCGATTGCGAGTTCGTCCTATAGAAGACGGCAATATCTGCCCAGCGGGTCCCGTCTGCCGACAGCTTTTCCATCTCTGAAACAATAAAACGCGCTTCATCGCGATCTGAATCTGCTGCATCAACCGTGATCAGCGCGCCATCCCCCGACGCAGTCCACAGGTTCTTTGCGCGGCGTCCTTCATTTCGAGCAATGACAGCGTTAGCAGCGGACAAAATATTTTGGGTGGAACGGTAGTTCTGTTCCAGCAAAATGGTCCGTGCACCCGGAAAATCTCGCTCAAATTCTTCGATGTTGCGAATCGTTGCACCGCGGAAAGCATAGATTGACTGGTCGGAGTCGCCGACAACCGTCAGCTGCCCCGGTTCCACTCCATCATCCCCGGTGCCTACCAATTCGCGGACCAGCACGTACTGTGCATGGTTCGTGTCTTGATACTCATCAACCAAGATATGGCGGAAGCGACGATGGTAGTGCTCGGCGATCGCCGGGTTGTCTTTGAGCAGGCGTACCGTGCGCGAAATCAGGTCATCAAAGTCCAAAGCATTGGACTGGGCAAGACGCTTCTCATATTCTTCGTAAGCCGAGGCAACAACTCGCGAAATTGGGTCATTCGGCGCGGTATCTCGGTATTCCTGCCAAGAGATGAGCTCATTCTTGAGGTCCGAAATACGCGCGGCAACCAGCTTGGGCGTGAATCGTTTGATATCCACATCCGCTGCTTTCAGCACCATCTGGATCAGGCGCTGCGAGTCCTGTGAATCATAGATACTGAAAGTCGATCGCAAACCGGCCGCACGGTATTCCGCACGCAGCACTCGCACACACGCCGAGTGGAAGGTCGACACCCACATCCTGCGCGCAGCTCCCCCACCAACCAGCGCCTCGACACGCTCACGCATCTCAGCTGCTGCTTTATTGGTGAAGGTAATCGCCAAAATCTCACCCGCACGGGCTTGACCAGTTGCCAAAAGGTACGCGATTCGATGCGTCAGAACGCGCGTCTTCCCAGAGCCCGCACCGGCCATGATGAGCAAAGGCACTCCGCGGTGTTCAACCGCTGCGCGTTGCTGGTCATTCAAGCCCTTGAGAAGGCTCTCAGGGTCACTGTGCTGCGCCCAACTACCTTGGCCGCTTACCTGTCCCCATTGAGCCGTTCCTTGGTCCAAAGGAGCAACAGAAGAGCCCGCTGCCACACCCATTGCGAAACTCGAGGAGCTTGGGTCGTAGAGGGGAAGGTCCTCCGCCTGATCGGAACCGAAGTCGAGGAAAGAGCCGAGATTGGGAAGTGAGTGATCCTGATCCATTTTCAGTGCTTGTGGTAGACGCCCTTGGTTGCGTGAACGGGTTCGGCGGTGACATTCATGCCAAGCTGACGAAGAATACCTTCATCAACACTGCCCAGCAGAACTGAAGAGTGCACGTCGCATCCAGCCAGTTTCGACAGTTGGTTCAAGGCCGCAGCTGCGCGTTCGTTGGAGCGCGCAGAGCCAGCCAAAGCGATCAGCACCTCATCGGTGTGCAGGCGAGGATTGCGGCTGCCCAAGTGCTCGGTCTTGAGCTTTTGAATGGGCTCAATCTGTTCGGGGGCAAGTAGCTTTTCATCATCGTCAATACCCGCAAGAAGCTTCATTGCATTGAGAAGCATTGCAGAGCACGGCCCCAGCAAATCCGAGGTCTTTCCTGTGACAATGCGCCCATCAGCCAATTCCATTGCGGCTGCGGGATATCCGGTTTCACGAGCACGCTCAAGTGCGGGAGCAACAACCGGGCGATCCGCACTGCTCAGGTTCATTGCGGTCATCAGGCGGGCCGCACGCTCAGACTGTACGGGCGGAAGGTCCTCGCGTGCTTCCAAGGCCAGGGCCTTGTACCAGCGGCGAATAATCTCTTGCTTCGAGGCCTCGCGGCAGACCTCGTCATTGCTGATGCAAAATCCCGCCATGTTGACGCCCATGTCAGTGGGCGACTGGTAGGGAGAGGTCCCCATGATCTTCTCGAGCAGGCGACGAAGGACGGGGAAGGCCTCGATATCACGGTTGTAGTTGACCGTCGTTTCGCCGTGAGCCTTCAAGTGGAAGTGGTCAATCATGTTGACGTCATCCAGGTCAACAGTGGCTGCTTCGTAGGCGACGTTTACGGGGTGGTCTAAGGGAAGATTCCAGATCGGGAAGGTCTCAAACTTTGCGTATCCCGAGGTCATTCCGCGCTTGTGATCGTGGTAGAGCTGGGACAGGCAGGTTGCGAGCTTGCCTGAACCGGGGCCGGGAGCGGTAACAATGACCAACGGACGAGTCGTATGGACGTACTCGTTACGACCCAAGCCTTCATCAGAAACAATCAGATCGATGTTATTGGGGTAGCCCTCGATGGGATAGTGACGCGCAACCTTGATACCGCGAGCCTCGAGCTTGCGCTTAAAGGCATGGGCTTGGTCATTGGAATCACTCCAGCGCGTGATGACAACATTGCCCACGTACAGCCCGTATTCGCGGAACATATCAATGTGACGGAAGACGTCATCTTCGTAGGTGATTCCCAGGTCTTCACGCATCTTGCGGCGCTGGAAATCTTGGGCGTTAACGGCGACGACAATTTCGGCCTCGTCAGCAAGCTCGGCGAGCATGACAATCTTGTTATCCGGGGTGAATCCAGGAAGAACGCGAGAGGCGTGCATGTCGTCAACAAGTTTGCCGCCAAACTCCAGGTACAGGGTCCCACCGAACTGCTGGCGACGTTGCGCAATGTGTTCAGATTGAAGGGCTAGATACTGATCGCGGTCGAAACCGATTGCGTGCATGATCGCCACTCCCAAGGCATCGTGGTGCAAGGACTATTCATGGTATCGCCCCTACCCCGCAACTCCGTCCATGAAGCGCCCAGCACACGGGTGAACTTCACCGCAAGGCATCTGAAAGACTAAATAATGTGCCTTTGCATCGCCCAGTGAGTGAGCTCATTTCGATTCGATAGCTGAAGCTTGCGCAGCACGGCAGACACGTGTGTTTCCACGGTTTTAATCGAAATAAAGAGCTCGGAGGCGACCTCTTTGTAGGGGTATCCACGCGCAATTAAACGCATGACTTCCTGCTCCCTGGCTGACAGCAAATCCAATTCATCGTCATGAGCGGCAATGGGGGCACTCGCCCCTCCGAAAGCGTCCAAAACAAAACCGGCCAAGCGCGGCGAAAAGGCAGCATCTCCCGCGGCAACGCGCTGGATGGCCTCGACAAGCTCAGGGGTCGAGATCGACTTAGTGACGTATCCGCGAGCGCCCGCGCGAATAACCGAAACAACGTCTTCAGGGGAATCTGACACCGAGAGCGCAAGGAAACGGAGCCCCTCAACATCAGCGCACGAGGCCGCAACCTCAGCGCCGCCACCACCGTTTCCTCCCGGCAGGTGAACATCCAGGAGAGCGACATCGGGCGTGAGCGCGTGACAGGCTGCAATAGCGCCCTCGACGTCACTGGCCTCGCCGACAATGTCAAAATCGGCACCGCTGGATTCGAGCTCAGCGCGCACACCCGCACGTACCAGGGCGTGATCATCAATGACCAGAATCCGAATTGTCATGGAATTGTCTCCTTCAGCGAGCATCGTCACTCAAGTGTATCTACAGGCATGGAGAGATGAACCTCGGTTCCACTGGCAAGATGGCGGATTTGAGCCTTTCCACCTGCTCGTTCCATGCGGCCGAAAATCGAATTACGCACGCCGTGACGGTCCTCGGGAATCGCGGAGATATCGAAGCCATCTCCGCAGTCTTTAACAAAGATCTCCGAACACTTCGGCCCGACCTCCATGTAGACGCTCACGGGCGGACGAGCATGGCGAATCGCGTTGGAAACGGCCTCGGAAGCAGCGGCGACCATCGCCAACTCACCGGGACCTGGGCGTATATCGGAAACCGTCACAACGCCGACTTCAACACCAAAAGTTGTCTCCAGCACCGAAATCGCTTCACGCAAGGCTTCGGCAAGGGAATCTGCCGCTTCTTCGCGCCCCGTGTACAACCACGAGCGCAACTCACGTTCCTGCCCCAGGGCCAGCGCGCGAATCGAACTTGGATTATCGGCGTTATTTCGAATCAAAGTGAGTGTCTGAAGGACAGAATCATGCAGGTGTGCGGCCATGTCAGCACGCTCAGCTTCACGTTTCTCACGTTCTTTCGCTCGCGTGTTTTCTTGGGAAGTTCTCACCCATAGAGGAATGATGGCAACCCCGAAAGAGAGGATCAGGGACCCACCCAAGATCGCGCCTCGAACCATATCCCAGGGTGATTCTCCGCGAAATGACGCCAGTACCAAGCCACTGGCAACCAGGATCATTCCGGCCAAAGTAATGAGGATAAAAAGCGGGTTTTTCCATGAATGCGCGCGAGTACTTTGCGTCCACACCGCCGCGATTCCACCCACGACAAGAACTGCTGCAGCAATATCGCGCAGTCCAGCTATCCCCGTAAAAAGCAGGTAGGCAATTGCAAGGGCAAGACCCACCGCACCCAATCCGACCAAGAGCATGCGCAAGTTGCGTTGGTCGTGCTCGCGTCGAACAATTTCTTCCGCCGAGGCCAAAGGCACACGAAGACGTGCGGGGGCAATTTCGGCAGTGCTGGGATCGTCGGGAAGAGTGAGCCACAGCCAGAGATACACGAAAAGCGGAACCGCGAAAGCGGGCAGGGCCGCCACGAATGCAAAGCGAATGATTCCGGCAGACACACCGAGCATCGAGGCAATTCCCGCGCAGACTCCACCAATCCAGGGCAGAGGCATATCGGTTGAATATGCGCTGGAGCGATGCAGAACACGTGTGGGTTCGCGCAGCTCGGGTGGGTTCCAGTGATATCCACGGGGCTTCTGTTCACCCGACTGCCACACTTGCTGCTCATTGCTCACATCTGTATCTTCACACGAATCGGGAGTGGAAGCGCAAGGCTGGGGAAAGAATCGGGGATCGATCAGGGCATCCCCCCATATCTTTTCGCCATCCATACGGGCACAGTGGAATCATGAACAAAGGATTCATGAAATCGTTGCGTTACTCCGGCTTCTTCCGTGGAGAGCCTCGCGTCATCGGCGGCGTGTGCCAAGGATTGGCACAGCGCTATGGATGGGACGTGAACTCCCTGCGGATCGCCGTCGTTGTTGCCGCGCTCTTTTTCCCCGCTGTATGCGTCCTCTACGCCTTAGCGTGGGTTTTCCTTCCCGAGGCAAAAGACGGCCGTATCCACGTTGACGAAATGCTCAAGGGCAATTTCGATGCTGCGATCATCGGAGCGATCCTCTTAGCGGTTTTCGGTGGTGGAACTTCAGGAATCGCGCTCGGCTTCTTTCACGCTTTCGTGTGGATTCCTCTTTTTCTGATCTTCCCCGTCGCAATTGTCGTGATTGCGGTCCTACTCGCAAGGCCGAAGCAGACGGGCCCCACACAGGGTCAGTACTGGAGTGCGACACCACCGGCGCAGCCATACGCCCAGCCGGCCCCATCTCCCTTTACTCCTGCATCTGCACAAGGAGAAGAAACCATGCCAGATACAACTCCTGATTGGCGTACGCAGGGCGGTCCGACATCTTCGGACTACTATTCTTTCCCCCCTGCACCGCCTTCGGCGGCACAGACAACAGCGTCTCAGCCCCCTGTTCAAACCCCTCACGCTCAGTCCGGTCCCGCGCAAACCCCTCCCGCGCAAACTCCGCCGGTCCAGACTCCCTTCACCCCCGGTAGCTCTCAGCCCCAGGCCTCGGGACAAACAATTCCTCAAAGCGCAGGAAAGCGTTTTACCCCCTTTGCCACGCAGCCTGCGCTCCGCTCTCGAGTAGTCCCTCGCGCGATTGTCTTATGCGTCTACGGGCTGGTCTTCCTTGCGCTGGCAGGAACTTTCTTCCTGCTCTACCGCAATGGATACAGCACCCCGACTCAAGTTGATCGAAGCGTACAGATTGCCTTGACTGGTGCGGCCGCCTGCCTGCTCATAGTCGGCATCGCACACCTAATCGCTGCTCTTCGCGATCGCTCCTCAGTGATGCTCACCATCTTGTCGGTTCTCGGAATGTTCTTCGCAATTCCAGCGCTTCTTGGAGGCATGGCATACGCCACCACCACACCACTCCACTACACATCCGTGGCGGGAAACATTGATACCAATGCCGACTGGCGCTCAGACACAATTGGAAGTTCCAACGGCTCCAATGTCATCAATCTTGACCTCGACCTCTCTCATGCACCCGATGGCCTGACCAAGGACATCACCGTTAACGCCCAGGTGATTCCCTACGCAAACATCCGCGTACGCGACGGTCAGCCCATCCGCATCGTCGCTCAGAAGCAACCGATTACCTTCGATCTTGATCTCAGTGGCGGTCAAAAGTGGAAGGGCTTCGACAGTAATAGCCCCACAGTTCTGACCTCTCCCAGCTGGAAGGAAGGTCAGGGGATCACTGTTTACCTCAATGCAAACCAGCTTGTCACCCTGGACATCGACGAAACGGGGAGCTCTGTCGATCGGGATCCGTGGCCTTCCGCGGTTCCTTCTCCCACGCCCAGCGTCACTCCTTCCACGGGAACTTCTCCATCAGCCAGCCAGAGTCAGTCGCCTTCACCAAGTGCGTCTTCTGAGTCGCCCGCAGCCGGCCAGCACTGAAAGGAATTGTCATGAGTACGAACGACTTTGACCAGACCACCCCCCTGCCAGTCGGCGACGAGGAAACAAAACCGCTGCCTTCCTTCGCAGATGCTCCGATTGAGAATCAAAAAACTACTGCCGAGGCTGACACCGAGGCTGATACCAACACCGGCGCCGATACCGAGGCATCCGAGACTTCTACAGCCTGGACAGGCGCCGCGGCAGGCGCGGCGGCCGGTTCAACGGCCACCTCTACCCCGGCCTCGGAACACACATTTGAGCCGCAAAATACCCCGATTGTTCCTCCCGCTCACGTGTGG
This sequence comes from Actinomyces sp. ph3, assembly GCF_000308055.1. Taxonomy (GTDB): domain Bacteria; phylum Actinomycetota; class Actinomycetes; order Actinomycetales; family Actinomycetaceae; genus Pauljensenia. The sequence goes on from NZ_CAGY01000008.1 coordinate 165,740, forward strand.
TCAGCCGAGGACGTGAAGGAAGCTCCCTATCGAGGCGTGCGCATCGGACAGCTTCTCTGGGCGTGCATCATTATCTTCACCGCAATCGCACTGATTGCCATGGCTTTTGTCAAGGCGGCAAACCTCGCGCTGGTTGCCATTGGGACCCTGGCGATCATGGGTGTGCTCCTCATTATCATTGCGGGAGTCAGCACCGTGATGACACACAAGAAGCGCTAGCTACGAAGCAAAATTTCTTCGATCATTTCGATCACTGAGGCGGGCATTTCCGAGCGGAATATGCCCGCCTCTTTTCCTCTATCCAAGGTGCGTAGCTGTGGAAGTGCCCGACGCCCTAGACGACGCACCATCGCATAGGCATCGTCTTTTGCCAGAGCATCCATCTCACAGCGAAGCAGGGCTTGGTAGATATCGTTTTCAACCGGATTTTCTGCAAAGGCAGGAAGCTTTCCACCCGCGAAGGAAACTTCGAGAACCTGGCTCACCTCGGCCTCGTGAATTGTCACGCGCGCGCTCAGGGTATCGGGATCGTAAGTGAACTCAGCGGGCTCTCCGTTGACACTCACCTGCGTTGGTTTCTCAATACCTCGCATGGTCACGGTCCACGAACGAAGCGCGGGCAGCGCATCAGTGCAGCCCTTTGCGGGGTGAATGGTCAGCGTTCCACAGGCGTCGTTGTGCACGATCTCGGTTCGCACTTCGCCGCTGCGCTGCTCGCAATTGACACCTGGGTAGCGGCCATCATCTTCACACAGAGTGAAGTGGCCGTCAGCACCGGGGAAAACAAGGATTTCCAGTGCTTGGGGATTCCCACAATCGTTAATGTTCTGATCCAGCTCTTGCAGGGGAACAATCCCGCCGGCGGGGGCAAAAACAGGAAGAAGTTCCAGCGGTCGCCACACATTGAGGCGCAGCCCACCATCCATTTCGGCGTCGTAGCGGCGTCCGGTAAAGAAATCGAACCATTGACCGCGCGGGAACCACATGCGTGTGCGTGCCTGACGCGTGTACGCATCGCGCGGGGTCACCACGGGAGCAACCATCAACTGCGTGCCGAACATGAATTGTTCATGCACGTCGTAGGCGATCCCTTCATCTGGGTGAGCCCAGTACATGGGAGTCACCAGCGGCGCGCCCTCGGTAGCGGCACGCCAATTCATTGTGTGTAGGTAAGGAATGAGGCGGTGACGCAGGATCAGCGCATCGCGCATGATATCGCGCACGGGTTGCTGGAAATTCCACGGTTCCTTGCCCACGAAAGGCGACAGACTCGAGTGCAGTCGGTTAATCGGGCTGAAAACACCGAGCTGGTACCAACGCGCTTCCAGTTCTTCGTCGCGCACGCCCAGCATGTGTCCGCCAATATCGTGGCTCCACCAGCCGTATCCGATATTCGAGGCTGTTGACGTGAAGTAGGGCTGGAATTTCAAGGATTCCCAGCTGACAACTGTGTCTCCGGAGAAGCCCACGGGATAGCGGTGCGATCCTGGGCCCGCGTAACGGCTGAGAATCAGCGGGAGCTCGTGATCCTGCCCCTCACCTTCTGAAGATGCCGCGACCATGTCCATATAGTGCAGGTAGTTGAGGATCCACAGCGGGTCCAGACCTTTTTGACGCGAAACACCGCCCTGTTGCCAATCGATCCACCAAAAATCGACGCCATCAGTCTCCAGATCATGATGCATATCGAAATAGGCGCGAATGAAGCTCGGATCTGTCAGGTCGAACTCCACCGGTTCTTCACTGACCGGGTCAATTCCCATTGTTTCGGCGGCCTTGGGATAGGCATCTTCGAATGCGCGTATTCCATCGCGGGGATGCACATTCGCGGAAATACGCAAACCTCGATCATGCAGCGCTTCCGTAAAAGCATGAGGATCTGGAATTAACTCGCGATTCCACGAGTACCCAGTCCATCCTGAGCCAAAGCGCGGATCAACATCGGTGATGTGCCAATCCATATCCAAAACAGCGGTTGTGAATGGAATTCCTTCCGCATTGAAACGATCCATCAGCGCGAGGTACTCATCCTGCGAATAGGGGTAGTAGCGGCTCCACCAGTTCCCCAGAGCCCAACGCGGCAGAAGTGGAGTCGGACCGCTCAAACGGTAGAAGTCGCGAATGGCTTCTGCGTATCGGCTTCCATAGCTGAAGAAATAGATGTCGATTTCAGAGTGGCCTCGCGGACGTGTCACGCAACCTGCCCTGCACGCAGCTTCATCACTCTGAAAGAGATTTGATTTAGAGTCATCTAGGACCGCCCATCCATCACGACTGATCACTCCCATACCCAATTCGCAAGCCCCGTTCACACCGTCCAGAGTGCGCGCGGTCCCCTTGAGGTTTTCGTGCGCCTCGTCTCCGTAGTGCCATGTGGTCCCAAACCCGCCTCCCGCGTTCTTGACGACAGCGCTCAATCCTTCTTTGCTAAAGCTCTGACCGTCAAAAACCAAGCGGATGGAAGAGGTCTCCCACACGTGCATTCCGCCTCGCTGGGAGTAGGTAACTTTTGGAGTTTCCTGCTCGAAACAGCGGTTGAGGACGACCTGCGTCGCCTCGTCCTCAAAGACTCCAGAATCCGACCACTCGAGGCGGACCAGGGCATCGGTCAGGAAGCCGATTCGCCACCGCTCCCCAACAAAAGTGGTCTGGGGGTTCATCTGCGCCTTCACAGAGGGGATGGGAAACATTGGGTCTCCTGGGTTACGGGTTTTAAGGTGGTTGGAAGAAGGTGGTGGGAAGGAAAGTTGTCGGGTTCTCTCATTGCCGAGGCCTCGGCAGGCTTAAGCGGCTACTCCCCCGCGCTCAGCGACGGCCTCGTCGGCGGGGTTCGGGGAGGGTCGGTCCTTGACGCTCATTCCCGGCAAGCCCCCAAAGCTATAGATCACTGCTTGGACAGCGAAGATCGGAACCGCAGCGCCGAAGACCATAAACACGCCCGGCCACTGGCTCCACGTCCACCCAATGATGACCGTGAAGGCAAGAAGAAGCAGGGTGCACAGCGGGCGGGCCACTGTCATGTTCAGCGACATGCGAAGAATCCACGTAAGAGGTTCATCGAAATTCGCACGCACTGACCATGACAGCGCTGCCACGGTCCAAAACACAAGGTTGAGTAAGAGCAGAAGGCCCGAGACGCCAACGCCGATCACTCCACCCAGGTCGTTCCAATTCACCAGGTAGTAGTCCCACGCCAGGGCGAGGCCGATAAGCAGTTGCACCCAACCAAAGAGATTGGCCTGGGTGAGTTCGTCTTTCCACGCGCGGTGAAACACCGTCCAGGTCTGGCGAATGCGCCACGACTGATCCTCGTCGATAAGCCACGTCCTAAAGGTTGCGTATGCGGCGGCGATTGAGGGGAAGATTCCTCCCACGATCAGTCCCATGAGCGTGTGAACGAGCATCGCAACGTTGACGACAAACACCATCAGCACGATGCGGCACAAACGCTCGTAGGTCAGGGCAACTCTAGTCATTGTTCTAGCCTTTGACGGCGCCGATCATGACGCCCTTATTGAAGTACTTCTGCAAGAAGGGGTAGATGATCAGCAGAGGAATTGTCGAAACGATGATCACGCCGAACTTGATCTGATCAGCAAAGTTCTGTGAATCCATTGCGGTCATTCCGACGGAACCAACTTGCGTCTGGTTTGCCAACAAAATGTTTTGCAGAACGTTCTGCAAAGGCTGCAGATTCTGGTCGCGAATGTAGATCAAACCAGTGAAGTAATCGTTCCAGTGCCCGACGAAGTAGTACAGGCCAATAACCGCGATAATCGCCGTCGACAGCGGCAACACGATCTTGTTGAAATACCCGAAGTACGACAGTCCATCGACCTGCGCCGCATCATGAAGTTCTTCGGGGATAGAGGCCTCGAAGAAGGAGCGGGCAATGATCATGTTGAATACGCTGAAGGCACCCGGAATGATGAAAACCCAGATGCTGTTCAGCAGTCCCAACTGTTTCATCAGCAGGTAGCTGGGGATCAGGCCGCCACCGAAGAACATCGTGAAGGTAAAGAAGAACAAGATCACGCGGCGCGGCTTGAATTCTTTACGGGACAGGGCGAAGGCCGCTGGAAGCGTGACGATCAGGTTCACTGCTGTGCCCAAGAGTGAGTACAGCAAGGTGTTGCGGTAGCCAATCCAGATACGCGTATCTTCCAAGATCTTGATGTAGCCCTTGAAATTAATGCCCTTGGGAAGAACTGTCACCTTACCGGTCGATACCAAGTTCGGGTCTGAGAAAGACGCGACAATGATGAACCACATCGGGTACAAAATTGCCAGAACAATGGCCGCGATGATCAAAGCGATGATTCCATCAATGATCCAGTCAGAGGCAGAGCGCGTTCGCCACAATGCGCCAAGGTTCTTCTTGGGCTTCGGTTCGTTTGCCCTATCCCCCGATGTTCCCATCCCGGCCGCGTGACCGGAAATCTTAGCGGCAGGTGTTGCTGCAGACATGATTCAGTCCTTTCTTCACGCCGGTTCTAGAACAAGCTGGTGTCGCTGGTCTTCTTTGCAATCTTGTTTGCAGTCACCAGGAAGATGAAGTTCACAACGCTGTTGAACAAACCGATTGCAGTGGAATAGCTGTAGTGGTGGGCCAAAATACCGATGCGGTAGGTATAGGTGGCGATGACTTCAGAGGCCGGGATATTCAGCGTGTTCTGCATCAGCCAGACCTTTTCGAAACCGACACCCAGCACCGAGCCCATGTTCAAGATCAGAAGGATTCCCGCGGTCGGCAAGATGGCCGGGATATCGATGTATCGAATCAACTGCATTCGCCCGGCACCGTCGATTTTCGCAGCCTCGTAAAGCGCAGTGTCGATTGATGACAGAGCAGCCAGGTAGATGATGCAGTTCCATCCGGCGTGCTGCCAGATTTCGCTCATCCAGTAGATGGGCGTGAATGCAGAGGCGGTTCCCATGAGGTCCGCCCCTCCGAAGAACTTACTGATCAAGCCGGAATTTGGCGCGAGGAAGATATTGAGCATCGAGACCATGACCACTGTCGAGATGAAGTGAGGCATGTAGGTGATGGTCTGAACGAAAGTTTTCGTTCTCTTGCTTGAGATCTGGTTGATCAGCAAAGCCAGAATGATCGGGGCGAAGAAGCCCATGACCAGGGTCCACAAGCTGATGCGTAAGGTATTGCGGATGATCTGCCAGAACATCGGGTCTTTGAAGAACTGATTAAAGTACTTCAGCCCTTCCCACTTTCCGCCCGTAATGCCCTTGCTGACATCGAAGTCACGGAAAGCCAGCTGGATTCCGTACATTGGCCCGTAGCTGAAGATCAGGACCAGAATGATCGCCGGCAAAACCATGATCCACAACTGCCAGTACAGTCGGAAGTGGTTTGCGAGGCCCGCTGGACTCCACCAGGGAGCGCCCTTAGCCTTCGGTGTCTTCACTTTTGTGCTGGCCTGCTTAGAGGCAGGGGTGGAGCGTAACGGCTTTGTGCCGTGTGGCTGAACTTCTGTAGTGGACATAGCAACCTCTTCGTTTCGTCCAAGAATTTAGCCGAGTATGTAAGCGAAGGCCGTCCACGGACGCAGGTGGCGATCCTGCAGTTCCTCGCATGTAAGGGCGGCATCCTGGTTAGTGATGAGGACACGCTCATTCAGAGGCTCCCCCACTAGTTCTGCAACTTCTGTTGGCAGGTCAACGGTGTTACTGGACAGATTGGCGGCAACGACCAAGCATTCATTCCCCAAGCTTCTTGTGAAGGCATAGACAGAATCGGAATCTTGCGCAATCAATTGCCAGTCTCCGGCAACAACGATGTCTTTAGTGTGCCGCAGCTTAATGAGTCGCTTAAAGAAGTGGTAGACCGAATCGGGATCGTCTTGCTGACGTTTTGCGTTAATGATGTCCTTGTTTGCATTGACAGAAATCCAGGGGACTTGCCCGGCGTTTTCATCAATGAAACCCGCATAGCTTGTGTCATCCCACTGCATAGGTGTCCGCGAATTATCACGCCCCTTGAGAGCCAGCGCATTCATCATTTCGTCGTGGGTCAAGATCCCCGCTTCTTCGACGTATTGGCGGTAGTGGTTCAGGGATTCGACGTCGCGATACTGGTCAAGGCTGGTAAAGCCTGCGTTCGTCATTCCCAGTTCTTCGCCCTGGTAGATGTAGGGGGTTCCCTTGTGCATATGAAGGACGAGGCCAAGTGCCTTTGCGCTTCGAGAGCGCAGTTCTTCCGTACTGTCGTCTCCCCAACGCGACACGACGCGGGGCTGGTCGTGGTTGCAATAGAAGAGGCTGGTCCATCCGCCATCGCGCACAATTTCTTCGTAGCCAGCGAAGACATTGCGTAGGTCGCGAACCTTCCACGGCACGACGGACCACTTCCCTGCTGGACCATCGTCATCAATACCAACATGGTCGAAAAGGAAGAGCATGTCGAGTTCTTCGCTGGCAGGGTTCGTAATGTGTGCTGCGCGGGTAATGGAAATACCCGGCCCCTCGCCGACGGTCAGGAAGCCTTCCCGACCCGCGAAGACGGCCTCGTACATTTCATGGAGAAACTCATCCAAGCGCGGGCCATCCGTGCAGAAATCAAAGGGCGAGGAATACCCATCGGAGCCGACGGGGTAAATCTCCTTATCGGATCCATCGGTTCCGGGGAGCATTCCACGGCTATCCAAGGTCTTGGAGATCTGACTGATGACGTCCATGCGGAATCCGTCAATTCCGCGGTCCATCCACCAGTTCATCATCTCGTAGACCGCCTGGCGAAGTTCGGGTCGTTCCCAATTGAGGTCGGGCTGCTTGGCCGAGAACTGATGGAAGTAGTATTCACCGCGCTGCGGATCATAGGTCCACGCGGATCCACCAAAATAGCTCCCCCAGCTATTGGGTTCGGCTCCGATCTCGCCGGGGACATGCCCTTCCTTTGCGGGCATCCACCAATACCAGTCTGCTTTGTCGCTGGTTTTGTCACGGGATTCGATGAACCACGCGTGCTCATCAGAGGAGTGATTGACCACCAAATCCATGATGACTTTCAGACCCAAGCTGTGGGCAGTGCGGAGCAGTTCATCCATGTCATCGAGAGTGCCGAACATGGGGTCGATGTTCTGGTAGTCGGCAATGTCGTAGCCGTTATCGTCCTGGGGCGATACGTACATGGGGCACAGCCAAATTACGTCAATGCCAAGTTCTGCCACATAGGGCAGGCGCTGGGTGATTCCTTGGATATCACCGATTCCGTCGCCGTTTGCGTCTTGAAAGGAGCGCGGATAAATCTGGTAGACCACAGCGTTCGACCACCACGGGGTCTTCGCCGCAGCGTTGCGAGTCGCAGCGAAATCAGCATTTAATTGCTTTGTCATCGCAATAACTTTCTCAGTCGTCAACATTGCCGCATGTTCTTGCGAGGGGTTGGAGGCGCGTCTATGCGCTACCCCTTTAGCGTAACAAGTACGCAATCCTTGCGCAAGTATTACAAAATATATTCAGGGGTGGACACTTTCATGCCCACCCCTGAATATTTTGGGTTTCCTCAGAATCATTCCCGCTGATCACAGCGCTTCACTGAGAAGCCCACTTCTAACTCCAGCTTACGCACTTTTCACTATCTCTAGTGGCGCGCATCGAAGCCGACAAAGGGAACCACTACCTTTCCGTCTTCGTTTACACTCAGAGCCTTGGACTGCTCAATAGCACCCGAGATGATGTCAATTGCGTTGGAATCCGTAGTGTCCGAGTCATACGGGGACTCATTTGTGAAGATGCCCTTTCCACCGCCGAAGCGGAAGTTCTTCACAAAGTCAGGGCATCCCTTTCCGCCCGCGTAGCATTCGGCCGAATAGATCGGACGAACATTGCCCACACCTTCCCCGTCTTCCGAGGAGGAATAGATCGACACCTGGTACGAGGCCTTTGCCAAGTCCACGCCATCGAGCGCACTGCGGTCAACGGACATCATGATTCGGTCACCGGCAACCTTCAAGGTCACCTCGCCCTTGAGCTTGCCCGCATTGTCGTAAACACCCATGTTGTAGGGCAATGATTCTGAACGGCCATCAGCAATCAGAACATAATCCCAACCACCATGAGCGAAGGTGTTCGTCCCCGCTAGCAGAGGCGTCACATCAGTTGAGGTATTGGCCTCGCTGCGAATGTAGATATTCAGTCGCTGGGTACTCATCTGGTTCATACCCCACGGGTTGTTCACGGGAGCACCCATTCGCGTGACGAACTGGTAGTGATCGTTATCGCGATACACGGAGGTTTCAAGCAGGTCAAAGCTGCCCGGATTGAAGTTCTCACTCTTGGGGTAAACAACCGTACCGGCACCATTGTCATCACCGCTGGGATCACTCAAGGTGCCAATCTTGTCACCGAAAGAGTAGATCGTGTAGCTCGCTCGGCTTACCGTGTTTTCGGGTGAGTAGGCGCTCACGCGCACCGAGTTGATCGCGCGATCCAAGGTGAGATCAGCGCTGAATGCACCATCGATAACAGGCAGTTCCATGTTCGTTCCATTGACCGTTACAACGACGCGATTACCGTCGGTCGTTCCCTTAAACGAAAGATGACGAGAATCCAAAGACTCCTGGTCCTTCAACCCTTCAACGCTTAGCGTCGGCATGTTCTCAGGCTTGCCATCTGCGGTGGCGTTCCAGTTATCCCAACAGTCTGCATCGAAATCCAAACGCCCAAGCTCATTGGATGCCCAGTTTCCGCCGGCCTTCGTCACGAAGGTGTCACCGACACTAAAGTTACGAATCTCAATACCGTTGTGGTCGACAGTTTCATTGCCAATCGTCACCTTCTTGCCCGCCTTATTTGCAGGACGGGTCAGACGGCTCACGACATTTGCTTCAGGCTGCCCATTCCACGAATCCACATGGAAGTTAATGATCTTGAAGTTCTCCATATTTGACAGGGCGTAGATACGGAAACCACAGTTCACACTTCCTTCCACGACAGTGTTGGAAATGGTCCAGTTCTTCAAAGTCGTTGAAGGATCCGAGTAATCGAAGGCGCCACCGTTCCAGTGCGGGGATGAGTTGAATACGCAGGTGTTGGTTGCACCCGAGTTATTCATCAGGCTGTGCACGACACTCGTTCCGTCGACCTTCACATTCTCAGTGTTGCGGTAGTTCCAGCCCCACTGGAAGACCGGGCCGTTATCGTTCTTCCACACCACGACATTCGAAACATCCACATTGCTGTGGTAGAGCTTCATCGCGTCATCATTCGTATGGAAGAAAGAGCTCTTCATGGTCGAGCCGGGGTACAGCTCCATTCCGTCGGTCTGCCAATACCAGGATCCCACCTGTTGGTAGTTGCGAACGCGCTGGCTAAAGGACTGCTCGTTCGCCCCCTCGATCGCACTGTTACGGGCCACGGCCTCGGCAAACTCAGCATCGCTCATGCTGCCCTTTTCGGGGTCAGCAGGACGGAAACCATATTCCACGAAGGAGTGGTATGAGGGCTCCTTGATGGTGACGCCTTGCAGGTCAAGAACCTGATGCGGAGTGGTAGAGGTAAACTTCAGAGCTTTAACACAGGTGGCATGGCAGTTTGCGCCATCCTTATGCTCCAAGGTCTTGTATCCATTCGACATGTCGGTCTCATAGAGGTACTGCTCGCTTGAGAGCACACCGTATCCCGTGACCTTGTAATTCGTGATGTTCTCATTGACCCCGAATTGGAAGGCTCCCTTCACGAAGGCGCCGGGCTCAAAGTAGACCCACTTCACGCGATCAGGAAGGTTTGCAGAGTACTTGTTCGTCATCCAGTAGGTACCTGCTTTGAAGTACACAATGTCGGTATCGACGGTATCCAAGTTGGTGACCTCACCCGGGGTCACGTAGGTAATCGTTCCGTCGGCCTCGGTGGGGATGGTTGTCGGATCGACGCGCGAGGCCCAAGGCTGAGCAAAGAGCAACATGGAGTTCTTCGGCTCGGTTCCCACGTATTCGTGTCCTTCTCCGCCCTCAAGGGTGAGCCCACCCTGGTAGCGGTAAACATCCATGAGTTCGGGGGCAAACTCTACGGATAGACGATAACCGTCGTTACTCTGAGGAATGTACAGACGCACAGTCTTGTCGTCCAGCAGCTTCTTTTCAATATTCGCCTTTGCAGGGCGAACAGTGACCTGGTTGACATCGCTTAGTTTCGCGCCGGTCTGCAAAGTGACGTCGACATAGACATCAGTGTCATATTCGAACGAGGACCAACTCATGGTCACGTGATTGTCGGCTTGGAACTTTGCGCCATCATCGTTGAGGTCCGAACGCATGGGGTTACCGTTGCGCGGGATCGACATATAGGTAAACGAACTATTGTCCGAATCAGTACCATCGACGGCCGACACAGATACCGAATAGAAGGGTGATTGACGAACCTCATTGTTAGCAAGGGGCTTTTCAGCGTCCTTGACACCGTTTTCATGCCACCAGGTACGAATTTTATCTTCGCGAGCTGGTGATTTATCCGGCTTCGGCGCAGGAGTGGTCTGCTCTTGGCCGGGAATCTGCGGGGTTGTATCGCCATTTGTGGGGCCAATAATAATGGTCACTCCACCGACACCGATGACGATCGTCGTTGTCACGGTGACGAAGATGGCCACAACTCGGTGAGCACCAAAAATAGTGATCAGCGGATGGTGCATATGGAACAGGTGAGGGATATGCCCGAAGGCATGCCCCACCGCCCCAAACACTCGATGGAGAAATCCAAAGAACATCAGTAACCTTCCTCATTCAGGAACTCAATGTGGGTGAAATGCACTGCGGCAGCGCTGCAGCAATGCAGGAGAGAAATGTGGAGGGAGGAAAGTTGATGGGAGGGTTTTACACGTTCAAAACGCTGATCGAAAACCCAGGTGTAGAAAGCTGGCGTGCCCTATGAATTCTCACAGGGCACGCCAGCCGTGAACTACTTGGTGAACTTCGCCGACTTGTCGTCGGACTGAGTCTTGAACATGGAGTTCAGATCAACGCCCTGCTGCTTCATCTGAGCCTTGTAGGCATCGTAGATGTCCTGCTTGACCTTGACGCTCTCTGCAAGGTGGTTTGCCTCGAGGTCAGCAACGTACTGATCCCATTCGTTATCGACACCACCCTTGGTGACCCACTGTGCGAACTTCGCCATCGCGTTCTGGTTGATACCGGTCGCATTACGAGAGAGGATATCTGCCTGCTCATCAGTGGTCGGCATGTTTCCATACAGCACATCAGAGTTCAGGTCGATATTGGACCAATCTTTGTTGTAGACAGCGTCCACGGGGAAGACCTCGGTGTGCTCTGCAGGCAGCTTCAGCTTCCATTCGCTGTTGATCCACACGGGAGCGCGGTCAGCAAGCGAGTTGGTGAACTGCCAGTCACCGGCATTCTTACTCTTATCAGCCGGCTCGAGAACCGTGTAGGTACCATCAGCTCCCTTTTCGACACACTCGCCGAATGAACCGTAGGTTGCCTGAATACCAATCTCAGGTGTGTAGAAGGAATCCAGCAGCTTAAGTGTTGCTTCCTTATTTGCAGGCTCAGCCTTTGCAACGATCTGGTTTGCACCATAGGCCATTGAGTCGCCGCCCCATGCCCACACAACCGGAGTCGTCTGCCCATCCTTCGCCTTCAGGGACGGAATGGTGATGTACTGCTTGCCCAGCTCAGAACCGAAGAGATCTGAGGGGGTCCACATCCAGGACATACCAACCGTTGCGGTCTTTCCATCACCCTTTGCATGACCGGTGTAGGTGGACCAGTCGTGGGTGAATGCGTCCTGAGCAATCAGGCCTTCTGACCACAGCTCGTTCATGAACTTCACGAAGTCCTTGTAGCGCTCATCGGTCAGGTAGTTCTTCACGGTGCCCTTATCGGCGTACATTCCCAAGCTGGAGTCAGAGCTCAGGGTAATGCCTACGGAGCTCAAGAAGAGGTTGGGGTTGAAGCCTTCGAATCCATTGGTTCCGGGCTTGTTGAAGTCCAGGGGAATCTCATCAGCAACACCGTTGCCATTGGGGTCTTGGGTCTTGAATGCCTTGAGCACGGTCTTGAGTTCATCCCACGTGGTGGGAACTGCCAGGCCCAGCTTGTCCAGCCATGCCTTGTTAATGAACATGTGGCTACCGGTATTGGCCGAGAGAGGAACGGTGGAACGACCCACGCCGAGGATCTGGTTCTTGGTGTTGGTAGAAACGATCCGCGAGTAGGGTTCTGCATCGAACATCTTCTTCACGTTCGGCAGGTTGCCCAGTTCAGGAGTGAGGTCCATGAACAGCGAGCCAAATTCTGCCATATCGCTTGAATCAAAGCCCGCAATGGTCAGGTCGGCAACATCGCCGGCTGCCAGAGCGGCACTCTTTTGCTGATCCCACGAGGATGCCGCGGTCTCCAGCCACTTGATGCTGCATCCACATGCAGTTTCAAGGTCCTTCGTCCACTTCAGGTCACTCATGGGTTTGGTGCGCGCGTCCTTAACGATCTGGACGGTCACGACGGGGCGGCCATCCGATGCGGTGTTGTCGGATGATGAGCCTTTGGAGCATGCGCTCAACGCCAATGCGGCAACCAGTGCGCTTGCCAGTACGGGCGCCACATGTGAATGTTTCATCATTGGAGATAATCCTTCCTTAGATTATCGTTCGCTTGCTGTGAAGCTATGCAGCTATGCACTCTCAGAGAGCCGATCCACAATGACCAGTTCCTTCTGACAGATATGACTGTAACAATGAAAGCAAGTCTTGCGCAAGCCTTTCATGCCTTTACGTAAATAACGATTTCATATACACTTAGGGCATTCAGGTAACTCCCATCCAATTTAACGGTGGAATACGGAGACAATAGTGAAAACACTTGCAGACGTTGCCGCTGAAGTCGGCGTCAGTCAAGCCACAGTTTCAAGAGTCCTCAACGGAAAACCAGGCGTTTCCGATGACACTCGCCAGGCCGTGCTCAATACTGCGAAAAGTATGGGGATTACGAACACCGTTGGTCGTAATCAACCCCGGCACGTAGCTGTCATTACCCCAAACCTGGTCAATCCCGTTTTCGCATCTTTACTCACGGCAATAAGTACTCAACTGACGGCACGCAATATTTTGCCTTTCTTGTGCACCTACACATCTGGCGGCACCAGCGAGGAAACCTTGCTGTCAATGGTGCTTTCGGAACAGATTGATGGTGCGATTTTCCTTTCCGGTCAGTACGACTCCAAGGGCAACGACTATTCGATCTATCAGCGCCTTGCTGAACATCGAATTCCAATGGTTTTCATCAATGCGGGCGATCCCGACTTACCGGGTTACTTCATTCGCACCGACGATCGCCTAGCAACGGAAATGGCTCTTCAACACCTGGTCAATCAGGGGCATACGCGCATCGGTTTGCTTCTGGGCAATCCAAACCACTACCCCAGTATCACGAAGTACAACTCTGCCCTTGATTTTGCGAACCGTACGGGGCTCGACCTCAAGCCGGAGTACGTGGAATGGGCTCCTTACGGCTTGGGCACCGCACAGGCCGCAACAGCGCGCCTGATTGATGCGGGAGTGAGCGCAATCGTGTGCGCCAGCGATGAACTGGCCTTGAGCGCTTTCAAGTCACTGACACTCCAGGGCCTACAGGTTCCCGATGACATTTCCATCGTCGGCTACGACGACTCCAGCTACCTCGGCTACATTTCTCCGGGCCTGACAACCATTCGTCAGCCGGTCGACACCCTGAGTAGCGGTGCCGTCTCCGCGCTGGCAAGCCTGATTGAGAGCCCACAAAACGCCAAGGAGCACGTTGAGCTTCTCTTCGATCCCGAGTTAGTTGTTCGCGGCACCACGGCGATCTGCAAGGATCTTCTTCCCAGCGCCCTCTAGTCCCTTCCCGAGGCCGCGCGCCCAGCAAGCGGACACGATCCTCTTCCGTTTTCCTTACCCCAGAAAAGGTGTGTGGCCCAAGCCAAAAGGCTTGGGCCACACACTCGACAGCTAAAAGCTCAGGCTCCCGTCACATCGTCAGGGCGAGACTCCGCGTAGCGCGCAAGTTCCTCCTCAACAATGGCCTCGTCAAGCTTTTGGAAGACCGGGGTCGGCTTCTCAATCGGAGTGCCAACGACGATATCGTGACGCTCCCAAGTGGGAACATTCGTGTAGTCACCGGTAATGACCGGGTATCCTGTACGGCCTTCGAAGTCTGCGGGAAGAACCTCGGGGTCCAGCTCCTCAACTTCCTTGATGTAGGGCATGGGAGCGATCTCGCCACTGCCACCCATCACGCGGTCCACATCATTTGCGGCATGAGGCAAGAAGGGTGAAAGCATGAGGTTCAAATCGGCCACGGCCTGCGCCAGCGTCCAGAGCACGGTCGCCAAGCGCTCGCGTTCTTCGGGGGCCTTGAGCTTGAAGGGCTCGGTATCCGCGACGTACTTGTTGGCCTCGCCAACCAAACGCATTGCAGCGGCAAGAGCGGCCTTCTGGCGGTGGTGACGGATCAGGTCTCCGACCTCGTCAAAGCCCGCAGCGATGGCATCCAGCAAGGCGCGATCGATTTCTTGGAGCTCTCCCGGCGCGGGGATTTCGCCGAACTTCTTGTGGATCATCGAGGCGGTGCGATTGACCAGGTTGCCCCAGCCTGCCACCAGCTCGCCGTTCGTACGACGCACGAATTCTGCCCAGGTGAAGTCCGCATCGGAGGACTCGGGGCCAGCCGCAGAAATGAAGTAGCGCAGTGCATCAGCCTGGTAGCGGCTGAGCATGTCACGCACATAGATCACAATGCCGTGCGAAGACGAGAACTTCTTGCCCTCCATGGTGAGGAACTCTGAAGAGACAACCTCGGTGGGCAGGTTGAGCACGCCAAGATCACCGGGCTGACCGCCCTTAGATCCCTGACCGTTGTAACCCAGCAGTTCGGCGGGCCAGATCTGCGAGTGAAAGACGATGTTGTCCTTACCCATGAAGTAGTAGGTCAGGGCTTCGGGATCATTCCACCACTGGCGCCACGCTTCGGGATCCCCCGTGCGGCGCGCCCATTCAATGGAAGCGCTCAGGTAACCAATAACCGCGTCAAACCACACGTACAGGCGCTTACCGGGTTGGTCTTCCCAACCGGGAACCGGGATACCCCAGTCGATATCGCGTGTCATTGCACGCGGGCGGATGTCCTCAAGGAAGTTCTTCGAGAACTTGATGACGTTGGGGCGCCATGTGCCCGAGCGATCGCGGTCATCCAGCCACGCGGAAAGCGCGTCAGCAAGTGCGGGAAGATCCAGGAAGTAATGCGTGGACTCCACGAATTCGGGGGTTTCACCGTTGATTCGGGAATGAGGATTGATCAGATCTGTGGGATCAAGCTGGTTACCACAGTTATCGCACTGGTCACCGCGAGCGCCTTCGGCACCACAAATCGGACAGGTGCCTTCGATGTAGCGGTCGGGAAGAGTACGTCCGGTCGAAGGCGAGATTGCCGCGCGGGTGACCTGTTCGATCATGTAACCGTTATCGCGGACGGTTCGGAACATGTCTTGGACGACGCGATAGTGATTTCCAGCGGTCGTACGTGTGAAAAGATCGTAGGACAGTCCCAGTTGAACCAGGTCTTCGACGATGAGCCGGTTGTTCTGGTCGGCCAGCTCTCGCGCGCTCATTCCGGCGCCATCGGCGGCAACCAGAATGGGGGTTCCGTGTTCATCGGTTCCGGAGACCATCAGCACGTCGTGCCCGGCCATTCGCATGTAGCGAGAGAAAACATCGGAGGGAACTCCGAAACCGGCAACGTGACCAATGTGGCGAGGGCCGTTGGCATAGGGCCATGCAACGGCAGACAAAATACGACTCATGGTCCCCTAGTCTAGTGCCTATTGGCGTTCCAGTCGTCCCTGCCCTATTCTCGAAGCAGACACTGCTCATACTTTGGGAGGATCTAATGCCCCGCGCGCTCATCATTGTTGATGTTCAACCCACTTTTTGCGAGGGTGGTGCCCTTCCTGTTGAAGGTGGGAATGCCTGCGCTCAGCGCGTCGCTGATTTCGTTGCCGCTCACGCAGCGGATTACGACTGCATCGTAACCTCGCAGGATTGGCATATTGATCCGGGGACGCATTTCTCTGATCACCCCGACTTCGTCGACACCTGGCCTCCTCATGGCGTTGCAGGTACTGCCGAGGCCGAGCTGCACCCAGCCCTTGCTGACCTCCATGCGGATGTCACCATTCACAAGGGCATGTACGAGGCCGCGTATTCTGCCTTCGATGGTGAGGATGTAGCAACGAAACGCCCCTTGCTTGAGCTCCTTCGCGACAAAGGCATTGATTCGCTGGATGTCGTTGGCCTTGCTCAGTCCCACTGTGTATGCGAAACGGCGCTGGACGGCATGAAGGACGGTTTTAAAGTGCGAGTCTTCACCGACCTCACTGAGCCCGTCAGCCCCGAGTTGGGTGAGCTCGCGGCCCATCGCATGGCCGAGGCCGGAGTTGAGTTGGTCCCCTCTCAGGACTGATTCGCGTCTACTCCCCTACATCGCGCCCGCTACCCTGATTAGCGCCGTTCGCTTATTCGCACTGCTCGCTTATACGCACTTCTCCCCTAGTTCGTGCGCATTTCTCAGTTCGCGCGTGCGAGTGCTGCCCGGTATAGCTCGTTCTTGCGTAGCCCTGTGGCCTCGGCAACCTCGGCAGCGGCATCCTTTAAACGCATGCCTTCTGCTGCCAAGACGAGCACGGCCTCGACATGGTCATCAGCATTGCCCTGCGCATGTCCGGGCGCAATCACCAGGGTGATCTCACCAAGAACTTCACCTTCTGTAGCCTCAACCAGCTCTGCAAGGCTCCCACGAATCACCTCTTCGTAGGTTTTCGTCAGCTCCCGGCACAGCGCGGCTTGGCGATCGGCGCCAAAGACCTCAGCCATGAGAATCAGGGTCTCATGGACGCGTTTGGGCGATTCAAAAAAGATCAGGGTGTGAGGATCTTGCGCAAGAGCCTTCAAATAGCGCGTTGCCTCGCCTGTTTTACGCGGAAGGAAGCCCTCGAAAGCAAAACGATCGGAAGGAAGCCCAGACAGTGCCAGCGCGGTTACGGGAGCCGAGGGGCCCGGCAGGACACTGACGTGAACGCCGGCTGCCGTGGCCTCGTGAACTAGGCGGAAGCCGGGGTCGGAAACGGTGGGCATTCCCGCATCGGAGACCATGACGACGCGCGCACCCGCCCGCGCCTGCTCGACGACTGCCGAGGCCTTGGCGGACTCATTGTGGTCGTGGAGGCTGATGAGCTTGGCGCTCAGTCGGATTCCCATTCTCGAGGCCAAGGCAAGGAGGCGACGCGTATCTTCTGCGGCAATAATGTCCGCCTGCTCGAGTGCGGGTGCTAGGCGCGCGGAAACATCGCGCACATCGCCAATTGGGGTGGCCGCAAGAAGGATCGACGCGGGGGCCTGAATGTAATCCTGGTCTTCACTCACGCGTCAATCGTCGCACCTTTGGGTGTGCTACTCCAGTTGAGCAGGGGCCTCGGTAAACTGATCGGGTGGACGACAAGACTCTTTCCGATTCAGATATTCCCGAAGACCCCACCTTGGGTCCAAACCAGGCTTCCCCGGCTGCTTGCTCCGAGCCTCTTCCCGAGGCCGAAGAAGGCGAAGCTAGCCCTTCAGCAGAGGTGGACAAGACCTCGGCAGAGGGCGAAGAGCTCGACCTGACCCCAGAGGGCGAAGATGCGGATGCCACTTCTGAAGGAACGGGGCGTGAATGGAAGCCCGTCCCCATTCCCAAGTGGGCACGTTTCCCAATGTCTGCGCAAGCAGGGTGGATCGCAACTCTTGTCACCACGCTTTTGGCAGCGCTCATTAGGCTTCCTGGTCTTGGAACAATTAAGACTCTGGTCTTTGATGAGACCTACTACGTTAAAGACGCTTACTCTCTAATGACTCTGGGCTATGAGGGAAGCTGGGCGAAGGATAACGACCCGATGTTCATCTCGGGTGATTACTCAGGGCTTTCGACCAATGGTGGTTACGTCGTTCACCCATCGGTTGGAAAGTGGCTGATCAGCCTGGGAATGCGCGTCTTCGGAGCAACCAATCCGGTCGGCTGGCGCATCAGCGCAGCCATCGCAGGAATTATTCTTGTCTTCCTCACCGCACGAATCGCACAGCATTTGTTCCGTTCCCCCGCTATCACAGCACTTGCAGGATTCTTTATGGCAACAGATGGCATCGCGATCGTTCTCTCGCGAACCGGCCTCTTGGATATATTCCTGGCGATGTTTGCCGCTGCCGCTTTCCTTGCCGTCCTGAAAGATCAGGAGATTTCGCACCCACGTTTGATCGAAAAACTTTCCCAATGGAAGCCGGACCCCGATAACCCCTCTCGAATCGGCCCCCATGCGGGTGCACGTTGGTGGCTATTGGTCGCGGGTATCTTGTGTGGCCTTGCGATGTCGGTCAAATGGTCGGGTCTCTACGCGCTGGCTGTCTTAGGGCTATTTGTCGCTTTCCGCGACTGGATGACACGCCGTCGTTTTGGGCACCCACGCGCGTTCTACGCAACCCTGATCAACGACACCTCCGTTGCATTCTTGGCCATGGTTCCGCCCGCAGTCATCACCTATGTCGCCTCATGGTTCGGCTGGTTTAGGCACTGGAACGCGTACGGTCACAAAACCCATGGCTTTATTGGGGCATTCCACGACCTGTGGGACTACCACGTAGGAATGCTGAAGTTCCACACGGGTCTAACCACTCCGCACACCTATCAGGCTCATCCCGCGCAGTGGTTTGTTCAGGCTCGCCCGACGTCCTTCGCATGGAACAAAATCGCGGATGCAAGCTGCGATAAGTCGGATTGCGTCAACGCTGTTGTCGCACTAGGGAATCCGCTTCTGTGGTGGTTTGCAGCCATCGCATTCTTCATCGTCTTGTTCGTGACGCTGCGGGACCGCAACTGGAGGACTGGTTTTGTTGTCTGCGGATACTTAGCGATGTACTTCCCTTGGTATCTGAACGCAAACCGAACGATCTTTAATTTCTACACGATTGCTTTCGTACCATTTGTCTGCCTGAGTGCGGCATGGGTGATTGGACTGATGCTGGATCAAACTCGCTGCGAAGTAAATCCCGACCGCATGTATGACTCTCAACCCCTTGAAGAGGGTGACTACAGGTGGATGGGCGCTAATGTCGTGACACGTCAAAGGTTTGCCATTGGCGCTGTGATCATTGTTCTGCTCATTACAGCTGTCTCGATCTTCTTCATGCCCCTGTGGCGAGGAGATCTCATCTCGTACAACTTCTGGCACATTCACATGTGGCTCCCGACTTGGATCTAAAGTGAACTGCCATTCGCAGTAAAACTCATGTGCCCGCGAACATCCGTTCGCGGGCACTACTTTTACATAGCGAAGAAAGACTGTGCCGATTGCGTCGCGAAGAGACACAATGTGCACGCAGTCTAAGTGAGACATAGTGACGCAGAGCCAAATAATAAGTAGATCCCCAAAAACTAAGTGCGCACAGTAAAAGTGAATTGATAACCGCCCACGGGTTTACAACCTGAATAGTCAGATATCCCTAATAAAGGCCTCTAACACCAGTGAAAACAGAAGAGGGGCCAAGCCCCACTAGTTACTCGAAACTTCGCTGAGAAGAGCATCTAGAACTTCATACGAATACAACAAAAGGCAGACACGAAAGCAAGCAAATTGAGCCTGTGTCTGCCGGGCTCGTTGCGGCTCAAAGGCGTGGGTTGTTTGTGTGTGTTGTGCGGGTGGGTGTAGGTAAAAAAGAGGGGGGTTTGGAACAGTGTTCCAAACCCCCCTCTTGAAGAGTGTTGTGGCGGTGTCCTACTCTCCCACACCCTCCCAGGTGCAGTACCATCGGCGCTTGCGGGCTTAGCTTCCAGGTTCGGAATGGAGGCTGGGCGTTTCCCCGCGGCTATGACCACCACAAGATGGTTCAACCAGTATTCACTTTGTCCCCCGTTGTTGTTTTGGGGGTTGTGTTGGTTGTGATCCGCATAGTGGCGACGAGCACTCTATGGTGTCTGTCAACCAGTGTGGTTGAAGTGTTTGTTAGTGTCGGCCCATTAGTACCAGTCGGCTCACGAGCACCTC
>NZ_CAGY01000007.1 GCF_000308055.1 Actinomyces sp. ph3
GGCCAGTTTGAGCGGTTGTTAGCGTACTGCCTACGGGTGCTGGATACCGATCACCCGCTCACTGCGGTGGTACGCAAGAACCTCGAGGAGGCCGAACGCGAGCTGGCACAGCAGAAAGGCGAATCAAGCACCGAGGAGGACTGACACGCGTTGCATGCACTGCTCACAGCAAACACTGAGGGGTCGGAAGCTTAAAGCTTCCGACCCCAATTCTGTGGGCCCTACCGGGCTCGAACCGATGACCTTCTGGGTGTAAACCAGATGCTCTAGCCAACTGAGCTAAAGGCCCAAAGCGCGTCCTGTAATGAACGCACCAGTACAGCATAGAGTACAAGCAGCAATTACTTGGAATCAGACGCTGTGAGATGCATTGCGCACGCCGCAAAACAGCCAGCGCAACACCGTCACGCAAGACTAAATTGCGTGAAAACTCAGTGCTTTCTCGAACGTGCGGTTAGACGAATACCAGCCCATTCAGGAGCCAGCGCACTTGCCGAAGTCGCGTGGAGCCCGGCAGTGTGAGCAGCCTCTTCAACATCAGAAACCGGGACAGTTCCGGGGCGTCCAGGCTTGGGAATCAAGACCCAGATCAGGCCGCCATCGTCAAGGTTTGACATGGCATCGACCAACAGATCTGCCAGATCTTCCTCTTCGGCATCATCCGCGCGCCACCATACGATCGCTCCATCGACGACATCTTCGTAGTCGGGATCGACAAGCTGATTACCGCTCTCTTCTTCAGCGAGTTGGCGCAGCGCTTGATCCGCATCATCGTCAACGTAGAACTCTTGAATAATCTGGCCCTTCGTGAACCCTAGCTTGACACTCACCGGAGTTCCCCTTCGAGCCACGACACAGACAGTGTTACATCGCTTTTCACGGCTTCAATCGTAATGCACGCAGCGCAATTATTTTTTGTTTCTCTCGATTCCTGTGATTTTCTCAGCAAAGCACCATCTTTGGCCTTGACAAATGAGGCGCGAATCATGGGCCTGAAGTCCCATTTTCACTCGCATTTTCCACTCGCAAGTACCAAAATAGACCTGTAAGCACGAGGGCGTGCCCCACCAGGCGCTTCCGCTAAGTTAATCAGAGGAGTTCGAGATCCAGTGAGCGAGAACCACCCCGTCGTCAACGGGTTACTCAGCCAGGTACCCGACAATGACCCCGCAGAAACCTCAGAATGGGTCGAGTCACTGAGTGGCCTGATCGAAGAAAAGGGCGGCCCACGTGCACGCTACATCTTGCTGCACATGCTCGATGAAGCACGCCGCAAGGGAATCCAACTTCCTCAGGAATACACGACCCCCTACGTCAACACGATTCCTGTCGATCAAGAACCTTACTTCCCCGGCGACGAGGCCATGGAACGCCAGTACCGCCGCTGGATCCGCTGGAACGCAGCGGTGCAGGTGACCAGGGCTCAGCGCCCGGGCATCAAGGTCGGTGGACACATCTCCTCCTACGCCTCGGTTTCAACGCTTTACGAGGTAGGCCTCAACCACTTCTTCCGCGGTAAGGATCACCCGGGCGGCGGCGACCACGTCTTCTTCCAAGGCCATGCCTCTCCCGGACCCTACGCGCGCGCTTTCATTGAAGGGCGTCTCTCTGAAGAAGAGATGGACGGATTCCGCCAGCAGGTTTCCACTCCTCACGGACTCCCCTCTTACCCCCACCCCCGCCAGCTCCCCAACTTCTGGGAGTTCCCGACCGTTTCCCTCGGCCTCGGGCCAGCAGAAGCGATCTACCAGGCTTGGTTTGATAAGTACCTGCACCTGCGTGGCATTAAAGACACCTCACTGCAGCGCACATGGGCCTTCTTGGGCGATGGCGAAATGGACGAGCCCGAATCTCGTGGCATGCTTCAGCTTGCCGCACAGCAGGGACTCGACAACCTGACTTTCGTCGTGAACTGTAACCTGCAGCGCCTTGATGGCCCGGTTCGCGGCAATGGCAAGATCATCCAGGAACTCGAAGCCTTCTTCAAGGGTGCGGGTTGGAACGTTATCAAGGTCATCTGGGGTCGCGGTTGGGACCAGCTCCTGGCCTCGGATAAGGATGACGCGCTTGTTCACCTGATGAACGAAACTCTGGATGGCGACTACCAGACCTTCGGCGCAAATGATGGCGCATACATTCGTGAGCACTTCTTTGGCCGCGATCCTCGGACCAAGGCAATGGTTCAAAACTGGACCGACGATCAGATCTGGGCATTGCAGCGCGGCGGCCACGACTACCGAAAGGTGTACGCCGCATACAAGGCCGCAACCGAGCACACCGGTCAACCGACTGTGATCTTGGCTCACACTATTAAGGGCTATGCGCTGGGTAGCCACTTCGCTGGTCGTAACTCAACGCACCAGATGAAGAAGCTCACCGTGGAAGACGCGAAGCTTCTGCGCGATCGCCTGCAGCTTCCCATCACCGATGAAGAGCTGGAACGCGATCCCTACATGCCTCCTTACTACATGCCACCGGCAGATCACCCGGCTCTGCTGTACATGAAGGAACTACGTGAGAAGCTGGGCGGTTGGGTTCCCGAACGCCGCGATCACCAGCCGAAGCTTCCTGAGCTTCCCTCGAAGCCTTTCGAGGCCCTCTCCAAGGGATCCGGCAAGCTCGAAGTTGCGACCACCATGGCTTTGGTGCGCCTGATCAAGGACCTCATCAAGGACAAGAACGTTGGCAAGTACTTCGTTCCGATCATTCCTGATGAGGCGCGTACCTTCGGCCTGGATGCGATCTTCCCCTCGGCGAAGATCTTCAACACGACGGGTCAGGCCTACACTCCGGTTGATGCAGATATGATGCTGTCCTACCGCGAGTCCGAGCAAGGTCAGGTTCTGCACACCGGTATTACCGAGGCCGGTAGTGCGGCAGCGTTCCAGGCGGTTGGTACCGCTTATGCCACTCACAACCTGCCGATGGTTCCCTTCTACATCTTCTATTCGATGTTCGGGTTCCAGCGCACGGGCGATCAGTTCTGGGCTGCCGGCGATCAGCTTTCAAAGGGCTTCGTCATCGGTGCAACCGCTGGGCGTACAACCCTCACCGGTGAAGGCCTGCAGCACATGGATGGCAACTCCCCCGTTCTGGCATCCACTAACCATGCATTTGTCACATACGATCCCGCTTATGCCTACGAATTGCGGTACATCATGGCCGACGGTCTTGAGCGCATGTACGGTGATGCAGGTGGACGCGATCCGAACGTCATGTACTACCTGACGGTGTACAACGAGCCCATTCACCAGCCCGCAGAGCCCGAAAACCTTGATGTCAACGGACTTATTAAGGGCATCTACAAGGTTGACGATCACGCGAACTTCGGAGGCCCGAAGGCTCAGCTGCTCGCATCCGGTGTCGGCGTGCCGTGGGCACGCGAGGCACGAGAGCTGCTTGCACGTGATTGGGGTGTCGATGCGGCAGTTTGGTCGGTCACCTCGTGGACTGAGCTTCGTCGCGAGGCACTGGACGTGGAAGAGTTCAACTTCCTCCACCCGAACGAGCCTCAGCGCACCCCCTTCGTTTCCAGCCAGCTGCAGGGAACCGAAGGCCCCTTCGTGGCGTCTTCTGACTTTGACCGCCTTCTGCCCGACCAGATTCGTCAGTGGGTACCCGGTGACTACTACGTCTTGGGTGCTGATGGCTTCGGCTTCTCTGATACTCGTCGCGCGGCTCGCCGTTGGTTCCACATCGATGCCGAGTCGATGACGGTTCGCGTTCTGAAGGCCCTGGCTGACCGTGGTCAGATTGATCCTTCGGTTGTCCAGCAGGCAATCGATCGCTACCAGCTCTTCAACTACGCGATTTCCGGAGCAGATCACGCCGGCGAAGAGTAAACACTCCTAAGCTTGCGTAACAACAAGCGTAAGCAAAGCTCAGTGGGTGGTGAGGTTCTCGAAACCTCACCACCCACTTTTGATTGCTCTATTAGTGCAACACATATTTAAAAGCAGGCGTCTGAAAGTTGAAACTGCTTGCAGGCTTTCAGTCTCCGGCGTAATGTCTGTTGTAGAAGCAGCGATGCACCGTGTCAGTGGCGATGTGGAGGTAAGTAGAGTGTTACCTGAATCTGCAGTAATTACCCCCCTCGCTACCGCTGTGTTGGGGTTCCTCAATCGAGCTACAACGGGATTGAGACAATCTCATGGGATTTCACGACAAATGTTGATGCAATGTTCGCTGCCGACACCCTATTCCAAACTTTGATTGATAACCTCACCAACGCAGCGAACGACGCTTATGCCGCTAGACGTATCAACGGTAGCGCAACACTTTTCAACAGTTACGCACTGTCCTCTTAGGGAAAACTATGGATTCAATCAATTTTTATCCTGTTTTAGGTCTTCCTATTGGCTGTTTGGGACTGTACGCCTGGTACGTAGAGACATATACGGACACCCCATTGGCCCAGTTTTGGCGGGCATACAACAAAGCGAATGCGCCACGGCGCGTCAACGAAATTTTCATTCCGTTGTTGATGCTCGGTATGATTTCAGGTGCTCTCTTGCCGTTTTCTATAAAGATCGCTCTGCCACAGCACATCCAATCGGTTATTGCTGGAAGTATTCTTTTCTTCTACATGCTCAGCATCGTCTTTTTATTGCCGATTCCTATTCCGCACATAGTAGACCAACAATGGCAGTGGCATAAACGCCACGGTTTCATCGACGAAAACGGCAAAATTATCACATCAACACCACATCAGACCAACACACAGACGTACCCCATTGGACAGCAAACCTTGACTATTAAAACCAGTATGGAACTATCCGAGACATGGAGAGCACTCGATCTCAATAACCCCAATTCCCCTCTCATCCCTCATCTACCCCATACATCAACGACACTCAACGACCCCAAAAACTCACTCTTCATCGCTGTCGGCACCCCCGAAAGAACCACAGGGTTCCGGCCTAATCTCATCATCACAATGGATCCGACCGGCCAAAACCCCATCCCCCTGGAAGACGTAATCCCACGATGGCTGACGATCGAGGTAGTACCATTCCCCATCCACAGTCCAGACGCAACCATGTCAAGTGGAATCTACATAGATAACCACCAGTCCTACACCGCTATCCAATGGACATGGACACAAAGAATTGCAGAACATAATATCCGCGTCTATGCCACACTGACCTCTACAACAACCCACCTCAACCACATCGCCGAAGACCTACCAGACATGATCAGTAGCCTAGAAATCACACAATGAACGCGAACACACCAAATCCCATTCGCCCCGCGATCGTCATCCCCACAACCTTCGCTCGCTCTTTCATCAGTGTGGCCATCAATCCCCGTAATGGTTTTGAAGAATGGCAACATGTGGAAACACGCGCCGGGCGCCACTTATCGGAAGTATCAACGGGAAGCTCCCTAACGCCCACTGCGCAGGCGCTTCTCGCGCCAATTACCGCATGCACCGGACCAATTTCCCTCTATTCGTGCTCCCCCACATATACACCTGATGCCACACGCAAGTTATGTGTATTCCAAGCAAAGGACCACTCAACAGTCCTTCGTAGCGTTGGCGACACAACTCACGTATATCTCATTGATACCGAGGAAGTTCCTCATGTGGTCCTAGCAAATAGCCCTTTACGCACCAGAGAAGGGGACAATGACGCCCCGAACTATATTTTTGATGCAGCAATTCGCGCAATGAGCCACGCAAATTTCGAGCAAGTACAAAGGCTCCTTGTTGATTCCACCGCTCAAGATAAGTACCGCAATTTCGCGTCATATATACAAAACGGGCTGTGGGAATACACAGCGTGGACACGATGGAGGCGAACAGCCACGACCTATGCTCCTACTTCAAGCGTTACTGCACTCTCCACGCCAGCGTCAACTTATCGCTTTGAAACACCTATAGTTCCTGAGAGCTATCTATCCGCTACTACCTCATTACCATCAAAGGTAGTAAATAGACAGTACGCTCCCCTAGAGCCCTGCTACGAAACACTGCTCTGGTGCTTACTGGCGGCCTACTTCAACTTCACGCCACACACGCTTAAACGCTAGGAGCCGTTAAATGTATGACTTTATCGAATGGAACCTAGAGCAGGTAACCGAGTGCGCAAAAAAGCGTGATGCTGCAGGTGAGATCTTCTCAAATAGCAAGCTCGCCTCAATTTCTACCGGTACTCAACACCAAGAAGATCTCGACGAACTTATTCAAGAAATTAACGGGCTTATCATGGGGCTCACACTTGCATGCGCTGGAGTCTCCCAAGCAACAACAGCGGCCAATCAAGCCTTCCAGGAAGCAGAAGAACAGAACCGCCATGCGTTAGAAACAGATAAGATTTACGGTCACAAAAAAGGCAAGTAATACCAAAATCTCGACATATAAGCATCGGTCGAAAGCACGGTTAGCAATGAGCAGTGAACTTGGTGCAGTTATCCCAGGATTGATTCTCTTTCTCATCGGATTATTCATCTGGTGTTCAGAAACATACAGCGATGCGCAAATCGCTGTTTTCTGGAGGGATATGTCCAGTGATTTCTATTCAAAACGAGGAGCGAGCATACGCCGCCTCGCATGGACGTTATCTGCAATTTTCGGCGGCACAGGTGTACTTCTAAACAGCGCTGGTGCACCGGACTCACTCGTTCTTATCACTGCTGTCTTCGGGTTCTTCTTCTTTCTTCTCATTGCTGTCCTCTATTTCCTTCCGCTCCCAGTCCCTCGCTGCCTAGACGCGCAGTGGCAGTGGCACAAGCGCCACGGGCTTATTGACGAAAACGGGAAGATCATCCCCCCGACCCCTCACCAAACCAATTATTGCTCGTACGCCCTTGGAGGTGAAACCGTGACCATCAAAACAAGCATGGAACTCCCCGACACGTGGAGGGCGTTATCTCTCCCGAATCCGAAAGCGATACTCACTCCACAGATTCCGCCAATAGTTAACGCGACCTCCGCGCACCCCCGTTCCCCTTTAGATGACGCTCTCTTTGTTGCAGTCGGAATTCCGGAAAAAACGACAGGCTTCCGACCGAATTTCATCGTGACCATCGATTTAATGGGGAAAAGCCCGACACCCCTCGATGAAATTATTCCCGGCTGGATGACTATCGAACAGACACGTTTTCCGATCCCAAGTGATGACACACTGATGACTACCGGCCTTTACGTTGACGAAGGACTCTCCTACACAGCGATCCAGTGGACCTGGACTCAGGCAGTTAGTAACAAAACTGTCCGCCTCTATGCGACAGCAACCGCAACAACGACTTCAATTAATTCAATCGCTGATCAACTTCCCCGGATGCTCGAGACTTTGCAGGTGATTTCATGAATACAAAAGATCGCCCCACAATTTCAATTCCGACTTGCCTGACAGAAGCCTTTCGCTCTGCGGCTCTCACATCAGAGAATGGCGAAAGAGTATGGTTAGAAGCTGAAAAAGCGGCTGGACAGCACGTTGAATCCGTTTTTTCTGCAGGCTGCCTGACCGAGGATGCACTGAATCTGTTTGCCCCTATCCAGAAGAGCACTCATCCGATCACTATATATTCACTCTCACCTCATTACACACCCAACGTAATACGTCAACTCTGTATTTTTCAGGCCCCGGTTTCGACAACAGTTTTACGCTCCGTCGGAGAAGAAAGTCATATCTATCTGATCGATACAGAAGAAACCCCCCACGTTTTACTGGCAAACTCACCGATCTTCACTCGTGAGAACGATTTCGACGCTCCAAGATACATTCAGTCGCAGGCAGTTGACGCACTCAGTAGAGGTGATATCGAAGAAGCCAAAGGACTGCTCATAGATCGGACGACTCGATATATGAATCCAAGGTTTCACCGGGAAATTGAGGAAGATAACTGGGAATATTCGGCGTGGACTCGATGGAAGCGCGTTGCCAGCCGCTATGAGCCAATTTCCAGCATCGCAGCGCTATCAACTCCTTCGGCAAGCTACAAGATCGCAACCTCACGTGTGCCATCCAGCTACCTCGCTCCGCCCTGCATGGTTCGTAAACAACGTTCAGATCCGGCACGAGTTGGGCTCGAGGGCTACTATCAAACGATGCTCTGGTGCGAGCTCGCGAATTACTTCAACCTCTAGGAGGTAAGGTGTCTCAGGATATCGATTGGCGTCCAGAGCAGGTGGCGCAAGCGGCGAAAAAAGCTGATGACGCCGGAGAAAGTGCGACAAAAACACGACTCTCTTCAATCCCAGCTGCTGGCAGCAGCCAGGAAATACTCGATTCATTGATTGGTGAAATGAACAATCTAGCCGATCAGATAGCATTCGCTGCTGCAGGGATATCGCATGCGGTGACAGAGGTAAACCAAGCATTTATCCGCGTTGAAGCAGACAATCAGGATATAGCCAAATCGGCGATTCTTTCATCCTGAAATAACCACTAATTTGGGAGCCCACCTGGTTTAGGTCGAGAGAGCTAATC
Organism: Actinomyces sp. ph3; assembly: GCF_000308055.1. Taxonomy (GTDB): domain Bacteria; phylum Actinomycetota; class Actinomycetes; order Actinomycetales; family Actinomycetaceae; genus Pauljensenia. The sequence goes on from NZ_CAGY01000007.1 coordinate 8,436, forward strand.
TCCCGATTCCAAACTAAGCAAGAAGATCAATCGACCTGTGCGCCTCGATAATGAGGGTTCGCAAGGTTTTCCGGCGAAAGAATCGCCTCGACCTCTTCATCCGAAAGCAATCCCATCTCGGCAATCACTTCGCGAACGGTCTTCCCCTCTGCAGCAGCGCGCTTACCCACAACATCGCCGAGGTGGTGCCCGATCACATCATTGAAGTAGGTGACGATCCCGATCGAGTTTTCGACATAAGAGCGGCAGACCTCGGCATTTGCCGTGATTCCATTGACGCAGCGCTCACGAAGAGTGTCGCACGCATTCACAAGAAGATCGATGGATTCAAAGGTTGCTTGCGCAATAACAGGCTCCATGACATTCAACTGAAGCTGCCCAGCTTCAGCAGCCATTGTCACAGTTTGGTCATTTCCGATGACCTTAAAGCACACCTGGTTGACAACCTCGGGAATAATCGGGTTCACCTTTGCAGGCATGATCGACGAACCAGCAGCCATCTCAGGAAGATTAATTTCATTCAAACCAGCGCGCGGTCCCGAAGCAAGCAAACGAAGATCATTACAAATCTTCGACAATTTCACGGCTGTGCGCTTAATTGCTGCATGCATTGACACATACGCACCGGTATCGGAAGTCGCCTCAACTAGGTGGGTTGCAGCCTTGACTCGAGAGCCCGTAATGCGACGCAGGTGACGAACAACCACGTCCTGATAACCAGTAGGGGTATTTAAGCCTGTACCGATTGCCGTTGCACCCAAGTTCGTTTCCAGGAGAAGCTCTGCATTCACCTCAAGACGTGGATCTTCCTCACGAAGGGTGACTGCAAAGGCTGTCATTTCTTGTCCGAGCGTCATCGGTACCGCATCCTGTAACTGCGTACGGCCCATGGTCAGCACGTCACGGAATTCATCGCCCTTCGCTGCGAAAGCATCGGCAAGATCTTCTACAGCCCTGCGGAGCCTATCGATCTTTCCGTGAAGCGCCAAGCGGAATGCAGTCGGATAGGCATCGTTCGTCGACTGCGAATGATTCACATGATCATTGGGATTGATCACGTCATAATCACCGCGAGGAAGCCCAAGCATCTCCAGTGCGCGATTCGCAATGACCTCATTGGCATTCATATTGACACTGGTACCCGCACCACCCTGGAATTGATCAATCGGAAATTGATCCATGCAGGTTCCATTAGTCAAGATATCGTCACAAGCGGCAACAATAGCCTCTGCGGTCTTAGCGCTGATCACATGGAGTTCACGATTCGCCAGCGCGCAGGCCTTTTTTACCTGGACGATTGCGCGGATCATCTCAGGAACTTGGTTGATTGTCCGACCACTGATTTGGTAGTTCTCAAGGGCGCGAAGCGTGTGGATTCCCCAGTATGCCTCATCAGGAACTTCTCGCGTACCCAGCAGATCTTCTTCGATTCGTGCCACCTGTGATTCTCCTTGAGTTGGTGTGGTCGCAGACAATAACGCCATTCTAGGTCAGAAGTTTGACGCTACTGTGCCAGCTCACCGACACTGCTCGCAATATCTCCGATGGTCACCCATTGGGATACCGCGGCATCCGGGATAGTGATTGCCAGTTCATGTTCGAGGGCCGAAACAGCGGCATATAGAGATAAAGTGTCCAGATCAAGCGCGCTCAATAAACACGCATCATCGATATTCTCTGGAACCACTGAAGCGTTTGTAACAAGCGCATCCTGCACAACCTGACGCACATGCTCAGCGCGTTCCTCCGCCGCCTGCTCACGCGCCCCTTCAATTGCCTCAACGGGTGCAGCATCAGAATTCGAGGCTAAGGCCTGCCCGAGTGCATCTCCTAAAAGGTCACCGATAGTACCCATAGATGATTAGCCTACGCGGTTGAGCCAGCGAACAGGCGCTCCTGCTCCTGCGTGACGGAAGGGCTCCAGCTCATCATCCCAAGCCTGGCCCAAAGCAAGATCGAGTCCTTCACGCAGTTCTTCATAAGAACTTGCCTTTTCGATAGCTGCACGCACGCGGTCTTCGGGAACGACGACATTGCCAACGCTGTCCATCTGCGCATGGAAAATACCCAATGACGGAGTATGCGACCAGCGTCCTGCATCGCAAGAAGGGCTGGCTTCTTCGGTGACCTCGTAGCGCAGGTGTTCCCATCCGCGTAGTGCCGAGGCCAAGCGAGCTCCCGTACCGGCGCTTCCCACCCAGGAGTATTCGCATCGGAGCATTCCCGGGGCAGCCTCTTGGGGGGTCCACTGAAGGTGAACTTCACTTCCCAAGGCAGCACCGACAGCCCACTCGATATGCGGACATAGAGCGGGCGGCGTTGAGTGTACGAAAAGTACACCGCGGGTATAGGACCCTCGCATTGTGGCCTCCTGTGTTTGAGGATCGTCTTCCCCTACGCCCTCAATCCAATGCCACAGCAAACGGTGTACGCCTATTCTAACGCAAAAACTGCGGCGGATCGCGTGGGATCCGCCGCAGTTGCGCAAAGATCAGTTCGACATCTGTCTTTTAATAGTTTGCCTCGCGAATTTCACGCAGAGCGCGTTTACGCGTCTTGCGATCCAGGCGGTCGATATAGAGCATGCCATCAAGGTGATCACACTCGTGCTGAATACAACGAGCCATCAGCTCTTCACCTTCGATGACTACCGGCTTGCCATCCAAGTCAATACCTTCGCAGCGGGCGTACCACGCGCGCTCCGTGGGGAACCAGAGCTGAGGAACAGACAGACAGCCTTCGTCACCGTCCTGATACTCGTCTTTGCTGAGCTCAACGATCTTCGGGTTCAGAACGTAGCCGATCTCCCCATCAATGTTGTACGAGAATGCACGCAGCCCCACACCGATTTGGTTGGCCGCAAGACCTGCGCGCCCGTCCATGTCAACGGTCTCAAGCAAGTCTTCGACCAATGCCTTCACAGAAGCATCGATTTCAGTAATGGGATCGCAGGGGGTTCGAAGGACCGGATCACCGATCACACGGATCTCACGCAGAGCCATTTACTTCCCCTCCCCCATCAGCTCACGATGCAGCTGCTCGATACGCTCAACCGCAGATTCAACCGGAACCTCGAAAGACTCACCGCTTGCACGGAGACGAATCTCGACCTTGCCCTCTGCCAAACCGCGGCCAATAACAACTGCAATCGGAAGACCAACCAGTTCTGCATCGGCAAACTTCACACCAGCAGACACCTTGCGACGATCATCGAAGAGAACATCGAAGCCATCACGATCCAATGCCGATGCGATCGACTCCGCAGCCTCGAAAATCTCATCCGTCTTACCCGTAGCAAGAACGTGGACATCAAATGGTGCAATATTTGCAGGCCATGCCAAACCGCGCTCATCGCTATTGGACTCAGCAAGTGCCGCCAGAACACGCGAAACACCAATGCCGTAAGAGCCCATGGTGACAACCTGGCTCTTTCCGTTTTGGTCCAGAACAGTAAGGCCCAAGGACTTTGCATACTTGCGGCCCAGCTGGAAGATATGACCAACTTCGATACCGCGTTCCAAGTGAAGCGGACCAGAGCCATCTGGAGCCTGATCGCCCTCGCGAACCTCGGCGGCCTCGATGGTACCGTCGGCGGTAAAATCACGCCCCATCGTCAGCCAGTACACGTGCTTTCCGGGAGTATTTGCGCCAGCGATCCACGTGGTTCCATCAACCACGCGAGGATCAACCAAGAAGCGAATACCACCCACAGGATTACCATCCTCATCGAGGTGGCGAGCAGGCGAATTCGGTCCTGCAGCCATGGGACCGATGTAACCGGGAACCAGCTCGGGGTGCTTTGCCAGATCTTCCGGACCAGCCATTTCAACTTCTGCTGGCGCAACTGAAGCCTCGAGACGCTTCATATCGACATCGCGGTCACCGGGTACACCCAGGAGAACGACCTCACGCTCACCGTCAGGGTGCGTGAGCGTGACAACGAAGCTCTTCAATGTATCCGAAGCCTGCCACGGGCGATCATCACGGGGGTAAAGCTCATTGGAGCGCTCAACCAAGGCCTCGATAGTCGGGGCATTGGGAGTTTCGCGCATCTCGAATTCGGGAATGCCATCGAAAGGAAGCGGCTCGGGAGCAGGCGTCACCACGGCCTCGGCGTTGGCAGCGTAGCCTCCCGGAGAACGCACGAAAGTATCCTCGCCAATCGGGCTGGGGTGAAGGAATTCCTCGGAACGAGAGCCACCCATGGCACCCGACATCGCGGAAACAATCACGTACTCCAAGCCCAGACGCTTAAAGATGCGCTCGTAGGCATCGCGCTCATTCTGGTAGGCAACATCCAGACCAGCATCATCAATATCGAAGGAATATGCGTCCTTCATGACGAACTCACGGCCTCGAATCAGGCCCGCGCGCGGACGAGCTTCATCACGATACTTCGTCTGAATCTGGTAGATCGTCAGAGGCAGGTCCTTGTACGAGGAGTACTGATCCTTCACCAAGAGGGTGAACATCTCCTCGTGGGTAGGAGCCAAGAGGTAGTCCCCACCCTTACGGTCTTGCAGCTTGAACAGGGTCGGACCATATTCATCCCAGCGATCGGTCGCCTTGTAAGGCTCTGCGGGAAGAAGCGCAGGAAGGTGAACTTCCTGAGCGCCAATACGGTCCATCTCCTCACGAACAATTGCCTCTACCTTGCGCAACAGGCGCAGGCCAAGAGGAAGCCACGTGTAGATACCGGGGGCAGTACGACGAATGTAGCCCGCACGGACAAGGAGCTTATGGGAAACAACTTCGGCATCAGCCGGATCTTCGCGCAGAGTGCGCAAGAAGAAAGAGGAAAGAGTTCTTAACACACCTCAATCCTAAAGCACGGCGGGCACAGGCACGAAGCCTGCACCCGCCGTGGACTATTGTTCAGCTCACAAAGCCTCTGCTGCTTCCTTCAAATCACGCAGCATCGACATGGTCGAGTAGGACTCGGCACACACGCCGGCCCAGAGGCGCCAGACGGGAGTCGACTCCGTAGCCTGGTGGCGCTCACGCAGGTGAAGGCGGGTACGTCCATTGGCCTCGGGAAGAAGAGCAAAAGTGCAGGTACCGGTGTACTCATCCACTTCGTCTTCCCACTCCAGATTGCGTCCCGGGGCGGGAACGCGGATCACCAGGCAATCGCCCTCCTGACGGATCAGGACGCGACCGTCCTCGTCCTCTTCAAAAGCAGCGTCGATGACTTCCCACACGCGAGTTGGCAGTGCGTCAATCTCTACCGCACGATCAACGACGACGTCAGCATTGGGAAGCTCAAGATCACCGGGAAGGGAGACCGAGGCCTCGGAACGAGTCAGCCCAATACGGCGCGGAAAGCCCGTCGCGTAAATTGCGCCAGCACAGCCCAGGATTCCCAGAGCAGCTACGGTACGAATCTTCATAACAAATCCCCTTTGATCAGGCTGTTACACTCAATGTTCTTATACGGAAGGATACGTGAATTCTTCGCGATTGTGGCCCTTATCGGATAACCGGAAGAACTTCGACGGATCCTTCACCTTCTTCAAGTCCCATTTCTTCAGCAAGCAGGTTCGCATGCTTAATGAGGGTTGGGACAATGTCATCTTCGGGAACGGTTTCGACGACCTCTCCACGGATGAAGATCTGTCCCTTTCCATTGCCCGAGGCCACACCGAGGTCAGCCTCACGAGCCTCGCCTGGGCCGTTCACCACGCAACCCATGACGGCAACGCGAAGGGGAACAGTCAGATCCTTGAGGCCTTCAGTGACATTTTCTGCCAGCGTCCAGACATCAACCTGCGCACGCCCGCAGGAAGGACAGGAAACAATCTCGAGGGTCTTTTCACGCAGGCCCATGAATTCCAAGAGCTTCGTGCCGACCTTGACCTCTTCGACAGGAGGTGCGGAAAGAGAGACACGGATCGTATCACCAATACCATCAGCCAAAAGCACACCGAAAGCTGCGCAGGACTTAATGGTTCCCTGGAAAGCTGGCCCGGCCTCGGTCACACCGAGGTGAAGTGGCCAATCGCCCTTTTCAGAGAGCAAACGGTAAGCCTGAATCATGGTCAAAACATCGTGGTGCTTGACTGAAATCTTGAAATCGTGGAAGTCGTTCTCTTCAAAGAGCGACGCTTCCCAGACTGCTGATTCGACAAGGGCTTCGGGGGTCGCACGACCATACTTCTTGAGAAGACGCGGATCCAAAGAACCCGCATTCACGCCAATGCGAAGCGAAGTTCCATGATCGGAAGCAGCGCGGCAAATCTCCTTCACCTGATCATCGAACTTACGAATATTTCCGGGGTTCACGCGAACCGCACCACAACCGGCCTCAATTGCTGCAAAAACATACTTCGGGTTGAAGTGAATATCAGCAATGACGGGAATACGCGATTGCTTGACGATAATCGGCAGAGCCTCAGCATCCTTATCGGTTGGGCACGCGACACGAACAATGTCGCAACCCGCTGCGGTGAGCTCTGCAATCTGCTGCAGCGTTGCGCCGATATCGTGAGTCTTCGTTGTGGTCATCGACTGAACAGAAACGGGAGCACCCCCGCCAACAGGCACATCCCCCACCATGATTTGACGAGTCTTGCGGCGCGGAAAAGGAGCTTCGTGGACGCTGGGCATCCCTAAGTTAATTTCAGTCACCTTGTCATTATCTCCCACTTGTATGCAGCTGGCACCCGGGCCAGCCAGAGGCTGATGAAAACCGATGAAAGCTCGCAGTGCTGTGAGCGGCCTATTGCAGGCTGATTGGCACGACGATATCTGCAATCATCAGCAGGACCGTCATCGCTACCAAAATAGTGCCCATCGTGTATGTCAGTGGCATAAGCCGCGCAGTATCGACCGGTGGCGGCACTTCTCTTCCACGTACCCGAGCAAGGCCTCGCCGAATCCATTCGTAGATTGCCGGAACGATATGTCCACCATCGAGCGGCGGGAAAGGAAGAAGATTGAACACGAAGAGCGCCATGTTGAGAGAAGCCAGAATCGACAGTAATAGCGCCGCCGATCGCATCCAGCCACCGCTGCTTGCCGTGACATCAGACGACGTTGCATCTGCAGCAATCCTGCCGATACCGACAACCGACATGACGCCACCCGAATCACGGGGTGCACCCGTGAAAATCGAACGGCCAACATCCCACAGGGCAATTGGCAGGCGGGTAACAACGCTCACTGTGCCGGTAAAGGTCTCCCCTACGGCGGAGGCGACAGTTCCTACGCTGGCGGCTTGATATTCAGTCCCCGCAATGACACCAATGCTGACGCTATCTCCCGATCGCAACGGATCAACTTTCACATGAAAAAGTTGGCCATTTCGCAGGTAGTCAATATCTATACTGCCCTGTGATCCTGCAATGCTTTGACGCATCTGCTCCCACGAGGTCACGGCGCTACCGTTGACTCCTGTGATCGTATCCCCCGCTCGAATACCTGCGGCGTATGCCGGCGCATCGACAGTGGCTCCCTGAGTAGTCAACTGCTGAGGAACCTCACTCAGCGTCAAAGAAGCTTTGGGAATTCCAATTCCGACCAGAGCAATCGATAGGAAGAGAATTGAAAGGAACAGATTGACCAGCGGACCACTGATCATGACGATGATCTTCTGTACGGGATGAAGAAGATAAAATGCGCGAGAGCCGAAGCCTTCAGGAATTTCTTCCATGCTGGCCTCACGAGCCTCCTGGGCAAGGGTCGGCTTTCCGCGTCGATTCGTCGTTTTCACCCCATCACGAGCCGGTGCAAACATCCCGACCAAACGAACGTAGCCACCCAGAAGAATCGCTCGAAGAGAATAAGTCGTTTCCCCTTTTTTGACGCCAAAAATCTGAGGTCCAAAACCAACAGCAAACTCAGGAACGTAAACGCCAAATTTCTTTGCAGGAATCATATGGCCACATTCGTGAAGTGCGACAGAAATTAACAACCCCACGACGATGACTAGAACACCGATAATTCCCACGAAAATCCTTTTTCTTTCCTCTCACATGATGTGAGAACGAGCAGAAGCCTTCGCCCACTCTTGGGCGCCAAGAATATCGTCCAGCGTAGGCTCATCGATGCCTTGATGCTCGGCCAGAACCTCCTCAAGAAGATCCACGATTGACAGATACGCAAGCTGTCCGCGTAGAAATGCATCAACGAAAACTTCGTTTGCAGCGTTGTACACAGCGGGATGGGTCGGCGATTCACTAACAGCCGCACGTGCCAAATTTATCGCTGGGAAAGTCTGCGAATCAACCGGCTCAAAAGTCCATTCTTGTCGCTGAAGGAAATCCACCGGTTTTTCGATATCTGGAAGTCGCTTGGGCCATGTCAATCCCAATGCAATAGGAAGCTTCATATCGGGGGGCGAGGCTTGTGCAAGCGTCGCCCCGTCCTTCCAGGTCACCATGGAGTGAACGATGGACTGAGGATGAACAACTGGAACAATATCCGAGGCGGGAACATCGAACAGAAGATGCGCCTCGATGAGTTCTAGGCCTTTATTGACCAGAGTGGATGAGTTAATGGTGACAACGGGCCCCATATTCCATGTCGGGTGGGCCAGCGCCTGCTGCGGGGTTACTTCCGCTAGATCAGCGCGTTTCTTTCCCCTAAAAGGCCCTCCCGAGGCCGTGAGAACCAATTGCGCAAGCTCGCTCTTGCCGGTGACGCGCTGCGCGGTCAAACCTTTTTCGTGAACTCCGCTGGCAAGACATTGGGCAATGGCCGAGTGTTCTGAATCAACGGGGACGATTTGCCCATCGCGCTTCATTGCACGCCGAACTAGAGGCCCACCAACAACCAGGGATTCTTTATTTGCCAAGGCAAGGGTCGATCCGGCCTCGAGGGCCGCAAGGGTGGGGCCAAGCCCAACACCGCCGGTAATACCGTTGAGGACGACGGCCTGAGGGAAGGAACCCGCAATCTGTGTTGAGGCATCCGGTCCGACCAAAATCTCTGGAATTACACCAAAAGCCGAAGCAATCAGAGACTCAAGCCTGTGAGCATCGCCATCATGGATTCCAACGACCCGAGGTCGATAACGGACACATTGCTCTGCCAAAAGCTCAAGAGAGCGACCACCGGCGCTGAGAGCGACGACCTCGAATTCTTCGTGGTGCTGGTCAATAACCTCAAGCGCCTGTGTGCCGATTGATCCCGTAGAACCAAGCAGAACAACCTGTGTACTCATGTGTCAGTTCACTGAAAGAAGGATTTCTACGGCGCGCCCAAGATAGGCATCGACCGGACCCATTGCATAGGCTTTCTTACCGCGTGCGGGCTTGAAAAGCGTATGCCGAACATCGTCAGCAGCCAGATCCTCACGATCATCAAAGAAAGCTGCAATCTGATCCAGAAGGTCATCAACCTGTTCAGCGTTGTAGCCAATTCCCGAACGGGGATGTGAAAAACGCTGTCCATAGGGGCGGAGCAGACGCGGATACAGTGTCGTCGCGCGGTCGGCTACCTTTTCGTACCACGCGCCTTCACCATTAACAGCGATGTGGTCGGCACGGTCGCGCTGGACAAAAGCAGCTTCAAGTCGACTCATTGCCGCATCCACCGCTTGGGTGTCATAGCCATTGCGTTGCCTTGGGAAGGACGCTTGACGAACCTGTTCAGCACTGAACTGTTCAGCCGGAAGCCCTCCTTCATATGCATGACGAGCATCGATGAAGAACTCATCTACGGCATCCTTACCGTAACCGCGCCGGAAAATTCCCGTAGTCGGGAAAGCGTCGCCCATCACTTCTCCTCTTTGTGTGCACTATTTTCACGTGCACTCTGACGTGCACGCTCACGGTTATTAACAGCCGTTGCGAGCTGACCGCAAGCCCCGTCGATATCGGAACCACGTGTGTCTCGAATCGTTGTCGAGATTCCATTGTCTCGCAGCGTCTTCACAAATGCATCCTGCGCCCGACGGGTGGATGCAGTCCAGATCGAACCAGGGGTGGGATTCAAAGGAATGGGATTGACGTGTGCCCATCCCCTGCCCCTCTTATTGAGCTCATCTGCCAGCAATTGGGCACGCCAAACTTGATCGTTCATGTCTTTAATCAGCGCATATTCGATAGAAACTCGCCGACCAGTAGCCACAAAGTACCTGCGCGCAGCGTCTAGAAGCTCTCCTACTTTCCACCTGGAATTAATGGGGATGAGCTCATCACGAAGGTCATCATCCGGGGTGTGCAGTGAGACCGCAAGAGTCACCGGAAGACCTTCTTGAGAGAGACGATCAATTGCGGGAACCAAACCAACCGTTGAAACCGTTACGTTCCGTGCAGACATACCAAAACCGGCAGGCGCAGGATCGATGATGCGGTGAAGAGCTGCGACTACTGCCTTGTAGTTCGCTAAAGGCTCCCCCATTCCCATAAAGACCACATTTGACAGGTGTGTTGGAGAGCCCCCAACCAGCCCTTCTTCACAGGCCTGGTGGGCAGCGCGAACTTGGTCAATGATCTCTGCGGTTGAAAGATTTCGGGTGAGTCCCATCTGACCCGTAGCGCAGAAAGGGCAGCCCATACCGCATCCAGCTTGGGAAGAGATGCAGAGCGTCGTACGGTCGGTGTAGCGCATCAAAACAGATTCGACGCGGGCACCATCATAAAGTTCCCATAGGTGCTTGAGTGTTTCCCCGCCGTCAGCTTCCAGAACAGCAATCTCACGGACAAGAGGTGGAAGCAGAGTCGATGCAATAAGATCGTGGGCGCTCTTTGGCATGTCCGTCATCAAGGCAGGATCGCTGATATGACGCTCAAAGTAGTGGCGCGACAACTGATCAGCGCGGAAGGAGGGAAGTCCGGCCTCGGACACAAACTCCTTGCGTTCCTTCTGATCAAAATCTGCAAGGTGGCGAGGAGCCTTACCGCGCCGACGCGCTGTAAAAGTAACTCGAGGCTTCGCATCAGGCGAGGTCGCACCTTCAGGTAACTGGTCGGTCGGGCGAACTTCTCGTCTTGCTCGATTGGTTGTGCTCATTCGTTGCTCCTCCTCTCCCCGTGCATAGCCTAGTCGCATGCACCCTCATGTGCTTTCATTCAGATGCGAACTTAACGCAAAGCGAAAATAAAGATCACATAGAAAACCGGGGCGGTCATCACCAGAGAATCGACACGATCAAGCACGCCGCCGTGTCCTGGGATCAATGCTGACATGTCTTTGAGCCCAACCTCACGCTTAATCAAAGACTCGGTGAGGTCCCCGATCGTCGCACATACGCAGCCGCAGATGCCAGCAATGACACCCCACCACCATGTTGCACCCAGCAGCATAAAGCCGCCGATTCCAGTGAGGATGCAGAAAAACAAAGAACCGATGAAGCCTTCCCATGACTTCTTCGGAGAGAGTCGTGGTGCCATGGGGTGTTTGCCAAACATAATCCCCGCTAGCCATCCGCCAATGTCATTGAAACAGGTGACAAGGACATAAACACCGATCACCGCGGGCGAGCGAAAATCTCGCAGCAAAAGAACAACAAAGCAGGCCAAGAAAGGAACGTAGACGGCGCTGAAAACGCTCGCGATGATGTCAGTGATTCTGGAAGGAGTCGGTGCGTCGACCAGTCTCCATGCAACTACTGCAAAAACCGTCAAGTACAGCGCCATTGTGACGGCCTCGGGTCCCAAGAACCACGCGCACACCATCATCCCAATTGCGCCAAGATACAGCGGCGCCATGGCAAGACGTGTCCCCACGCGAGCAAAGGCTCCACCCAACTCCCATAAACCAAGGAGTGCAATGCAGCAAACAAAGGCAACAAAAATACCTTGAACAACAAGCAGTGAAGCGACAAGAAGGGCAATCAGTACGACAGCAGAGGAAACCGCTGCCGGAAGGTTCCTTCCTGCTCGCCCGGTGGGTGCAAGCGGCTGAGTGTTTTCGCGCGGCTCCGGAGAGAAGACGCGCGAAAACACTGAGGGACGCGGTTGATGGGATGAAGCCGACATCAGATTGTCAGAAGTTCACTTTCCTTCGTAGCCAAGAGCTTGTCGATCAGCTCAACGCGTGCCTTTGTAGCGGATTCGAGGGCCTTTTCTGCGCGTTCGACCTCATCCTCACCTGCATCGCCATCCTTCTTCAGGCGATCAAGTGCTTCCTTGGCCTTACGACGGATAGAGCGAACAGAAACGCGAGCGTCTTCGGCTTTGTTCTTTGCCTGCTTCACGTATTCCTTACGACGCTCTTCAGTCAGTGCAGGCAAAACCACGCGGACAACGTTGCCGTCATCGGTAGGGTTGACGCCCAGATCCGACTCACGCAGGGTCTTAATGATTTCCTGAGTCGCGGTGCGGTCGAAAGGAGAAATCAGAACCGTGCGGGCCTCGGGAATCTGGAAAGAAGCGAGTTGCTGCATGGGCGTAGGAGCACCGTAGTAGTCCACCAAGAGCTGTTCAAACATGCCGGCATTTGCACGGCCAGTACGGATATTTCCGAACTCATGGCGGGCAGCCTCGACCGTCTTATCCATCTTGTCTTCTGCTTCGAGCAGGATGTCATCAATCACGGAAGTGTTCCTTTCAGTGTGATTCGCTGAGCACAAGCGTACCGATTTTTTCGCCTCGTAGCGCTGCAGTAACGTTACCAGCTTCGGACATACCAAAGACGCGCATTGTGAGACCGTTTTCCTGCCCAAGAGCAAACGCTGCTGCATCAACAACCTTCAGACCTCGGCTCAAGGCATCTTGGTAGGTGACGAAGTCAAGTTTCTTCGCATCGGGGTTGATACGGGGATCATCATCATAGACGCCGTCCACACCATTCTTTGCGACAAGCAGTTCATCGCAATGAGTTTCCAAGGCTCGCTGCGCGGAGACGGTATCGGTGGAGAAATACGGAAGGCCCGCGCCGGCACCGAAAAGAACGACACGGCCTTTCTCCAAGTGACGGATTGCGCGCAGAGGAATGTAAGGTTCTGCAACCTGCTGCATCGCAATAGCGCTCTGGACACGCGCGGGAACACCGGATTGTTCAATAAAGTCTTGAAGCGCCAGTGCATTCATGACGGTTCCGAGCATTCCCATGTAGTCGGCGCGGGAGCGGTCAAGCCCCTGCCGAGAGAGCTCAGCACCACGGAAAAAGTTACCTCCACCAACAACGACTGCAACCTGGATCCCTGCGTGAACGGCATCTGCGATCTGTTCTGCAATTGACCGGACGACCGTGGGATCGAGGCCGACGGAACCTCCGCCGAAAGCCTCACCTGAGAGTTTGAGCAGGACGCGACGAGCAGCTGGCATGGATTCTTCTCCTTTGAATATGTGCTGAGTCGAAAGAGATAGGGCGATGGCCCCGCCAGAAGCGGGGCCATCACACGAAATCAGGCGCCGACGTGGACGCGCACGAACTGGGTGACCTTTGCACCAGCCTCGCGCAGGACCTGTCCGACGGACTTTGAAGGATCGCGGGCAAATGCCTGATCGACCAAGCAGTTGTCCTTGTAGAACGCTTCGAGGCGTCCCTGAACGATCTTCGGAACGATGTGCTCGGGCTTGCCTTCCTCAAGGGTGATCTTCTCGAGGGTTGCGCGCTCCTTGTCAAGGACATCGGCAGGAACCGAGTCGCGATCGAGGTAGGCGGGCATGTAAGCGGCGACGTGCATCGCGATATCGTGGGCAACGCCTGCACCTGCTGCGTCGGTGACGACGAAGACACCAACCTGCGGAGGCAGGTCAGGGCTGGTCTGGTGCAGGTAGAGATCAACGTTCTCGCCCTCAACGCGGATCACGCGGCGGATCTCAAGCTTTTCGCCGATGACAGCGGCCATAGCATCAAGCTGATCCTTAACGGTGGAGTCGCCCATGGGGGCTGCGAGCAGTGAGTCAACATCAGATGCACCGGAAGCAACTGCGGCTTCGAGCACCGACTTGGCGAAGTCAATGAACTTCTGGTTCTTTGCGACGAAGTCGGTCTCGGAGTTGACCTCAACCATAACGCCCACGCCATCTTGAACCGAAGCGGCAAGCAGACCTGCAGAGGCCTGACGACCTTCACGCTTGGACAGAGACTTCAGACCCTTGAGGCGAATGATCTCGAGAGCCTTCTCGGCATCGCCATCGGCTTCCTGGAGCGCCTTCTTGACGTCCATCATGCCTGCGCCGGTCTTCTCGCGCAGAGCCTTCACATCAGCGGCAGTGAAATTAGCCATTACTGAATTCCTTTCTCAGCTCAGTCCTGTGCAGGCTTTTCGGACTCTTCGGCAACGGCTGCTGCTGCGGACTCGTCAGCTGCAACTTCACCTTCGAGGAGTTCGCGCTCCCACTCAGCCAGAGGCTCGACTGCGGAGGAATCCTCAGAAGCATTCTTACGGCCGGCGCTGCGTGCAAGCAGGCCTTCAGCAACTGCGTCTGCAATCACGCGGGTCAGCAGTGCAACTGCGCGAATTGCGTCGTCGTTACCGGGAATGCGGTAGTCGACCTCGTCCGGATCAGCATTGGTGTCCAGGATGGCAACGATCGGGATGTTGAGCTTGCGAGCTTCAGAAACAGCGAGGTGTTCCTTCTTGGGGTCAACGATCCACACTGCGGAGGGAACCTTGGCCATATCGCGGATACCACCGAGGGTGCGAGCGAGCTTGTCCTTCTCGCGGCGCATCATGAGCAGTTCCTTCTTGGTGCGGCCCGAAGATGCCACATCGTCGAAGTCGATCTGCTCAAGTTCCTTCAGGCGCTGGAGGCGCTTGGAAACGGTGGAGAAGTTGGTGAGCATACCACCGAGCCAGCGGTGGTTCACATAGGGCATGCCAACGCGCTGTGCCTGCTCGGCGACAGCTTCCTGTGCCTGCTTCTTGGTGCCAACGAAGAGGATGGTTCCGCCGTGTGCAACGGTTTCCTTGACGAAGTCGAAGGCGATATCGATATCGGCAATGGTCTGCTCGAGGTCGATGATGTAGATGCCGTTACGTTCGGTGAGGATGAAGCGCTTCATCTTCGGGTTCCAACGACGGGTCTGGTGCCCGAAGTGAACGCCAGATTCCAGAAGCTGGCGCATGGTGACGATTGCCATTGCATCGTCCTTTCCCCGCTGAGCGGGATCATGGGGTTTCCCCCGGTTTTCTCGGTTAATGTGCCTTTCGGCCCTGGTGCCATGACGTTGCGACCCATTGGACCGTGACGCAACTGCCCCGGCACTTTCACTACCGTGAGGTGCTCGGAAAATGGCACGCGAAGTCATCCGCATAGCGAATGCTGTTCAATCCTACCGTATTCGTGAAGGAGATTCGGCCTTCAGAAGGTGCGCAATGACGAAATTCAGCTTGTGATTGCTCACTTTTTATCCACAGGGTATACGCCCTCTCCGTGTTTTCCACAGATTCAAGCATGCTCATGCATACAGATGTCTTTTAAAGAGATTGTGGTCTATGGCGATATTTCCTGATCTTCGAAAAAAACTGACACACATAGGAGTGGCAACACTCGTTGCCTGCGCATTTCTAGGCTTACCGGCATACGGTGTCACTCCGCCCCATTCCGCTTCGCAGTGGCACCAGCCTTTTAGAGGCGGCTTCACCCTGGTTAAAGCTTTTAATCCACCGGATAGACCCTGGCTGAGCGGATCTCGAGGAGTATGGCTCAACCTCCATAACCCCCAAGGAATGATCGAATCACCATGCGACGGCAGGGTGATCTACAGCGCCGAGCTCGCTGGCCGAAAGGTTCTTTCAATTGACTGCGGCGGGATCCATTCGACTTTTGAACCGGTGGTTACCACGCTGCACACCGGCCAAAGCGTGACGCGTGGAGAGCAAATTGCCTCAGTTGCTCCTTTAGGGAGTGAATGGACAAGCACATCTATTCGAGAGGCACAGATTCATTGGGGAGCAAAAATCTCGCGCACTCGATATATCAACCCATTGCGAATGCTCACTGGGCACCCCAGACTTAAAACCCTTTGAACACACTAGGCACGCGGGTGCGCTTGTCGATAGATCGCACTTAGACGCTGGGCGTCAACATGCGTATATCTCTGCGTCGTTTGAAGCGAGGAATGCCCAAGCATTTCTTGTACTGCCCGAAGATCGGCTCCCCCACCCAAAATATGCGTTGCCGCGGTATGCCGAAGGGCGTGAGGTGCAATATCTCGAACCCCCGCGCGCGCACACATCCGATGGAGCATTCCTCGGATTACGCGCGGATCGATACGTTTGCCTTTGTCACCAACAAAGAGCGCCTTCCCTGCTTCGGGCTGGGCCAATTCTTGTCTTGGCCCATTGAGCCAACGCTGAAGAGCATTGAGACAAGTTCGAGTAAAGGGAACAACGCGTTCCTTGTTTCCTTTACCGATCACACGAAGGGTCATTCCCTGTTGATCAACCGAAGTCGTATCCAAGGAGCAGACTTCGCTCACACGCATTCCAGTCGCGTAAATAGTTTCCAGAATTGCCCAATCTCGTACTGTTGCTGGTGAGGGGTCATCACTGGCTTGGAGCGCTGCACATGCAAGGAGGCGTTCGGTGTCAGAAACTGTTTGGACCTGAGGAAGCTTCTGATCACCGCGAGCGCTGGTCACAAGCAGCCCAGGATCGGTTGCGAGATAACCCCGACGGTGTGCCCACGCCGTGAATGAGCGTATCGAGGCAGTCTTCCGTGACACAGTTGAGCGTGAGTTTCCCTTGCGAAGTTCATCCGCAAGCCACATGCGAATTGCGCGCAGGGTAACGACGTCATTGACGTTTTCTACTGTGAGCTCTTCAGTATCGGTATCTTCGAGAAATGAGTGTAAGTCTCCGATATAGGCACGCAGGGTATGCGGAGAAACTGCAGCATTAGCGCGCAGGTAGATCTCCCACGCTTCCAACAGTCTCTCTTCCATACCGTGCAGTTTAGCGATGCGGGGATTTACTTCGGTGCCAACCGCGCTCATCGTTTGCAACATAACCTTCTAATTGAAGTCGGGCAAGCGCTATCTTCACGCTCTCTTCATCCAGACCAGCGGCAACCGCCGCTCTTTCAATTGTCATTGAACGCCTCTGCGGAAGTGCCTCAAATACTCTGCGCATCAGCGGCTGAAGCGCATCAATCCCCTCATCGGGGGCTGTTGGGTCCCCAAATAGTGGCATTTGGTTTTCTTCAGGAAGCTTCTCCCCAATCATGTCGATAATATCTGCCCAATCACGAACGAGTATTCCTCCGTTACGTAACAGTTCGTGGACGCCGCGTGAAGCCTCTGAATAAACCGAGCCGGGAACTCCGCCAACAGGGGTCCCCATCTCTAGTGCCCAACGCGCAGTTGCCAGCGCACCCGAGCGCGGCGAGGCCTCGACGACAACAACCCCAGCGGCAGCTGCGGCTATCAGGCGGTTCCTTCCTAAGAAGCGCCATTTTGCGGGCCGGAAAGTGCAGGGGACTTCTGATACTAAGGCCCCTCCACTCCTCAAAATCGCACGAAAAAGATCGCTATTGCTAGCTGGGTAGAGGTTTCCCAATCCGCCAGCCATGTAGGCACAGGTCTGGCCACGAACATTAACGCTCCCCTGGTGCACCGCCGTATCTATTCCTATTGCCCCACCCGAGATTGTGCAATAACCGCGATGAGACAGCTCTGAAGCCAGTTCACTTGCTACTTCGTTTCCATAGTGCGATGAGGCTCGAGCGCCAACGATTCCGATAGCGGGTGACTTCGGCATTTCTCCGATGACCCAGAGCAACCGAGGTCGCCCCTCCCCTAGTTTTTCAAAGCCACCTGGCCACTCAGGATCGCTCGGAAGAACAAGACGCCCACCGATTTTATTCAAGATTTCCAATTCAACGTGTGGATTCGCAGCCAAAGCGCGCGGTCGCCAACGCTTCCAGCAGGAACGAAATACTTCTTCCTCACTTCTCAAACACTGAGGGATTACCAGCGTCGAGGCCAAAATCCAAGATTTTGCTTCTTCGTCTCCCAAACGCAGTCGTAAAAGATCAAGGTGCGCATCCGATGGTTCACTCACGCTATTCCACCAGATTTCGTCGAGTAGTTCGGGTGTCTCATCCGATGCCATAGTTCTCCCCTCCTTGCCTGAGCTGGAGAGCAGCAGAGAACTCATCCAGTCCAATCGAGTTTTTTCCCGAATAATCTGCGCACGTCCACATGAGTCGCAGTAAGCGATCCGCTCCCCTCATTGAGAGCCGACCTTGATCAACTGAGTGATCGATCATGCTTAGGATCTGATCCGAAGGCGGGTGAAGCGATCGAATCCACGAGCCCGCAACATCCCGATTCAGACGCCACTCAGTACCTTTAAGTCGATGGGCAGCTCGTTCACGCGCTTCGCAGACCTTGTCTTTGAGTGCATGCGAAGTGAAGTGAGATGCACAAGCAAGATCCGCCTGACTGGGAACACGCATCGACAACGTGATGTCGATGCGATCAATCAGAGGTCCTGAAAGACGTGCCAGGTAACGCCTCCTTTGGATGGAAGAGCAGGAACACGAACGAATCCGTCCACCCAGGTGCCCACACGGACAGGGATTTGTCGCCATCACCAATTGGAAAGAAGCCGGGTAACGTGCCGTATGGCCTGAACGCTGGATACGCACCCAACCTGACTCCAGCGGTTGACGTAGAGAATCCAGAACTGCCGGCGCAAATTCTGTCGCTTCATCAAGAAACAGAATTCCTGCATGTGCCAATGAGGCGGCACCTGGGCGGATCACGCCGCTGCCTCCACCAACCATTGCGGGGATCGACATCGAGTGATGTGGAGCTTGAAATGGAGGTTCTGTAAGCAATTGCCCACTACTCAAGTCCCCGGCAATCGAATGAATAGCGCTAGCGGTTAAGGCATCACTTTGGCCGAGTTCTGGAAGGATTGAAGGAAGTCTGGAAGCCATCATTGTCTTCCCGCTTCCGGGTTCCCCGATCATCATCAGATGATGGCCGCCCGAGGCCGCGATGGCGACAGCCTCGATTGCCGAGTTATGTCCGCGTACTTCAGAGAAGTCTCCTGCTCCCCCACTTCGCGTTCTTTCTTCCTCAGCGTTTTTAGGCACCGATTCTTGAGCGACTACCCCAAGTACTCGTGCTCGTTTTGCCTGCCCACCGAATGCCTGGACAAAGTCCGCGAGGTGCGCGAATGCGCACACTTCTATCCCTGGAACAAGAAGGGCTTCGCTGCGTGCCTCAAGAGGAACGAATACTCGGGTAATACCTGATCGTCGCGCCGAAATTACCGCGGGCAGAATTCCCGAAAGAGTATGCAGACTACCGTCCAACGCAAGTTCGCCAATGAAGACTTCACCTGCAACTCCTGCGCTTTGGATCTTCGACGTTGCCAGAAGTATCGAGGCGGCAATGGAGAAATCAAATCCCGAGCCCGATTTTGGAAGCCCGGCGGGAGAAAGTCCGACCGTAACGTGTCGGTCGAGAACTTCCAACTCACAGGCCTGGAGCGCTGAGCGAACGCGATCGCGCGCTTCTCTTAAGGATGCATCCGGAAGTCCTACCAGGGTGAAATTCACCAACCCGCGGCCGACATGCGTTTCAACGTCGACAATATTTCCGTCTAAGCCCACCAGAGCAATTGCGCGGGTGCGTGCAAGTGAAGAAGTCACGCGATCCCCCTGAGCCATTCAATCTTCGGGGGATACCGCAAGAAGTCTACAGTTCCGCCTTCTCGCAGTTCTTGTCCGCAGGCTCTAGGCACCGTCAACGCAATAATGTCGATACGCAGTTTTGAGAAGAGCCTGCGCTGGCGAGCCCACTGGGCCGCAAGGCGACGCAGTTTGAGTACCTTCCGAGTATCAATTGATTCGAGCGCGCTTCCGTAACCAATACCAACGCGAGTGCGCACCTCGACAACGACTGCGGTATTTCCTTCGCGAGCAAGAATGTCGAGTTCTCCGCGATTTGAGTCGCGCCAATTGCGTTCAAGAACTTCTAATCCTTGTTCTTCAATGAAACGACACGCATATTCTTCCCCCGCTTGACCGAGGTATTTTCTGTAGTCCACCACAGCTCCTTCCCATTGAAGGAAGGATGACAAAACAGGGGGTCCAGGAAAGCAGTCACACCAAAATCTGTGGAAAACACCGATGAGGTGTCAGCCCTGTGGACAATACGCCTGCCGAAACAACGAGATGCACAAACAGATAAAGAAGCACGCATCGGATTACCCGATACGTGCTTTCGATTAGCAACACGAACTTATGCGAGAGGTAGCTCTGGCTTGTTGAGTTCCTCGACGTTGACATCCTTGTAGGTGACAACTCGCACTGAGTGTACGAATCGTGAGGAACGGTAAATATCCCAGACCCATGCATCGGTCAGGGTCAATTCAAAAAAGATATCCCCGCCAACGGGACGGGCCTGCACATCGACGTGGTTACACAGGTAGAAGCGACGTTCAGTTTCGACGACGTACTTGAACAAACCAATGACATCGCGATATTCGCGAAACAGTTCAAGTTCGAGGTTGTTTTCATACGATTCGATATCGCCAGCCATGATCGCCTCCTGTGTTGCTCCAAGTATCTTAGAGCGCGACCGAGTAATTCAGCCTTCGACACCCGGAAGCCGCCATGAGCGCCGGTGAAGCTCCGAGGGGCCCAAACGCTTCAAAGCATCGATATGTGCGGCCGAGGAATAGCCTTTGTTCGACGCCCATCCATATCCGGGGTCCTCGTATTCTTCCATCAAGCGGTCGCGAAAAACTTTCGCCGCAACTGAAGCAGCAGACACCGTCGCACACGATGCATCTGCCTTAACACGAGTAAGAACCTTTGGCGTAGAAACAGTGGGATAAAGTGGACCATCAAGATCGTCAAAAAGGTCCGGAGAATCGCTGAGCCAATCGTGGCATCCGTCCAAAATGACAAGATCTGCATGAAAACCTCGATCGGATGCGGCCTTTAAAGCACGCCGTCCGGCAAGTCGAAGCGCGGCGATAATTCCATAACGATCGATCTCATCATTGCTTGCCTGACCAATTTCAATGCAGGGACTCCACTGAAAAACAGGCTCGTATAAGGCCTCGCGCGCGCGAAGACTAAGCATCTTTGAATCAGCGAGCCCCGGGAGAACTGGAATCCCGGCAGGAGGAGCGAAAGCCAACCCAACGCATACCGGACCGGCAAGAGACCCGCGTCCAACCTCGTCCATGCCGGCGACCACGCCTAAACTAGCTTGGAGCTCCTCTTCCCACTCACGAGTGGGAGTAATTTTGGACGAGCGCTTCGGTGCATTTCCGCGGCTCGAGGAAGTCTGCTTGGATGCGTTCATTTGGCATCGGGAACGTCAGCGAAAACCGAGCGATCCCCCAACCAGCTCAGGCGGTTGCTCGGCCAGATCACTG
This sequence comes from Actinomyces sp. ph3, assembly GCF_000308055.1. GTDB lineage: Bacteria > Actinomycetota > Actinomycetes > Actinomycetales > Actinomycetaceae > Pauljensenia. The sequence continues at coordinate 29,680 of NZ_CAGY01000007.1, forward strand.
CGAAAGCACGCCCGACTACTGCACTTTCGGGCACGTATGGGGTTTGCCCGTTCCCCATGTGATAACGAGAATCCGCAGAATTTGAACGGTTGTCTCCCATAACCCACAGAGAGCCTTCAGGAACAGTGACGTCAAACGTTATTGACGAGGCCGCACCGTTGTTGGCGATGTAGGGCTCGGTGATCGTGACGCCGTTGACCTGAAGCTTTCCATCTGCCGTACAGCAAGTCACGTGATCGCCGCCCAGGCCGATAACTCGCTTCACTAAGGTTTGTTCCCCACCAGCTGGAAGCAATCCGGTAAATTCAGCTGCTTTTCGCAAAGGCGAAGAGGTATTTGTTTCGTTCTTGGCAAGCCATCCCAAAGTGTCATCAAAAACGACAACATCTCCACGCTTGATATCCCCGGTGAAGTGGGAAACGCGAGATACAGCGATGCGGTCTTTTTCAACCAGAGTATTACGCATCGATGCAGAAGGGATCCAAAAGACCTGTACAAGGAAAGCGCGTAGAAGCGAGGAGATCACCAGGGCACAGACGACGATGACGGCAAGCTCACGCAACCAATTGAAGGGGTTCTTCCGTGCCCGACGTTCTTCGCGCTCAATGTCCTTAATCGAAGGGCCGTGAGCGACCGGCATTCGGACGGTTCTCCCACGTGCGCCTGATCGACTCATAAACAGATCCCTTTCCTATGTCTACCGTAAATTCTCACACGTATGCGAAAGCCCGGCATCCTTAAGGATACCGGGCTTATATCGCGAGCGAGTGTCACTCGGCAGATCCGGAGCGGTGCTCCTTGATCTTTGCGGCCTTACCGTGGCGCTCACGCAGGTAGTAGAGCTTTGCGCGGCGCACGTCGCCCTTGGTCACGACCTCGATCTTGTCGATCGTGGGTGCGTGCAGGGGGAAGGTACGCTCAACACCGACACCGAAGGAAACCTTGCGGACGGTGAAAGTTTCGGAAACACCGTGGCCACGGCGTGCGATAACAACGCCCTGGAAAACCTGGATACGCGAGCGGTTACCTTCGATAACCTTCACGTGAACCTTAACGGTATCGCCTGCACGGAAAGCAGGGATGTCTTCGCGCAGCGATGCTGCATCGACGGCGTCCAGCTTTTGCATGTTCACTCCTTGACGCTTCTGCCGCAGGTCAGTCACGTCTTTTCGGCAGGTCAAGCCTGCGTTTCTTCGTGTATCTGCATGATCCGGCGGCCCCCCGCGGCAGGTTACGCCACACACAGACCGTACAATTTTGCCACAGCTCAGGTACTAAAGAACACCCCGAATACCCAGAACTTTGCGCACGCAGCGGTGATTTCGCTAACTTTGCGCGGGGCGAATCATGACAACGTCGTTGGCCTCGGTATTGGCACTCAAACGGAAACGACGCCTTCCTGCCTTTTTAAAACCGTGCTTGCGATAGAAACGCTGTGCGCGCTCGTTATAGATGTGTGTTCCTAAAACGATTTGGCTCGCGCCTTCTTCTCTGGCAATGCGAATCGTGTGCTCCAAAATCGCTCCAGCAATACCAGTCCCGTGGACTTCTTCGCACGCATAGCACTTCGAAAGATAGGCAGCGTGATCATCCAATGGATACTTGCCATTTCCACGCGGCATTTCCTTCGGACTATTCAGGAAAATCAAAGTGTAGGCAAGGAGCTGACCCTCACTTTCTGCAAGGAAACAGCGCGCATTCGGATCAGCAAGATATTCCTCAATAACCTGAGGATTCAATCCATCAGAAATAAAAGCCTGGACATCTTCCTCAGAAATAAAGTCCGGGGGTGCCATGGGGAAAGTGAGGCTGGCGAGCTCACTGATGCGCTCGGCCTCGTCGGGGCGCGCGGCGCGAATCTCAACGGGAGCAACGCGACCCTCGCGCATCAGCACACCGTTTTCCGCCAGTACTTCCCTGTCCCGGTTACTCAGTTGATCAGCCGAAGAGCGCGCTATACGGGCAACGATATCCGGGCGTCGATGCGCTGTTCGTTCAAGGCTACGATCTAGACGCCAACGATCGATCTTTGCGTGGTCACCGGACATCAATACATCGGGAACCTGGTGCTCGCGCCATTCTTGCGGCTTTGTGTAAACCGGGTATTCCAAGAGGCCAATACCGCTGTGGGATTCTTCAACCAGAGAGTCGGGGTTCCCAATCACTCCATCGATCAAGCGGCCAACAGCTTCAACCAAGACCAAGGCTGCCACTTCCCCACCATTGAGGACGTAATCCCCGATGGAGAATTCTTCAACCACGATGCCACGGTCACGGTAGTGATCAGCAACGCGCTGATCAATGCCTTCGTAGCGTCCACACGCAACGATGATTCGATCGAAATGCGAAAGTTCCTCAGCTTTTTTCTGGTTAAAAGGGATTCCCGAAGGTGTGGGGATTGCTAAAACGCACTTTTCAGGCTCTGCTCCGATGACGGTGTCCAGCGCCTCTCCCCAGACATCAGGCCTCATGACCATACCCGCACCCCCACCGTACGGGGTGTCATCAACCGTTCGGTGACGATCATGAGTCCACGAACGCAGGTCGTGGACGTGAATGTCCAACTGGCCGCTTTGACGCGCCTTCCCCATAAGAGAGAGGTCAAGCGCAGCAAAGTACTGCGGGAAAATACTCAGCAGATCGATACGCATAGGCTTCCTTTTCCTCAGCGGGCCTCAATGGCTTGATCGTCAAAAAGCCCGGGGAGCGGCTCGATCGTCACAGTACCGTTTGGGATATCAACAGTGGGAACAAGTTGATGGACGAAGGGAACCATGACAGTGCCTGCGGAAGTCTTTACTAATAGGAGATCCTGAGCGGCCCCCATTTGGAGCCCTTGAACCACGCCCAGTTCATTTCCCTGAGGATCAACTGCGCGCAGGCCCTTGAGCTGGTGCGGGTACCACGCGTCTTCTTCTTCCCTCTCATCGACAAGCAGACGAGCACCGCGCAATGCTTCGGCGTCCTCGCGGCTTGAAACCTCATCGAAAAGAGCGATCACACGATCTTTTTGCTGACGAATTGAAGATAGCGTGAGCATGGGAAAATCCGCATTCGAGGTCGAGAAGCTTTCTCCAGGGGTAAAAAGCTGCGGATCGTCGCTTCGAATATCCACAATGACTTCCCCACGCAGTCCGTGTGCGGGTCCGATCTGTGCTGCCGTCATGAGCATGGGATGAATCCTTTTCGGGGGTATGCCAAACGGGGACCTGTTTAAGCCAGGTCCCCGTTTGAGATCACTAAGTTGTCACTCGCGGTCGGTGTCAACGACATCAACGCGAACGTTTCCCCGGGGAGAAAGCGCGTTCATTACCGTGCGCAGCGCACGGGCCGTACGACCTCCGCGGCCGATGACACGCCCCAGATCCTCAGGGTTCACGCGAACCTCAAGCATCTGCCCGCGACGCATATTGCGAGAAGAAACCCGCACGTCTTCGGGGTGATCAACGATTCCGCTGACCAGGTGTTCGAGTGCATCAGCGAGCATGATCAGGCTTCCTCGCCAGCTTCTTCAGCCTTGGGCTCTTCTGCTGCTTCTTCAGCGGCAGCGGCCTGTGCGGCTTCTTCTTCAGCCTTGCGAGCAGCTTCTTCCTCAGCCTTCTTGGCAGAGGCGTCTGCCTTGCGCTTCTCAGCAGCGGCTTCGGCGTCCTTGATGGCCTGAGCAGCAGCGGCTGCCTTATCGGCATCTGCGTACTGCACGCGGGACACTGCGTCTGCCTTGCCATTGAAGCGAGCGATGTCACCGGTCAGGACCAGCAGGTTACGAACCTGATCCGAAGGCTGTGCGCCAACGCCGAGCCAGTACTGAACGCGGTCAGACTTGATCTCGATGGTCGAGGGGTTCGGGGTCGGATCGTACAGACCGACCTCTTCGATGACGCGTCCGTCACGCTTCTTGCGCGAGTCAACGACAACGACACGGTAAACGGGTGCATGGATCTTGCCCATGCGCTTCAAACGAATGCGAACTGCCACTGTTGTGGTCACTCCTGTTTCAAATCGGTGTGGAATAGACATACGTCAGGTAGGGAAACACAGACGATGATTATCCCGGGACGCGACGAACTCAGATGAGAGGGCTCTTCGCACGTCGAGTACAGCGATTAATTATGCCAGTTTTAGCTGGTCTTTCCAAGCCAATCGGCGCCGGACTCAGCCAAATCACGGTGGTCTTGGTCACCGCTCAGGGGAAGACACAGAAGAAAGCGCGACAAGCTCTCCGCCTCGACACAGCCAAAGGGGTGCAAGAAGCGCATCAATGTCGTCGGGACAAGCTGAGTATCCGACAAGATCAGCGTTTCCTCCAACGAGCCCTTCGTCAACCCCCAAATAGCGGCGCGTTTCCAGCGTCGCCCTTTGAAGAATTTCGCGAGGCCTTAACCCAAGTTCGCCCCAGGCACGCAGTTCCGCGAGGATACTTCCGGGTTGTTGGTAGCCGCCCGTATCACTTGCGGGTAAGACCGTAATTCCAGAGTCGAAGAGCTCTTGAGCCTGCTCGTATCTGCGTTGCCACAGCGTATTCATTGTTGCTGAATACCGCGGATATTTGCGTGCCGCCTGCTCAGAAAATTCCTTGAACAATTCGCGCTGGAGCATGGTGACAGATACCGCGATCCCACGTTTTTTCGCTTCGCGGATCTGATCTTTATCCATGCCACTGGCATGTTCGATATCGTCAACGCCTGCTTCAATGAGGTCATCGATGACGCGCGAGGAAAAGGCATGGACCGCCACACGCCCTCCGGCCTCGTGGACCCCGGCGACAGCCTCGATAAGGATTTCGCGAGGCCACAGGGGCTCAAGGTCAGCTTCTGCTCCCCCGCTACGGTCGATCCAATCGCCAACGATCTTCACCCACCCGTCACCGCGCGCACACTCTTCACGCGCGATATCTGGCAGCTCACGAACATCACTGAGCTCACGCGCAAGACCTCGGATATACCTCATTGGCCGAGCGATGTGACGACCACACCGGATGAGAGTCGGATAGCGGGGCTCGTCATTTACCCACGAAGTGTCAACGGGAGATCCACAATCGCGCAGAAGAGTGACACCGGCGCGAAGCATGGCATCAAGTTGTTCACGTTGTTGAGCGCGGCCAAGAGACGCTGCAGCTGCGCCAACACCGATGTGACAGTGAACATCTGCGAAAGCGGGCGCAGCCCACCCACTCAGAACTTGCGAATAGGCAGGGATCTCATCGACGGGCGAGATTACTGGAGTTAAATTCCACTGACCACTGACCCATCCTGAATCAGTAAAAAGATGCCCGTCGAAATACATCAGCCTCGGCCGAGCATGCGTCGGATGTCTTCGGGAAGATCATCCAAGGTCGGGCGCGGCACATTGGGAGCCTGCGTGGGTGTTTCTGGGACGCCAAAGGCGGAGCCCGCCGGGGCTGAAGGACGCTGTTCGCGAGGAAGCATCGCCTCCAATTCCTGCTGACGGCGCTTCGCCGGGTTACCACTTCGCGCCTTCTTCGCAACGCGTGCGCGCTGGGCACGGTCCTTACGAGCCTGTGCCTTTTGCTTCGCCTTACCACCGCTGCCGGGCATCGAACCGAATCCGGGCATTCCTCCCGGACCCATCTGTCCCATCTGCCCCATCATGGTCTTTGCGGCTTCAAAACGCTTGACTAGGTTATTGACCTCAGCGACCGTCACGCCTGAACCACGGGCGATGCGCGAGCGACGAGAGCCATTCAGAATCGAGACATCGGCGCGCTCTGCGGGAGTCATTGAACGGACAATCGCTTCGACGCGGTTAACCTCGCGCTCATCGAAGTTCTCAAGCTGATCACGCATCTGAGCCATTCCGGGGATCATCCCCAGAACCTTCTTCATCGACCCGAGCTTGCGGACCTGCTGAAGCTGGCTGAGGAAATCATCCAGCGTGAGCTCACCAGACATGGCCTTCTTGGCCATCTTCTCAGCTTCTTCAGCATCCAAGCGCTTTTCGGCTTGCTCGATGAGCGTCATGATATCGCCCATATCGAGGATTCGAGACGCCATACGGTCGGCATGGAAACGCTCGAAGTCGTCCAAACCTTCACCCGTCGAGGCGAAGAGGATTGGAGCACCCGTCACGCCTCGCACGGAAAGCGCGGCACCGCCTCGGGAATCACCATCAAGCTTGGAGAGCACGACACCGGTGAAGCCAACACCGTCACGGAATGCGGTTGCGGTATTGACCGCATCCTGACCGATCATGGCGTCAAGGACGAACATGACTTCGTGCGGATTGACGGCCTGGCGAATAGCGATCGCCTGATCCATCATCTCTTGATCGACACCCAAACGGCCCGCGGTATCGACAATCACAACATCGATGCCATGAGTGATCGCATAATCCAAACCGGAACGAGCCACTTGAACCGGATCGCCAACACCGTTACCCGGTTCGGGTGCCCACACCTGAACGCCCGCGCGCTCACCGACAATTTGAAGCTGGCCGACGGCATTGGGACGCTGAAGGTCAGAGGCGACAAGCAGAACGCTCTTTCCCTCTTCGCGCAGCCACTTACCAAGCTTTCCGGCCAAAGTCGTCTTACCTGCACCCTGCAGACCTGCGAGCATGAAAACTGTCGGGCCTCGCTGAGCAAAATGCAGCTCTCGGGTTTCGCCACCCAGGATCTCAACAAGTTCATCGTGAACAATGCGGACAACCTGCTGGCCGGGGTTGAGCGCGCGGGAACGAGCCGCTCCATATGCCTTCTCGCGAACCTGAGTGGTGAACTGGCGAACGACAGGAAGGGCAACGTCAGCATCGATCAGGGCACGACGAATCTCGCTAATAGTCTGATCGACATCAGATTCCGTCAAAACTCCGCGCGAACGGAGCCTCTTAAAGGACGCGGTCAAACGATCAGAAAGATCCGAGAAAGCCACTGTGACTACTCCTCACGAGCACAATTTCTAAATAACTAAATGTCAAGGGTAGTGGGTTCTAGCCCACGATTGCATCAACAAAGGAATCGGGATCGAAGGGGGCAAGGTCGTCCGGCCCCTCTCCAAGTCCCACAAACTTGACGGGAACACCCAATGTTCGCTGGACTGAAACAACGATTCCGCCCTTAGCAGAGCCATCCAGCTTGGACAGGACAATACCTGTGACGCCAGCGACCTCAGCGAAAACTTCGGCCTGTCGAAGACCGTTTTGACCGGTCGTCGCGTCCAGAACCAGAAGGACTTCACTGACTGGTGCGCGCTTCTCCATCACGCGCTTGACCTTACCCAGCTCGTCCATGAGCGCAGACTTCGTCTGGAGTCGGCCCGCGGTATCGACCATGACGACATCACAGCCCCGTCGAATGCCTTCTTCAACCGATTCAAATGCAACGGACGCCGGGTCGGCACCTTCGCGATCAGAACGGACGACATCAACGCCAACGCGACTTCCCCAGGTCTCAAGCTGTTCAGCGGCAGCTGCGCGGAAAGTATCCGCCGCCCCCAGCAGAACCTCATGTCCTTCGGCGCGGAAAATGCGTGCCATCTTTCCAGTGGTCGTCGTCTTACCAGTTCCGTTAACGCCCACCATCAAGATCGTTGCAGGGACCTGAACGCCGTCAACATCTCGAACTGCTAGGTTCACGGAGCGATCCATATCGGGATCAACGAGCTTGAGCAGTTCTTCGCGCAAAAGTGCACGCACAACCTGCGGATCTGTAGTGTTCTCAACCTTCACTCGCGTGTGAAGGGCTTCCATCAATTCATCGGTTGCTTCCAAGCCCAAATCTGCGACAAGAAGAGAATCTTCCATCTCTTCCCAATCCGCAGCTGATAGATCGCCGCGCGACAGCAAAGAAAGAAGGGATTTGCCCAAAGCTCCCGAGCGTGCCAAGCGCGCACGAAGACGTCCCATTCGTGAAGGAATGGATTCGGGGATCTCAATAGAGGCGCTTTCCGTGCGTTCCTCTTCAATTTCCGAGGCCGGGGTTTCCTCCGACGTAGAGACTTGCCCGGCAGAAGGGGCAGCGTGGTCAGCAGTTTGCGCTGCAGGACCATCTCGGGAACGCTGGGCTCCTTCGACTTCACTTTCCTGAGCTTGCGGAAGCGAAGCCTCGGGGACAACGGAGGTCGATGAGGGCACTTCACTTTGCGTGCGTGACGACTTGAGCGAACGCACGACAAACGAAACAACCGCGACAAGAACAACAATGATCCCCGCCAAAATGATGGGGGCCACGGGATTATGAATAAAGTCCATGACAGCCTGCATAGGTCAATCTTCCCTTAGTGCGCTTCTCTTATGCATCTTTCGAGGTATCGGCCTCAGTTGGGGCGGGCTTCGCGTGTGCCCCACGCCTGGTGGCGATATCTTCAATGCGCTCAGTCATTGCTTCAACGGCTTCGAAACCTGGAAGGCCATCTGCCACCATGTACCCGCGAGAGCCCTTCGAGGACTCAAGGACAGCGTTCATGTTCTCTTCACGAACGCTAATTTGCGGGATCTGGGCGGGGATTTCCTGTCCGGACTGATTCCGAAGATGGTCTCTCCACTGATCAGCACTTCGCCGGTGCAATGCAAAACCTAAAATGACGGCCGAGGCGATGGCAAGCATGACGATCATCGTGACGATGTAGACCGCAATTCCTTCAATCATGCCTTAACTTTCCCATCCCACACGCGGCTGTGCCAAGTGGACACGGTTTTTTCGTTTCAATCATTGAGGCGTTGAGAAACTACACGCGTCACGCCATCTCTCATCGTCACGCCATAGAGTGCATCCGCAATCTCCATCGTGCGTTTTTGGTGAGTGATGACAATCAGCTGCGAAGTCGCGCGAAGTTCTTTAAATATTTCCAGCAGACGCGACAAATTGATGTCATCCAAAGCAGCTTCGACCTCATCCATCACGTAGAAGGGAGAAGGACGAGCTTTAAAGATTGCAACCAAGAATGCCAAAGCCGCCAAGGATCGCTCTCCGCCCGAAAGCAAAGAAAGTCGCTTGACTTTCTTCCCAGCAGGTCGAGCCTCAATCTCGATCCCTGTATCAAGCATGGAATCAGGATCGGTCAAAACCAGACGCCCCTCTCCCCCGGGGAAAAGAACGCCAAAAACATGTTCAAAGTGGCGCGCGGTATCCGCCCATGCCTCTTCAAATGCCTCCTGGACCAAGCGATCGACGTCTTCGATGATCGTCAGCAGATCTGACTTGGATTTCTTCAGGTCCTGTACCTGGGCAACCAAGAACTCATGGCGTTTGGCAAGCGCTGCATGTTCTTCCAAGGCCAGCGGGTTCACACGTCCAAGTTTTTCAAGCTCTTTCAGTGCTTGATCAAGGGTGCGAACTTGCTCTTCACGAACATAAGGACGAGCAGGGATTTCAGCATCGTCTTCCGCCTCGACATCTGATTCTGCGGATTCTTCGCTCAAAACAGGAACAAGATTGTGCGGACCGTAGTGCTCAATCAGTTCATCGCCTTCTAAAGAGAGCTCCTCCATGGCACGTGTCTCGAGTTGTTCCACCCGCATGCGCAATTCGGCACGCAAAATCTCAGCCTGCTGCGAGGCTAAAGTAAGCTGCGAAATTTGCGAACGCACGTCATCAAGTTCCCGGCGTACGGCAGTAAGTTTCTCTGAATCGGCCTTTCGCGATTCTTCAATCGCATCACGGCGAGCCTTTGCGGAGGCAACCGCACTCTGAGCGCGAGCATAACCCTTCTGCGCTTCCTCCAAGACTCTTTGAGCTCGCGAGAGTTCACGCCGACGGCGTTCTTCCCTCCGCTGATAAGCAATGCGTTCTTCACGACTTCGCGCGGCGGCTTGGCGAAGATTTCGCGCTCTGGACGCGGCGCCTCGGGACTCTTCTTCTGCAGCCCGTAAAGCCAACCGGGCCTGGGTTTCTTCGTCACGGGCTGCACGTGCGGCTGCCGCACACTCTTCTGCGTGACGGCTGGCGGCCTCGAGATCAACATCGGGCGCCTCGAGGGCTGCATTTTTCAGGCGCTGCTGAGCATTTTCATGAGATTCGCGTGCCTGTTCCAGCTGTTCTTGCGCACGCTTGAGGGTTTCCTCGGCGCGAGTCGTCTCAGCACGGGCAGCTCGAAGAGCACTGTGAACGCGCGCGGCTTCCTGGGCAATCTTTGCTTGACGCGCGTCCTCTTCACGAAGGGTCTTCAGGGCTTGATTCGCGCCGCGAACTGCTAGGTCAAGTGCAGCGTTGGCACGTGTTAATTCTTCTTGTACTCGGCGCTCTTCCTCCATAGCTGCGCTTGCGGCTGCCGCTGCTTCCTCATATTGCGCGCGAAGGGCAAGTGGTGAGGCGCTTTCGTCGCCCGCAACCAACATCGAGGTACGCGAGAGAACATCTCCCTGAGTCGTTGCAACGCGTTCGATTTCTGGGTGCGTCAAAGCTTGACGAGCTTCCTCCAGAGTCTCACACACCCATGAACCCGCGAGAAGAGCATCGACAAGCCCATCGAATGCTGTCGAAGTGACGAGATCCTTTGCCCATGCACCTGCAAGGCCATCAAGTTTCGGCGTTTTTTGAGAATTCGATGCGTCGTCGACAAGAAGACGCACGCGGCCCTGAGCTTTTTGACGTGCATCGGCAGCGGTCTGCCAGGCATGTTCTGGGGTATCGATGACCAGGGCATCGGCAAAAGGAGAAAGCAATTGCGCAATTGCGTTTTCATAACCCGCACGGATGTGGAGTGCGCTGGGTAGATCACCCTTTGCACCGGGAGCATTCAGATACGAGGCGGTGCCGTCACTGGGAGTAAGCGTTTGGGCGAGCGCGTCGCGGCGTGCCTCCCAGCGAGCTCGTTCTGCCCGAGCATCGCGCTCTCGCGCCAGAAGTTCATCGACCTTTTCGCGTGCTTCCTCTCGCTTTGCTTGCGCGATATTCAGGGCTTTCGAGGCAGTTGAATCGTTTTGGGGATCGTTTTCCGAATAGGCTTCGGCCTCGCGCGCAGCTTGAGCTTGGCGCTCTCGCGCCGCATCCAGTTGATGCGCCGCACGTTGTGCTTCCGATTGCGCGGCATCAAGACGTGATGCAGCCGAGGCCACCCCAGCACTCAGTCGCGCGCTTGCCTCGCGATAATCGGCAAGCAGACGATTTGCCTGCGCAAGGGCACGCTGGGCCTCGTCATCACGTTTTTCAGCCTCACCACGTTGCCTTAGTGCCTGATCGACGCGTTCTGAAGCGCTTTGCACGCGTTGAAGGATCTGCGCATCCTCGTGGCTTGCTGCCTGCGCACGCTCATCCAAAGAAGCTGGGTCTTCGCTTTGCGGTGCCAACTCTGGCTGAGAATGCGTCAATACTCGTTCGCGAGCAATCGTCATTGTTGCGTTGAGGCGTTCAGCGATTGCGGTGAGAGCTTGCCATTCTTCCATCGCCTGCGCGGCATGCGGATGACGCTCGGCTTCCTCTGCTTCCAATTCACGGATACGCGCTTGTGCACGTGCCTCTTCTTCTTGAAGGGAGGTCAAGCGTTCATGCTGTGTGCCCGCGTCCTCGGAACCTCGACGAAGCTTGTCGCGAGCAATAACCAAATCATCAGCAAGCAATCGTGCCTTCGCATCACGTACCCGCGCTTGAATGATCGACGCACGCCGAGCAATCTTTGCCTGACGGGCAAGCGGACGTAATTGACGTTCAATTTCGCTGGTTAGATCAAGAACACGAACCAGGTTCTGATCCATATCTGAGAGCTTTCGAAGCGCGCGCTCTTTCCGCCTGCGGTGCTTGAGCACGCCTGCTGCTTCTTCAATAAAGCCGCGCCGTTCCTCAGGAGTCGAGGACAAAATTGTATCCAGTTGGCCTTGGCCGACAATGACGTGCATCTGCCGACCCATGCCGGTATCCGACAGGAGCTCTTGAATATCTAAGAGCCTAGCGGAAGTTCCATTAATGGCGTATTCGCTTCCACCTCCGCGAAAAAGCGTGCGCGAAATAGTGACTTCGGAATAGTCAATGGGGAGAAGGCCATCTGAATTGTCAATGGTGAGGTCAACTTGAGCGCGTCCTAATGCGGCCCGGCCAGATGTGCCGGCGAAGATCACGTCCGCCATATTGGCACCGCGAAGAGTTTTTGCTCCCTGCTCCCCCATCACCCAGGCAAGAGCGTCAACGACATTAGATTTGCCGGAACCATTCGGACCGACGACACAGGTAATCCCCGGTTCAAGGCGAAGAGTCGTTGCGCTGGCGAAGGATTTGAATCCTCTCAGGGACAGGGTTTTCAGGTGCACGAGACCCAGCCTAAAGCTTCCTGAAGATTTTCAGCGGATTATTGCTCAATGCGTGCCGCCCTCGAGCATATCGCGGGCGAGTTCCAACGCTTTGTCGCAATCAGGTCCCTGAGCGCGAACGTGGACGTGCTCACCATGGCGCACTCCCAGGGACATAATTTCGAGGACCGACGAGGCATCGACATCGTTGATCCACACCTGGACGTCCAAGGATGCGAGTGCACGGACAAGAAGAGCGGCCGGACGTGCATGTAAGCCTGCAGGATCAGTGACAACCATATCGGCTTCGCGAAACTTCTTCGATGCATCAAGGGATGAAAGAACATTCGAATTCGCGTCAAGGCTCACGCTAGTAATCTGCTCAAGTTCACTGCGCGCTCTACCCGCCATATCGATGACGCTCTGATAGGCAGCTGCAGCAACTTGGCGAAGACCCAATCCTCCCCGTGCAGCGACAGCTGCAGCAATTGTGCCCTCGACAAGAGGCGCATTGATGCACATGCAGTCTTTTGGATTGCCCCGGAGTTCAAGAACTGTCTGGGCCACCATGGTTGCCGAGCCAAGGTCACACATCAAAAGAACGCCCCTGCAGCATTCTTCATCACCTGGTTTGTGAACCTGCGCCAAAGCGCGGTCGAGCGCGTTTTCTACTTTGTGCATGGATGTACCCAAAGCACCTGTGTCATCTCCAGCTGCGATCTCAAAGTGGACATCGGGGGCCATCTGCGTCGCGAGGTCAACGACTCCCTTTGCCAGTTCATGGCTGTGAGAAATGATCACAAAAGAAACACGCGCCATTGGGGTGTCCTATTCTTCAGCGGCAGCGCGCGCTGCCTGCATGATGATGATTGCGGATGAAACGGCACCCGGGTCTAGATGCCCAACGGAACGTTCACCCAGGTAGGATGCGCGCCCCTTCAGAGCCTTCATTCCTTCGGTGAGGGTAGCGCCGCGCTGCGCAGCTTGGGCAGCGCTTGAGAGAACCTCATCAACAGAGGCGCCTTTCTCACACGCATCGCGAGCGGCATGAGCGGCGGGAAGCCACGCGTCGAGCATGGTCTTATCCCCGGCCTCGGCATTCCCTCGGTGGGCAATACCTTCCGCGATGGCCTCGTACAGGAGCGCGATTGTTTCGCTAGCGCCAAGATCGGGGTGCTCTGCAATGGCGCGGCCTCCGCGAAGGAAGCCGGTTCCATACAGGGGACCCGAGGCCCCGCCAACGTGAACAAGCAAGGTCTTTGCGACCAGGGTGAGCCCTTCGCAGAGGGAGGCAGGAGTTTGTTCTTCGATGAGGCGGCGAACCTCAGAGAAGCCACGCGTGATATTGATGCCGTGGTCACCGTCACCGATCTGTCGGTCAAGTTCGGTCAGTCGTTCTTCATCTCGAAGCAAAGCGGTGGCACAAAGGTCCATCCATTGCTCGAGCCATTGTGTGTTGATGGTGGTCATTATTCACTCCATGAGGGGGCAAGTGTCGGAGCATCGTAAAGGCTAAGGATAGCGGGATTTGCGCGCATAAGTGTGATTGACAGCCCGTCCATGTCCGCACTGGTGACGAATCGTCCAACTTTGGTACGCGCAATACTCATGCTTAAGTTTTCTGCGCGTTCATTGACGCTCAGAAGCGCGCTTTCAGTGTCATTGGGGTCTGCCTGTCCAAGATCGTTGACCAGAACGATCAAAGGATCATCTCCAGGGGCGAGTTGGGAAAAAACTTCATCGACGCAGTGCTCAATCACTTCGCGGCGCTGTGAGAAGGTACGACGATCTACTCCCCTCTCGCCGTGGATCCCCACTCCCAGCTCGGCCTGTCCCGCGGGGATATCGTAAACGGGAATTCCTTGCTCATCTGAGGGAGCACGGAAGGCGACGCCGTAGCTGACAATGGATTCGCCGATTTGATTGGCATAAGAGACGAGTTCTTCACTGGCTTGTCCCAGCCAGGCTGCAGCGCCCAGAATTTTCTCGTAGAGCACGGTCCCCGCAATTCCGCGAGCGCCTTGAGACACCTCTCGAGTCGCACAATCGTCGCAGACGCGAATCATTATGCATTCAAGCCCGGAAGCTGCCGCTAGCTCCGCGGCCAACTCAAAATTCAATACATCGCCGGTATAGTTCTTCACCAATGCGACAATCGTGTTCACGCGCAGTTCGGCGGTAACTTCTTCCATCAACTGGGCAATGTCAGGTGCTGAGGGTGATGTAAAACGAGGCCCCGTCACGCAGGCGTGAAGCATTCCAGGAGCAACAAACCCGGAGTCAAGAGGCTCGTGTCCGCCACCGCCACCGGAAATGAACGCGAGGGCAGGGCGCGAATCTGAGCGGACGGTGATCACAACTTGCGATTCAGTCAACCGTATCCACCCCTTTGATCAGGTCCTTCGCTTCATAATACCCGCGTACATCCTGAAAATACTAGGGTACCCAAGTAGGCAACTCAGGTATTCAGGGGCGAATATCCATTAAGCGCAAAACCTCACCGGCCAACAAAACCGAGCCAAAGACGACAACACCCGTCGCAGGTGCACTTTCATCTCCAGATTCACCAAGGTTCACTGCGGTCGCAATTGCTTCGAGGATGTCTTCTTGAACATCCACGCGGTCGGAGCCAAAAACTTCGCGTGCGATCTGTGCAATTTCTTCTGCAGGCTTGGCGCGAGTCCCCGGCATCTGCGTGATAACGATGGAATCCAGATAGGGTTCGACCTCACCGAGAACTCCCTCGATATCCTTATCCCCCATTGCCGAGTACACGCCAACGACTCGCTCGAAGTCAAAGGCCTCGGAAATGGATTCACCCAGAGTGTGCGCGCCCGCGGGGTTGTGCGCAGCATCGACGATAATCGTCGGCGAGTGGCGCACGACCTGAAGGCGCCCCGGCGATGTAGCGCTTAGCATTCCAGCCTCGACCACCTTCGCGTCCAGCGCACGACCTCCCATAAAGGCTTCAACTGCTGCGATGGCAGCTGCCGCATTGCTTGCCTGGTAATCACCAAAGAGAGGGACAAATACATCCTCGTAGAGCGCGGCGGGTGTGCGTACGGTAATCATCTGCCCACCGACTCCCAGCTGACGATCCAGGACTTCATAGTCCCTACCTTCAAGGCGAACAATCGCATCGACCTGGGCGGCGCGCTCTTCAATGACTCGAAGTGCTTCTTCTTGTTGCTTAGCAACAATCACGATCTGTCCAGGCTTGATAATCCCTGCTTTTTCTTCCGCAATTTCACGAATTGTCGAACCCAACCACTTTTCGTGATCGATGGCGATGGGCATGATGACACCAACACCGGCATCGATCACATTCGTTGCATCCCAGCGGCCACCCATACCGACTTCGACGACGGCAGCATCGACGGGGTGATCAGCGAATGCCGCGAAGGCCATGACGGTAAAGACCTCGAAGAAAGACAGTTTCGTCCCATCAGTTTCGGCGTGGGCACGGTCGACCATCTCGATGTAGGGTGCAATATCCTCCCACGTACGAACGAATTCATCGGGAGAAATTGAGTCACCTTCGATTGTGATGCGCTCACGAACATCAACCAGATGCGGCGAAGTAAAACGACCAGTACGCACACCAAAAGCACCCAGGAGCGCATCGATCATGCGAGTCGTAGAGGTCTTCCCATTCGTTCCGGTGATGTGAACGCTGGGGTAGCTATTTTGAGGATCACCCAAGATGTCCAGGGTTTCGGTCACGCGGTCAAGGGTCGGCTGAACCTGGTGCTCAGGAACACGAGCGATGATCTGTTGGTAGATTTCTTCAACTCGCTCGAGGACTGCTGCTGTGTGCGCGGCATCGTCAAGGGCCTCGCGGTGCGCATCTTCTGCACGGCGTTCAGCCAGCTCTTCCTCCCAGTCTTCACCCCACTGCGAGTAGTCGCCTTCGAGCTCAGCAACAATGGAGGGATCTGGCCCCAAAAGCATGGAGTTCAGAGCCAAGGCCTCCAGAGCAAGATCACGTTCGCTCACTTCTTCTTGCTGATCGTCACCGACTAAGTCTTCGTCATCAACGCGATCGGCTTCTTCAAGGTAGGGAATGAGATCTGCGGGAATCGTGCCGTGAAGCTGGGTATCGTCTTCCGCACGCGCTGCGCGTGTTTCCTCGTTTGGATCGTGCGTGAAGAATGATTCGCCCGCCATGAGTCCTCCTTGGTTAGCCCTTTCGCGTGGTCGGTGAGTGGTCGCGTTGGGCTTCGTTTGAAGCTGAGTAAGCTGCGCCTATTCTATCGACGAGGCCGCACAGGCGCTGCGCGCTCAGACCGCGGTTCGCTACTGGCGTTCACATTTCATTCGTCCCTCCCACACGCAAGAATTCGCCGCGCTAACTAAGGCGCTTCCGGACACATTCGAAAGAGGAACTTTTTACAGACGATGATTTAAAACATAAACTTCGACAAGGTTGGCAATTAACAGAGCAGATCGATAAGGACACCATGTCTCAATTCACTCCAAACTCCGCTTCTCCCGCTCCTCAAGGCTTTCCTGTCCCCGCAGGACAGTACCAAGCACCCCAGGCTCCACAGACGCCTAAGAAAAGAGGCAGTGCTGGAGTATGGATTGCTGTTGCTATCGTCTTAGCCATCATCTGCGGTTTCTTCTTGATGCGAGCGCTTGCCGGCAGTGGTTCATCGAGCACCACGTCTGATCCATCGTCATCCGCATCAAGTTCACCGACTGCTACTTCGTCTTACCTCGACGAGGGGATCACTATTGAGATCACTACGGAAAACCGAAAGGCTTGTTATAAAGCGGTAGACGAGTCCGGAAAGATGGATGCTATCAGCATCATCAAGACGCGCTCCGTGAGGAACCAGGGCAAAACCGAGAGTGGAGACTTGAAATATACGTATACTGCTTCCCTCACGGGTACCGCTAAGGGAGCAACCTCTGAGAGCACCTATGAGGTCACCTGTAACGTTGTTAATCCCCACGACACCTACAAATACTTTGTCGACGGAGATCCAAGCATCACTCCCGACCCGGCTTCATCCCACTGACCCTTCACGAGAAGGTTCATGATCGAGACGAACCTTGCTCCAGACCTAACGTGCTTCTTCGCGAAGCGGATAGGAATGCGTCAGGACCTTCACGGATTCGCGTCCGGGAACTAAGCGCCCGTCAGCCACATATCCTTCTTCGCGTCCCTCAAGCTCTGCGATCAGGTAGTTTCTCCCACGAAGAAGCGCATCGCTGACTTCGCTGCTTCGCGCATCAGCGGAAAGTTTGCACAGGTCAACCAATTCTTCGGGGTCTTCATCGAGGTTGAAGAGCTGTTCGATTCCCCAAGTAGAGAACCACACATACTTGTAAGAATCGAAACGAATCCACTGTATCGATTGCTCAAACAAGTAATGCTCGCCGTGAAGGTACTCTCTCCACGGAACTTCATCGTCGGCCTCGGCAATCAAGGGAAGGACAGAGCGCCCCTCAACTTCCTCGGGGATCTCAACTCCCGCAACGTCCAGCAGGGTTGGCATTACGTCGCGGATCTCAACCACGCTATCCACGCGCGTACCGGGAGCGATCCCAGCACCATACAAGATGAAGGGAACGTGTGAGGAAGCCTCGTAAGGGTAACCTTTTCGCCACAGTCCGTGATCGCCCATCATATCCCCGTGGTCGGAGACAAAAGCAACCACCGTATTTTCAGCCAGTCCGAACTCCCCTAGCGTCTGGATAAACCTGGAAATCTGGGAATCAATGTGCGTCATGTGCCCGTAGTAGCCGGCGCGCGCGAGCCGCACGTCCCTCTCACGATAGTGGGCAGCGAGTGCGGTCGGGTCCCAATCCCGTCTCTCTTCACTCATCAATTCATCCGACCAATTGTCCTCGCCCGGAAGAGTGAGCTCTTCCTGGTCATAACTGTCGAAAGCCCACTGCGGCGGGTCAAGCGGGGCATGAGGACGATGGAAGGACAGGTAAAGGAAGAATGGGCAGGTGGGGTCACGCCGATACAGCCACTGCGTTGCCTCGGTGACAACCCAGTTCGTGGGGTGCAGTTTTTCCGCCTTATCCCAAGGACGCGCAACCATCGAATTACATTCGAGGCCATTATCGATGTAGTCCTCCGCGGCACCCGCGCCCTCTTGTTCACGCAACCACGTCAGGTAGTCGTCGTACATCCGCGAATCGCGCTCGCGGTGACGCGAGTAGTGAAGATAGCCATCGTGCAAAATGACATCATCAAAACCAATACGACCGCGCTCTGGCCAGTAGTGCATTTTGCCGATTGCTTGGGTTTGGTACCCGGCATCGCGAAGTGCTCCGGGGAGCGTAACCGGCATATCGAAGGTAATTCCGTCCTGATAGCCGATTCGACGGTGCGTCGTCGGTGCGGTTCCGGTCATGAGTCCCATCCGAGAAGGAACACAGGTGGGGCAAGCCGCATAGGCCTGCGTCATCTGCGCTCCTCCCCCAGCTAGCTGATCAAGATAGGGGGTGCGCACGTCGGGATGTCCAAGAATCGACAGGCAATCCCCCCTCCATTGATCAACGGCAATGAGGACGATATTCGGATGGTTCTCACTCACGGTAACTCCTACTTGATACCCGTCATCGCGATGCCCTGAACAATGTGCTTCTGCGTGAGGACGAAGAGCAAGCACACGGGGATAAACAGCATGAGAGATCCCATTGCCGTCAGGTTCCAAGCGGTGAAAGATTCACTCTTAAAGATTGATAGTCCAATAGTAATTGTTCGCATCTCCAGCGAGCTGGTCGCAATCAAGGGCCACAGGAATTCATTCATCTGGAAAACGAAGGTGAACAATCCCAGGACCGTCAGTGCGGGTTTGCACTGCGGGAGAACAATCGAACGGTAGATCCTTAGCTCATTGGCCCCGTCCACGCGGGCCGCCTCGATCAAAGAGTCGGGCACGCCCGCAATGAACTGGCGCATGAGGAAGATCGAGAAAGCACTCATAAGGAATGGCATGACCAGACCCTGATAGGTATCAAGCCATCCGATCTGCGAGAACCACACGTAGAGCGGGATCATACGCACGAAGAGCGGGATCATCATGGTCGACAAGATCGCAATGAAGAAGACCTGTTTGCCCGGGAAATCAAACTTCGCAAAAACGTATCCAACCAGCGGAGCGAAAAGGATGTGCGAGCAAGTGATCAACCCGGCGACCAGGATCGAGTTGAAGAGGAAACGGCCAAAGGGTGCCGCCGCAAAGAGCCTCCCAATGTTCTCCCACTGCCATTTCGCAGGGATGAGGACCGCAGATCCACCGGAAACTTCAGCGTCGGATTGGAAAGCCAAAGAGATCATGTACAGCAGCGGGGCAACAGCGATAGCAGCAGCAATCCAGATGAAGATCAGCGAAACCAGGCGCGCACCCGGGAAGAGCTCTTCGTCAGCGATGCTCTTCTTCTTTTTGATGACTGCCGAGGCCGGGGGCGGGGTAGGTACGCACATCATAGTGCCTCTTTCCTTCGTCCCGTCCGAATCTGGATCAGGGACAAAACCATAATGACTGCCAAGAAGGCGAAGCTCATGGCAGACGCATAGCCCAAGTTTCCACTCTGGAAGGTCTCACGGTAGACCTGGTAGACGTACAAGCTCGTGGCGTTTCCGGGCCCACCATTGGTCACCAAGTACGGTAGGCCAAATTGCTGGAGGGTTGAAATCATTCCGACCAGACCGACAAAGAGTGTCGTCGGGGCAAGGAGTGGAAGGGTCAAGGACCAGAAACGCTTCCAAGGGGATGCACCATCGAGGCGCGCGGCCTCGTAAATCTGAGGATCGATGCCCTGCAAGCCAGCCAGGAAAAGAAGCATGAAGTAGCCGGCTTCTTGCCACACGGTAATCCCAACGAGTGTTGCCAGCGGCGCGGTGGTGAGCCACTGCTGGGTGGGAAGGTGCAGGCTTGAGAGCACCGAGTTCAAGATACCCGTCGTCGGGTCCAAGATATTGCGCCACATCAAGCCAACGATGGCCACCGAGGTCATATATGGGGTCAGGATCATCGTGCGCGCAAGAGTGCGCCCACGGAATTTCTGGTTGAGGATGAGAGCAAGGAGCAAGCCCACGCACGCGCCCAAAATCAGTGCCGAGGCCGCGTAGATCAGGGTGATTCCGAAGGCGTGTTGGACTTCGGGGTCACGAATGATCGAGGAATAGTTCTTCCATCCCACGGGGCGCAGCGTTGTAAAGCCGCGCGTAAAGGATAGCTGAAATTCCTGGATCAGCGGCCAGAACATGAAGAGAACGAAGTAGATGACCGCGGGGGTCAGGAAGAGATACGCGGTACGCGCTTGGCGTGCGCGCATCCCTCCCCGACGCCCCCGGCTCCGAGACGAGACGGACATGAGTTACTGCTTCAGGAGTCCCGCAACTGTGGTCTCGTAGGTCTGGACCTGAGCAGCCGGGTCCTTTCCATTGAGGATGATCTCTTCGTACATCACCTTGCGGGCGTCCGAGATCTTCGCGGCGTTTTCGTTACCCCAGAATGCCTTGTCGGGGGTCGCGGCAAATTCACGCGACTTAGCGACGACCGAGAGAATCGGATCGTTCTTGACAACGTCAGAGTTCGCCCAGGACTTACGCGACATTGCCATTCCGGTCTCAGCGGTGACGGCTTCTTGGACCTTGAGGCTGGTCATGTCCTTGATGAGCTGCCATGCGAGCTCTGCGTTCTGTGACTTCGAGGGGATCATCATGCCCGAGCCAGCCAGGTAGGTCTTCTGGACATCGCCCTTGAGGGGTTCACCAACGGTCAGCGGGAAGTTCGGGTCTTCCTTGCGCACTGCTGAGATATCCCAGGGGCCGGTGAGAATGAAGCCTGCTCGCTTGGAGGTGAAGACCTTACGCGGTGCAGCGTAGTCATTCGAGGCGACAGGAACCGGGGCCAGCTTGTCCTTGTAGATCAGGTCGTGCTGGAACTGCATGGCTTCGGTTGCCTTGGCTGCGGGAGTCATGGGCTCGTTACCGTCCTTGGTGAAGGTGACTCCAGCCTGCATGAGGAAGGGGACGGTGTAGGAGGCGTCGTTGTTGAGTGCCAGACCATACTCAACGCCGGATTCCTGGATCTTCTTGGAGGCTTCACGCAGTTCAGCCCAAGTCTTAGGCATGGTCACGCCTGCCTTGTCCATCATTTCCTTGTTACCGAAGACGAGGCCGCCCATGGTCACGTGGAGAGGAATGCCGTAGGTCTTGCCGTCGGCTTGACGGTTTGCAAGGCCAGATTCGACGAAGTCATCGAGGAATCCGGATTCCTTCTGGAGGAAGGGATCGAGGGACATGATATTGCCGTCTGCGCCCCAGCGAGTGGACCACCAGCCGCCGTTTTCTTCGACGAGGTCAGGGGTCTGGCCGGATAGGAAGTCAGCGGTGAGCTTTTGCTGCAGGTCGCCCCACTGGTAGTACTGGACGTTGATCTTGACGTTGTGCTCCTTCTCGAAAGCCGCGAAGGTGTCGGTGTAGGCCTTGTAATCGCGGCCAGCCGACATGTAGATCAGGATTTCCTTACCAGTGCGATCGCCCTGGATTCCCAGCGACTGCGAGGATTCGCTCGAGGAACCAGAGGACTGTTGTCCAACTCCACCGGGAGTTGAGCACGCGGCAAGAGAAGCGGCCATGGCAAAAGCCGCGCATACCGACAGAGTGCGGCTGAGCCGCTTAGAAGAGCTGTGTCGCATCGTTGCGCTCCTTATGTTCTTTCTCGTTTAGTGCGTTGTCCCTCGGGGCATGTAGTGCCACCGAAGGGTCAGCGTTGTCGACTCCGGTTCTTCACCGCTGAGTGTGGACAGTAAGGTCACCGCACTATCCAGGTCTTGGTTGTCGAGGCCGATTGTGGACAGCGCGGGGTGAAGGTCGCCGCCATCGACGGAGGCGCCTGTGCCGATGATTTGGAGGTCATCGGGGATCGCGATTCCGCATTGAGTTGCTGCAAGGACTGCGCCAATGGCAACTCGATCAGAATCGCAATACACCGCATCGGGAAGGGGATCTCGACCGGTGAAAATCGTGGTGGCGCACTGGAAAGCGGAGGGGATGCTCCCCTCTGTGTACGCCAAAATTTCAGGGGTGCCCAGGTGTGAATCGCTGAGGAATTTGGTGTATGCGTGCCAGCGCGGTTCGTTTTCAAGTTCGTCGGCGCTACGGCGCTGGGTGAGGTAGGCGATCTTCTTCGCTCCTCCCTCGACGAGGCCACTGAGAGCCTGCGTAATCCCCGAGGTTTCGTCAATGGTCACCCCGATGTAGGAGGGGTTTGGCGCGAGGGTACCAAAGATCATGGTGGGGATTGGCGGGGTTGGGAGGAGATCCATGAGGACTTTGGCGCTGGCGGGATTGCAGGCGAGGCAGGCAGTGTCGTAGAGACCGCACGACAGGGCGTTGACGATCTGTTGTTCTTCGCCGATGCGAACTGGGATCGACACTAGGTGGAGGTTTTCTTCTTCGAGGCGCGCACTCGCATGTAGTTGGAATCGCTCGACGAAGCGGTCCATGGGAGGGGTGTAGAAGAAGCAAATCGTGCGCGTGGCACCGGATTTCAGGGAGGAGCCAAGGATTGAACGAGTGTAGCCAAGGCTTCGAGCGGCCTCGTGAACCTTCTTCTGGGTTGCGGAAGTGAACGCGTCTGCGCGACTACCGCTGAGGATGAGTGAAGCGGTAGTCGGTGAAACTCCAGCGTTTCGTGCAACGTCGACAAGTCGGACCCGTGAGGCCATGTCGATACTGTAGCGTGCGACACAAGGGGAGTTAAAACGTTTTCATAAAACGTTATAAATCTGTTACTTGGCACACAGTGAGGCCTTTTCTGCATGGATACAGATTGATAGAATTCCTCATATCTCAAAGGCAAAGCCCAAAGGAGGGCACTCATGGGTATATGGATTGGGGATGCACGCAAGTTCGAAGAGCTGCGCGAAGAAAATGAGCGCTTGAAGGAGCGAGTCGCACATCTCGAACGACTCTTAAAAGCCTCCGGAGAAGCCATCGATCTAGCACTGAGTCCATCCGAACGCGCACTGGTGCTAGATGGACGCAAGCTCGAGGCCGTCAAGGCCTACAGAGATCGCACCGGCGTTGGCCTAAAGACCGCAAAAGAAGCTGTCGACGCGGTTCAATAACGCACCTGTAATGAGGCGCACTATCGATTGGCGCTGAGCACCACTCACGATCACAGTACAAAGGGGTTGGCCACACATCTGTGTGGCCCACCCCGCTGCTTTATAGCACTCAGACTCAGTGCTTGGAGACGCTCACAGCCAGCTTGTCGCCGGCCTCAACCGACACGGACAATGCCAGAGTCTCGGAGGCAATCATGTCCTTCCAAGTCTCGACATCACTCACGTGATCAGCGGGAACCGTCAGCGTCAGGTCGATGCGGTCTGCAATGTGCAGGCCGGCGTTCTTACGCTCATCCTGAACCGCGCGCACGACGTCGCGGGCATAGCCCTCGGCCTCGAGCTCAGGGGTCAGCTCCGTATCGAGAACCACGAAGGTACCCGACGGCAGCACGTCCGCGACCTGGCCCTCGGCCGCGTCCACGGAGGTAGACACGGAGAACATGTCGCCCGTGAGCACCAGCGGCTTCCCATCCAGCTCAACAGAAGCGAAACGGCACTCACCGTCCACAACCTCCCACTCACCGGACTTCTGAGCCTTGAACAGCTGGCTGGTGAGCTTACGGAAAGCCGGATCGAAGGCACGCGGGTTGAGCGAAAGCTCGGTGCGAACGCTCAGGCCCGATGTCTCCGGAGAAGCGAACACCACAGACTTGACGTTGACCTCGGAAGCGATGAGATCCGCGAAGGGCTCCAGCTCCTTGTGGTGCTCAGAGACAACCTGCAAGGAAGCCAAAGGCTGACGCACGCGCAGCTGGCGGGTCTTACGCAGGGCGTGAGCAGCGGAGACTACGGAACGAACCTCGTCCATGGCCTCGACAAGCGCAGAGTCAGCCACGGCCTCGGAAATCACGGGGAAGTCCACCAAGTGCACGGATTCCCCACCCGTCAGGCCGCGCCAGATCTCCTCTGAAAGCAGCGGCAGCAAGGGGGCTGCCAGCTCCATGAGGGTCACCAAAGCGGTGTAGAGGGCATCGAATGCAGCACCGTCTTCGTCCCAGAAACGCTGGCGCTGAGTACGCACGTACCAGTTCGTCAGCACATCCAGGTAGTCACGGATCGCGTCACAGGCACCGGCAACGTCATAGGCGTCCAATGCGCCTCGAACGTCCTCAGCCAAGGAGCGCGTGTGAGCGAGCAGGTAGCGATCCATCTGAGGCAGAGCATCGACAACTGCCTGATCCGATAGGTCAAGGCGCTTGGCCTCGTAGCCCGCTCCCCCGTTGCACGCACCGGCGTACAGGGTAAAGAAGTAGTAGGTGTTCCAAATGGGCAGGAGCACCTGGCGAACCGTATCGCGGATCGACTCTTCCTTAACCATGAGGTTTCCGCCACGCACGACCGGGCTGGACATGAGGAACCAACGCATGGCATCGGAACCATACTTGTTGAAGACCTCGGCCACGTCCGGGTAGTTACGCAAGGACTTACTCATCTTCAGACCGTCGTCGCCCAGAACAATACCGTGGGAGACACAGGAGCGGAACGCCGGGCGATCAAAGAGTGCGGTCGCAAGGACGTGCAGCGTGTAGAACCAGCCACGCGTCTGACCGATGTACTCGACGATGAAGTCGCCCGGGTAGTGGTTTTCGAACCACTCCTGGTTCTCGAAGGGGTAGTGAACCTGCGCGAAGGGCATCGAGCCGGACTCAAACCAGCAGTCGAAGACGTCGGAAATACGGCGCATCGTCGACTTACCTGTCGGGTCGTCCGGGTTCGGGCGGGTGAGCTGATCAATGAAGGGACGGTGGAAGTCCGTGACCTTCACGCCGAAATCAGCTTCCAGCTCTGCAACCGAGCCGTAAACATCGGTACGCGGGTATTGCGGATCGTCCGATACCCACACGGGGATCGGCGCACCCCAGAAGCGGTTACGCGAAATCGACCAGTCGCGAGCTCCCTCCAGCCACTTGCCGAAGATGCCATCCTTGATGTGCGCGGGAGTCCAGGTGATCTCTTGGTTGAGTTCAACCATACGGTCACGGATCTCGGTCACGCGCACGAACCACGAGGAGACGGCCTTGTACATGAGGGGCTTGCGGCAGCGCCAGCAGTGCGGGTAAGAGTGCACGTAGGACTTTTCGCGAACCAACACGGCGCGAATTTCGGGCGCGCGACGCGCGATCGGTCCGCCCTGCTCGCGCAGGTCGGCAACCACATAGCGGTTTGCATCGAAGATCTGCAAGCCCTTGTAGTCAGGGACCTCAGAAGTCAAAACGCCGCCTTCATCGACAGGCAAGACCACACCGATTCCGTATTCCATGCAGGTCCACATATCGTCTTCACCGAATGCGGGAGCCTGGTGAACGAGGCCGGTACCATCCGTCGTCGTCACGTAGTCGGCAGCGATGATCGACCAACCGTTGGGGCCGGGCGCTGCGCCTTCTGCACGGTTTTCCGGAGTATCAAAGAAATCGTAGATCGGGTGGTAGTGAAGCCCCACCAGCTCCGAACCCTTGTACGAGGCCACAACCTGCGGGTCCTCGCCCAGTTCCTTGGCGTAAGCGGAAACCAGGTCTGCTGCAATCAGCACTCGCTCCCCTGCCAAGTTGCCCGCATGATCAGCAGCAACCTGAACCAGGACGTAGTCGATCTGCGGGCCAACAGCGATCGCCTCGTTCGAGGGAAGGGTCCACGGCGTAGTCGTCCAGATCAACGCCAGTTCGGGACGCTCAGAGTCTTCGCGCAGTTTCTTTTCCAGGCGCAGGCCGACGGTGACAGTGTTATCAGTACGATCCTGATACACATCGTCGTCCATCTTGAGCTCGTGGTTGCTCAAAGGAGTGCGATCGTGCCAGCAGTAGGGCAGAACGCGGTAGCCCTGATAGGCAAGGCCCTTGTCGTAGAGCTGCTTGAATGCCCACAAGACCGATTCCGTGTAGGACATATCCAAGGTCTTGTAGTCGTTATCGAAATCGACCCAACGGGCCTGACGAGTAACGTACTCTTCCCATTCCTTTGTGTAGCGAAGCACGGAGGAGCGGCAGGCCGCGTTGAAGGCCTCGATACCGATTCCACCGGGACGCGTAATCTCGGTGACGTCTTCGATTCCCAGCTGACGCTGTGCTTCAAGCTCTGCGGGCAGACCGTGGGTATCCCAACCGAAACGGCGCTCAACGTGGTGTCCGAGCATGGTCTGGTAACGACCGACAACGTCCTTGATGTAGCCGGTCAGCAGGTGACCGTAGTGCGGGAGGCCGTTTGCAAAAGGCGGGCCGTCGTAGAACACGAATTCGTTCTGACCGCCCTTACCGGCGGGACGGCGAGTAATGGATTTACGGAAGGTGTCATCAGCGGCCCAGAAAGCCAGGGTCTGTCCTTCCATCTGAGGGAAGGACGGGCTTGGATCCACTTGCTCATCGCGATGGCGCGGGTAGAAGCCGTGCTTCGTCATGTTTCGTCCTTGTGTCGCAGGTCCACAGGGACGAGGATCAGCGTTGCCGATTCCCGCGGTACCACCCCGCTTGCTACGCGCTGCGTAGCCGCTCATTAACAGCTGTTACGGGCTTACCCGTTCGGTTCTACTAAGGCTTTCGCCCGTTCTTCCGAATGCTCCCCGGTGATTCCTACTGATGTAGCCGGATCAACGCCTGTCCTAGTTTACGCAAAGCACGCTCCCAAGGCACTTCTATCTCGCCTCAAGCACAAAAATGAGATCAGCATCGCGATAGAGTTAAGGGTGCATGCCCTACCACGCAACAAGGAAGAAGGCACATGGACATTTCCCGTCCCTCGACGGCTGTCACAGCACTCGTATGCCTTGCTTTGGTGTGCGCCTACCGCTTCCAAGAGGCATTGACTGCTGCAGGTATTCCCATTTCCCGCATGATTGCAATCTTTTCGGGGATTACTCTTCAGTCCTTACCTTTCTTGGCGATCAGCTCCCTCATTGCCGCTGCGATCGAGGTTTTTCTTTCTCCTCGCCAACTTGCACGCCTCTTCCCACGAGGCCGCGTTGCGGGTTGTGTCGTTGCTTTCTTCTATTCCGCGCTTCTTCCCGTCTGCGATTGTTCAACCGTTCCTCTTGTACGCACCCTGCTGCGCAGAGGCGTTCCTCCGCGCACTGTTTTCATCATTCTTTTTGCGGCGCCATCCATCAACCCGCTTGTCTTGTTTTCAACGTGGTACGCCTTTGGCCCGTCACTGAAAGCGGTATCGCTCCGCGTGGCGGCAGCCGTCATCTGCACCACGTTAATTGCTACTTTGCTCAGCATCCGTATGCCATCCCTAAAAACCGTTTTGCGCCAGAGCGAGTCGGATGACTCCTGTGATTGTTCGGATGGATGCGGCGTTCACGCAGCACAGACTACGCGAGGACGCTTTTCTTCATTTTCTTCCGCGTCGGCCTCGGCCTTCCTACGCGTCGTGCCCTATATGCTCATTGGTGCCGCGCTTTCCAGCTTCATCCAGGGGCTTCTCCCTGCTGGGTTTATGACGGGACATACTTCCTCATATGTCTCCATTGCCGTAGCGATGCTGATGGCTTTCATTCTTTCTCAGTGTTCATCATCAGATGCGATCGTCGCGCGGAGCATGACAAGTCTGCTTCCCCCAGGAGCGCTCATGACCTTCATGCTCATGGGCCCCATGCTTGATGTGAAGAACGTCTTCATGTTGTCAGCGGTTTTCTCGACGCGATTTACTCTTCGCATCTGCGCAACCATCACCGCTGTTGTTGCACTGGCAGGTTTTGTCTTGACCTGGTGGGGTTTGGGAGGTGCATTGTGAGGACACGCGCTTTGATCTTTGTGCTCGCTGCGGCAAGCTTAGGCTTCCTCTTCTTTTCGAGGCGATGGGTCTATTTCTTCCCGCCTCGTTTCCTTCCGCTCATCATTTTCTTGTGTGTTGTCTTCATTGTGTGGGCCATCGTCGATCTTCTTGCACGCAGGCAGGAAAAACATACTCACCGCACACGCACGAATGCGGCATATCTTCTTATTCCAGTCGTTGCGTGGTCCTTGCCTTTTTCTCTGGCCCCCTCGAGTTTCCTTGGGTCAACGAGCTCCGCGAGTGCTATTTCACCAACGCCCATGCCTTCATCTTCAGATGTTTCTTCCGCAGCACAGTTCCACGCCGACCGTGTGATCGACACGAACAATTACTACGACAGCGTCATCGATATGGTGACTCACCCCGATCAGTGGGATGGCAAAACAATCGAGGTATCTGGCTTCGTTTTACCCAAAGACAAAGCCTCCTCGGAGGCAGGGATGCCGCCATTCGGTCCAGATGACAGCTTCGGTTTATCCCGGATGACCATGTGGTGCTGCGCAGCCGATGCTTACGCCTTGGGTTTTGCCGTGAATAACACAACCTCATTCGCGCCGCAGGCTGATCAATGGGTTCGCATCCAAGGAACCTTGGAAGTTCGCAATTCAAAAGCTCTCTATCTGAAAGCGACGAGCATTACTCCAATTAATCCGCCCGATACCCCCTTCGTCTACGAAAAGAAGTAGGGGTGCCCAGACGCCATGGCGGCTACGAGCACCCCTACCCGGAGTTCCTCATTACTTAGACGAGGAACCAGAATTCTGGGAGTCAGAGTTTTGAGAGGAATTCTCTGCTGCCTTCTTCTTTGCAGTTGAGTCCTCAGACCCCTTCTTCGAGGAGCCATTCTGAGCTCCCGGGCCGCCCTGGCCTTGCTGACCGCCGGGACCACCCTGACCACCGGGCATACCCTGCTGACCATTCTGACCGCCAGGCATACCTTGTCCACCGGGGCCGCCCTGGCCTTGCTGACCGCCGGGACCACCCTGACCGCCAGGCATACCTTGTCCGCCCGGGCCACCCTGGCCTTGCTGACCCCCAGGACCGCCCTGACCGCCAGGCATACCTTGTCCGCCCGGGCCACCCTGGCCCGGCTGTCCGGGCACCGCCTGCGATTGCTGCGTCGGAGCGGGAGAGGCCACCGAACTTGTTGCCCAACCTGCGCCAAAACCTGCAACCAAGAAAGCCGCTGCGGCGCCGGCGGCTACTGCCTTCTTCTTCCACGAGGGCTTTGCTGAGGCCTCGCGAGAGACAACCTCATCAGCGGGAAGCCAAGCACCTTCATAGGTTCCATCTTCCTTCTGATAGGCCACGTTCACATAGGTCGTCTTGTCGGCATGAGCATCAGGTGCCTGTGCATCCTGGGCCTGAGTCTCGATGACTCGAGTCTCGTCCAGGTGGTCCTTGTTCATATCTTCTGCACTCATGTGCGTTCCTTTCCTCTGGGGCATCCGCCCTGTTGTCTTGGTCTTCAAGGTATGGACCACCTCTATGTCTGTTTTATGTTGCACCTGAGGTTTTCCTGTGAGGAGGGAGAGATTTTTTATGACACAGCTCACAGAAATTAATTTTGTCCACGCCACCGCCCAAAATTCACTCGGCGATAGCGTGTAAGTGCCTCAAAGATGAGGCATCACGGATCAATCCGATGAGTTCATTCCTCTCCCCTATTAGGACGGACCTCATGTCTGACACATACGAACGCTCCAGCGACATCCCGGATAATGTCCGCAATGTCCTAGTCATTATGACGGACCAGCATCGCACGGATACGATCGGCTGCCTAGGCAACCCTCACGCTCAAACCCCCGTCATTGACGAGATGGGACGCAACGGTTTCGCCTTCACCAACTGCTTTACTCCCACTGCGATCTGCACACCCGCACGCGCCTCACTGCTGACGGGAAAGCGCCCCGGAAAGCACCTGGTGCTGGCCAACCCCGAATGGAACATCGCCTACCAGACGATGATTCCCCTTGGGACTTGGACCTACACTCAGGCACTTCGCGATGCGGGCTACAACGTCGGCATCGTCGGAAAGTACCATTGCGGGGCAAACCTGCCCGACAAGTTCGGTGCAGATGACGACACCTACTGGGGCGCTGAAAACCCTGTTGCCAACGAGAAGTACGTCGCATGGCTCAACGAACACGGGCTTCCGCCAGTTCGCGCACATGACTTCTGGCGAGGAAAGCTCCCCGGTGGCCGCGATGGACACATCATTGCAGCACGCCTCGAGCAACCAGAAGAAGCAACATTCGAGCGTTTCTTGGCTGATCGCGCCATTGAGAAGCTTCGCGAATATGCAGCCGATTGGAAGGAAAACGGACAGCCTTTCAGCTTGGACGTCCACTTCTTTGGCCCGCATCTTCCCTACTTCCTCCCAGATGAGTGGTTCGATTTGATCGATCCGAACGATGTCACCTTGCCGGAAAACTTCGGTGACTCGCTCATCGGTAAGCCGCAGATCCAGCAGAACTACGCGACCTACTGGTCAACATCGTCCTTCGATAACGATCAGTGGAAGAAGCTCATTGCTGTCTACTGGGGATACGTCGCCATGATCGACTTCGAAATCGGCCGAATCATGGACGTGGCACGCGAGCTGGGCATCCTGGATGACACCGCAGTCTTCTTCTGCGCAGACCACGGAGAATTCACCGGCTCCCACCGCCTCAACGACAAGGGACCGATGATGTACGACGATATTTACAACGTCCCATTCATCGCGCACATCCCCGGTGTTTCTGCGGTCGGCCAATCCGATGCCTTCGTATCTTTGATCGATCTTCCTGCAACTGTCCTCGATATCGCTGGACTTGACCCAGCATTGGTTGAAGACGGACGCTCGATCGTCGACCTGACGCGAGGTGAGGACGTACCCGGTTGGCGTGAAGACATCGTCTGCGAATTCCACGGACACCACTTCCCGCTGCAACAGCGAATGCTGCGCACCAAGGAATTCAAGCTCGTCATTTCGCCGGAGTCGATCAATGAGCTCTACGATTTGAGAGTTGATCCCGCAGAGATGAACAATGTATACACGGTGCCCGTCTACGACGACATTCGCCGTGAACTCGCAACGAACCTATACCTCCAACTCCGCGAGCGCGGAGACCACTCCTTCGCAAAGTGGATGGCGGCCATGACGGATTTTGATATTCCGCTGGTCAACACCGCTCGAAGTGATCTCGACGAGGTCATGGGTAAGTAACACACCATCGGTGTGGGCCTTCCGGGGCGTGCGGGAGGCCCACACTACACAACATCGAAGGAGAGGACATGGACTACGATCTACACGCCGCCGTGCCCTCTTTGGAAGACCAAATCACCAGTTATCTTGGTGAAAATCCACCTTCCTCGCGCTCACAGCTGTGCGAAGCTCTCGAGGTTTCCAGAACAACGCTCGGGCGCGCAATCAAAAAACTCATCGATGCTCACGCCGTCATCTCTCTCAAGGGGGATGAACGAACGGGGGCGGGCCGTCCATCGACTCTGTTCACATCGGCGCGCTTGTGCGCATACTCGGTCGGCATTGTGATTAGCCGAGCCTCTTTCGCTGGGGTTTTACTCAGTCGAGGCGGCAATGTCCTCATTGCACAATCAGTCCCCGCCTCACGTCCCATCAACTATCTTGAAGCACTTGACGCCATGGGAGCGATGCTCCTCGAGCGCGCACAGACGCGCGGCATCATTACTGACTACGTGAGTACCATCGGGATCGGTCTGCCCGTGCCTATGGGCTCAAATATTTCCCACTCGCCCCATTCCCCCTACCCCAGCCGCGAAAGCGTTATCGAGATCATTTCACGCCGCTGGAACGGGAATATCCTCATTGATACGACTGCCCGCTTATCTGCCCTGAGCGAGGCGCTATGGGGAGCGGGACAGGGGTACCCATCAATCCTCTACGTTCGGCTTTCCAACGGCATCGGCGCCAGCCTGGTGATTTCCTATCGCCTATCGGGCGGAGACTTTGGCTTCACCGGAGAACTGGGGCATATGCGCGTTCCGAACGTGCATACCCCATGTACATGCGGGAAAGATGGCTGTCTAGAAACCCTCGCCTCTATTCCCTCACTCTGCGCTCAGTGCGATGTCTCTTCTTTGAGCGAATTGGCGACCAAAGTTAAAAATCAAGATTCCCGAACACTATCGATCCTTGAGCACGCAATGGGTGCAGTCGGTGCTTGCTGTGCAAATGCCGCTCTTCTCATCAACCCTCGGGCGATCATTGTGGCCGGAGAACTTCCCGAGGCGATCCCCCAGGTCTCCGATATGATTGCCCACGGCCTCGAGAGCGAATTAATTCCCGCAATGAAGTGGCACATCGATGTCGTCCGCGCCGAGCTTGGCCCACTTGCTGCTGCTCAGGCCGCGGCCTACGCATCCCAAACCACGGCCTCGTCAATCAAGAAGGAAAGCGAAGGGACCCGATGACGCATTCCCCAGCCCCCACGCTCCCCTTCTCAGTCGTCGCCAAACCAACGGGCGCCGCCTGCAACCTTGACTGTCAGTACTGCTTCTTTCTTTCGAAGGAACTGCTTTACGATCAAAAACGACAGTCGATGAGCGAAGAAACTCTTGAAACATACGTCAAGA
The DNA here is from genome assembly GCF_000308055.1 of Actinomyces sp. ph3. GTDB lineage: Bacteria > Actinomycetota > Actinomycetes > Actinomycetales > Actinomycetaceae > Pauljensenia. The sequence goes on from NZ_CAGY01000007.1 coordinate 62,326, forward strand.
ATTTTCTATCAGCCAGCCTCGACGGAGAAGTCACCATGCTCTGGCAGGGAGGCGAGCCGACCTTGCGCGGCCTCCCGTTTTTCGAACGCCTCATTGAGCTGTGTGAAAAGTATCGTCGCCCCACCCAAGAGGTTCGTCATGCCATCCAAACCAATGGCACCTTGATCACCGAGCAGTGGGCGCGTTTCTTCAAAGACAATGACGTGCTAGTCGGCATCTCCATCGATGGCCCGAAAGACCTCCATGACGCCTACCGTCTCAACCGGGGAGGGCACGGAACTCACTCGATGGTGATTCGTGGATGGGAACACCTGCGTAACGCCGATGTTGACACCAATATCTTGTGCACGGTCCACGCTGCTAACGAAGACCACGGCCTTGAGGTCTATCGCTATTTCCGAGATGAACTCGGGGCGCAGTACATGCAATTTATCCCCATTGTCGAACGCGTTCCCCGAGAGCATCTGCGTCAAGCCGAACTCGGGTGGAGAAGTGGAAGCTCGGCACTCCTCTACCGCCAAGATGGAGACTGCGTAACCTCACGGTCCACCTCACCGGAAGGGTACGGAAACTTCCTCTGCTCAATTTTTGATGAGTGGGTCTGCTCTGACGTGGGCTCGGTCTTTGTGCAAGACTTTGATTCTTCCATCTCTGCGCTCTTTGGCTCAGCAAGCGTATGTGTCCATGCGCCATCATGCGGGGCGAATATGGCGATGGAGTTTAACGGAGATGTCTACGCCTGCGATCACTGGGTTGAGCCCGAGTGGCTTGTCGGCAACATTGCGAACAGCGATTTCCCGACCCTTGCGACTTCGGAAAAGATGCGTGCTTTTGATACGAAGAAGCAAGATCTAGATGATGAATGCTGGAGCTGTCCGTTCTTGCGTTTGTGCTGGGGTGGATGCCCAAAGGATCGTTTCATCACGACAGATTCTGGGCCTTCACACAATTACCTCTGCCAGGGATACCGGCGTTTCTATTCTCACGCTCTCCCCTACTTCAAAGCGATGACCTTCCTGATCTCGCGCGGCGCAAGCGCTGATCAAATCATGGATCCAGCCATTGCTCATTCACTAGGACTCACACCCCCGGTCAAGGAGGATCACGGTGCTCATTGAGGCGGCAATCGTCGGCATCGGCATTGGCATTGTTGTTGGAGCGCTGGGAGCCGGTGGCGGAATTCTTTCTGTTCCCGTCTTGGTGTATCTCTTGGGGCAAAATCCGCATCAAGCTGCGACATTGTCGCTCATCATCGTCGGTGCGACCGCATGCGTTTCGTTGGTGACCCGTGCGCCCAGCGGCCACGTTGATTGGAAGCACGGAAGCCTTTTTGCCTTCGCGGGGATTGTTGGCACCTGGGGCGGTTCTGCCCTTAATCCTTTGGTCTCAGCGCGCACGCTCATGCTGGAGTTTTGTATTCTTCTGGCGTTTGTCGCGGTATTCATGGTGCATAGACAGTTGCGTGCATCCGCTGACGCTTCCCCTTCGTCGATTGACGAGGCCGCACTTGAGGATTCCCCACGCTCGCTTGAGTCGACGCTCAAGAAGGCAGCCCTTGTGGTTCTTCTCGCAAGCATCACCGGTTTTCTCACCGGTTTCTTTGGTGTCGGTGGGGGTTTCGCTATCGTTCCTGCGCTTCACCTTGTTCTGCGCTACCCAATGAAAAAAGCATCGGCAACATCCCTGTTGATCATGCTCATTACTGCACTGTTTGGCCTGGCTTCGCGCGCGCTGGGTGGAACCTTGGATATCAGTGCCGAGGCCGGGGTCATGGTTGCGTGCTTTGCTGCGGCCTCGATGTGCGGAGGCGTTGTTGGAGCACGACTTACTCGAAGGGTAAGCTCGACCGCGCTAGCCTGGGCATTCATTGTTCTCTTGATCGCAGTTGCAAGCGTGAGCGCTTATGCCACGCTACGCGCATAACCGAGCAAATGTGGGCTAGGCGATCGTGACCTGCGGCGTCAGTCCTAGGCGCCCGGCGCAGTAGTCCGAGCCACAAGAGTATTCGTCGCCTGAGCAACCGGGCGCACAATCATCGAATCGATATTGACGTGACGTGGCCGCTCCAGGGTCCATACGATCGCCTCGGCGATGTCCTCGGCTAGAAGCGGCTCAGCGACCCCCTCGTAGACGCGGTCGGCAGCTTCTTGAGAACCCAGTCGATTGAGAGAAAATTCTTCAGTCCGCACCATACCTGGGGCAATTTCAATCACACGCACGGGTTCACCCACCAGTTCCTGGCGCAGGGTATTGGCAATAATGCGTTCAGCGTGTTTAGCTGCAACGTAACCGCCGCCTCCCGGATAGGTGTCATGGGCGGCGGTCGAGGTCAGAAAGACAAGGTCCCCTCCCCGCTCGCGCATCGAGGGGAGAAATGCGCGCGTGCAATGTAAAGCCGTGAGGACATTGTGCTCAAACATTGCGCTCCACCGTGCGGGATCTGCGTCGGCGACCCGATCAACACCGATAGCTCCGCCGGCGTTATTCACCAGCGCGTCAACGGGGCCGCCCTCCAAGACGCGCGCAGCCATCTCTTCTACCTGGGCCTGATCGCTAAGATCAGCTGCCCAATACTCGCAACCAATCTCATCAGCAAGGGCCTCTAGGCGCTCGCGGCGTCGGGCTACGGCAACGACCTGCCATCCATGTTCAGCCAGAAGACGGGCGGTTGCTTCCCCGATTCCACTGGAAGCTCCTGTGACAACGACACGGCGAGAGGTATTCATGGGGTAACAGTAATATCCCCGGGGGCGCATCGTCTGCGCGCCGCCCGGGGATACTCTTTAAATCTCAGCCTTCGGGAAGGCCGTAGGCCTTGTGAAGCAGCCAAATCGGGTGAACGACATTCGCACCCGTTGCAGTACGGATCTGCCAACGGCAGGTTTCGGTATCGCACGCTGCAAGCTCGACATTCACCTGCTTGACGAAGTCAAAGACGGGCTTTCCAACCGCTTGAGCGATCGCGTACTTTTCTTTCTTCATTCCGTAGGTTCCCGCAATGCCACAGCAGGGCTGCTGGGATTCCTTCACCGTTACACCGGGGATCAGGCTCATGAGCTCAACGGCGGGCATACCCAGTCCTTGAGACTTGAGCTGGCAGGGTGCGTGGTACGGAATGGTGACATCGATGCGCTGCATATCCATGTCGAGCTCCCCGCGATCGTAAAGATCGATAAGGAACTCGCAGATATCCCAGGTACGTGAGGCAACATCGCGGAGCTCAGGGGTGTCCATTCCCAAAATATCGTGAGCTTCGTGACGGAGCATGCCACCACAGGAACCTGAAGAGGAGATGATCGGCGCATCGCGGTTAGCCTTGCGCAAGTCGTTCGTCAGGCGAGAGACATACTTTCGCGATTCGTCGTAGAGGCCATTGGACTGAAGAGCCAGACCACAGCAGCCGTGGTGCGGGACAAGGACTTCGTAGCCCAGGTGCTCCAAGACCAAGACAGAGTGGATCGAGGTTTCAACCTCAAAGTATTGACCGGCGCATCCGTGGAAGAAGATGACCTGTCCCTTCGTGCCCGATTGAGGAAGCGGAGTGTGCTTCTTGAACCAGCTTTCGAAAGTGCGTCCATATGCACGAGGCATGGGGGCATTACGGTCAACACCGATGACCTTTTCCATCGCGACACGAATTGGCTTCACATCCAGTGCCCAGTTTGCAATGGGTGCAAAAGGAGTCATGACGGAGCCGATCAGGCCGGTACGACCAATCAGCTGGTCACGAAGCGGGATCCCCTGCTTCTTCTTCATGTCGGTACGCGCATGGTGGATCATCTCAGTGACCTTCACTCCCTGCGGGCATACCAGCGAGCAGGTACCACAAGAGGAGCAGTAGTCAATCGAGTGGTCAACAATGTGGCCATCTTTGCGATAGCGCTCAGATTGCGGTCCAGAGTACTTGGGGCCAGCGAATAGATCTGTCACGCGCATGACCGGGCATTGTGTTTCACAGATCGTGCACTTCACGCAGGCATCCAGGGTTGACCGAAGGCCGAATTCGCCTCCGTTAATCCCCAGAACGTCACTTTCTTCGACGCTGGGTGCCATTTCCAGGCTCATTGAAGTTCCTCCACAATCGAATCCGCTGCGCGCAGCGCACTTGCCAGCGCAATTCCATCACCGGACTTTTCCTTCCAACGGGTTGCACCGCTCAGGTTTCCGCCGGCCGCATACACATTGGTGTACACGGGGCCTGCGCCCGGAGTGCACACACGCATGTGCTCATCAACATCGAAGCCAACCTTGAAAAGAGGCTGTTCGCTTCCCCAAAAATCACCATTGAGCAACGTGGTATCAACACCGGTCAGCGGAAGGCCCATCACGGTATCGCTGACGTTGCCGTAAGAATCAATCTCCAGAGCGCCGGACTCAAAACCACCGGCTGCAAGGATCAGAGTCTTTGTTTCAATGGTGCGCGGGTGTCCCGCGGTTGAAATGGTCACGCTGCACAGTCGGTCGCCATCGGCCTCGTAAGAAACCAAAGACGATCCCAGCATGACGCGGCAGTTTGCCTTCGCGATCTCTGTGAGCTCCTGGTTGAGGCGCATTCCGGGAACCGACGGCGGCTGCAGAATGATCTCGAACACGGGGTGACCGAGCATCTCCTGGATGTCTTTCCAAGCAGTCGGATCATTGAGGCCTAGTACGGCAGGAAGACCAACCGTTTCACCGGGGCGAACAATCTGCTTGAGCAGTTCGACCAAGCGAACACGGTTTTCTTTCAGATCGAGCGCACGGGCAAAGTTGGTTCCCGTCGTATCGCGTTCTTCGCCGCGTACGTCCAAATCAACGTAGGCAGAGCGCGCCGAAATCGGATTACCGTTTACATCCTTTTGCAGGCGTAGATTCTCTGCTGCCAGTGCCGGGTAGAAATCCTTGAGTCGGTTGAAACCGACGATCAGGAATTCCTGGCCGACCGGAATTCCAGCCTCCATCGAAGGCTGATACAACGCAGTGGGACGAAGAGCGCCCAGTGCAGTTGGGATGCGAACGTTATGGTCAAGCGATCCAACAAGGCGTTCGGGACCAAGAAGTTCACGAATCCATTCAAATGATTGAGTGACCGAATCCACGCCAAGTCGCGCGTAGGGGTGCTCAGGACGTTCATTGGCCAGGTTCTCAATCGCCTCGAGGGGATGCTGAACGAACTCGGGGGCATATCCAAGGGCATCGATTGTTCCCTGTCCCAGTTGGAGTCCGCCAATTCCCTTGGTGACAAGAGTGACCTTCGCTCCGCGCTGTGCCAGTCGGATGCTGGCAGCAAGGCCGGCAAGGCCCGCTCCGATAACGACTGCGTCACGCATGAGTATGACCTTCCTTCTCTTCCACAGCTGTGGGGTTTTCTTCCTCGCCTTCAAGGGCATCCCAGTATTCACATTCACGTGGAACCGCGTCGGGGGCGGTCGGCAAATGCTCGACGTCAAGGGTTCCTTCGTGGATCCAGTTATCCAAGGCAGCCTGGCGTGCCTGCTTTCCGAAGAGGATCGGCCACAAACCAATCCAACGGTTCTTCAGGAACAAACGAAGCAATTCGTTCGCACGAGGAGCATCAATATCGCCGCGTTCATGCGCAATTCCCGCACTGCGCTGCGAGCAGAAGCCACCTTGGCAGGGTCCCATTCCCAAGCGAATCTGACGACGCACATCGTCAAGCTGCCCCCCGGGAAGCGCATCCATGGTGCGTTCGAGCATCTCACGGGTGACCAACTCACACTCACAGATAATCTCTTCGCTGGAAGGTGACTTTCCGTGGTGTTCAACTTCGTCGAGGCGGTGGCCGATGTAGTAGTTCGACTTTCCTTCTGCCTCGGGAACAGCTTCTTCCGCTGTGCGGCAGGGACGATCCTCGCCCATCTGCTGACACATGATGTCAACGATGCGTTCTGCCATGAGGCGGTAGGTCGTGAGCTTACCGCCAGCAATCGTCAAGATACCGTCAACACCGTCGCGGTTGAGGTGGTCGACAACGTGCATTCCACGTGCCATGTGGCGGGTATCCGACTCGGAGACACGACTGTCCTTAATCAGCGGACGCGCACCTGCCCATGCGTGAAGAGCACGTGATTGGCGGAAGCCTGGAATCAATGCTTCACCAGCATCGAGCATCTGCTGAACTTGGTCGGCAAGAATCGGAAGTTTATCCGGATCTTCAGCCTTAAGGTCCGTCGTGCCAATGATGCACACCGGGTGGACCGGAACCAAGATGTCGCCATCTGCGGGCCAGATACAACGGTTAATGACCGTCTGAGAGAGGCGGTGATTCATTGCAATCATGATGCCCGCACCGGGGACAACTTCAACGCCGTGGCAGTCAGCAAGAGCAGCAATCTGTCCAGCCCAGGGACCGCCGCAGTTCAAAACGAAGGAGCAATCGATACGGATGTCTTCGCCGGTTCGTTCATCGCGCGCGAAAACCGCTTCGATGCGATCCTCCGACCGCTGAATTCCGGTTGCTCGCGTGTAGGTGAGGATCTCAGCACCGTAGGCAATAGCGGAGCGAGCTGCTCCCCATGTCATCCGCCACCCATCAACGGTTCCATCTTCAACCGCGAAAGCCCTCTTGAGGTGGGGGTCCAGTCGGGGTTCACGGCGCAGGGCCTCGGCGGGGGAAATCTCTTCGGCGGGAACGTGGGCTGCTCGCGCGCGCTCGAGGAAGAGATCGGCGTATTCCTCATCATCGGCGGATGTCGTGACGAAAAGGCCGCCTGTCCTTTCAACAGCATCGGCATTGATACGCGAGACAATTGCGTTCTCTTCGGCGCATTCGGTCGCCGATTCCGGATCGGATGCGATGTAGCGTCCACCGGAGTGGAGCAGGCCGTGGTAGCGACCTGAGGTTCCTTGAGCCATGTCGGCTCGGTCAAGAAGTATCGCGCGGAATCCGCGCATTGCAACATCGCGGACAACGCCGGCGCCGGTTGAGCCGCCGCCAATGACTACGACATCGGTCTCCATCGTCCTCATAGCGTTCGCTGTTCCTTAATTCTGTTTGAGCTTATGTACCACTTAAATCATTACTCTTTTCGAGTCTCTGCACATCCGCCCACACCGTTTTGCACATATGTGCAGATGGGGGTGTTTCCCATGTAATCATTCGCAGGAAACTTAGGTATCCCTAAACATTAGGGGGTGCAATCGCACCTCTGGGCAACGTACAGTGTCCCTATGACTCAGACCCTAAACTACCGTCCTCAAGACGATTTCTACCGCTTCATCAACGGCCAATGGCTTGCCACTCACAAGATTCCTGCAGATCGCCCGATGGACGGTATCTTCAACCAGCTCCACGATCAATCAGAGCTGTGGGAAAAAGAGATTGCCGAGGATGCAAGCTCAGGCAAGATCTCAGGACACAATGCAGAACTCATTGCCCATCTCTATGGCACCTTCATGGATGAAGACGCTGTCGAGGCCGCAGGCTACTCCCCTATTGCAGGAAAGCTTGAGCGCCTGCGCAGCGTGAGCACGCACCTCGAACTCGCATGTCTGATGGGGACTTTCCGCTACGAAGGAATTGGCGGCCTCTTCGGGAGCTATGTCGGCACCGATGCCCACAATTCCAGCCAACACCAATTGGATATCTATCAAAGCGGTATTTCACTTCCCGACGAGGCCTACTACCGCGAGGAGCAGCATCGCCCGATCCTCAAGGCCTGGGAAACCTACGTTGCTACCCTCTTCACCCTTGTCGGAATTGATGAGGAGCAGGCGAGCGAACATGCACACGCGGTCAAAGAACTCGAGACACAGATTGCCTCCTTCCATCGCGATGCAGTCTCCAACCGTGACCCTCTCTTAGCTGATCACCCCATGACGTGGAAGGAACTGTGCAGCTCCTATCCGTCATTCCCTTGGGATGAATGGGCTGCGTCCGCGCATCTTCCTATTAATAAGGTCGATACCCTAAACGTCTCCCAGCCAGACTTCCTGGAACAGGCAACCCAGCTCTGGGCTCAAACGGATCTTGAAACGCTGAAGTTGTGGATGGCACATTCGCTCATCGACGAATACGCGATGCTGCTGTCGAGTGAGTTTATTGAGGCATCTTTTAACTTCCACGGTCGAGCTCTTTCAGGGACCGAGGAACTTCGCCCTCGCTGGAAGCGTGGACTCTCCCTGGTATCTTCCCTCCTCGGCGAGGCCATGGGTGAAATTTGGGTCTCGCGCCACTTCCCTCCTGAAAACAAGGCCATCATGGATGAGCTTGTCCATTCTCTCCTTGAGGCCTATCACAATGCCCTGTCCACATGCGACTGGATGGGTGAAGAGACCCGAGCTGCAGCTCTTAAGAAACTCTCCACTTTCACCCCGAAGATTGGCTACCCCGACCGTTGGATCGACTACTCTCCGCTGAAGGTCGAGTCTCTTTCCCTTGTTGATACTGTCGAGGCCGCGACTAGGTTCCACGTTCAACGCCGCTGGGATAAGTTGGGCGGCCCCGTCGATCGCAGTGAATGGCATATGACACCTCAAACGGTCAATGCCTACTACGACCCGACGATGAACGAAATTGTTTTCCCCGCGGCGATCCTTCAAGCGCCCTTCTTTGATCCAAAGGCCGACGACGCTTCAAATTTCGGTGCAATCGGTGCGATTATCGGTCATGAAATCGGCCATGGCTTCGATGACCAAGGTTCGCGTTTCGATGCAGAGGGAAATCTGGAGAACTGGTGGACTGAGGAGGATCGCGCTCGTTTCGAAGAACGCACAAAGCGCCTGATCGAACAATACGATGCGCTTACCCCGCGTGATCTTGAGGGCGAGGAGCCGCCACTCCACGTCAATGGGGCACTGACTCTGGGTGAAAACATTGGAGATCTCGCCGGCCTTTCTATTGCTTGGCAGGCCTACGTCTCTCGCTTGAAGGAAAAGGGAGAGACACCGCAAACTGCCCCTGCGATCGATGGACTAACGGCAGCTCAACGCTTCTTCACTTCTTGGGCACGCGGCTGGAGGACCGCTATCCGTCGCGAATTCGCCAAACAGCTCCTGAGCATTGACCCGCACTCCCCCGCCGAATTCCGTTGCAATCAAGTTGTCGCGAACATGGATTCCTTTGCCGAGGCCTATGATCTGGCTCCCGATGACGCGCTGTGGATCGCCCCCAATGAACGCGTTCGTATTTGGTAGCCCGGACAACTGAGTTTTCATTTCGTCACAACAATGCCACAGATGGCGCGGCAAGGTTCGCACCATCGGCTTAAACATGCAAAAATAAACACGTTTACGCGCAGCATGCGCGTGTGAATCGTCAACACAATTGGAAGGTACGCAATGCCTGGCCTGAACCTGACGCGCGAAGAAGCACAGCAGCGCGCAGCAGTGATCTCAGTTGATCACTACGACGTCGAACTCGACCTTACTCGCGGAGACAGGGACTTCCTTTCTCGCACCACCGTTACCTTCAGCGCTACTGAGGGCGAGGCGACCTTCGCTGATCTAGTCTCGAATAACGTTCATTCGATCGTTCTCAACGGCGAAACTTTGGACCCGGTGATCCACCAGGACAACCGCATTGCCCTTCCTCCCCTTGCGGCCCACAACACCTTGACTGTCGAGGCTGACTGCCAGTACATGCACACCGGCGAAGGTCTTCACCGCTTCGTGGACCCCGCGGATTCACAGGCCTACTGCTACTCGCAGTTTGAGGTGCCTGATGCCCGCCGTGTCTTTACGACTTTCGAGCAGCCCGACCTCAAGGCGACCTTTACTTTCACGGTGACCGTTCCTGCAGGCTGGAAGGTCTTCTCAAACTCGGCTACCCCCGAGCCTGAGGTTCACGAGGATCGCTGGACGTATCGTTTCGAAGAAACCGAGCGCATCTCCACCTACATCACTGCGATTATTGCTGGCCCCTACCAGGGCGTTACCGATTCCCTGGTCTCCAGTGATGGCCGCACGATTCCTCTCGGCGTATGGTGCCGCGCATCCCTCATCGACTCCTTGGATTCTGATCGCATCCTCGAAATCACCCGCCAGGGATTCTCCTTCTTCGAGGCCGCTTACGGTATTCCTTACCCCTTCAAGACCTACGACCAGATCTTCGTCCCCGAATACAACGCGGGTGCGATGGAAAACGCCGGCTGTGTCACTTTCCGCGACCAGTACATTTTCCGTACCCGTCCTACGACTGCTGACTTGGAAGCTCGTGCCAATACGATCCTCCACGAGTTGGCACACATGTGGTTCGGCGATCTGGTCACCATGAAGTGGTGGAACGATCTGTGGCTCAATGAGTCTTTCGCTGAATTCATGAGCCACTTGGCTCTGGCTGAGGCGACCGAGTACACAGAAGGTTGGACCGGCTTCATGCTCCGCAAGGACTGGGGCATGAACCAGGATCAGCTCCCCACCACTCACCCCATTACCGCTGAGATCCGCGATCTTGCCGATGTCGAGGTGAACTTCGACGGTATCACCTACGCAAAGGGAGCATCGGTTCTTCGCCAGCTGGTCAGCTATGTCGGTCGCGAGCACTTCTTCGCAGGCCTGCATGAATACCTGACCAAGCACTCCTACCAGAACGCCACCTTGGCAGATCTTCTTGACGAACTCGAGAAGGCTTCGGGTCGCGATCTCAAGCAATGGTCGCGAGTTTGGCTGGAAGAAGCAGGCATCACTCTGCTTCGCCCCGAAATCGAGGTCGACGATAACGGTACGATCACCAAGCTTGCTGTGCTTCAGGAGTCCTTCTCTGAGGGATCTTCTCTTCGTCCTCACCGCTTGATTGTTTCCGGCTACAGCGCAAACGAAGAGGGAACAATCTCTCGCGTCTTCAGCCAGGAACTTGATGTTGACGGCGCCTCGACCGTTGTCGAAGAAGCTCAGGGAATCGCACGCCCCGATCTCATCCTTATTAACGACCAGGATCTGGCCTACGCAAAGGTTCGCCTGGATCCACAGTCTCTTGACTTTGCAATCCGCAATATCTCCCGCTTCGAGGATTCCTTGACTCGCGGTGTCATCATGGCCTCGGCCTGGGACATGACCCGCGATGGCGAGATGCCCGCACACGACTACCTCACCCTGTTGCTCACCGCGCTGCCTGTTGAGCGCAATGCAACTATGCTGCGCCTCTACCTGCGTCACCTTGACCAGGCACTGGAGACCTACGTCGCTCCCGCAAAGCGTGCTGCTCTGCAAGAGCGCGTTGCTTCAGGCTTGCTCATTCTTGCGCGCACCGCGGCTGCACACTCTGACGAACAGCAGCTCTTCGTTCGCCAGCTTGCGCACTGCGCCGTTCTCCCCGAGCACTTCGAGGCCATTCAGGGACTCTACGATGGAACCCAGACCCTGATGGGCTTGGATCTGGATGTCGACCTGCGCTGGGCTCTCCTCATTGCTCTGGTACGCGGAGGCGTTGCCGGCGAGGCCAAGATCGCAGCCCTTGAGACCGAGGACGACACGATGACGGGTCACCAGAAGGCCGCCGCAGCGCGAGCCGCCGTTCCCGATCAAGGTGTCAAGCAGCAGACGTGGGATGCCGTTCTTCGTGACCTGTCTATCCCCAATGACACCCGTTGGGCAATGGTCTCGGGCTTCTGGGCCCAGGCACGAACGAACCCCGAAATGTATGTCCCGGTAGTTGCCGACTACTTCGATTCTCTGGAGCAGATCTGGAAGGATCACACCTTCCACATCGCTGAAGATATTGTCACCTTGATGTTCCCCAAGGCCCTTGCGGGATACGTCCAGGGCATCGATCCGATCGCCAAGGGAAACGAGTGGATCTCCAACCACCGGAATGCATCTGCTGCTTTGGTTCGCCTGCTTCGCGAGCAGATTTCGACGACGGAGCGCATGCTGAACGCTCAGGCTGCAGACCTGAACTGATATAAGAGACATAAGCGGGGGGCTGGTTCACACTGAACTAGCCCCCCCGCTTTGTTTTATATGAGTTTAGACTTCAAGCTCATCATCGATCATTCCTGTTCCAGCGCCAACAAAGGTCGCTACACCCATGAGCAAACCGGTTACAGACATAGCAATCAATGGAATGGTTTGATTCCCAAGCGACTGGAGCAAAAGACCAAAACCGATCGGCCCAACTGCAGCGATGATATAGCCGATAGGCTGAACCAAGGCCGACAGATCCGCAGTCACAGCAGCGTCGCGAGAGCGTGCTGGAATGAGCGCCAAAATCAGCGGGAAGGTAAAACCACCGATTGCTAAGAGCGATACCCAGATCAGTGCGTAACTCCCGGGGAAGGCTGCAAGTCCAATCCACCCGCTGAAGGCGAGAAGACCCAAGAATGCCGCGAGCCACGGAATATGCGTTCCAACGGTGTCAATCATGAAGGGAATCACCAGTCCACCAACAACCGCCCACAAATTCACCAGTGCCGCCATGAGAGAAGCAAAGGAAGCAGAGTACCCAGCATTCATAAGAATTTGAGGAAGGAAGGTAAATTGCACATAGGCGTTGAGTGATTGAAGGCCAAATCCAAGAACCAGAGCAATGGCTGTTCGTGAGCGATAGATTGGCAACCTCGGGGTCAAAGCTCGCTGAGACTCTTCCCGTTTTTGAGATTCATTGTCTGTGGGTACTTCATGAGCGGCGCGCTCAGCTACGCCATCAGGGCGATCCTTACCTGTACGCACAGCAATCCTGATCCAGACCAGACCTGCCAAGAAGGCAAAGACAACCCAAGTTGCCAGAGAATACTGCCAATAACTGCCGTCCTTACCAGCAAGCGGAACAGCAAGCGCTGAACCAAAGGCACCGCCGATCAAAAGAAGCGTCCCATAGGCAGTAACAAGCAGTGTCCCTCTCCCGGCCTCGTGGTACTTAATCCACGCGGGAACCAAGACATTAGCCAGCGCCGGCCCAACCAGAGCAACGACACTGAGGACGCAGAAGAAAGTGAAGTTCCCAGCCCAGGGACGAAGAAGCAAACCAAGCCCGCTGATGAATGTCCCAAGCGTAAGGATCAGGCTCATCCCCCAGCGCTTCGACATGGGGACAGCCATCAGGCCAACACCTGCAAAAACCAAACACGGAAGAGCAGAAAGAACACCCAGAGCACCTGCGCCCGCGTGATAGGCCTGCGAAATATGCCCAAGCAACGGTCCAATCGATGTTGCCCCGGAACGCATGGTCATACTCATGACGACGATACCGAGGAAGGCAAGAGACGTCGAGACTGCGGCTCTGGAATACGATTTTCGCTGATCACTCATCATCGCTGTGTGTTCTTCATTTCATTATCCCCAGTATTTACGATATTTTCCCAAATTGTGACCATGCATTGAACTTTATTTTCATAAGGAGATTAGACTTGCAATCACTAGTCTGACCGACTGATGACCGCGCTAGCGGCCACAACGTCAGCACACGGAAAGGATTCACGTGTCTACGCCTACAACGAGCACCCGCTCGTCACTGAAGGAATTGACCTTCCGCGGCATTATTATCGGTGGAATTATCACCCTATTGTTTACCGCGGCAAACGTTTACCTCGGATTGAAAGTCGGATTAACCTTCGCAACCTCGATCCCTGCAGCCGTCATCTCGATGGCAATTCTACGGTTTTTTGCCGATCACACCATCCAAGAAAACAACATCGTCCAAACGATTGCATCTGCTGCAGGAACTCTCTCCGCAGTGATCTTCATCCTCCCCGGCTTGGTTATTGTCGGCTGGTGGAGCGGTTTCCCCTACTGGACGACAATGGCCGTCTGCGCAGTCGGTGGCCTTCTGGGCGTTATGTACTCGATCCCACTGCGTCGCGCGCTGGTGACCGGATCTGATCTTCCCTACCCCGAAGGTGTTGCGGGAGCCGAGATCCTCAAAGTCGGCGATGCACACGAGAAGTCGAACGACAATACTCTTGGCCTGCACGCAATCATTTGGGGCGCAATCTGCTCCGCAGTGATGTCTTTGCTGTCCTACATGAAGGTTGCAGCGTCATCGCTTTCCGCGACATTTAAACTCGGCGCCGGCGCAACCTCAATCGGCACTTCCCTGTCGCTTGCTTTGATCGGCGTTGGACACCTCGTCGGATTGACCGTTGGCATCGCGATGCTCATCGGCATGTTCGTCTCCTACTTCATCCTGATCCCCTACTTCAGTGCAGGTCAGCTTGATGGCTCCGATGTGTCAGACATCGTGAGTACAGTTTTCTCCAGCCAAGTGCGTTACATCGGTGCCGGCGTCATGGCCGTTGCTGCGATCTGGACTCTGGTCAAGATCATTTCCCCCATCATCAAGGGAATCCGCGACGCAATGCGCTCCTCGCACACCCGTCACGACGGCGGTGAAGTTCCTCAGACCGAACGTGACATCCCGATCACGATCGTCGCACTGGTGATTGTGCTGTCGATGATCCCCGTGGGCGGCCTGCTCTGGCTGTTTACAAACGGAACGGAAATCGCGCACAACACTGCAATGCTCATTGCCGTTTCGGTGATCTTCACCCTTCTTGCCGGCCTTCTGGTCGCAGCGGTCTGTGGTTACATGGCCGGCCTCATCGGTTCGTCCAATAGCCCCGTATCTGGCGTGGGCATTTTGGTCGTTGTCCTCACAGCGCTGGCAATTGTTGCCGTTCACGGTCACGGCTCCACTGCCGCTGAGACAACAGCCCTGATTGCCTACACGCTTTTCACCGCCGCGATTGTCTTCTGTATTGCAACGATTTCGAATGATAATCTGCAGGACCTCAAGACCGGTCAGCTGGTGAACGCAACTCCGTGGAAGCAGCAGGTGGCTTTGGTCATCGGTGTTGTTTTTGGCGCGCTTATCATTCCTCCGGTTTTGAACCTCATGCAGAATGCCTTCGGCTTCCAGGGAGCTCCCAATGCTGGTGCTGACGCGCTTGCTGCTCCTCAGGCCTCGCTGATTTCTTCTCTCGCAAAGGGTGTTATCGGTGGAACCCAGGACTGGAGTCTGCTGGGTCTAGGCGCCATCATCGGCATTGTCGTCATCATCATCGACGAGGTTTTGAACCTCACGACGAAGCGTCGTCTTGCTCTGCCGCCTCTGGCAGTGGGCATGGGCATGTACCTGCCCGCCTCGCTGACCATTTTGATCCCCCTCGGCGGCATCATCGGCTTCTTCTACGATCGTTGGTCTGGCACTCGCAAGGATCCCGAGCGCGCTCGCCGTATGGGAACGCTCTTGGCAACCGGCTTGATCGTCGGCGAGAGCCTCTTTGGCGTGATCTACGCGGGCATTGTTGGCGCGACAGGAAGTGAAGAACCACTTGCCGTCGTGGGCGATTCCTTCGCAACGCCGGCAACCTTCATTGGTGCAATCTTCTTCATCGGAAGCATTGCCCTCCTCTACCGCTGGATTCGTGGAGTGGTTGCGCGCACGGATAGTGAGCCTACCCTTCCCGAGGCCGGAGCTGAGGAAGCGATCGACGTGCACTGAGCGTCGCTCACCTACAGTTTGAGGGGAGTCGGATTCAATCCGGCTCCCCTCCTGCTTTATTCAGCGATTACTCCCAATGACGACTTCTTATCGCCACGCATGCGCGTTTAAACTCTTTTCCCATACAAAAATCCGCTGGATGCTCAAACATCCAGCGGTCTTTTTGTGGAGCTAAGGGGATTCGAACCCCTGACCTCTTCCATGCCATGGAAGCGCGCTACCAACTGCGCCATAGCCCCGTAGGTTCCGGCGATCTCTCGCTCGGACCTGTTAAGAATAGCGGACGATACCCACCAAGGCAAAATTAAGACGCTGTGCGAGGAGACACATCTGCACTCCCCTACGCCCCAAAGACCTCCGGGCGAGCCCCAACATTGTGTGAAGCCAGACGCCAACGGGCGGCACCCGAAGCACCAGAACCGCCGCCACCGGCAAGGACAAGTTCTGACCAGTGAACATTGTCAACACCGCGAATGCAATCAAAATGACGCGGATCCAAGCCGATCGTAGACATCACGCCACGCGCGATCGCAGCGCCATGCGAAACGGCAACCAAAGTACCACCTTCGGGAACCTCTGCCGCATGCTCAAGCACGGCCTCGCGAACGCGATCGCCCACTACACCACCGGGCTCAACACCGGCTCCCGCACTTTCACCCGTCTGACGCCACTCAAGCAGCCACTCGGGGTATTGCTCAGCAATTTGGTCGAAATCCAAACCTTCAAAAACGCCGTAGGAACGCTCGAGAAGGCGCTTATCGACCGCGATCTCCCCCACTTCGACGCCTAAGGTCTTCAGCTCCTCAGCCAATGCCTGAGCGGTATTGAATGCACGCTCCAAAGGTGAGGAGACAAGGCGTACAGCCGTTGCTGAAACATAATCGGCGTTCAGACCGCCAATTCGACCTCCGCCAGCAAGCCTGCGAGCCAGAACCTGACCGCCCTCGACGGCTTGCTCGCGACCAATAGAGTTCAAAGGAATATCAATGATCCCTTGGAAACGATGCTCGACGTTGTAGTCGGTCTGTCCATGACGAAGAAAAACAATCCGCCGCGCGCCGCCGATCTGGGAGTACCCAGCCACGGCCTCGGCAGAAACGGAAGAAGTATCGATGCTCATTCGCCCATCTCCTCAATAACCTGCGAAGGAGTCATAACGCGACGCACAGCTGCGCCGGGCGCCACATCAGGAAGTTCAAGGCGAGTAATTGTCTGATCTGACCACAAGCGCTCAAGAGCGTAAAACTCGCGGTCTTCCTGGCTCATCACGTGAATAACAACATCGCCGTAGTCAGCCAGCACCCAAGTGCCTTCGCTGCGGCCCTCGATGCGCTGAGGAATGATGTGGTAATCGCGCCCGATCTCGTCCATGATTTCCTCAGCGATTGCGCGCACCTGACGCGACGAAGGGGCAGAGACCAGAAGGAAAGACTCCGCGATCCCCAGGCGCTGAGAAACATCAATCAACACTGGATCTTGCGCGAGTTTATTGGCCGCGCCACGCAGGGCACTGCTGATCAGGTCTTTGCTTTGAACGTCCACATTTTTCCTTTCGCCGTTTTCAGTCTGCCATTTTCTGGGCCACGCGGCTACCGAAGGACACGATGGTCCAGCAAGTGAACCACTGCATGAGGGCTACTGATACAGCCTGTATTTGTTGATGTATTGGACAACCCCATCGGGCACCAAGTACCACACTGGCTTTCCGCGTTCGACGCGCTTGCGGCAGTCCGTTGAAGAAATTGCCATTGCGGGCACCTCCAGTAAGGACACAGACGAAGCCGGAAGTTTCTTCGCATCAAGCACGTGTCCTGGACGCGTCACCCCAATGAAGTGCGCGATTTCGAAGAGAAGATCCGCGTCTTTCCACTGGACGATCTGTGTTAGTGCATCCGCTCCGGTGATGAAGTAGAAGTCCGCATCCGGATAGATTTTTCGCAGATCGTGAAGAGTATCGATCGTGTAGGTTGTCCCGCCTCGGTCAATATCGACTCGTGAAACTGAAAATCGAGGGTTCGAGGCCGTCGCGATCACCGTCATCAAATAGCGATGTTCCGCAGGAGTCACCTTGCGCCCCGCTTTGAAGGGCTGCATAGCCGTAGGGACAAAAATCACCTGGTCGAGCTGGAAAACATCCATGACTTCAGATGCCGCCACCAAGTGACCGTGGTGGATCGGATCAAAGGTTCCACCCATAATTCCGATCGAGCGGCGTAGTTTTCCCGAGGCCGAGTCCAAAGTTGGCATGATTCCCCCCTACTTTCGAACTGCTCCGTCACCTTCGATAACCCATTGGCTGGTTGTCAGCTCAGCCAGCCCCATGGGGCCACGGGCGTGCAATTTCTGCGTGGAAATACCGATTTCCGCGCCCAATCCAAGCTGGCCACCATCAGTAAAGCGTGTCGAGGCGTTGACAGCAATAGCCGCGCTATCAATATTTGAGCGGAAATAGTTCGCCGCACTGATTGAAGCCGTACAAATCGCTTCAGTGTGTCCTGAGGAATAGCGACGAATATGTTCAACCGCTTCCTCAATCGAGTCGACAACCTTCACTGCCAAATCCATTGACAGGTATTCGGTACGCCAATCGTCCTCTGTCGCCTCGCTAATCAAGCTCTGGTCAAGGCTGCCCACATGCGCGGCACATTCGCGCACTGCAGCATCGGCATGAATACGTACCCCGGCGCGAGTAAGCTCCTCCAAAGCTTGAGGGAGGAAGCTCGGGACCATATCGCGGTGAACAAGAAGGGTCTCAGCGGCATTACAGACCCCGACCCTTTGAGTTTTCGCATTGATAATGATTCGCGCCGCCGCATCAACGTCGGCTCCCGAATCAACATAGACATGGCAGTTTCCCGTTCCCGTCTCGATAACAGGAACGGTCGATTCTTCCACGACTGCACGAATCAGGCCTTCGCCTCCGCGAGGAATCAAAACATCAATGCCTCCGCGTGCGCGCATCATGGCACGTGCCCCATCCCTACCCCATAGATCAACTGTTTGGACAAGATCAGCTGAAAAACCAAGGGAATCAATGGCCGCACGAATAACCTCAACAAGAGTCTCATTGGTATTCTGCGCTGCACTTCCACCACGAAGAATCACTGCGTTTCCGGCTTTCAAGCACAGGATTGAGGCGTCGACAGTAACATTCGGACGAGCCTCATAAATCATGCCGATGACACCCATGGGAACTCGAAGCTGGGTCACACGAAGTCCATCGTCTGTACGGCCGCCACGGATCACGGTACCAACCGGGTCCTCAAGAGCAATCACGTCAAGCACCGCACTGGAAATCGCGCGAATACGGGATTCATCAAGTCGGAGGCGGTCAACCAGACCAGCAGCCATACCGCGTTCTTCGGCGCGCTGGCAGTCCTGCGCATTCGCGTGAAGGATCTGCTCACAGTGGTCGACGAGTGCGCGAGAAATTGCCAAGAGAATACCGTTGCGCTGCGCGGTAGTCGAAGTTGCTAGCGCGCGCTGTGCCCGCTTCGCGCGGTCAGTCAACTCAAAAATATCCAGATCATTACTCATGTTCTACTCCCGAACCAGAAGTGCTAGATCATCGCGATGAACCGCTGGGCGCATGTGTTTATTCGTTTCTGAGCCCTCGTGTGAGTCGATGATGCGCGCCAGTGTATCTGAGTCATAGCGCGAAATTCCGCGCGCAATCAATCCATTATCGTCAGCAATGTCGACGACATCGCCCGCTGAAAAAACACCCAGGACCTCTTTAATACCCGCGGGAAGAAGAGATTTTTTGCCATGGGTGATTGCCCTGCGCGCACCGGCGTCAATCAGCAATTGGCCGCTAGAGGTGGCGACATGGGCAATCCAAAGCGTGCGAGAAGCTGGGCGATGACGCGTGGGTTCAAACCACGTACCAACTGCTTCACCGTTCAGAGCTTCACTCAAACGATCCGCGCTGGTCAAAACAACCCCGATACCGGCATGTTGCGCCATGCTAGCAGCATGTAGCTTCGTTGCCATGCCTCCGGTGCCCACCGAGGAGCCCGCTCCCCTGACGTCCACGTTGCTAAGTTCATCGGTCGCGTTGACTTCAGAAATTAAACGAGCATCAGGTTGCGAAGGAGGAGCCGTATAGAGCCCATCGACGTCGGTGAGCAGAATCAAAATATCCGCGCCCACCATTTGTGCGACATAAAAGGCCAGTCGGTCATTATCGCCGAAACGTACCTCACGGGTCGTGACTGCATCATTTTCATTAATGATCGGCACAACACCGTAGGCAAGAAGCTTATCCAGTGCAGACATCGCGTTCGTGTAGTGTTCACGCTGCATCACATCCGCAGCGGTCAGCAGAACCTGCGCAACGTGTAGATGGTGGGCCTGGAAAGCTGAGGACCAACGGGCCATCAGGTATCCCTGTCCCATCGCTGCAGCGGCCTGCACACTTGCGAGGTCCTTCGGGCGCGAACTCAGTCCAAGAGGTTCCAAACCGGCAGCGACAGCTCCCGAGGAGACAATGAGAATCTCGCAGCCTCGCCTTGCCTTCGCTGAAACCAGCCGGGCAACGGAATCGATTCGATTCAGATCCAGCCCGCCGTCCTCACGGGTGAGCGACGAGGAGCCGATTTTCACAACGATGCGACGCGCCTGTTGCACCGCACTACCCCTTGGGGACATTTAGCGTTCATCCTCCGGATCGGTCCAGACACCACTGGACCTTTCGGTCCAAAGTTCTTCACGAGCCGCCGACTTTGCATCCATCATGTCGCGATAGCGTTCGCGACGTTCGCTTGTCGTGCGGCGTTCATTTCGGTCCAGACGCAGGTCAGTTCCTCGCTGTCCAAGCAGCTCAGGACCGGTCGTCAAGGTAGGCTCCCAATCGAAAATGACGCCGTCGTGAAGGGTTCCAATAACGACGGTATCGCCAGCGTGAGCTCCCGCCTTCATCAGTTCTTCTTCCACACCGGCACCAGCAAGGCGATCGGCAAGGTAACCCACGGCCTCGTCGTTGGAGAAATCGGTCTGGAGCACCCAGCGCTCGGGTTTGCGCCCACGCACCTGGTAAACGGTCTCCCCCGCGTGTTCGACAACGCGGACAGTAATCTCGTCCTTGCTTCCCACCGGTCGAGGCCGAAGAACAGTACGCGCCGCTTCGAGCGCGGGCAGTTGCGCTCGGTGTTCATCAACGAGGCGTGCAAGCGCAAATGAGAATTCTTTCAGGCCTTCATGGCTTACTGCTGAGACCTCAAAAATTGGCCAACCGAAGACCTCAAGCTCGGGCTTGGTAATCTCGGCCAAGTCCTTGCCGTCAGGAATATCGATCTTGTTCAGTGCAATCACACGAGGACGCTGCATTAGGGGGACATAGCCTTCGATTTCGCCCAGATCACCCTCGTATGCAGCTAGCTCTGCTTCAATCGTTCGCAGGTCGGAAACCGGATCTCGATCAACTTCAAAAGTCGCAGTATCCAAGACGTGCACAATAACTGCACAGCGCTCGATATGGCGCAGAAAATCTAGACCGAGTCCCTTACCTGCAGAAGCTCCGGGAATGAGTCCGGGAACATCGGCAACGGTGAACCGTGCTTCTCCGGCTTGGACAACGCCTAAGTTTGGAACGAGGGTCGTGAAGGGGTAGTCGGCAATCTTCGGGCGCGCTGCAGACATCGCAGCGATTAGGGATGACTTTCCAGCCGAGGGATATCCAACAAGCGCAACATCTGCAACGGACTTCAACTCCAGAACGACATTGTGTTCCTCGCCGGGTTCACCCAGGAGAGCAAAACCGGGAGCCTTGCGCTTCTTCGAGGCGAGGGCAGCATTTCCCAGACCACCGCGGCCACCTTCGGCTACGACAAATTGAGCTCCAACCCCCGTAAGGTCCGCAAGAAGCTCACCGCGGGTCGATTTCACAACGGTGCCATCCGGGACCGGAAGAATCGTATCCGCACCATTTCTTCCCTGACGGAAATCGCCCATGCCCTGGGTTCCATTTTCCGCGCGCTGGTGCGGGTTCCGGTGGTAGGTCAGCAAAGTCGTGACCTGGGGGTCGACTTCAAGGATCACAGAGCCGCCATTGCCACCGTTTCCACCGTCGGGTCCTCCCAGCGGCTTAAACTTTTCGCGTTTCACCGAGGCAACGCCATGGCCGCCGTTGCCTCCCTGGGCGAAAATCGTTACTCGATCGACAAAGCTTGCCACTGTGGTCTCCAGTCTTGGCCAGTGCGCGCCAGCGCGAATCAGGATAGTGAAAAGGGGCATCCGGCCTTGTGCCGGACGCCCCCAATCAGCGGTCGGTCTCAGGCAGAGACCGGCTCAACGATGTTGACAACCCTACGGTCACGACGGGTTGCGAACTCAACCGCACCCGCGCGCAGCGCGAAGAGGGTGTCGTCCTTGCCACGACCAACGCCCTCACCGGGGTGGAAGTGGGTGCCGCGCTGACGAACGATAATTTCGCCGGCGTTTACCAGCTGGCCGCCGTAGCGCTTGACGCCCAGTCGCTGGGCGTTCGAGTCGCGGCCGTTGCGGGAGGAGCCAAGGCCCTTCTTATGTGCCATCTCGACGTCTACTTTCTATATCGAACGGTTCAGGCGATCTCAGTGATCTTGACAACCGAGAGCTTCTGGCGATGGCCCTGACGCTTACGGTAACCGGTCTTGTTCTTGTACTTAATAATGGAGATCTTCGGGCCCTTAGCAGAGTCAACAACCTCTGCCTTGACCGTGACCTTCTCCAGTGCGCTGGGTTCGACGGTGATTGCATCGCCATCGACCAGCATCAAAGGCTGGAGTTCGATGCTGGCACCAATTTCTTCTGCCAGCTTGTCGACGACGACGACGTCACCGACGGACACCTTTTCCTGCCGGCCGCCGGCCTTGACGATCGCGTAGACCACGTTGAAGCTCATCTCTTCTCGAAACTTGGACGGGCTAGGCTTCCACGTTCGAACAACGTTCCTCATCAAGAAACACTAAGCCCGTTGGCGCTCGTTGCGCCGACGATCAAATTTAGCTGAAAACCCCGCCTGAAGCAAACCGCTAGAGGGATTTTTTTCGTTTTTTGGGTGTGTGCTTGGGCACTGTCACCCTTCAACCGGGGGTGCTGCGGGTTCACTGACCGCAACCCGACGCCGACGAGAGCGCTTCACAGGAGCTGTTTCTTCGCTCCGCGGAGGAACGTTGATCACAATCTCTTGCGTCGTATGGGTTGCGGAAACAGGTGCCGCTGGCTCCGGAAGATCAATATGGACCCGAGCAGGTTCACTCGCCTCACTGACCGCGCGACGCCGACGCGAACGCGCAGGACGCGATGGCTTAGAAGCCTTCTCGGGTGCCGAGGCTTCGTCACGTACCACTGCTGATTGCGGCTGGGTTTGCACGGGCACAGCCGCGGGGGTGTCCTGAGATTCGGGAGCAGCATCTCCCCCACTGGCAGCGGGGCCATCTTCTTGGGGACGCGTGACCCTGCGCGAACGACGCTGGCGCTTCACCTCTGCCGAGGCCTCGCGCGCAACCTTTCGCTTCGGCGACGCATCCTGCTGTGAAGATTCAGATTTCTCATCCGAAACTTGTGCTTCGTCATCCTGGTCAGCGGATTGAGCTGACTCCTCACGACTGCTTGCAGCTGCGATTGCAGTCATTGCCTCGCGAGCTCGCTCATGCTCAGGGCTGTCCTCAACGCGCGCACGACTTTGAGACTTCTTCGAACGCTTCGGAGCCTCCTCAGCCGCACCCTGAATCTCTACCGGGTGATGATGGACAATGAATCCGCGACCCTCACAAGCCTCACAGGTGGTAGAGAAGGCCTCAACCAGCCCCTCACCCACACGCTTACGGGTCATCTGAACCAGACCCAGTGACGTGATTTCAGTGACTTGATGACGTGTGCGGTCTCGGCCCAAACATTCAACCAGGCGACGAAGAACAAGGTCGCGGTTCGACTCCAAAACCATATCGACGAAGTCAATAATGACAATTCCACCGATGTCGCGCAGACGAAGCTGGCGGACAATCTCTTCGGCGGCCTCGAGATTATTTCGGGTGACCGTCTCTTCCAAAGTTCCGCCAGCACCGATGAACTTACCGGTGTTCACGTCGATAACGGTCATGGCTTCGGTGCGATCGATGATGAGCGTTCCACCACTGGGCAACCAGACCTTGCGGTCCATTCCCTTGGCGAGCTGCTCATCCACGCGGTAGGCATGGAAAACATCTTCCGTTCCAACCCACTTGCTCACGCGATCGGAAAGCTCAGGAGAGAGCTCATCAACGTAAGCCTTGACCGTTTCATAGGTTTCGTTACCTTCAATGATGAGCTCTGAAAAGTCTTCATTGAAGATGTCACGGACAACGCGAACCGCAAGCTCAGGCTCACCACGCAGCAACACAGGGGCGTTCTTCGTCGTGGAAAGCTTGGATTCAATATCTTCCCACTGCTTACTCAAACGGCGAACATCATCGCGAATTTGCTCTTCCGTTGCCCCTTCAGCTGCAGTACGCACAATGACGCCGGCAGAATCAGGGACAACCTGCTTGAGGATCTTCTTCAAACGGATGCGCTCACGTTCAGGAAGCTTTCGCGAAATGCCCATCATGGAGCCACCGGGGATCAGGACAAGGTAGCGTCCAGCCAAAGTGATCTGACTGGTCAGGCGTGCACCCTTGTGACCGATCGGGTCTTTAGTGACCTGGACCAGGACCGGGTCGCCGGACTTTAGGGCAGATTCGATGCGGCGCGGCTTTCCTTCAAGTCCAACCGCGTCCCAATTCACTTCACCGGCATAAAGGACAGCATTGCGTCCCTTGCCGATATCAACGAAGGCAGCCTCCATCGAGGGCAGAACATTTTGAACGCGCCCCATATAGATATTGCCGACTGCCGTCTTTTGAGTACGGCGCGCAACATAGTGCTCGACCAGAAGATCGTCTTCGATAATTGCGATCTGATCCAGACCGTCCTGGCCGCGAATCACCATCTTTCGGTTCACAGACTCACGTCGAGCCAGGAATTCAGACTCGGTGATGCGGTGGTGACGACGTCCCTCGCGGCGCCCTTCCTTGCGGCGCTGTTTCTTGGCCTCGAGGCGGGTTGATCCTTTGAGCGCCTGAACCTCGTCACTTCCCTCTTGAGCTTCAGAGGCGCGAACGCGACGGCGACGGCGACGGCGAGTCGTTTCTTCACCATTTTCAGAACTATCCGCGCTGTCAGCAGCCTCACTAGCAGGTGCTGCCTGCTCCTTCTCGGCAACCTCGGGCGTTTCTTCGTCCTGATCCTTACGCCGAGAGCGACGACGCTTTGGCTGTGCGGCCTCGGAGGAGACATCCTCGTCTGAAGCCTTCTTTCGCGAACGCGCGCGCTTCTTCGGCGTTGTTTCTTCAGTCGTTTCCTCCGCTTTTACTTCGCGAGTACGCGAGCGACGGCGGGGCTTTTCTTCCGTCTCACTCTGCGAGGTATTTGCGGGGGCAGAAAAAGTCGGTTCCTGGAATGTCGGAGCCTGGAAAAGCAGAGTTGCTGCTGGAGTTTCAGGCATGGCCTCTTCTTTCACAATGTCAGTATGTTGACCGAGCTCGCACTGCTGGGTCTGTATTACACGCAATGAAGCGGAAGTCTTATCGAAGTTGCAGCTGGCAACCGCAGGCGTTCATCTGTTACAAACAGGCCGCCCTGCGATGGACGGAGAGTGCGCTCCACCCATTTCGTATTCCCCATTCTCTCATAGGGATTGCAGGCATGCCCGGGCACTTTCACGGCGGTTCTTCCAATGTTCACCGCGTCACCATAGAATCACTTTAAATAAAACGACACAGCTGCAGTTTTATTCAGAAAAGCAGCATTAAACACGGTGGGGAACTATATTTGTTGACACAACGTCGTCAAAGTTTTGCCACAGCCGTGACGAACTTATGACACACCCTGAACACAATTTCCCTGAGACAGGACTATGACCATGACCTTTGCTCCAGCAGCACTTGATGCGCTGACACTGGGACGATGGCAATTCGGCATCCTGACCGTTTACCACTTCGTCTTGGTTCCTCTCACCATCGGTCTGTCACTCCTGGTCGCAATTATGCAGACCGTGTGGCACAAGACCGGTAAAGAGGAATGGCTCCAGGCAACTCGATTCTTCGGCAAGTTGCTCTTGATCAACTTCGCCCTTGGCGTTGCCACCGGTATCGTGCAGGAATTCCAATTCGGCATGAACTGGTCGGAGTACTCGCGTTACGTCGGCGATATCTTTGGCGCTCCGCTCGCAGTCGAGGCCCTTCTGGCCTTCTTCCTCGAATCAACCTTCCTGGGTCTGTGGATCTTTGGATGGGGCCGCCTTTCCAAGGGATGGCACCTTGCCTGCATCTGGCTCGTTTCCTTCGGCACGATGTTCTCGGCACTGTGGATCTTGGGCGCAAACTCTTGGATGCAGCACCCCGTCGGCGCGCGCTTCAACCCCGAAACGGGTCGCGCTGAGCTCGACGGAGTAGCTGGCTTCCTCAAGGTCGTCGCCAACCCGGTCCTCGTGTGGGAGTACTCCCACGTCATCACCTCTGCTTGGCTTGTTGCCGGCACCTTCGTTGCAGGCATCGCATTCTGGTGGATGACCCGCGCCAAGCGCCTCGGTGGTGAAGAGGGAGCAAAGGAAGCCTCATCTATGTGGCGTCCTATCGCACGCTTCGGCCTGCTGGTGATCCTCATCGGTGGCCTCGGAACCGCAGCAAGCGGCCACTTCCAGGGCCAAGAACTGGTCAAGATCCAGCCCATGAAGATGGCAGCTGCAGAAGGCGTCTGCGTCGATACCCAAGGCGCAGCATTTACCGTTGCTCAATTCGGCGACTGCCCCTTGGGCGATGACGGCAAGCAGCCGACCAAGTTCATTCAGGTTCCCGGCGTCGCTGCTTTCATGTCTCACAACTCCTTCTCTGCAGACGTTAAAGGTGTTGCAGATGAGCAGCAGCGCATGGTTGAGCTCCTCAACTCCAATGAGGATTTTGTCAAGACCTACGGCGACGCGAAGCAATACGATTTTCGTCCCCCGCAGATGGTGACCTTCTGGACATTCCGCCTGATGATCGGTACTGCAGCATTCTCCGCAGCACTCGCACTGTGGGGTCTGTGGGCAACCCGTAAGGGACAGACTTCCGCATCGAAGGCCCTGGGGATCTTCGCACTCGTTTCAATCCCCATGCCTTTCCTCGGTGCATCTTTCGGTTGGATCTTCACCGAAATGGGCCGT
Organism: Actinomyces sp. ph3; assembly: GCF_000308055.1. Taxonomy (GTDB): domain Bacteria; phylum Actinomycetota; class Actinomycetes; order Actinomycetales; family Actinomycetaceae; genus Pauljensenia. The sequence goes on from NZ_CAGY01000007.1 coordinate 88,905, forward strand.
CAACCCTGGGTTGTTGTTCCCAACCTCGCAGGCCTTGAAAGCGGCGATCCCGTCGGATCGGTCATGATGATGACATCTGCCGGTATCTCCAGCGCTGTTCCCGCCTGGCAGGTCCTGGTGTCGATGAGCGTCTTCTCCATCCTCTACGCAATCCTCGGTGTCGTGTGGTTCATCCTCATGAAGCGCTACGCCGTCGAGGGACTCCACCCCCGCCCCAAGGACGCTACCGATAAGGAAGCAGTCTCTGGCGCACTCTCATTCGGCTACTGAGGAAAGGAAAAACCATGACTTTGAGTATTTTGTGGTTCATCCTCATCGCTGTCTTGTGGACCATGTACCTGGTCCTCGAGGGCTTCGACTACGGAGTGGGAATGCTCCAGGGCTTCCTCGCACGCGATGATCGCGAGCGCACCCAAGCGCTACGCACAATCGGCCCTCACTGGGACGGTAACGAGGTCTGGCTGCTGACCGCCGGTGGCGCGACCTTCGCAGCATTCCCCGAATGGTACGCAACCATGTTCTCGGGAATGTACCTGGCACTCTTCCTCATTCTACTGGCGCTCATCGTTCGCGTTTGTGCAATTGAATGGCGCTCGAAGCTCAAGTCTGAGCAGTGGCGCAGTGCGTGGGATCGCGTTCACGCCGTCTCCGCTCTGCTTGTTCCCCTTCTTTTCGGTGTGGCATTCGCCAACCTGGTTCAGGGAATGAAGATTGAGGTTGTCACTCACGGAACGAACGCGGTCGTTGCACCTGCGGACGTCCCTTCCTCCCTCAATACAGCTGTTCACCAGCTGACCGGTGGTTTCTTCTCTCTGCTCACTCCCTACACCCTCTTGGGTGGTCTTGTTCTGGTTGCCCTGTGCCTTGCTCACGGCGCTCAGTTCTTGGCCCTCAAGACCCAAGGCGACCTGCAGGAGCGCGCAAATGGTTTCGCTGCTCCCGCGACAGTGGTTGCGACCGCTCTGGCTGCGGTGTGGGTAATCTGGGGACAGTTCGCGTACTCAACGAACGTCTTGGCATGGATCCCGCTGCTCATCGCGGCGCTGTGCCTCATCGCCTCGACGGTGTTCTCGCAGGCTGTCTTGCGTAACGAAGGCCTGTCCTTCCTCTTCTCTTGCCTCGCAATGGCCGGAGCAGTTGCATGGATCTTCGCAGCTATGGCGCCGAACGTCATGAAGTCGAGCATTGATCCCGCTTATTCGCTGACCATCGCACAGGCCTCGTCGACTACGGGAACTCTCACCGTGATGTCGATCGTTGCTCTCTGCTTGGTCCCCGTGGTTCTTGTCTACACCGCGTGGTCCTACTGGAAGTTCCGCTCTCGCGTTTCTTCCTCGGATGTTTCAACGAATACCGGTTTGATCTTGAACAAGATCCGACTGGATCAGAATTTCCTCGCGGGCTGATCGTCCGCAGCACTGGTGGCCTCGGGAAACCGGGGCCACCAGTTTTTTCACCGAGCAGGACCTTCTCCAAGGACAGAAAATAGAAGAATGCGCCCACTGGACCCCCGTCTTCTCAAGTACGCTTCGAGCGCGCGTCGTCATATCATCCTCATTTCACTCTTGGGGATTGTGACGGCAGTCTTGGTGATTGCACAGACCCTTGCTCTTTCTGCTGCCCTCTCCCCCGCTGTCACATCCGGTGCATCACTTGCTCAGGTACGCACGCCGCTTCTTCTCTTGGTCGCTATCGTTATCGTGCGCGCAGCAGTCATCGGAGTTCGCGAGGCCTTGGGACACCGAGCAGCAGACCGGACAATCCGCGAGTTGCGTGGACGCGTCCTGACACACATCTCAAACCTGGGGCCACGCTGGCGCGCCACTCACGGTCCTGAGGCCTCGACCCTCCTTTCCCGAGGCCTGACAGACCTCTCCCCATACTTCGTCGACTACCTTCCCCAGTTGGTCCTCACAGCAACTGTGACTCCCCTGGCCCTGGCGACAATCCTTTTCCTCGATTTCTGGTCAGCCTTCATTGCCGCAATCGTTGTTCCCCTAATCCCAATTTTTATGGCCTTAATTGGGCGTTTCACCCAGAGCGCTTCCGCAGAAAAACTGGAAACGATGCAGAGCTTGGGTGCACAAATGCTGGATTTGATTGCAGGGCTACCGACCCTTCGCGCTTTGGGACGCGAAAGCGCTCCTCGAGCGCATTTAGAATCTCTCTCGCGCTCTAATACGCGCGCGACAATGTCGACGCTGCGCATTGCTTTCCTCTCTGGTGCGGTGTTGGAGTTTCTCTCCACGCTCTGCGTTGCCCTGGTGGCCGTCGAGGTCGGCTTCCGAATGGTTTTTGGGCATGTTTCTTTATTTACCGGCCTAGCGGTCATCATGCTCGCGCCGGAAGTTTTCGAGCCTCTACGTCAGGTCGGAGCTCAGTTTCATGCCTCCGCGAATGGTGTCGCCGCGGCCGAACGAGCCTTCGAGATTTTAGAAACCCCCATTCCTTCACTGGGTGAAGACTCCGAAGAGGAAGACTTAGTTCAGGATGATCACGATATCGACTGGGCTTTAGCAGCCTTCTCATTGCGCAATCTCTCGATTGAGGCACGCGGCACTTGGGCGCCTGCAGGGTTGAACGCGGATATCCTGCCAGGAACGCTGAGCGTCCTTGCGGGCCCCTCAGGCTCAGGAAAGACCAGCACAATTTACGCACTGATGCGGCTGCTTCCGATTCAGCGTGGACATCTCATGGTCTGCACCCGCGAAGGAGAAGAGATTCCCCTTCAAAACGTTCCCAAAGAAAAACTGTGGGAAGCCATAACCTGGGTACCACAGCACCCTTCTTTGCTTCCCGGAAGCCTACGCGAGCAGCTTCCACCTGCAACAGATGAAGAACTCGAGGCTGCCGCAGCACTTTGCGGATTCAGCGAAGTTCTGGACACGCTTCCCAAGCGTTGGGATACGCAAATTGGCCAAGATGGGGCCGGTCTTTCCGTTGGCCAACGACAACGTTTTGCCCTAACCCGTGCTTTGCTAGCACGCACTCCCATTGTCATCTTGGATGAACCGACGGCCCACTTGGACGCTGTGAGTGAAGAGATCGTTTTGAAGGCAATGGAGGCTCTGCGCAAGAAAGGTCGAACGGTCATCGCGATTGCGCATCGCCAGGCTCTTATCGATGCAGCAGACCAAGTGATCAAGGTTCATTCACGGGTTAAGGATCAGGCCGAATTGGCAGAAGTTGGAGGAGAGCAATGAAAATGCGAATTCTCACTTCTGAGGAAGCATCCTCCTTGCGATGGGCGTTGTCACTACTCCGAGTTGATAAGTGGCGTTTTATCGGCGCACTCCTTCTGGCAAGCCTAGGAATTGGTTCATCGATCGCTCTGGGTGCAACATCTGCTTGGCTCATCGCGCGAGCGTCACAGATGCCTCCCGTCTTAGTGCTTTCTGTTGCTGCAACATCAGTACGTCTTTTTGGCGTCTCGCGTGCCCTGTTGCGTTATGTTCAACGCCTGATTTCCCACCGCGTTGCACTCGAGGGCATGGACCATCTACGACTGAGCCTTTACGACGCCCTAGCCTCTTCCGATCTCGGCAGAGTCATCTCACTTCGCCGCGGTGACCTGCTGGCACGTATGGGATCTGATGTCGACGAGGTCGGCGATTTTATTGTGAAGTCTGTCCTTCCCGCAGGTGTCGCAGCGATTGTAGGGTGCGCGACCGTCGGCGCTCTGGCACTTCTTTCTCCCGGCGCCGCAGTCATTTTGGCAATTTGCTTAATCCTTTCTGGGATCGTTGCCCCCGTTATCACCGCTCGAGCGCAACGCGCAGCTCAAGTCGCAGGAATCCAGGCACGTGCCGCCCTGAGCAGCTCGCTGGTCACCTTGATCGATGGCTACGATGAGCTGGCGATTAACGGGCTCATTGACCGTGCGCGCGGCGAATTCGAACGCAGCGAGGACGACATTGAGTCATCTCGGCGAGGGGCCGCCCGCGCCTCTGCTTGGGCTCAATTCATCGATCGTGCATCTATGGGACTGGCGGTTGTCGGGGCGCTCCTCGTTGGAGTTCCATCCGTTCAGGCTCAGATCCTCAGCGCGGTCGCTCTCGCAGTCATTACTCTCACTCCCCTATCCTCTTTCGAGGCCTCGGCTCAGATGAACTCCGCGATGGCACAACTCGTCCGTAGTGCACAGGCAGCACTGCGGATCCGCGAACTTATCGGCTCGGAGGCACCGACCACCACGGCCTCGAAGATCGCGCAGACTCCGCTTCCCGAAGATGCGACATGCCACCCCCATCTTCAAGCGAGTGACCTAGCGATCGGGTGGCCCGATGGCCCGCTCTTGGTCGAAGACCTTAATCTTGATGTAGTCCCCGGTCGCTGCGTCGCGATCGTTGGCCCTTCAGGAATTGGTAAAACAACACTCCTGAATACTCTGGCTGGCTTGATCCCCGCACGCGGTGGGCATCTCACTCTCAACGGCGTTCCTCTTAGGGAAATCCCCCACGAGGAAAGTGCGAGCGTCATTCAGGTAACCGCTGAAGATGCCCATATCTTCGCAACCAGCATCTACGAAAATCTTCGCGTCGCACGCGCTGACCTTTCGAAGGAAGAGGCTCAGGAATTTCTGAACACCGTTGGCCTGAAGGACTGGTGTGCTTCTCTTCCTCAGGGAGTCGATACCGTAATTGGGGCTGGGGCAACGGGAGTATCCGGTGGTGAGCGTCGCCGCCTTCTTGCCGCCCGAGCGCTTGCATCACACGCGCCCGTCATGCTCTTGGATGAAGCGAGCGAACACCTGGATCCTCACAGCGCAGATGCGCTGATGCGAACCATACGGGCACACGCAGTTGACAAGGGCTTGGTGCTCGTCACGCACCGTTTGAGCGCTCTTGACATAGCAGATGAGATTATCCTGATGGGGTATCCTCACGATGCTCCTCGCCTGCGTCCTGCACGCATCGTTGAACGAGGAACACGTGATGAGCTCATCGCAAGGAGCGAAGCTTTCCGTTGGGCACTCAAGCAGGAGGAAGAATGAGCCCCGAAAGGACCGATTCACGACTTCTTGAAGCTGCTCTTGATGTCACCTCAAGCCTAGATCTTCAACGAGTCCTTGAGAATTTCGTCGAGCGTGCATGTGCATTAACCGGTGCACGCTATGCAGGACTATCGGTTCTTGATACCTGGGGCGATACGACGATGTTCGTGGAATACGGCGATGCTCCAGCCGGTGAGGCTTCAAATCTTCCCGACGAGTTGGTACAACGCATTACCGATGAGGGATATGCGATTCTCAACGACCCCGCCTCTCTCAACAATGCCGAAGGAATTGAGAACTTCCTGGGAGTTTCTGTCACTTTCAAGGGGCAAATCTATGCGCGCCTATACCTGGTTAATCGCCTGGGAGGCTTCGGACTCAGCGCACTTCGCATTGTGCAGACTTTGGCGGCAGCCGCCGGTATTGCCGTTGAAAACGCCCACCTCTATGCAGATGCTCGAAGGCGCGCGCGTTGGATTCGAGCATCGCAGCAGCTGACCACCTCGATGCTCGAAGGAGCAGACGAGGAAGAAGGCTTGACCCTGATCGCTCAAACCGTTCGTGATGTCTCGCAGGCGGATACCGCGATTATCGTCTTGCCCTCAGTGAAAGATACCTGGGCTGCGGAAATCACCGATGGTCATCACGCTGATCGTTTGCTAGGAGTTGTCTTCCCCCACGAAGGCCGTGCGATGTCGGTACTCAACGAAGGGACCGGCATGATCGTTGATTCCCTCGCGCGCGCCCAGACCATGCGTATCCCCGAATTTTCCGAATTCGGTCCAGCACTCTATGCGCCTCTTCGAGGAAGAGGAAAGCCCGCCGGTGTCCTCATCCTGCTCCGTCTTCCAGGAAAACCAGAATTTGACTACTCCGAGCTGGCTTTAGCGGAATCACTGGCCGCTCAAGCTGCGCTTGCACTGGAGCTCGCCTCGGCCCGCCATGCTGAAGACGTTGCTTCCCTCCTTGACGAACGAGATCGAATTGGCCGCGATCTGCATGATTTTGCGATCCAGCAGCTCTTTGCGGCGGGCATGCAATTGGATTCGACCAAGCAAAAGATCAGCGAAAAACAGGTCGGCGTCGATGAGGTCATCCACGCTCTTGACCTGTCCCTAGCCTCCATTGACGAGGCCGTGCGTCAGATCCGCGCAATCGTCCATAATCTGCGCGAACCCGATTCTGACGTTGGCTTGGTCGAGCGTATCCGTCGAGAGTCCTCCCTCTCGCGATCATTTTTAGGATTTGCGCCCTCGCTCCTCATTTCTGTCGACGGCCAATCGGTCAACGAACAGAAAGAATGCGAAGATCACCGCGTTGAACTACTTAATTCTCGCGTTGATGATTCACGAAGCGATGATGCGGTTGCAATCGTCCGAGAGGGACTGTCCAATATTGCCCGTCACGCACACGCGACCGCGGGTGCGGTCAATGTTGAACTTCAGGGAAGCGGGAAAACAGGTAGGCTCACGGTTTCCGTTTCCGATGACGGAGTCGGGATTGACCCCGCACATACACGCAATTCAGGCCTTGCAAACATGGCAGAACGTGCACGCCTCAACGGCGGAACCTTCACCGTTGGTACCGGCCTTGAAGGAAAAGGAACAAAGATTACCTGGAGCGTTCCCCTGGCCTAGCTCAGTTACGCCAAGCGGCAGCGCGCTGTCCGGCTACCCATGCAGCAACCTGAGTGCGTCGTTGAAGCCCCATCTTCGACAGTAAGGACGTGATGTGGTTTTTCACGGTCTTTTCTGCAACGCCCAGTTTTGCGCCAATTTCACGGTTCGACAGGCCATCACCGATCAGCTCCAAGACCTTACGCTCTGAAGGAGTCAGGTCTGCGGTCGGATCATCATGATCTGCACGCCTGCGGGTTAGAGTTCGCTCATCAAGAAGGATGCGTCCCTGTGCAACTGCCTTAATGACATCGGTAATTTCTGCACCGCGAACGGTCTTGAGCACGTAGGCACGTGCGCCCTTTGCGAGGGACTCTGCCAAGGCCTCGTCATCATCAAAAGAAGTCAGAACAATCGGGCGGATCTCGGGGTTTGTCTGCCCCAGAGATTCCATGATGTCGATGCCCGTTCCGTCGGGAAGCTGGAGGTCAACCAAAATCACATCGGGACTGACCAATTGGGCACGGCGCAGAGCATCTTGAACTGTCCCGGCCTCTGCAACCACTTCAAGATCATCTGCGCGATCGACAATCTCTGCAATTCCGCGACGAACAATCTCATGATCATCAACGATCATGACTCGGATCGGGGTCTGCAAAGGGGTATCGTTTTCAGTCACGTTTTTCTCCTTGTTCATCGACGCGCTTCTCACCGCTGAGGCGGGCAACTGCATCTGCTGCTGCCGCATTTTCAGCGTGTTTCTTTGAAGTACCAACGCCTTGGCCAACTTCGGTGTCCCTTGAGGCAACAAAGGCGTGAGCGGTAAAGACCCTCTGGTGGTCTGGGCCTTCGCCCTCTACCTCGTAGGTCACCGCCCCTAGGTCGTGGTTGAAGGCAAACTCGGTCAGTGTTGTCTTCCAGTCCTGTTCGGCAGCACGTTCGACTGCGTGTACCAACAAGAAGCCCAGATGCCGCAAAATAGTTGCACGCGCGCCTTCAATACCTACGCTCAGATAGGTTGCGCCAACCAGGGCTTCGAAAGTATCAGACAAGATGGAGTCTTTGTCTCGACCACCGTGCGTACTTTCCCCACGCCCTAAGTAGATGTACTCCCCCAGCTCAATGTGCCGAGCTGCCTGCGCTAAGGGTTCTTGAGAAACAGTTGCTGCCCGCATCCGCGACAATTCAGATTCGGGGACGTCGCCATGGCGGTGATACAGCTCGTCGGCCACGACAATCGAAAGGACAGAGTCACCCAGGAACTCAAGGCGTTCATTATGGGCAATTCCGCCGGCTTCATTTGCATACGAACGGTGGATTAGTGCCAGTTCCAATAGATCCTGGCGCACGGGAGTTCCCCATGCTTCAAGCAAGGTATCAGTATTGGGGCGCGGGGGTACAGGAAGCTTTGAACGACGAGCCATCAGTTCTCATCCCGCGCGGTGAGCTGATCAAGAAGACCCGAAAGCCCCGCAAGACGCGGATCAATCACCACATGCTCATGATCATCGGGAAGATCTTCCCATTTTTCGCCGCATCCTGGGCAAAGCCCCTGACAATCCGGCTTACACAGAGGCCGGTCTTCCATCAGCGTCACGATGCCGTCACGCACAATTCCTTCAATATCGACAGTGTCGCGCGCCGAGATGGTCGGGAAATCTTCTGCTTCCTCATCTTCTTCACTACGCAAACGCTGCGCAGCCTTCGGCTCGAAGAAAAGTTCATCGACATCGACCGAATGGTGACGCGTGAGTTCATCAAGACAACGCACGCATTCTCCCTCGATATCAACATCGGTATGCGCACGAACCAGAACTCCATCATCAACCGAAGTAATAGTCACGTCGATAGGTAACTCAGTTCCCGGAGCCACTCGCATAACCGAGGTTCCCAGATCATCAGGGACCTGCCAAGTTAGGTGATAGTCGCGCGTCGAACCAGGCGAGCGCGAAAGATCACGAAGAGAAATCTCTAAAGGTTCACTCATGTTCTAAAGTCACATTCGTAATATCGCGGCCATTGCGTTCGGCAATGGCACGCCGACCAGCATCGGTACGGCGTTGAAGTTCTTGAAGAAGTGCAGATAGTTCTGCAAGCGACGAGGCAGCGTATTCATCGGCACCGGTACGCATCTGCTTCTCAGCTGCACGCGCCTGCGCAACAATCTCACGCGCACGCTCTTCAGCCATCTGCTTGATGTTTTCTCCGGATACAAGGCGCTCTGCCTGCGCATTGGCGTCGGCAAGGGTGTTCTCCGCATCCGCCTCGGCCTGTTCACGCACACGCTTCGCGTCTTCTTCGGCCTTTTCACGGGTCTTCTGGGCATGCTCCTCGGCCTCGGCAACCAACTGATCAGCCTTTTCACGGGCCTCGTCGATGGTGGAACGGGCGCGGGCGTTAGCCTCGGCAATGGTCGTCTCTGCGGCCGAGTCAGCGCGTACAAGCACTGCGTCCGCGTCGGCAACAACAGCGTCTGCGGCCTTGAGGTCATCGGGCAGAGCTTCACGAGCCTGATCGAGGAGGTCAAGGACCTCCGCTCGGTTCACCATTACCGAAGCAGACAGCGGAACTGCGCGCGCAGCCTCAAGGAGGTCTTCAATTCGGTCCAAAGCCGCAATCACAGTCGAGGGACCGTACACGGTCTGATCCTCCCACTGCTGCGAGGATTCCGCGTGCTCATCATGGTTTTCAGCCATTGTCTCCTCCAATTGGGTTCTGCGCGTACACTGCTTCTCTATTTTCTCCCCATATGGCCAAAACTGGGGCCGGAACATACCGAGAGACGTCCATTCCCCACGCAAAAAGTTCGCGAACAAGAGATGAAGACACGTGTCCCAGTGCTGGATCGGTGGGGATCCACAGTGTTTCCACTCCCCCGATCTCTCGATTTGTCACGGCCTGAGCCATCTCCGACTCCAAGTCACCGTTTCCACGCACTCCTTTGATCACCAGATCCGCATCATGTGTGCGACAAAAATCAACCAAAAGCGTGTGCATTGGGAGGACTTCTACCTTCGGCAGGTGAGCCAGCCCCGCGCGGGCGCTCTCCACACGACATCGGATATCGCTGGCCGAGGCCTTGGCTGAGTTCACTCCAACTGCAACGATCAGGTGGTCAACAAGACGTGACGCTCGAGTAATAAAGTCCAGATGTCCGATGGTGAGTGGATCAAAGCTTCCCGGAATGACGGCTTTCATTCGCTCTCCTTAGCGGTTTGTGGAAGTGGGGGTGCAAGAAAAAGGACGCGAGTCTCCCCCCAATCGCGCTGATCCTCGCAGATGAGTCCTTCAGGTAGCTCGATATCCCTCGAGCGAGTCGATCGCTCAACGACAACCGAGGCATCTGGGCTTAAATGCGCACACAGTGCTGTCAGGATCTCGGTGATAGTTGTGCTCTCACACTCATAGGGCGGATCAATAAAAACTAGGTCATATTGGCCGCTCAGCCGTCCAGAAACTGCCGCGAGCGCATCCGCGCCAATAACGATGCTGCCCGGAGCAACCAAGGCCGCATTCTTTTTCAGAGTTCGCAGCGCACCCTGAGCAGAATCAACCAGGGTTAGTTGATCTGCAGCGCGTGAAAGCGCCTCAAAACCCAGAGCTCCACTTCCCGCATACAGGTCAAGAACGCGAGCTCCTTCGATAACGTTCATGTGTTCAAGGCGCGAAAACATTGCCTCACGTACGCGCTCAGAGGTTGGGCGTGTCCCTGAAGGCGGGACATGTAGGGTCCGACCTTTCAAAGTGCCGGCAATAATTCGTGTCATGCTTAAAGACTACGTTAGCTGCGTTCCATCCACACAAGCTCTTCGCTGGAAGCGTCATTGAGACTTGTCGCTAATTCGGGATACGAGGCCAAAGAAGGATCTGCTGCGATGAGTTCGCCTGCGCTTTCTCGGGCTTCTTCAATGATCGCGCCATCACGGACAACGCTCAGGAAGCGTAGTCTCGAAGCTTTTCCTGACTGAGCCGACCCCAAAACGTCACCTTCTCGACGCAAGGCAAGATCGGCCTCGGCAAGGACAAAACCATCGGTTGATGACGCGAAGGCTTCCAAGCGTTGCGCAGAAGTATCGCTGATGACCGAAGGATGAACAGCCATGCAGATGCTTTGTTTCGAGGAACGTCCCACGCGGCCGCGCAGCTGATGGAGCTGCGACAACCCAAATTGCTGCGCATCCAAGATAATCATCATGGTCGCCTCGGGGACATCGACGCCAACTTCAATCACCGTTGTCGCAACAAGAATTGGCGCCTGCCCGCTGGAGAAAGCCTCCATCGCGGCGCTTTTTTCTTCGCTATTATCTTTACCGGTAACGCTCACCGCTTTCACTCCCGATAGCGAAGGAACCCCCGCGAGCATCTCCATAGTTGCTGTCACTGACGCAAGGGGTGCAGTGCTTTCTTCAAGAAGCTCATCGGGATGATCATCCTCATCGATCCGCGGACAGACGACATAAACGCGCCCGCCACCGTCAATTTCTTCGCGCGCCCGTTGCCACATGCGTTCCATCCACACGGCATTTCCCGCATCGACAACGAAAGTTGTCACCGGCTTTCGACCCGAGGGCAAGCCTTTCATCACCGTGACATCCAGATCTCCGAAAATCGTCATCGCGACGCTTCGAGGGATTGGAGTAGCGGTCATCACCAGCTGATGGACAAGCAGGCCATCATTTCGGCTTTCACGTAGAGCATCTCGCTGCTGGACGCCAAAACGATGCTGCTCGTCGATCACCGCCAAGGCAAGGTCAGCAAAGAGATTGCGCGCGTAGAGCAAGGCATGCGTCCCGACCACAATGATCGGCATTCCCGAGGCCAATAGACGCTCGATTTCGCGTCTGGCTGGGGCTGGTGTCGAGGAAGTGAGGAGGCGCAGATCCAGGGGGAAACCTGCGGATTCAAGGGGTTTAAGCAGTGCTCGAATCGAGTCCGCGTGTTGCCGTGCCAAGACTTCGGTAGGAGCAAGTAGAGCACCTTGATGACCAGCGGCAATCACCTGAATCAAGGCGGCACACGCGACCACAGTTTTTCCCGATCCCACATCCCCTTCAAGGAGGCGTTGCATGGGATGCGACGAGGCGATATCAGCCCCGATGGCGCTGATGGCGCTGCGCTGCGAGGGCGTCAAAGTAAAGGGAAGCCCGCCAAGGAAAGCTTGAAGTTCCGGAGGGTTTTCCGGGCTGCTTTGCGCACGCAAAGCATCATTTCCCAGTCGACGTTTTGCCAAGAAAGCTTGCAAAACAAAAGCTTCTCTCCAACGCATGCTGCGTTTGGCGCGTGCGACGTCCTGATCCGTACTGCCCTGGTGAAGAAGGCGCAGGGCATTTCCCAGCGCTTCAATGTCGAAACGCGATCGGACTTGCATAGGAACAGGGTCTGGGAGCGCATCCAAGTCCAAAGAATCCAGTACAACGGCAATTGCACGCGCAATCACCCACGAAGTGACACCACCTCGCGTGGAGTAAATGGGAATGGGACGGTTCGAGCGTTTTTCGATATCGGGGGTTGCCTGTTCATCATCAACGCCCTCAAATTCGGGGTGCACCAATTGCAAATTCCCCCGGTACTCCCCGACTTTTCCAGCAAAAAGAAAACTCTCTCCCGGTTGAAGAAGGCGTTCGTGCACGCTGAGCTTATAGGGACTACTGGCAAAGAAAGTCGCAGTCATTTCCGAGGAACCATCGGTCAGACGAACTTCGAATCTCACCCCTGCACGCGAGCGGTTAGGGATCAGCCGAGCACTGACTACTTCGGCCAAAATAGTGACGTCTTCTCCGGGACGCAGGACGTGCATTGGCGTGAGCGCACCCCAATGGTAGTAGCGCCGAGGTGCCTCGTAGAGCAGGTCGCCAACGGTCACGATGCCCGCTTTTTCGAGCTTCTTTGCGAGCTTGGCAGGAAGGCGAAGGCTCAGAGGAGTATCAAGTGGATTCACGCGAGCGCCTGCAGAAGAGAACGGGTTTGAGGAGAGGCATCGATCACTTCAAGATCCACGCTGGTTGATTCAGGGGTAAGACTATCGAGAAGCTGACGCAGAACCGCAATCAAAGTTGCCGCATCTTCATTTCCAGCAAGTAATACCCAGCGCATGGGCGCGTAGGATGCGAGATCTTGAAGGGCGCGAGAAACGTCCTCAACCTGCCACTCTGTGTCAATCTCCGTCGTGTGCTGAGCAAGAAGCGCACTGTGGGCATTTTCGTCGATAAGCGCACGGAGCTTAGACGCGACGGCGCGTCCTCCGGGTTGAGGTACAAAGAGTGGTGCACAGGTCCGACTGATCGCCAATGCTTCCAACTCATTTGTAGAGGAAGCAATAGAAATATCGAGTTCTTCCTCCCCCATTCGCACATAAGAGGCACTAATCCTTTGAGCAAGCGCTAGGCACTCCCTATCGCTGGGAACGATGAGTTCCACCCGAGTCGACGCACAGCGCGCAGGAAGAACAAGCGCCTCGAGATCTTCAAGCTGAGGATCGAGGAAAACTTGGGCACCACTGAGGGCAAGATCTTCAACCATTCCCGCAACCCGAGTGCAGACAACGACTGCAGCGCGTTCCACTCTGCGAATGGGCTGGCGTTCCAAGAGCCTGATGCCTCGGTGCGTCACGCCATCAGCAAGGGTATCGATTCCAATTGTTTCATCGGGACGCGCATCAGCAACGTGGAAGCGAAGTGTCCGACCGCGTTTGGGATGGACAGATAAAGGTGCGGCGGTATCGATATGGAAGCGCCACTCGCCCAATCCAAAAAGATCGGCATGCCCGGCCCAGGAATAACGCGCTCCTAGTGCATCTAGCTGGCGACGCTGAGCATCGACGTCATCCAAGGTTCCTTGAAGAATGACATCGACCGTGAATGCCCGATCAGGTGTCGGCGCATGTGGACGGACCCGGTTGCTTCCATGACCCGCCAATTCCGCGAGCATTGCGGCAAGAGATTCGAGCATCCCCAGATCATCGCGACAGGCAGCATCGAGGGCACTGAACATGAGCGCAACGACCGCAGCACCGGCGTCGATGGCGGTACTGGAAGATCCAGCGGCCTCGACGAGGCCGAATTGTGCTGCAGCGCAGAACGCCGAGAGTTCTTGGGGAACCTCGGGGAGCGTATCGCCAAGTCCTTCGAGTTCTGAACATGCCTCACGCAGCATGGCATCTGTGGCGCTTCCCTGAGCATGCGCAGCTTTCAGAGCGGAAGGGGTCGCCAAGAGCATGCGACGAAGAACAACCGGAGTGATGGAGGCATCATCAAGCGCTGAATGCCAAGAAGAAAGGATCGATACGAGAAGCACACCGCAGTGTCCCAGAGCTCCGCGGATTCCCGATTGGATTGCACAGTCGAGGCCAACGGAGAGTGGATCGCTGTCGGAAAGCTGTTCGCATCCGTGAGCAAGGGTTTGGAAGGTGACACGCGCATTTGTTCCGGTATCGCAGTCTCCCCCGCCGACTCCGTCGAGGTCATCGATGAAAGGGGCGAGCTTTGTCATTTCATCAGCCGCGATCTGGAAGCTACGCGCCAAAACTCCAGAATCTAGTGCCACAACTTGTCCTTATAACGATGTCTCAACCTGATAGTGCTGCGAAATGGGATACCTTCAACATTGTTGCGCCTTCGGGCACATGTGTGCCACATGACACGCATATTTCCCTCTGTGGACTTGGTTATTCGGGGCGAAATCAGTTAAGGTGTCATAGTTGCCTGCGGTGAGCTGTCACCAATGGCCTCTTGATCGTCATGATCAAGACAACTAATCGTGTAAGAAAAACCGAGGAGAACATCGTGGCTGCCGTTTGTGACGTGTGCGGTAAGGGACCCGGCTTCGGCAAGAGCGTGTCGCACTCGCACGTTCGTACCAACCGCCGGTGGAATCCGAACATTCAGCGCGTTCGCGCCCTGGTCGATGGGACGCCCAAGCGCCTGAACGTGTGCACCAAGTGCCTGAAGTCTGATCGAGTCGTTCGCGCTGCCTGATCCAGACTGAGATCGGCCGAGCTCGCTTTGCGAGTTCGGCCTTTTCTTTTACCTATCCCACGAACGCTCCGCCCTTGGTCCCACCCCTCATAGAAGCAACCTCAGCAACTCATTTTCCTGAAAACGCAGCTTAAATAGGGTTTGAGAGACAAAGGAACACTCTTCCCAGAAATTTTCCAGCGAATACGCATTTATTTGCTTGCTACAGATCGTGGACTCCACGAAGCATTTAGTTAACTAACCGCTATTCTAAAAGTGTTCACAGATGTTATGTGTTTGGGAACACCATTTTGAGGGGGAATGTGCACTGATCGCACACCACCAGAATAGGGGAAACCATGCAAAATAAGGTTCAGCTCATCACCTACGCCGACCGTTTCGGTGGCGACACGATTTCCTCGCTGACGGAAACACTGCGTCGGCATTTTTCGGGTGTGTACGAAGGCGTTCATATTCTTCCCTTCTTCACGCCCTTCGATGGTGCAGATGCAGGTTTTGACCCAGTTGACCACACAAAGGTTGATCCGCGTCTTGGTTCTTGGGATGACGTAGCCGAGCTCTCAAAGACCCACGAAATCATGGTCGACACCATCGTTAACCACGTCTCATGGGAATCCGAGCAGTTCCAAGACGTCATGAAAAACGGCGAAAATAGTCCTTTCGCGCCAATGTTCCTGACCTTGTCGAGCGTTTTCCCCGAAGGTGTCACTGAAGAAGAGCTCGCTGGCATCTACCGTCCTCGCCCGGGCCTTCCGCTCACCCACTACACCTGGGGCAATAAGACCCGTCTGGTCTGGACGACCTTCACGCCGCAGCAGGTCGATATCGATACCGATTCGAAGCAGGGCTGGGATTACCTCATGTCAATCCTTGACCAGCTGGGGGCAAGCCATGTTTCCTCGATCCGCCTTGATGCAGTCGGATATGGAGCTAAGGAAGCACGCACCTCCTGCTTCATGATTCCTAAGACCTTCAGACTGATCGAACGCATCAAGGAAGAGGGCGCAAAGAGGGGCCTGGAAACTCTGATTGAGGTTCACTCCTACTACAAGAAGCAAATCGACATTGCCAGCAAGGTCGACCGCGTCTATGACTTCGCCCTTCCTCCGCTCTTGCTCCACTCAATCTTCTCGGGCAGCGTCGATGCTCTTGAGCACTGGATCAACGTGCGTCCCAATAATGCGGTAACCGTACTGGATACCCACGATGGAATCGGCGTCATCGACATCGGTTCGGACCAACTGGACCGGTCTCTCAAGGGCTTGGTTGCAGATCCCGACGTCGACCGCCTCGTCGAAACAATCCACTCAAACACCCACGGGGAATCGCGCGAAGCTACCGGTGCGGCGGCCTCGAACCTGGATCTCTACCAAGTCAACTCCACGTACTACTCCGCCCTGGGATGCAACGATCAACACTACCTCGCCACGCGAGCAGTTCAGTTCTTCCTACCCGGGATCCCTCAGGTCTACTACGTGGGCGCTCTCGCTGGTGCAAACGACATGGAACTGCTCAAGCGCACCAATGTTGGCCGCGACATTAACCGTCACTACTACACCGCACAAGAGGTCGAAGAAAATCTTCAACGTCCCGTTGTTCAGGCCCTCAATGCGCTGTGCGCATTCCGCAATACTCTTCCGGCCTTTGACGGTGACTTCTCCTACCAGCGAGATGGCGAAGTGCTCACGCTGACTTGGGAAGCAAAGGATTCCAGCGCACAGTTGACTTTCAATCCCGCTACCCCCTCCGAGACCGGGTCTATTGCTTCCCTAACGTGGACCGACAGTGAAGGCCAACACCACACTGACGATCTGCTTGCCCATCCGCCGGTTGCCCACATCTGACAAGCCATAAGGAGCCAAGATGAACAAGGTTTCCAGACAACCAAGAGAGAAGCGGATCAACCTCATCCGTCTCGGTGTCGGTTTCACGCTCAGCGCTGTTGCCTGCGCGATCCCCTGGGTCGCCTTGACCTCCGTGATTTTGCCGGCAGTGCTTGAAAACATTAATGCTGCTGGCAAAGAATCGATGCTGGGCACAATCAACGCGGTGGGTTCGGTAGTTGCTCTGTTCGCAAACGTTGTTTTCGGGACTTTCTCTGATCTGACGCGTTCTCGCTTCGGCAAGCGCACTCCCTGGATCATCATCGGTGGTCTCATTGCCGGTGGCGCGATGGCACTGCTTGCGCTGAACCAGAACTCCTTCCCGATGATCCTCCTGCTGTGGTGCACGGCCCAGCTGGGATACAACGTCATGCTTGCGCCCTTCGTGGCAACGATGTCCGACCGTATTCCCGACGAAGTCCGCGGAACGATTTCGGGCTTCTATGGAGCCGGAATCGCGGCGGGCCAAACCATCGGTAA
This sequence comes from Actinomyces sp. ph3, assembly GCF_000308055.1. Taxonomy (GTDB): domain Bacteria; phylum Actinomycetota; class Actinomycetes; order Actinomycetales; family Actinomycetaceae; genus Pauljensenia. Next base: position 105,850 of record NZ_CAGY01000007.1, read on the forward strand.
CTTGGTTGGAGCTCGCCTTCTCAAGCAAGACAATGGCCTGACCCACGGCTGGCTTCTGGGCGCTGCTGTCTTTGCTGCGATCGGCATTGTCACCGTGATCATCTGGCCACGAGAAGGCGATAATCGGGGCGAATCTGATGAGAGCTTCTCAGCAAAGCGCATCCTAGAATCTTTCCGTCCACCTAAGAACGCTCCTGATTTCTACTACGCACTTATTGGCCGCACCCTGATGATGGGCGGCTACTGGATGATCAACACCTACCTGCTCTACATCGCTAAGGACTACATCTTCGCAGGTAATTCCAATGCAACCACACTTGCGGCGGAGCTCATCGCCTCGATGGCAGTGATTACTCTGGCAGTGTCACTGGTCGCGGCTTTAGGCGCGGGTCCGATTACCGACTACATCGGCCGTCGTAAGCTCCCCGTGGCGCTTGCAAGCGTCCTCTTCGCCATCGGTTCCGCAATGCCGCTAATCTTCCATTCTGCGCTAGGTATGTACCTTTTTGCGGGAATCGCCGGCCTTGGATACGGCGTGTACAACGCGATCGATCAGGCGCTCAATGTCTCGGTCCTTCCCAACCCCGACGAGGCCGGAAAGGACCTGGGAATTTTGAATCTGGCGAACACGCTATCGATGGTCGTTGGTTCTTTGATGACCTCTGCAATCGTCGTGATCGTCAAGAAGGCCACCAATACAACGACAACGCCAACCTCGGCCTACACGATCGTCTTCATTGTTGCGATCGTTATCGTCCTGATTGCGGCATGGCTCATCATGCGAATCAAGAAGGTCAAGTAAGCCATAAACACAAATGCCCGGTGCGTCAGTTGCCTATTGAGCAACCGATGCGCCGGGCTTTTTATCGAGGCAGCAGCTGCTGAAGAACCCCTACTCCCCTACACGCGCGCGCTCTGCGACGCAAAGAGGCACATCGCAGCGGCGCTTGCAACGTTGAGGGACTCTGCCTGGCCGCTCATCGGAATCATCACCAGAGCATCGCATGCGGCCATTTCATCATCGCTCATTCCCTGTGCCTCGTTTCCGAAGACCCATGCGTGGGTTTGAGCAAGCCAGCCGCGTCTTTCCCAGGCGGCATACGACATTAATGAGGTCAGGCTGTAGGCACCTTGCGCACCGGAAGTCCCGAGGATTACAGCATTCATGCCGCGCAAAGTCTGGCAGGCCTCGCCAAAAGACGCAGCGGGGACGATGGGAAGATGGAAAACCGAGCCAGCAGAGGAGCGAATGACCTTTGGACTGGAAGAATCAACACTTCCCTTGACGCTGACAATTGCCCGAGCCCCCATCGCATCCGCGGTACGTATGATGGTGCCAACATTACCCGGGTCTCTCCCCTGAGCAATGACAACCAGAGTATCCCCACTTTGAATTTCGGGAAGGACGGACTCAATTGCCTCTGTGCGTGCAACTGCGCAAATTCCCTGGCTATCGCGGCTCAACGCTTCAGAGACCTCGTCACTGACTTCATGAACCCAGCGGCAGGCCTGCTTTGCCTCGGAAATAAGCTCGCTGTGTAGGCGCGCTGCAGATGCAGAGTAATACACGTCCTCAACGAAGGAAGAACGATGCCGGATCAGTTCACGAACTGCCTGGGGTCCCTCAACAAGGATCTTTCCTTGCTTTGAGCGCGCCGAACGCCCGGCCAATGCCGCGACTTTCTTCACGCGATCAGCGCGAGGATTATCGAGGATGGACGGGCGTTCGGAAAAGCTGCTCACTGAATGCTCAGGCCTTGGGCGCATTCACGTCGGCGGGCAGAGCCTTCTTCGCAACCTCAACAAGAGCGTTGAAGGTGGCGATATCGTTGACGGCCAGCTCGGCGAGCATGCGGCGGTCGACCTCAACACCGGCCAGGTTCAGGCCCTGGATGAAACGGTTGTAGGTCATGCCCTGTGCGCGGGAAGCAGCGTTGATGCGCTGGATCCACAGGCGACGGAAATCGCCCTTCTTCGCCTTGCGGTCACGGTAGGAGTACACGAATGAGTGCGTGACCTGTTCCTTGGCCTTGCGGTACATGCGCGAACGCTGGCCACGGTAGCCGGATGCCTGCTCGAGTACGGTGCGACGCTTCTTCTTGGCGTTAACAGAACGCTTAACACGTGCCATTTTCTAAATCTCCTTGTCGAAGGTGCCGGTCACTTGCCCAGCAGGGTACGGACGCGCTTGACGTCGGCGGTGGCCAGAACCTGGTCCGAGGCCAGACGACGGGTCTTGCGGGAGGACTTGTGCTCGAGGAGGTGGCGTGCACCAGCCTGCTCGCGCATGATCTTGCCCTTTCCGGTGAGGCGGAAACGCTTCTTGGAACCGGAATGCGTCTTATTCTTCGGCATTATTTTGATCCTTCTTCTTCCGGACGGGGTTTAACCCCAACCTTCACTTCTTCTGTGCATCTGCCTCTTGCGAGGCCACACGAGCTTGGTCCTTACTGGCGCGTTCTGCACGCTTACCGCGACGTTCTTCACGTTCGGCTTCGCGACGCTTGCGCTGCTCATTGACCGCATCGGACTTGCGCTTCGTAGGCGCAAGAACCATGGTCATGTTGCGGCCGTCTTGGCGAGGCATCGATTCGACAGTGGCGAGTTCTCCAACTTCCTCAGCGAGACGCTGCAGGAGTCGGACGCCCGCTTCAGGTCGTGACTGTTCACGACCGCGGAACATAATCATGACCTTGACCTTGTCACCGGCGGAAAGGAAACGCTCAACGTGTCCCTTCTTCACCGAGAAGTCGTGGTCATCAATCTTCAGGCGGAAGCGAATCTCCTTGAGCTGCGTGTTCGCCTGATTACGGCGAGCATCGCGAGCCTTCTGGGCCGCTTCGTACTTGTATTTTCCGTAGTCCATGAGTTTTGCAACCGGCGGCTTAGCGTCGGGTGCAACCTCAACCAGGTCGAGGCCCGCTTCTTCGGCAAGACGCAGCGCGTCTTCCACGCGGACAACACCAACCTGTTCTCCTCCGGGTCCCACGAGACGTACCTCGGGAACTCGAATCCGCTCATTGATGCGAGGCTCGCTAATGAGTGGCTCCTTCCACAGTCGTATCCGTGACACGAAAAAGGCCTTCGTGCCACTGTGCGCACGAAGGCTTATCCCGGCAACAACATCCGTCCGGATGCTACCGTTTAACCCGATCCCCTGGCTCTACGTGGGCAACCCGAAAACTCGGGCGGGAATCAAGGTGGGAGAAACTCCGCTTGCACGATCGGGGCGAAATCCCCGATTGGTCGCTAATATCTTAGCAAATTCATTCCTCAAGGGCGATATCCGATTGAGGGCAATGCGATGGAATGACTCACATCCCCACCCACCGAGGAAACCATTGAATCTGATCGGTAACAGCGCGCAGCCTAGGAAGCGCACTGAGCCCCTCAATGACACCCTGGACTTTTTCTCGCAGCTCAGATCGCGTCAGATCGCCATCATTCCTACGTACCTTCGAGGCATCAATTTCAAGAATGATACGACAGATTTCCTGACCGGCATATTCCACGTGGAGATCACTTATTGGCGAGAATTCCCGGCTTGCCTGCTCAAGTAGCAGGTTCTTTAAGTCCCGATCTTTCCAAGCAGGAAGCCAATGATCGCCCTGAGCCAGAGCAGCGGTCGCACTTCTGGGAATCACGATATCGGCACCTTGGGGGTCAAAGACAACACGCCCTGCGCTTTCAACCAAAGCGACCAGTGCAACTCGCTTGAAGGGAAGTCCCATAGGACGCGAACTCGAATCAAAATCCGAAAGTGATGCAGAAGAGCTAAACGCAGCGATCGCTGGCCCCGCAGAGGTTTCAATCACGAGAAAGCCAGCCGGATCATGCCCCAACTCCCCCGCATGGACTCCAGTTACTCGAGGATCCTCTTCGACACGGATCGGGACAATCACACGCTCATCCTCGAGAGCATGGACCAGTTCTTCGAGTTGTTGTGCACTATCTTTAGGGCACTCAAGCGCATGCTGAGTTTTACTCAGAGCCTGCCCATGATCATCTCGGTTTTGCGTAGCCATCGAAAGACGCTGCGCCAAACGGTTCTTCTGTTCTTCGCCAATCGCCTCGGCCATCAACGCTTCCTAAACCACGAGAAGGGACCGCGGCGGCCTCCCTTTCCATCCGCTTGAATGGAATCGGGATAGTCGGAGGGAAGAGTTCGGCCAAGCAATAGATCCTCGGTCGCCTGAGGCATTGCCCCCAGCAGCAGCCCAGCCGGAATATCGTCCTCGCTACTTCCATTGACGTAGCGCTGTGCAGTGATCTGGCCTGATACGCCGGGCTCCACGCCATCACCCTCGACCAGCCAGGACATAATCGCAACGGCACCATACTTCGACAAGCGTGAAATTACCGATGCAATCCGATCGACTTCCGGTGGCATCGGACGACGCCCCGTCAAAAGTACATTGAGTTCTTCTTCTTGAGTTGTCTGGGTCTGCACACGCAGCCACACCCCCGTCCACGGCTTCAAACGCACCACGGCCTCGTGAATACCGGAAAGAGCAAGCAGCGAGTGGAGGGCCTCAGCGGAAGGGATGGGGGCAAGTACTAGGGCAACGGAAAGCTTGCCACCCTCAAGGTGAAGCGACTCATCAACGGGAGTATCCAGCGCATCTCGTGTCGACGAGGCATTCTCTCCCGCGTCTTGTGGCAGGTCCCCCTCGAGATCGGACTCCATGTCTGCGACTAGATCACGAAACTGCGCATCCAGATCCCGATTCTTGTCTTCAGACACAAGGGCCTCCACTTCGTGTTGGGTAACAGCGTTTATCGTATCGCGACATAGAGGCGTGTGATAATACAAAGCGAAAAACACGCCCTCAAGCACAGGAGCGCACATGCCTTCCATCCCTACTATCGAGGTCCGCGGCTCAATCCGACTAGGCCAATTCCTCAAGCGCGCTGGTCTGGTTGAGGACGGTGCAGAAGCACGCGACTTGATTCAAAGCGGTGACGTTAGTGTCAACGGTGAAGTTGAAACCCGCCGCGGGCACGCCCTAGAAGATGGCGAGCTCGTCGAGCTTCGCACGCCACAGGGAGTCTTCGCCGCTAAAGTTCGCGTCATCGACTAGCAGCCGAGGCCAACGCCCTCAGCTCGCGCCTCGCTTGCTTTCCCGAGGCCACGAGGCCTGCCCGAGCGCAGGCCTCAGTGTGAGGTCAGCACCCCGTCAGCGCCGACAACCGCCTTCACGTGGCTAAAGAATGGACCCGATTGGGTGACGCGCAGGGACGAATCCAATTCGACAATTGTCACCCGTCCAGGTTCACGCAGGTGCAGACGTACGGGTGAGGAGCCCGGGAAGGTTTCCAGCACTTCCTTCAATTCACGCAAAAGCTCAGGAGTGCAGCGCGAGGCAGCTAGTTCCAAGTCAAGGGGAACATTTCCGTCTTCGCGCAGCTCGAGGATGTTCATCGACTGGCCATAGATTGACACTTGTTCATCGCGAGTGTTGACACGACCCTCAATCTGAACGACAAGGTCAGGAGCTAGGAAGGTTTGCACTGTCTCATAGGCGCGCGGGAAGAAGAGCACTTCGACCGAACCGCTCAGGTCTTCGATCGTCGCAATTGCCCACGGGTTACCCTGTTTGGTGACCTTGGTCTGAACCGATGAAACCAAGCCCGCAATTTTGACAGTGCGGTCGACCATGCTCTCATCGCCGCCGACAATCTGCGCGATTTCAACGTCTTGATGGCGGTCCAAGGCACCTTCAAGTCCACGCAGAGGGTGGTCCGAAACGTAGAGGCCCAGCATCTCGCGTTCTTCAGCGAGCTTTTGACGACGGTCAAACTCAGGAAGATCCGGGATTTCAATTGCAAGAGAAGAACCCGAGTCCTCCCCCATGCCCATTCCACCAAAGAGGTCAAACTGCCCGATCGCCTCGTTACGCTTGACGTCGATCACCGCATCCACAGCCTCGTCACAGCGCGACAGAAGAGCGCGCCGCGTGTAACCCAGCGAATCAAAAGCGCCTGCACGCACAAGCGACTGAATCGTTCGCTTATTGCAAACTACCTGTGGAACCTTGTCCAAGAAGTCTTGGAAGGTGGTGAACTTGCCTTTCTCCTGACGCGTCTCGACGATCGCGTCGACAACGTTCGCACCAACATTCTGAATAGCGTTCAAACCAAAGCGAATGTCCTTGCCATCAGGGGCAAAGGTGCCCATCGAGGCATTGACATCCGGAGGAAGGACGGTAATTCCCATGTGGCGGCACTCCGCCAGATAGAGCGCACGCCTGTCCTTATTGTCCTTCGTCGAGGTCAAAAGAGCGGCCATGTACTCGGTGGGATAGTTTGCTTTAAGGTAGGCAGTCCAATACGACACCAAACCGTAGGCTGCAGAGTGAGCCTTATTGAATGCGTAGGCCGAGAAGGGAACAACCACATCCCACAGAGCCTTGATGGATTCTTCGGAATAGCCGTTATCAAGCATGCCCTGCCGGAAGCCCTTGAACTGTTGATCCAGAACTTCCTTCTTCTTCTTACCCATGGCCTTACGCAAGATATCTGCTTGGCCAAGAGAGTAGCCCGCAAGTTTCTGGGCAATCTGCATAACCTGCTCTTGATAGACAATCAGACCGTAGGTCGTGCCCAGAATGTCCTTCAAAGGCTCTGCGAGTTCGGGGTGGATCGGAGTGATCTCCTGGCGCCCATTCTTACGCAGAGCATAGTTTGTGTGCGAATTTGCACCCATAGGACCGGGGCGATAGAGCGCACCCACAGCGGAGATATCTTCGAAGTTATCCGGTTTCATCAGCTTGAGAAGGTCACGCATACCGCCACCATCAAGCTGGAAAACGCCCAAGGTATCGCCGCGGCCCAGCAACTCATATGTTGCCGGATCATCTAGCGGCACATGGTCTAGATCGGGATCTTGCTTGCCATTGAGTTTGATGTTTTCAAGAGCATCAGAAATAACCGTCAGGTTACGCAGTCCCAAGAAGTCCATCTTCAGGAGTCCCAGACCTTCACAGGTCGGGTAGTCGAATTGGGTGATGATCGCCCCGTCTTGAGGGCGTTTCATGATGGGGATAATGTCCGTCAGCGTATGCGATGACATGATGACCGCACATGCGTGGACACCCCATTGGCGGGTCAGGCCTTCAAGCCCCAGTGCGTACTGAACAACCTCGTGGACATCGGGGTTCTCTTCATAGTACTTACGGAACTCTGCAGCTTCGGCGTAGCGTTTATCCTTCTCGTCGAAGATACCCGCAACCGAGATATCCTTGCCCATAACCGATGGAGGTAGCGCTTTCGTCAGCTGCTCCCCCACTTTGAAGTCGCGCCCCAAAATACGCGCGGAGTCCTTCAAAGCCTGTTTCGTCTTGATTCGACCGTAGGTAACGACTTGAGAAATACGGTCTTCGCCGTACTTTTGCTTGACGTACTCGATGACTTCATCGCGACGACGTTCGTCAAAGTCAACGTCGAAGTCGGGCATCGAAATACGTTCGGGGTTCAAGAAGCGTTCGAAGATGAGCCCGTGGTTGAGGGGGTTAAGCTCCGTAATCTTCATCGCGTAGGCGACCATGGATCCTGCACCGGAACCACGGCCCGGCCCCACGCGGATTCCTTGGCTCTTCGCCCAGTTGATGTAGTCCGCAACCGTCAGGAAGTAACCGGGGAAACCCATCTTGATGATGACGTCTTCCTCGTATTCAGCTTGCTTACGCACAGCATCCGGAATTCCCTTTGGGAATCGCTCCTGAAGTCCCTTTTCAACTTCCTTGATGAACCATGAGGTCTTGTCTTCTCCTTCGGGCACCGGGAAGTCAGGCATATACGAGGCGCCTTCCGCGGTGGTACGGAAGTGGACCTCGCATCTTTCGGCAATCTCAAGCGTCGAGTCACACGCCTGGGGAAGTTCTTTCCATATCGAGCGCATTTCTTCGGAGGGACGAATGTAGTAGCCATCGCCGTCGAATTTGAAGCGATCAGGGTCAGAAATCCGCGACCCCGAGTTAATACACAAGAGCGCGTCTTGGATCCCGCGGTCTTCTTTCTTCACATAGTGCGCATCGTTGGTCGCTACCAGCGGAGCATCCATGAGTTTGGCTAGTTCAAGAAGCTGCTTTTGGGTACGGCGTTCAAACTCAATCCCGTGATCCATCACTTCGACGTAGAAATTCTCAGGTCCAAAAATGTCGCGCAGCTCTGCGGCCTCAGCCACGGCCTCGTCCCATTGGCCCAAACGCATGCGTGTCTGAACTGCACCTGAAGGGCAACCGGTGAAAACGATCAGTCCCTTGTGGAAGCGTTCAAGCAGTTCCTTATCGGCGCGAGGCCACTTACCGAATTGCCCGTCGACCGAGGCGTAACTTCCCAAGCGGAAAAGGTTGTGCATTCCCTCTGTTGAGTATGCAAGCAAAGTCAGGTGGTTATAGGAACCCGAGGCTGATACGTCGTCGCTGCGTTGCCACGGCTCACCCCACGTCACCTTTTGACGATCGAAACGTGAAGTACCCGGAGTGACATAGGCTTCCAAGCCAATGATGGGCTTGATACCAGCCTTTTTCGCAGCGTCGTAAAACTCGTAAGCGCCGAAGAGATAGCCGTGGTCGGTCAGGCCAATTGCGGGCTGTCCCAGCCTTGCAGCTTCTGCAACCATCGGCTTGATTCGTGCTGCTCCATCGAGCATCGAGTATTCCGAATGATTGTGCAGATGCACGAAAGAGTCCGCTGGTGCCATGGTGTCAGTCTAGTGTTTCTTGAGCCAGCACACTGGGCGAAGCGTGAAGGAAAATGCTTAGGCGTGACGCAAAATCTCCAAAGCGTGATTGAGGTCATCCGGATAAGGGGCCCGTACCGTCACGGGAAGTTGAGTTCGCGGATGCGTAAATCCCAGCTCAACCGCGTGCAGCCACTGACGGTCCAAGCCCAATTGTTCTGCTTTCGTGGGGTCGGCCCCATAGAAGACATCACCGACACAGGGATGGCCGATAGCAGCCATATGCACACGAATCTGGTGAGTACGTCCCGTTTCCAGATGCACATCCAAGAGCGCGGCACCCGGCATGAGCTCGAGGGTGTCGTAGTGCGTCACCGCTCGCTTTCCCCCGTCAATCACCGCCATGCGCCATTCCCTCGAGGGGTGGCGTCCAATCGGTGCGTCAATCGTTCCCGAGGCCGGGTCTGGGTGTCCTGCAACCACCGCGTGGTAGATCTTGCGTACAGTCCGTTCCTTGAAGGCGCGCTTCATCACCGAGTACGCGAGTTCAGACTTGGCCACCATCATTGCGCCCGAGGTTCCTACATCCAGTCGATGAACAATTCCTTGACGTTCAACTGGTCCATGAGTAGTGATTCGATATCCCGCTGCCGCGAGGTTGCCAACAACGGTAGGTCCTGTCCATCCTGGACCCGAGTGCGCTGCAACACCAACCGGCTTGTTGACAACGACAATATCGTCATCGTCGTAGAGAATATCCATCCCCACTACTGGAGTTACAGGAGTTTCCGGTTCAGGGATCGTAATTTCTAAGAGATCGTTCTCTCCAAGCCTGTCCGATTTAGAGGCTGGAGTACCGTTAATTGTCACATTCTGGTCAAGGATGAGCTCACTACATCGTGAACGCGACAGACCGAGAATGCGCGAAAGCGCTGCGTCGACGCGCTCTCCAATCAAGGCATCGGGCACGGGCATCAAACGAGTATCGGACATATTCAGCGCACCGAGTGTTTGTTACCGGTAAAGCTTGCAATCAGCAGGATCACGACCGCGCAGACAATCCAAATATCGGCAACGTTACCAATGAACCAGTTACCGTATCCGATGAAGTCGACAACGTGGCCACTTCCCCATCGAGGTTCCTGAATAAAACGATCAATCAAGTTACCAGCCGCACCGCCAAGGAGCAGAGCACATCCGAACGCAAGCAGGCGCGAGTCAACGCGCGGAAGATACATGACAATCGCAGTAACAACAACGCAGGCGATACAGGTGAAGATGATTGTCGTATGTGAGCCCAAGGAAAAGGCTGCACCGGGATTCGCAGTGAGCTCCAGTCGAAGGAAGGACCCAAGGAGCGGGCGTTGCTGTCCATCACTCAGATTCTTCAGTGCCCAAAACTTTGAAGCCTGATCCGTTACCAATGCGATTAAGGCAATGATGTACGCCCAGACGAGCATGCTGCGATTATTTTTCTTCACATAAAGAATTATGACGGTGGCGCCGCAAAGGCGCCACCGTCATAGAGATCTTGATCCGAAATCAGTTCTGAGTTCCGGCGTTCACTTCCTGGAGCAAACCTTCCAGGTGCTCGCGCAGGTTTGCACGGTACTCGGACTCGAAGGAACGCAGTTCGTTGATCTTGCCCTCGAGCAGTGCACGCTCCTGATCCAGCTGAGAAAGAATGTTCTGGTGCTGGTTCTGTGCGTCAGCAATAATTTCGTCGCGCTTCGCGTTTGCGTCGGAGATGATGCGATCGGCTTCTTCGCGGCCATCGCGAACGTACTCGTCGTGGACGCGCTGCGCCAGTGCAAGCATCGAGGTTGCAGATTCTGCGCTCTCGGGAGCAACAGCAACTGCGGGGGCTGCAACGGCGGTCTCGGTGACGGAAGGCTCGGGGGCAACGGGCTCTTCAACGACGGGAGCAGCGGCCTCTTCTGCAGGCTTGTAGCTGGGGGCTTCGCCACCGGACAGCTCAGCGACACGACGCTCAGCAGCCTCAAGCTGTTCGCGCAGGTTCTGGTTCTCAGCCTGGAGAGTATAGATCGTGGAAACGACCTCATCGAGGAAGTCGTCAACCTCGACCTGGTCATATCCTTCACGGAACTTCACAATGTTGAAGGTTTTTTCCAACACATCTTCGGTTGTGAGCAGAGCCATTTGTTTACCTCTCGGTACTTGTTGTGTGACGCTCGCATGCTTGCGTCACCGGATCACCGATGAGGATGACCCGAACTACACACTGGAATAATAGCGGAACTAGCGTCACAATAACACCAATTTCCCCATATTTCACTTATTACTCAGGTGACATGCAACCGCGATAGAACCGAGGTTACTGCCAAACGCCAGAGCTAAAAGCCCAAGCTGCGAACGAAAACCCCGAGGTTTTCAACAATGATCGTCGCCAAAAACAGGATCATAAATCCCAGATCGATGGCAACGTTCCCTCCAAGACGCAGCGGTGGAATTATCCTGCGCAGGAAAGAAAGAGGGGGATCAGTCAACGCATAGACCAGATTCGCGATGGGCAGAATGATCCCTGACGGCCTCCACAGTGGAGAGAAGAAGCGAATCCAATCAAAAATCATGCGCGCGATCAACACGAGCATGTACAGACCCGCAAGAAGAGCAATCGCTCCTCCCAACCACTGGGAGATCATGATCAGCGTCCGAAGAGCGAAGTCGCCGAACGGTTCGACCCGGTCACGTCGCCGGTTACCTCAACGCTGTGAGGAGAAAGGAGGAAAACACGATCGGTAACGCGTTCGAATACGCCCTGAAGGCCATAGGTCAAGCCAACAGCGAAGTCGATGAAACGCTGCGCGTCCTTATCTGAGACCTCAGAAAGATTCATGATGACGGGAACACCATCACGGTAGGGCTCGGCGATTGCCGGCGCATCGTTGTAGTTCAATGGACGCACAGTGACGATACGCGAAAGATCCGCCTGCTGAACGCTGCGGCGCTCTTCGCGGTGAATCGGCGTGACATTCGATGCGGGAGTAATGTGAGCCACTTCTGTCTCCTCAACTTCTTCGGGAAGGAAGTCCAAGGTGCTCTCATCGACCTCTTCCGGGGTGTACCAACCCATGAATTGGCGTGCTTTTGCTCCGAAGCCTGACATCATGCTCTCCTCTATGTAACGGGACCTGAGCACAAGGTAATGCGCCGGAGCGATTCACACGCTTAAGCCTGTCGGCATGTCGCAATTACCGATGCGAAACGCCCACAACCTGGGTCTCGACGATAGGAATGATATAAGGGATTTTCCAGTGTGCATTCATTGATCCACGAGGCCTCAATCCCTCGCTCCGCGGCCCATGCCAATGCCGCACCGGGAAGATCTAGAGCATCACTCCCCCATGATGTGCGCGAGGCTATCGCGGGGGCAATAAGAGCACTCTGTTCTTTCATTGAAGCCGGGACTTCATAGCATTGGCCGCAGATAGACGGTCCAATGAGCATCTGAATATCAGCGGTGTCCACACCAAAAGAAGCAAAGACCTCACATGTTCGGTCAAGAATCCCTCCGAGGAATCCCACGCGTCCGGCGTGAACTGCGCCGATGACTCCATTTCCGCTACTCAGCAAGATCGGCATACAGTCTGCCGTCATCACAGCCAAGGCTGGGGGTTGTTCCCACTGACGCGAATCGATCACGACACCATCGCAGTCAAGGGGGCCTATTTCCCCTTGATACTCCTGTGTTGAAAGAAAGGCATTCGCAGGAGTGAGCGCCTCAACCTTCACCGAATGCGTCTGATTCATCCAAACAATGGGATGATCAATCAGCGCGGAAAGCTCACGGCGGCGCTCATGAACATGCTCCGCGTCATCGCCGACATGCGTCCCAAAGTTGTCCCGATATGGGTCGGCGCCCGCGCCGACTTCAGTGAAGTAAACGCGGGCACCGTGCAGGTCAGTGTGCTTCATCAGCGCAAGAAATCAGGAATATCCAAGACATCCGAAGGCTGCTCCTCTTCGAAGACACGAGGCACTTCGAGGGAAGGAACTTCCTTCGACGACTCTTCTTCGCTCTGGCGGGCAATCGGAATCTGGTTGGTGCGCGTTGGCAATTCGGGATCTGCGCGGTGAGCTGCGGTGTGAGCCGAGGCCACCTCCCCGATGCGACGCTGAGGAGCTGCAGGAGCTTCGGTCTTTTCCTGACGAGTATGGACCGGTCGAGGAGCCACGACGGGCTCATTTGCCGGAGAAGATTGGGATGCGACCTCGTCAAAGCCCGCCGCGATGACGGTCACGCGAATTTCATCACCGAGGGAGTCATCGATAACAGAACCGAAGATGATGTTGGCCTCGGGGTGCGCGGCCTCGCGAACCAGGAGCGAGGACTGGTAGATCTCCTGCAAGCCAAGGTCGGAACCGCCCTGGAAGAACATGAGGACGCCGTGTGCGCCATCGATCGAGGCTTCAAGGAGCGGCGAGGAGATAGCGGACTCGACTGCACGAAGAGCACGATCTTCGCCGGTTGCCGAGCCAATACCCATAAGGGCGGAACCGGCATCCTTCATTACGGACTTCACATCGTTGAAGTCCACGTTGATCAGACCGGGGGTGGTGATCAGTTCGGTGATACCTTGAACGCCGGAAAGCAGAACCTGATCGGCGGCACGGAAAGCTTCGAGTACTGAGATATTGGCATCTGAGATCTGAAGCAGACGATCGTTCGGAATGACGATCAGGGTGTCGACCTCTTCACGGAGCTTCTCAACACCGGCATCAGCCTGGGATGCGCGGCGGTTTCCTTCAAAGGAGAAGGGGCGGGTGACAACACCGACGGTCAGGGCGCCTGCGGTGCGCGCAATCTTCGCGACAACGGGGGCAGCACCGGTTCCGGTTCCGCCACCTTCACCTGCGGTCACGAAGACCATATCCGCGCCTTCAAGGGCCTCGGTAATTTCGTCAATGTGGTCTTCAGCTGCCTGTCGCCCCACTGCGGGGTCTGCACCGGCGCCGAGGCCATGGGTAAGGTCACGACCGATGTCCAGCTTCGTCTCTGCATCGGACATCAGCAAAGCTTGTGCGTCAGTGTTCACAGCAATGAACTCAACGCCTTTCAAGCCAACTTCAATCATTCGATTGACGGCGTTAACACCGCCGCCACCAACTCCGACGACTTTGATAACCGCCAGATGATTCTGCGGTGCGACCATAACCTTGCCCTCTTTCTGCGCACCAACCTTAAACCTCAAGTAGAAGGTTGATGTTTGACCTGCGTGTAGACGGGAAGAAGGTAGGGGTAAGACCCCAATTCTTCAAGACAATTCGTGGGCGTGTCGCTTCTCCAATTTAAGAAGTGACAGGATGCACGGGCGAGGACACGTCATAGTTCCGTGCCTGACGCTGTGAAATCAAAACAGCCGCAACTTTTGCCTTGAGCTCGTTGTCCTTCGCTACTCCCCAATTGAGCGTTCGAGAATTCGTCAAGGTCATGGAAATGGTTTGGCCATCGTGAGTGATCATCGTGATATTCGAGCGCAGATCATCCCCCATCGCTGTCCAAATCGCCGCGACATCAGCTGCAGCTTGTGCACGCTGATCGCCATCAGGAAGCGTCGTTGGGGCCATTCCCTCGGGAGCCGTCGAGGCAGAAGAAACCGTTACGCCTTGGTCGTCGACCAAAGCCCAAGAAGAACCGTCTTTCACTGCCAGAATCGCTTGCCGCGGACGGACCTGAACGCTTAATCCGCGCGGCCAGGAACGCTGGACATTTACCTCACGAACCAGACGCACCTTCGCTATTTGCTCGTCGATCGCAGAAGTCTTCAGGCGTGGAAGTGGAACCGAGGCAAAAGGCTCGATCGCGGCACGCACCTCGTTTTGAGTAGTCGTATCATCACCGAGCCCCTCGATCGACACCCTCGACATATCGAGAGCAAAAAGAGGCGAGAAAAAGACTCCCCACACCAAAGCACACACCACAATGACTCCGCCACAGGCGGAGGCGACTCGAGTAAGGAGTAGGCGTCGATGCGCATGCGTGCGTTCACGACGCCTCTCATTCAAATCAGCCGTTGCACTTTCATCGCTTGACCCCAAAATCGCAGCCGCATCCGATTGCCCCAGTGGGCGGTTGAGTAGTTCTCCACTACTGGGTGACTGTGCGCTTGCCTCACGCCTCGCCCGACGCAATTCGCGATTTCGCTTCCTACGCGCAGCGCGTTCTGCCTCTTTCTTCTCCTCGGCCGACGAGGCCTGAGCCAAAGAGGGCGCAGGGTGATCCGAAACCGAGGCCTCGGGAAAAGAAGTGACGGTAGCGGAAGAGGCACCTTCCCCGGATGCTTCCTCGGGCGCGGCAAAGCCCTGCGAGGACTCAGAAGAAACCTCTGGCGTAGAAGAGGCCTCGGGCGCGGAAGAAAATCGGGAACGACGGGGGCGCGGGGGCTGCTTCACTGGCCGCTCCCCTGCTCCCCATGCTCCCATTCATCCAAAACATCGCTACCGGTCTGAGTAATTGAGCCAGCACCCATAGTGACTAAGATTCCGTCCTCGCCGAGCTCGCGGGCAGCCATACGTGCGGCCTCATGCATATCCGGAACGTAGTGTGCTCGAGACAGATGTGAAGTAATGAGCTGAGAAGTCACGCCGGGCATGGGATCCTCACGCGCGCCGTAAATATCGCAGACGTAGACGTGATCCGCATGTGAAAGTGCCTGGGCAAAGCGCTCGGCGAAAGCCTGAGTACGCGAATACAGGTGCGGTTGGAAAACCACGCTTACTTCCCCATCACCGGCTGCAGTACGAGCCTGCTGCAATGCCGCAGCGACCTCGGTGGGATGGTGTGCATAGTCATCAAACAGACGACGAGTTCCAACCTGTCCCTTGAACTCGAAGCGCCGAGAAGTTCCAGCAAATGCGGCCAGAGAGTGAGCCATGGTCTGCGCGTCGGTTCCCAAGCGAACTCCTGCAATCCACGCCGCACAGGCATTGAGAAGATTGTGAATTCCGGGAACTGCCAAATGAATTTCGGCCTTCACATCACCCCAGGCCAGCAGCGCCGAAGCGGTATGGCCATCAGTAAGAGCCTCTTCGATGATGACATCTGTGCTTCCGCCCAAGTCTGAGCTCTCATGACCGGAGCGCGCGTAGGTCACGGTATCGATGCCCTGAGTTCGGGCATATCGGGCCAAACGGGCACTTCCACCGTCTTCACCGCAGCACACCAAGGTTCCACCCGGGCGCAGGCAGCCAACAAAATCAACGAAGACCTGCTCAAAAGCTTCGCGCGAACCATAGCGATCCAAGTGATCAGGTTCGACGTTGGTGACAATCTCGATCCACGGAGTGTAGTTGAGGAAGGAGCCATCGGATTCATCGGCTTCGGCAACGAAAACATCTCCGCTGCCCAAGTAGGCACCCGAACCCAGCTGAGGAATCACTGCACCGACTGCGATCGAGGGATCTTCACCGGCATCACGAAGGGCCATCGAGAGCATTGCTGAAGTCGTCGTCTTCCCGTGTGCTCCCGCAACTGCCACAAAACGCATACCGCTTGCAGCCAAAGCCAGAGCCTGGGAACGGTGAATAACGCTTTGCCCACGTCGACGGGCCTCGGCCAGCTCCGGGTTACTCTCACGCACTGCGGTGGACACAACAACTACCGCATCAGCAGGAACATGGGCAGCATCATGACCAACAAAAACCTCAATTCCTGCATCACGGAGGTGATCAAGAATAGGAGATTCCTTCTGGTCAGAGCCCGAAACCTCAAGACCGCGATCCTTGAGAAGCTCAGCAACCACTGACATTCCAGCGCCGCCGATACCGATGAGATGGAAGCGATGGGAAGTACTCACTTCTGGTCCTTCTTCTGAAGAGTCGATTCAATAAGGTCAGCAAGTTGTTGAGCACCATCGGGGTGCGCAAGCGCGCGAGAGGCGATGGCCATTTCAGAAAGTTTTTCGCTTCCCAGCAAGGGGAAGATCGTGCCTCGAACGTAGTCGGAAGTCAGGTCGTGGTCCGCAACAAGAAGTGCCCCACCCTGCGCAACGTGATCCGCAGCGTTCAGCTTCTGCTCGCCATTGCCAATGGGCAGTGGAACATACACGCAGGGCAGTCCGAGTGCGGTCATTTCGGCAACCGTACCCGCACCCGAGCGACACACAACCAAATCAGCAACGGCAAGCGCATCTTCCATTGTGGAGAGGTAGTCAATGATGTGCCAACGATCAGCAACACCAGCTGCCTTCACCGCATCGCGAACCTCTTGGTCCTTCCCCTTGCCGGTGAGGTGGACAACCTGCACCCCTTCGGGCAGCTCAGCGGCGACTTTCACCATCGCACGGTTCACATTGAGAGCCCCCAAAGAGCCGCCGGTGATGAGCAGGGTCTGCATATTGGGGTCGACCCCCAACTTCGAGGCCGCAGAGCGTCGCGCAGATTCACGTCCTTCTTCGGTGGTACGAGCAGCGGCAAGGGCCTGGATGGCGGGACGCAGAGGAAGACCAGTCACCACAGTTACTCCGTGCTTTGCCTTCAAAGGAGTCGAGGGGAAAGTCAATCCCAAGGCTGATGCCCAGCGTGCACCGACTCGGTTAGCGAGTCCAGGACGGGCGTTCTGCTCATGGATGATGATCGGAAAATCCATCTTTCGCGCGGCAAGGTATGCGGGAGTAGAAACATATCCGCCAAAACCAACGAGCGCATCTGCTCCGCTCAGGGCTGAGCGACACTGTGCGATCGCACGCTTCATACGCCCCGGAAGAGAGAAGAACTGCAGAGAAGGTTTACGTGGCAGCGGAACGCGCTCAATAGTCACCAACTCGACACCCGCAGCGGGAACCAGCGTTGTTTCCAGCCCTTGAGAGGTACCAAGAGCAACGACGTCATACCCGCGTGAACGAAGTTCCAATGCGGTCGACAGCAAGGGGTTCACGTGCCCGGCGGTGCCACCACCTGCAAGAACAATTTTCTTTGTCATCGTGTTCCTTCCGTAGATCCAGCGCTAGCCTTTCCTGCGCGGCGGCGTCGACGCGAAAGCCGCGGGTCGCGCGAGGATCCCGCCGAAAATTTCAGTCCCATAGTCATACCTGCATTCTCACGCGCGCAAGCAGCAACCAATGCAATGGCCGAAATCGTGAAGAGGTAGGACGAACCGCCATAAGACACCAACGGCAGAGGCACACCAATAACCGGACCAAGCCCAGTCACAGACGCAATATTAATAATTGCCTGAATGCCGATCCATGCAGCGACGCCACCGCTCACAATTGTTGCGAAGAAGGAGTTCGTCGAATGGATGAGGCGAACCATCCCCCAAATCATCAAACAGATACACGCAACGATGGTCAGCGTCCCTAAGAGGCCGAATTCTTCACCAATAATTGCCAAGATGAAGTCGGTGTGCGCGGCCTGGAGATAGTTCCATTTTTCTCGCGACGCGCCGGGACCAAGACCCGTTAGCCCGCCAGAGCCAAGTGCCCACAGCGCGTGGTCAATCTGTTCGGGGGCCGAAAGGTTACGCGCGGGACGATTCCATGGAAGAACTGCAAGAATTCGCTTCATTCGCGTGGGATTTTGGAAAACTAAGAAGACAGCAATAGGAATCGCAGAAAGAAAAATAACTGCAAACCACTTGCGCGGAAGACGCGCAACCCAGATTGCGCCAAATGCTCCTGCAGCCATGACCATCGCGGTGCCCATGTCCTTACCGAGCATAACGTCAACAAGAGCGCCAAGAATGGGAAGCCCTACCGTGACTGCCATCTGTCGCCAGTCATTTCTGCGAGCGCCTTCCCGCGACAGTGAGCGTCCCAAGGCAACGATCAACGCCAGTTTGAGAAACTCCGAGGGCTGGAATGTTCCAAGTCCGGGAAGCGAAACCCAGTTAGTGTTTCCACCCTGTGATGCCGCCAGTGGCGTCATGACTAGTGCCTGAAAAAACAGCGCCGCAAGATAAATAGCCGGTGCGAGGCGGTACCACACTGCCGAGGGAATTCTTTGGATAAAAATCGCCGCAAGCAGGAAAGAGACGCCAATAATGAGCAGCTGACGCAAGAATGCCGCGTAGGGACTGCCACCACTGGCGATAGTTGTAACGGCAGAGGCTGAAAACCCCATCACCAAACCGAAAACGGTCAAAATGAGTGCGGGGATAACGATCAGATAGTAGGTGGCGACAGGCGAATACACCCGATCTCCACGTTCTTTCGACGCAAATTCGAAACGCGGGATATGCAGGCGCTCCAGTAGGGAGCTCATTGCGCCGCCCAATTCGCTTCAAGACGTTTAACCGCATCGCGGAAAACATCCCCACGTTGCGCATAGGAACGGAACTGATCCCAGGATGCACACGCGGGTGCGAGCACAACAGTATCGCCCGGGCGGGACAGAGCCACGGCCTCGTTAACGACAGAGAACATCCAGTCCTCATGCCCGTCGACCTCAACGAATGGAACTTGAGGCGCGCGCTGGCGCAACGCGTTCACAATCGCACTGCGATCCTTGCCAATGACAACCACACCTCGTAAAAGCGGAGCAACGCGAGCAACCAAGTCGCCAAACTCTTGGCCCTTCGTATCTCCTCCTGCGATCCAAACCGCAGTGCCGGGAGTAATTCCAGACAGCGAAGCCACGGCCGCATGGGCATTTGTCGCCTTAGAGTCATCAATCCAGGTGACATCGGCTGCATGTGAAATCACTGCACGTCGGTGATGAGCGGGGGTAAAGCTTCGAAGACCTTCCGCAACTGCTTCTGGTGGAACGCCAAAGGCGCGCGCAAGACCGGCTGCAGCGGTTGCATCCATACGCGCAGCATCCGTAACACCGTCATGGTAGGCAACGCGAAGGTCATCGACTTCAGCTAAGAATTGGGCCTGCATATGACGTTTCTCGACAAAGGCACGCTCAACGAGCGCGTCCTCAACCCAACCAACCTGAGAGATTGAGGGGATCCCCAGGGTCAATCCAATTGCCCGGGCTCCATCAACGACATCGGCCTCGGCGACCATGTTCTCCACGGTGATATCGGATGCGGGATAGAAACACGCTTTTTGAGTCAGGTGATAAACCTTCGCCTTATCTGCTGCATAGGCCTGTGCACTGCCGTGCCAATCAAGGTGATCGGCGTCGACATTCAAACACACAGAAGCCAGCGGAGAAACAGTCGAAACGGTATGCAGCTGGAAGGATGAGAGCTCGACAGCGAAGACCGTTGCATCGGTATCAACGGCTTCGCAAATGGGAAGGCCAATATTGCCTACTTCGACGGCGTTCTCACCTGCTGCTCGCAGCATCGCTCCCAGCATTCCAACCGTCGTCGTCTTGCCGTTGGTTCCAGTAACGCATAGCCAAGGACGGCCAGCGTGCTCGGAATCTTCTTGAAGACGCCAAGCCAGTTCGACCTCGCCGATCAGTTCAATACCAGCAGTTTCAGCCGCAGAAAAAATGGGATGATGAGCGGGGATTCCCGGAGAGACAACAATGCAATCCGACTTCCAATCGATGACCGCCTGAGCGAGCGCATCAGAATCAGCTTCGCTGACAAACTCAACATTCGCGTCGTTTTCAGACTGGCCATCCTCGCGGGCTCTCCCGTCGAAGGCACATAGCTGCGCACCGCGTTTTACAAGTGCGTGTGCTGATGCCTTCCCAGACACTCCCCAACCGAGGATTGCAAAGCGGCCCTGCCAATTCACAGTTGCGACACCCATTCCGCGTAGAAGAGACCGGCTCCCATCACTGCGAAAAGCGCTGCGATGAGCCAGAAGCGAATGACGATGGTGATTTCTTTCCAGCCCTTGAGCTCAAAGTGGTGGTGCAAAGGAGCCATTCTGAAAACACGCTTGTGCGTAAGTTTGAAGACGCCGATCTGGATGACATCCGAAAGAGTCGTAATGACGTAGAGCCCGCCAATCAAGATTGCAAGGAACTCAGTGTCGGTCAGGATTGAAACACCGGCAACTGCCGCACCAATGGCCTGAGAGCCAGTGTCGCCCATGAAGATCTGAGCGGGCGAAGCATTCCACCACAGGAAACCTGCTAGGGCACCAACCAAAGAGGAGCAGAAAATTGCGATGGAAAGAGGATCTCGGGTCTCGTAGCAGGCGGCAACATTGACCGTGTCGCCCCAGCAGGACTGAAGCAGCTGGAAGTACGAAATGAAGGTGTAGGCGACGAAAACAAAAATACCTGCGCCGGCGGCCAAGCCATCCAGGCCGTCGGTCAAGTTCACTGCGTTGGACCAGGCGGCAACGATGAAGTTCACCCACAAGACAATGAGGATGACAGCCGCAACAATCCCCCACTGGGTAAAGGTCAATCCGAGGGGGCGAGCAAGAGAAATATCAAAAATGCCCGGGGTGCGTCCGTGAACATTCGGAATCGTCAAGATACCCCACGTGAACAGCGAGGCAATAGCAACTTGGCCGACGATCTTTGCCCATGCGTGCAGACCAAGCGAACGCTGATGCATGATTTTTAGTGCGTCATCAAGCAGTCCAATAAAGCCGATTCCCACGAAAAGGAATACCAAAAGGATTCCCGACCACGAGGGAAGTCCGCCGTTAATCAGGGTTCCAATAAACCATGCAACGACAGTGGCAAAAATGATGACAACGCCGCCCATTGTCGGGGTACCACGCTTCGTCATATGCGAGGTCGGGCCATCTTGACGAATGAACTGTCCGTAATGGTTGTGCACCAAGTAGCGGATGAACAGCGGGGTGAGCGAAATTGAGAGGACTAGACCAACTGCAAAGGCAATAATGAGTCCAATCATAAAGTGCCCTCCTCCACTAGGTGATCGGCGACTTTCCAGGCACCAGAGCCGTTCGAGCCCTTGATGAACACAACAGAATTATCTTCCAGTATGCCGTCTAATGCACTAAGTACCTCGTCAACATTCCGCAGGTGACGGTGAGTGTGGTCCTCGCCTCGCTCAGAGAAGTAGTACTGCGAGTCCTCCCCCAGCGCAAGAACGCAATCAGCACCCGCTTGATCGAAGAAGCGTGCAACCTGTTCATGGGTACTTTGCGAGGCTTCACCAAGTTCAAGCATTCCGCCGGCGACAACGACCAGCTGCCGCCCCGCCGCCAAATCTCCAGCGGCTTTGCATCCCGCGCGGAAAGAATCAAGGTTCGCATTGTACGAATCATCGATGAGAGTCACTTTCTTACCCTTGAGGGTAAGTTCATGGATGCTCATTCGGTGTGGGCTGGCTGGCTGGCGTCCCTCAACAGCGGCGCAGGCCTGATCAAGATCAATTCCCAGCGTCCACGCACCGGTAATTGCAGCGAGCGCATTGGCGACATGGTGAATACCGACAAGTCCCAGGTGCACGGGGAACACTCGTCCATCGAGGTGGAGTTCGAAGGAGGCCTTGCCCTGTTCATCCAAGGAAATCGCGTGGGCGCTACTATCGGCCTGGCTATTTCCCGAGGCCGAGAAGGTGACCACTCGCCCGGGTGCGTGAGCGGCCATCTCCATGACGTGCGGATCATCGAAATTCAAGATCGAGATTCCCGATGGCACAAGGCCCTGAATCAGCTCGGCCTTGGCATCGCGTACACCTTCAACAGAGCCAAAGCCCCCGAGGTGTGCATGCCCGACCATCAGTTCAATTCCGGCGTCAGGTGGAGCAATCCGCGTCAGATATGCGATATGGCCAGGCCCAGAGGCCCCCATTTCCAAAACAAGGTGGCGCGTCAATTCATCAGCCCTCAGAACCGTCAAAGGAAGCCCGACCTCATTATTAAACGACAGCTGAGGAGCAACAGTCGGGGCATCGGCGCCCATAATCGCTGCAAGAAGGTCCTTGGTCGTTGTTTTGCCCACCGAACCGGTCATTGCGATCACGTCGAGTTTCTGGTGCGAACGCAAATCTGAAAGGTAGGCCCGGGCCAATTCACCCAGCGCGATGGTCGAATCCTCGACAATGATCTGCGTCAAAGGCGAATCACACAGGTGCTCAACAATCGCCGCCACCGCGCCATTACGCTCAGCTGCGTCCAGATAGTTGTGGCCATCGCTATTTTCCCCACGCCGAGCCACAAAAAGAGAGCCTTGACGAATTTCGCGTGAATCCGTTTCAACTGTCCCGGTGACCTCGACGTCGTTTCCGTGGAGCTGTGCGCCCAATGCCTGAGCGATCCAGCGACTGGACCTATGCATTCTTCTCCTTAGGGTCTACCCAACGATCTGGACACTAGCCTACTAGGGTGTCGTGGGATACAGCTGGGCACTTTCTGTAGACGCGGGGATCCCCAGGTTGCGAACGGCCTCGGTCGTGACTTCACTCCACAGCGGTGCAGCAGCATCAGAGGACAAACCAGCAACACGCGGGTTGTAAAGGACAACCGAAATAGCCAAGCGCGGAGATTCTGCGGGGACCAGACCAGCAGTGTTCGAAACGACCGCATCCGCACCATTGACTTTAATATCAGCAGTACCTGTCTTGACTGCCACGCGGTAGCCTTCAACCTTTGCGAGCTGACCGGTACCTTGCTTATCCATGACAACGGATTCCATCATGGTAATGAGTTCTTTTGAACGATCCGCGGACATGACTTGCTTAGGTTGCGGCGAGACAGTCTTCTCGGTCCGCCCCTTTGAATCAGTTGTCGAATCGATAATTCGCGGCGCAATCATGACCCCGCGGTTTCCGATCGCTTGAATGAACTGATTCTGCTGGATAGCCGTAATCGCGTAGGACTGTCCGAACATCATGGTGTAGCGGTCACGCCCTCGAATGGCATCAAAATCGCGCATGATGCCCTGGGACTCACCGGCCAATTCGATTCCAGTGACCTGGTTCAGACCCATCTTCGTCATGAAGTCGTAGCGATCGCGGTCCCCCACTTGCTCGCCCACTTCAATGGTTCCAACGTTCGATGACTGGGTGAGGATTCCCGTGGTCGTCATCATTTCGGTCCCGTGTTCGTGGTAATCCGAAATTGGGCCTCCCGCGTCTGCAGGGCTAATGCTGTAGGGAACTGAGTAGGCGGTCGTCGGAGTGGTCGTCCCCTTTTCCAAGGCCGAGGCCATCGTGAGAACCTTACCGACCGAGCCGGGTTCGTAGGGCGCTTGGACTCCCATTACAGATTGAGGCTTAGAGGGGTTCGGCGTCGTCGACCCAGAGTCTGCAAGTACCAAGATTCGACCAGTCGAGACATCAGAAATCACAACGACGCCCCAGTCCGCATTGTGCTTACGAACACGAGCATCCAAAGCATCTTGAACCAAGTGTTGAAGATCTGCATGGAGGGTCGTACGGACCGATCCACCGTCTTGAGGTTCCTTTGTGACCTTCTTTCCCCCGGGCATCACCGCACCGTTGGGAGAGATCTCGTAGGCCTCTTCTCCAGAGGTTCCCTGCAAGAAATTATTGAAATAGGCCTCCAAGCCAGAGACACCGTCTCCTTCGGCATTGACGGCGCCCACGATCGGACCGGCTGTATTGCCATTGGGATAGGTTCGATCAAAGACCGCTTCCCATTCGATACCGGTAATGTCGAGCTTGCGGATTTCACGATAGGTGACCGCATCGACATTCTTTTTCAGATAGACGTAGGTCGAATCCCCAAGCATCATGCCGCCCAGTTCCGCTTGGCTGATGCCAAGGAGAGACGAGAGCTGTTTTGCGGCCTCGGCAGGACCACGGCCGACAACATTGCCGTTGTCATCTTTATGCTCGTAGGTCGTAATTGCCTTCTGATTCACTGCAATGTGGTAGGCCTGAACCGAATCGGCCAGAACAACACCGTTAACGTCAAGAATTTCCCCACGTTTTGCGCCAATTTCACTGACGGCTGTACGTACTCGTTCCCCCTCGGAGGCAAGGGTCGAGCTTTGGAATACCTGAATAACGATGAGCTGGATGACGCAGAACGCAAATCCCAAGAACAGAAGCCCGGACATCCAATTCGCGCGATGAGGCGAAGTGTCAGGCGCCTTGAAAATGCGTTGCAACCTGCTCATCGCGCGGCTACACCACCCTCAACTTGGCCATCGGCCAAACGGATTGTTCCGAGCTTTCCTGCGTGCACCATTCCCTGTGCCTTCGCTGCCTTCTCGAGCTCGACGGGAGAAGCCTTCTCCTGAAGCTGCGTCTGCAGGGTCCACGATTGCGCCTCCAACTCATTGAGCTGGATCTGGTATTCGCGAATCTGGTAGGAGGTCTGAGCCATGTGCGTGTTGATCAGCATCGGCACAACAATGGCGATAGCAATCATCACCAGAGCAACAAAGGTCATCGGGATGACCGAGCGGCGAGGCTGGTTAGCCTTCACCACTGTGAGCAGTGGGCGTACATCTTCACGTACGTATGCCGGACGAGAGGTCGCGCGTGCGCGCGCGGTGGCTCCGCTCATGGTCGTTCCTTCCAGGGGCGTATCATCTGTGCGCCGCGCAGCCGCACGGAAGCGGAGCGCGGATTATGGGATTTTTCTGTGTCATCAGCCAGCTGTGCGCCACGTGTCAGTAGACGCAAGCGAGCTTGAAGTTCTTCGGGGATCATGGGCACACCAGCGGGGGCCTGATCCGTGGCACCGCGACGGAAGATGTCCTTCACCAGACGATCTTCAAGGGACTGGTATGACTCGATGACGATTCGACCGCCAACGCGCAGGTGCGCAAGAGCGGCGGGAAGCGCGGCCTCGAGAATGGTCAGTTCGTCGTTGACCGCAATACGCAACGCTTGGAAGGTGCGCTTTGCGGGGTTCCCTCCCGTACGACGTGCCGGTGCGGGGATGCAATCGCGAACGATCTGAGCCAGCTGCGAAGTGCGCGTTAGAGGCTCACTCTCTCGAGTGGCGACGATACGTCCAGCGATCTTCGAGGCGAACTTTTCTTCCCCGTAAACACGAAGAATCCGCGTTATTTCCTCTTTCGAGGCCGAGGCCAAAAGTTGCGCTGCACTGATGCCCGTCTGGGGGTTCATTCGCATATCAAGCGGGGCATCATGCGAGTAAGAGAAGCCTCGGTCTTCTTGGTCCAACTGGAGGGAAGAGACGCCCAGATCCATGAGGATCCCATCGACCATTCCAGAGGGGGCTTGCGCAGCGACCTCATCCATCTTGTCGTAAGTGGTGTGGAAGGCGCGGAAACGCTGGCCAAAAGCTTCAAGGCGCTTTGATGCGAGGGCAATCGCCGAAGGATCTCGATCGATACCGAAAACTGTGAGCTGGGGGAAACGTTTGAGTGCCGCTTCCGTGTGCCCACCCATTCCGAGAGTCGCATCGATGAGAACAGCACCTGGAGCATCAATTGCAGGCGCCAACATGTCCAAGCACTCGTTGAGGAGAACAGGAACATGCAGCTGCGCGGGATCGCGGTCGACAGACACTTCTGCCCTCCTTCTGTGTGATGGGTGCCCGTCCTTCCAGGTCCCCCACCGCGCTCTGCCATCGGGGAAGTGACGTCAGAACAACGGGAGGAGACCTGAAAGGGCGGACTAGAACATTCCTGGGATAATTTCGTTTTCAGTTTGCGAGAAGACGTCTTCCTGGACGGATAGGTAGTCATTCCATGCCTGTGAATTCCAGATCTCAGCGCGCGAACCCGCACCAATGACGGTGAGTTCGCGATCAAGACCGGCGTATTTACGCAGATCCGGCGGAAGGGTAATTCTTCCCTGTTTATCCGGAACTTCCTTATACGCACCCGAGAGCAACACGCGGATATAGTCGCGTGCCTGTTTGGAGGACAGCGGAGCCCGGCGAAGCTCAACTGTCATCTGTTCAAACTCTTGGGCAGGAAAGGCATAGATGCAGTGTTCTTGCCCTCGCGTGAGGACAATCCCACCTTCCATATCCTCTCGGAATCGGGCAGGGAGGATCACACGCCCCTTGTCGTCGAGCTTCGGCTCGTAGGTACCAAGGAACATCGTTCACCACCTTCCCCTATGTGACATCTTCCCCCACTTTACTCCACAAATTGCCAATTTGGTACGATTTCAACAGACAATCCATACACACTTAGGACTAAATTCGCTTAATTCCAACGAAAATTGTAGGTGGAGGAAAGTGGGGGAAATTTTCAGTGTTTCTCGTCAGAAATCTCAGAAATGGCGATTTTCTGCAGAAAATGACTCTCCACAAGCACCGATGGTGAAAAGTGGAGACTCTTTGGAAAGCAGGAATGAAGGTTTAACCCACGCCTTCGGGAGGGATAAAAAAATTCCCGGTGACGATGTCACCAGGAATCAAAGCGGTAAGTTTTAGCGGTCGCCAGAACGCCGATCCCACTGTTCTTGTTGGCGCTCCATAAAGGAACTACGCTTTGGGGCCGAACTCGAGGAACTCCCCTTCGCAGTGAGCGCATACCAAGCGCCACCGACCATCAAGAGGAAGCCTGCTACACCGACAATCAGAGAAATCACCGAATAGCCAAGAGATACAGCAGCAATCAAGACCAGAAGCCCAGCAATGATCATCAGCGCGCCAGCGGCGACTCTACGCGGCGATAAACGACCCGTTTGCTGCTCCCCATTGACATTCGGACGTGAATGATCATCGAAGGAGGCAGGCCGAGAGCCAAACTGCGCCTCCATCTCTTCGAGAACTTGCTTCTCATAATCCGAAAGTGCCATAGCCCTATCCTACTTGTTTTCTTCAAGCAGCGATGCAAGTGATATCGCGCCTGCACCATATTTTCCCCGGATTTTATCCATAGCGCGCTCGGCCGCTTGAGGGCGTTCATCCTGATCAAGGGCAACTTCGAATCCCTCATCGCGCGCAATTAAGCCCTCAGCGCGAACGCCAAATAGGCGTACTCCCCCACTTGGAAGAGTTTCCCGTTCAAACAGCTGGTGAGCAGCCAAAGCGATTTCTCGTCCTAAATCCGTGGGAACTCTCAGACGTTGCTGACGCGTAATGGTCGAAAAATCCGCTCCGCGCATTTTGATTGCGACCTGCTTACAGAGCCAATTTCCCGCACGAAGCCTCCTCGCACATTCGTGAGAGGCCTTCGTAATGAACTGATCGAGAAGCACCCGATCGCGAATATCGGTTTCGAAAGTGCGTTCCATCCCCACCGATTTTTCTTCACGCGAGACAGTCACCGGCCTCGGGTCAATCCCCCAAGCCAAATCATGAAGACTGTGAGCCGCCGCAGCACCGAGCAATCGTGACAGCCGAGGCAAGGGGTGCTCAGCCAATTGCCCGATCGTTTCAATTCCTTCACGCTCAAGCACCTGCGCGCTCTTAGCGCCAACACCCCAAAGTGCACCGACAGGAAGGCCATGAAGGAACTCAATCGTGGCCTGGGCTGGAACTAAAAGCACACCATCTGGTTTCGCATTCGAGGAAGCAATTTTTGCCACCGATTTTGTCGACGCAATCCCAACGGAAGCAGGAAGACCAATTTCTTCTCGAATCTGGCGGCGAATCTCGCCAGCAATATGCATGGGTTTACCGAAACGCAAGCGCGAACCACGAACGTCGACAAAAGCCTCGTCAACGCTCACCTGCTCAACGAGCGGGCTGAAGCGACCAATAACTGACATCACACGCTTCGAATACTCACGGTAGAGCTCGAAATGCCCCGGAACGAATACAGCAGTGGGGCACAGCGCACGTGCTCGTGCAGTAGGCATTCCTGCGCGCACGCCCAAAGCACGAGCCTCGTA
This sequence comes from Actinomyces sp. ph3, assembly GCF_000308055.1. Taxonomy (GTDB): domain Bacteria; phylum Actinomycetota; class Actinomycetes; order Actinomycetales; family Actinomycetaceae; genus Pauljensenia. Next base: position 134,118 of record NZ_CAGY01000007.1, read on the forward strand.
GGTCGCAGAGGTCACGACACCACGATTGCTACTCCCGCCGACGATCACGGCTTTGCCTAGCAACGATGGGTCTTCACGAATCTCCACCTGCGCGAAGAAGGAATCCATATCGATGTGCAAAATGTTCGTCTGGGAATCGTCATCGCCCCAATAGCGTTTTCCACGGCGGTCGCGCGGAGCATTCGACATCGCATCCTCCTTCCCACGTACAGTAGCCCTATGACTACTCTAGACTCCCCGTCAATCGAGATCCGCTGGGACGGCCCACGAGCGACCCTTCTCATTAACGGAGCGGAGTCGTCGTGTATCGATACTTCTGATCCCAGTTACCTAGACTTCGAATACATGCAGCACGCGACCTGCGCGCTGCAAGCAACTTACGCACCTAATGACCCGATTCGCGTATTACATCTGGGTGGCGCGGCGTGTGCGCTCCCCTGGGCCTGGTCCATTCTCTTCCCCGCCTCACGCCACACCGTTGTTGAAATTGACCAAACTATTGCGCAATTCGCTCGAGATCACTTTGATTTACCGCGTTCTCCAATTCTAAAAATCCGCATTGGTGAAGCACGTCAAGTGATCGATTCCCTGCGAGATTCTTCCTTCGACGTTATTGTCCGCGATGCTTTTGCCGGAGAATCTGTCCCCCCGCAATTGAGGACCATCGAGTTCGCAGCTCAGTGCCAAAGGGTCCTCCGAATGGACGGGATCCTCCTTGAAAATAGTGCGCACGGCGGTGGCGACAACGCGCGTCTGGATTTAGCTGGGATGAGTGAATCCTTCGCAGACGTACAAGCACTGTGCGATCCCAAAGTTGGTCGCGGAGCTCGCCGAGGAAACATCGTCTTCCTTGCACAAACTACTCCCGGTCACACTGATGAGGTTGAGCTTGACCGCCTTTTGCGCAAGCTTCCCCTTCCCGCCCGCCCACTGCGCGGGAAGGAACTAAGTAAGTGGCGCGCTGGGACCCGTCCTCTGACTGACGAGGCCGTCGGCTGGACGCAGAGCGCGCTCTAGTCCTGCGGCTTGGTGTCGTCCTCAGAATCAGCCTCGGCTTCAGCCGGCGACTGGGTCGTCTGTTCCTCCCCGGTAGCCGATTCCCCAGAGACCTCTGCTGAGGTTGCATCACCGCGATGACGAGGAGCATGAGGAACGGTGCTGCCTTCGCCTTTCTTTTCACGCTGCGCGATGCGCTCAAGTGCCTGAGCTAATAGCTCCTCGGTTGAGGGCGCTTGAACGGGCGTCTCCGCTGGCTCTTCACTGGGGTCTACGCCGGCAGCCCCATCGGTCACCGAGGCCAGGTAGGCCTCGATCGCGTCGGTAATGCCGCTCGCATCGCTCTCTTTATCTTGAGGATTTGGGACATTAAAAGCTGAGGGAACAGCATTGAGGGGAATTCCCAAGCCATCTCCCGAGAAAGAGTCGTAGTGCTCTTCCAATGCACGAACGGTGTGCTGCACCTCCGGGTTGGCATCGACAAGGGCTGCGAAGGTATCCAAATCCTCTGCTGCTCCCTGCTCCAGATCACCAACGGGTAGGGAAAGGCCCGAGAACTCAGTAAGCTTACGCAAAATCGCTGAGGAGGCTGCAGGATAGGCCGACTCTGACATGTAGTAAGGAACGATCGCCAAGAGAGTCATCCCATCGATCCCCGCTTGTTTCAGCTTCCACTGTAGGAAGGACACAATCGACCCGGGGAATTGCATCGTCGCAGCCATATGCGGCTGCGCAGGAACAAGGGAGGCATCGGTCGTGTGGACATGAACCGGAGTTGGGCGCGTATGCGGTACACCCGAAGGAACGCCGGTCATCCCAAACACGACCTCAACGCCGGCATCGCTGACGATCTTGCGAACACGCTCAGCGAACTCTTCCCAGCGATAGTCCGGTTCAGGACCGTGGAGCAAAAGGAAAGATTCTCCCCGATCATCACGCAGAAGATCCAAAGTAATCTTCGGAATCTCAACTTCCTGCGTTACCCAGTTTTTTACTGTGATCACCGGACGATGCGAACGATAGTTTATGAAGTCTTCTGCTTCAAAGTCAGCAATATGCGTGGTTGGAAGAGCGCGCAGCATCTGCTCAACGGCCATGCGACCGGATGCCCCCGCATCCATTGCACCATCGAAGTAGATGACCAGAATTCGCGCGCGGGTCGGGGGAGCTTGGTGGTTATCCCCATGAGCCTGGGTTTCGGTCATGTTCCCCTCCTTCGGTTTCCAACCGTCTCAACTGGTATCACTCATTCTAAAGCTACATTGTTGAGCCGCCCTAGGCGCGGCTAATCCCACATTTGCGCCATCGGCTTAGAGAGTGAAAATCGCTGGAAATTAGGGCAAAATAGAACGCCAGACTTTTTCTACCGGAAGGTCCCAATGTCTGACTCCGCTCGCGCTACTACCCCAGTAGCTGAAGAACAAGAATTCGTTGACCGCGCGTACTCGCGATTGGATCAACTGCGTTCTCAATACCGCGAGCAGCGTCAGAAGATCGATGCTAATCACGGGGTCGGTAATGCTCAGGGATGGACTGAGCGCGATGCTCTGGCCACTCACTTTGCCGAATTGTCTTCCCGATTGGATAACGTCGAAGAGCGCTTAGTATTCGGGCGCCTCGACATGAAGGACCATGCGACCCACTACATCGGTCGAATCTCTCTTCTCGATGAGCATTCCTCTCCCCTTCTTGTCGACTGGCGAGCTCCAATTTCTGCCCCCTTCTATCAAGCGACAGCCCAAGAGCCTCTGGGAGTCGTTCGCCGCCGACATATTGCGACTCGCGCGCGAACAGTTACTTCGGTTGAAGATGAACTTCTTGATGTCGATCAAGCACAGCATCAAGGACTCACCCTCCAAGGTGAAGGCGCTTTGATGTCCGCACTCTCTTCGGCGCGAAGTGGCCGAATGGGAGATATCGTTGCAACGATCCAGGGCGAACAGGACCGAGTGATCCGTGCCAGCGATCGAGGAATCCTTGTGGTTCAAGGCGGCCCAGGCACAGGCAAGACTGCCGTTGCCCTACACCGAGCCGCCTATCTTCTCTACACGCAGCGCGAGAGACTCGAGCGTTCGGGAGTACTTATCATTGGTCCCTCTCGTACCTTCCTGCGCTATATCGAGCAGGTTCTTCCATCCCTCGGCGAATCCGGTGTCGTACAGATGACCATCGGTGACATCGTCCCCGGCTTAAGCGCGCACGACGATGATCCCGTCGATATCGCTGCAATTAAGGGACGCGCGGCTTTCAGTCGTATTCTGCGCGAAGCAGTTCGTCTAATCCCACGTCTTCCCGATCGCGATCAGGTTCTTCAAGTCTGGAATCGCCGCGTTACTTTGCGAGTGAAGGATGTGCAGGAAGCTCTTTCGCGCGCGCGCCGAAGCGGCCGACCACACAATGTCGCGCGAGAGTCTTTCGCGATGGGCCTTATGGAGCTACTTGCTGGACGCCTGATCGTGGAAGCTGGGGATGCATCCAGCACGGCAGATATCGATCCTGATGATTTGAGGACCTGGATGTCTGAGATCCGCGACTCGGTCGATGCCCGTCGGGCAATTAACTTGGCATGGATGCCCACACAGGCACCTGCCTTCCTTCGCAAGCTGTGGTCGCGCCCTGATCTCCTAGCCCAAGCGAACCGTAAGGCAGGCACTCCCCTGTCGCTCGAAGACTTGAGCCTCTTGTACCGAGCTCAAGATGAGCCGCTCACCATTTCAGATATTCCGCTGATCGACGAACTCGAAGAGCTCTTGGGCACGCTTGATCTCGCTTCAGCCCAGAAGCGCCGAGCCGAAGAACAGCGAGAAAAAGAGGAACGGGAGCGCGCGAACGAGGCATTGAAAGCGACGGGCCTGGGCGGCGGAATTGTCACCGCAGATATGCTGATGCGCCAGACTCAGGAGGCACCCTCGCTCCGGCCGCTTGCTGAACGCGCACGGGCAGACCGTTCCTGGACTTATGGGCATATTGTCATTGACGAGGCCCAAGATCTTTCCCCTATGGCGTGGCGTTGCCTTTTGCGACGCTGCCCAAGTCGTTCAATGACGGTTGTTGGCGATCTTGACCAAAAACGAGGCCATCGACGTCCAAATTCGTGGAAGCAAGCTCTTGGCCCAGCGGCTCGCGCCTTCAGCGAAGAGTTCGTTCTTTCAATTTCATATAGGACTCCTCGGGCATTAACCCGAATCGCGCAGGCCGTTATGGCACAGCACGGTACGCCGGTTCTCTACCCCATGGAAGCTGTTCGGGATGTTCCCGACTGCTATCAGGTTTCACATACGCACAAGGACACGCTCAAGGAATGCGTCTCTCAAGTCGTCTCCACAATGGAAGAACGCCTTGACCGCGAAGAGGGCGAGGGAAAAGGACGTATTTGCGTGATCGTTCCTGATGCTCAGGCGCAGCTGTGGCATGCGGATGAATCAGGGGCAAGCGCTTTGGATCAGCGAGTGAGTTATCTGACTGCGGCTGGATCTAAGGGTTTGGAATTTGATTCCGTCGTTGTTGTCGAACCGGGCGCCATTCTTGATCAAGGTAGCGGCGACCTTTTCGTTGCTCTCACCCGCGCAACTCACGATCTGCATGCCGTCACAACTACACAGCTGCCACGTGGCATGGAAGAGTGGGACGCCTAAAGGCGCGATATCTAAGCTCTTTTAGAGCTGCTTCTACGAGAATTTTCTTGGAAAAGGCAGGCCGGTTAGTCCCTCAGCTGCAGCCCTGACCTATTTGTTTTTCGCAGCCTGTGTAGCCTTTTTAGTCTGAGAGCGTTCCCGCAGTGAATCAATCGCATCTGCAAAGTCGTCTAGCGAATTAAACGCATGATAGACAGAGGCAAAACGTAGGTATGCGATCTCATCAAGATCTTGAAGGAAGGGCAGAATCGCCTTCCCAACCTCATCGCTGGATACAGAAGAGACACCGGAGGTACGAAGATGCTCTTCAACCTGTTGGGCTAAAAGCGCCAGCTCATCATCGGAAACAGGACGCCCTTGGCACGCTTTCCTTACCCCAGCAACAACCTTATTTCGCGAAAACGGCTCAATGACACCAGAGCGCTTAACAACCTGGAAAGAAGACGTTTCCAATGTTGTGAAACGTTTCTTACATGAGGTGCATTCCCTGCGCCGGCGAATCGAGGCGCCATCATCCGCAATACGTGTATCAACCACACGCGAATCAGGGTTATGACAGAAAGGGCAGTGCACCCTCTAAAACTACGGTTGATCGATCAGATTCGCAACTAAGACACCACGGCGACAAGGAGAATAAAACGCAGGTCAACGAGTCGGGATACGCACTTCCTGACCAACTTGCAATGCACCCTGAACATCATTGAGCTCTTCGATGTCGTTGACAACATCTTTCAGCGGACGAGTAGTCGAGACTCCCTGAGCCAAACTCCACACGCTATCCCCGCCTGTCACAGAAACCACACGGGTTGGACCGTCGTAAGGCTGAGTTTGCAAAGCAAGACCCGCACCAACTGCAATTCCCGTAGCGGCAATAAACGCTACAGCACCGCTCAGCAAGCGCCGAAGTCCCAAAGACGAATGTGTAGCGATGACCGGGCGACGACGCATCGAAGGATCATCATTGCGAAGGAGCTCACGGCGACGTCGAGCCGATGGCGCCTGACGAATGTCATAAACAGAGGCCAGGGATTCCTCGGAGACGAGTTGAAGGTGCGGGCGACGAGCCCCCTCTTGAGACGCTGCAACAGTCATTGTGCTCACGATGTTTCCCTTTCAGTCGCACAGATGTTCGTCGAACACTTGTACGATAGCAATTCTTTTGGGAGATGTCGAGCCACTTTCGAACATATGTTTGATTTACTCATTTTCTCCCGTATTCTTAACACTGTGAGTGGACCATTGAGCACGCTCATTTCCGTCCAGTTTTTAGTTCCGAAGGGATTATCGTGAGCAGCGACACAGAATTGACAGGTCGACAAATCGAAATTCTGCGCCTGATCAACACCGAAGTGCGTCGACGCGGCTTCCCTCCTTCGGTACGTGAAATCGCGCAAATCGTCGGTCTTTCTTCACCTTCGACGGTCAAGCACCACCTCGACACACTCGAACGCCTCGGCTACCTTCAAAAGGTTCCCGGGCTTCCCCGAGCACTCGAAGTGTCTGAATCTGGAAGAACTCTTCTCGGAGAAAAGGACACAAAAGCCGCCTCGTCCCAAGAGATCGTGACGGTCGAAATTCCAACCGGCCACGTAGATGAAGACGCCTCAGCCATTCCCCTGGTCGGGCGAATCGCTGCAGGTACACCGATTACCGCCGAACAGGCAATCGAAGATATCTTCCAGCTACCGACACGATTGACCGGTCATGGTGAACTCTTCATGCTCGAAGTCCACGGCGATTCCATGGTCGATGCCGGCATCCTTGACGGCGATTTCGTTGTCATCCGCAGTCAATCCACTGCGATCAACGGCGAATTTGTTGCTGCAATGATCGACGGAGAAGCAACGGTCAAAGAATTTTCCAGAACTTCTGACCACATCTGGCTCCTCCCCCACAACCAGGACTATGCTCCGATCCCGGGTGATGACGCCACAATCATGGGCAGGGTCGTCACTGTCATTCGTTCGCTGTAGTAAATGACTTTTCACTGAGACTTAATGGGTGTGGCCCCGACGCACGCGTCGGGGCCACACCCATTAAGTCAATCCCCTAAATTTAGAAACCCAAATCTCGGGCGACTTGGCGAAGACGAGTTGCCGATTCGGTCAAGCCATCACGCTCGGCAAGAGTGAGCGGCGGGTTCAGCACGCGGCCCGCTCCATCACGGCCAACCAGGGTCGGTGCCGCCATGCAGACATCCGAGATGCCTTCCCAGTCTTCAAGGAGCGTCGAAACAGTGAGCACACGCTGCTCATCACGCAAGACCGCACGTGCGATATTCGATCCAGCCAAGCCGATTGCGTAGTTTGTTGCCCCCTTGCCCTCAATGATCTTGTAGGCAGAGTTCACGACGTCCTTTGCAATCTGTTCACGAAGCTCAGTATCAAAGAGTCGGCCCGAAAGCGTCGGTCCCCAGTGGCGCAGAGGAACATTACCAATCTCGGCAGAAGACCACAGCGCAACTTCAGAATCTCCGTGCTCACCAGCGACATATGCGTGAATGTTCTGAGTGGCAACTCCTGTTTCGCGAGAAACGAGGTAACGCAAACGCGAAGTGTCCAAAACCGTACCCGAGCCAAAGACCTGATTACGCGGAAGGCCCGTAATCTTCAGTGCCGCATAGGTCACGACATCGACGGGGTTCGTGATGAACATGAAGCGAGCCTCGGGGGCAACGTTCAAAAGATTAGGGAGGATCTTACGCATGAGGTCAACGGTGGAACCAGCAAGTTCCAGTCGCGACTGACCGGGCTTCTGCTTAGCACCGGCAGTGACAATCACCAGGTCTGCTCCACGGACGATCTCAACATCGTCCGAGCCTTCAATGGAGCCAGAAGGAGTGAACTGAATGCCGTGCGCCATATCCAAGGCTTCGGCTTCCACCTTCGGCTTGTTGATATCGTGCAAGACGATGTCACGCGCATCTCCGCGCATCAAGCAGGCATAGGCAACGGCAGTACCAACAGCACCTGCGCCAATAATCGCAATCTTTGAAGGACGGCCAGAAGAGCTGGGATACAGGCTTTGAGAGTGGGTGGGCATGAAGCAACCTCCTAAACAAATGAACATCCCTATTCTCTCAGATCACCCTTCATCCTGATAGGCCAAAATCCCCTAATCAAACGAAGTGTGCTGCTTCAGTCTTCATGCAGCTCAGCATTGAGTCTTTCCAAAGCACCCGTCACAACATCAAGGTCGCGGGTACGCCAAAACTCAGGCATCGACTGGATAATAAAACGCCCGTAGCTGCGGGACTGAAGACGCGAATCAAGAACGGCAACAACGCCTCGGTCATTATGGGAGCGCAGAAGACGTCCGGCTCCCTGCGCCATCATGAGCGCTGCCCTAGTGACGCTCACTTGGAAAAAGCCCTTGCCTCCCTGCCGATCAGCATCCTCGGTCAAGGCCTTGACTATCGGATTCTGTGGATGAGGGAACGGAATTTTATCGATGACGACCAAGCGACATGAGTCACCGACGACATCGACGCCCTGCCACAGCGACATCGTCCCAACCAAAACGGAATCACGATTAGACCGGAAGCGCTTGATCAATGCTGGTAGAGAGTCCTCTCCCTGGAGCAACACATCTGAGACGCCCTCGGCTCGAAGCTTTTGCGCGCCCTGTCGCGCCGCCGCCCACGAGGCATAAAGAACAAGAGCTCCACCGCCACTGGCCTTGACCAAAGAGACCATCTGCTCCATCGCTGCTGGACTAGGTTGCCCATTACTCGGTGCTGGAAGTCCTGCTGCGATGTACAAGATCCCCTGGCGAGAGGCGTCAAATGGCGATCCGACATCCACTCCCCTCCATGGCAGTGGAGCCAAATTCAACCCCGTGCTATACGCAAGCGAGTCAAAACTCCCACCCAGACTCAATGTTGCAGAAGTCAGAATTGCCGGCCGCTGACCAAAGGCGTTGTCAGCCAAAGAAGGCGCAACTTGCAAGGGCGCGATCATCAAGGATGACAGGCCTCGGTCTTCATCGCGCTCAACCCAGGTCACGCTCTTCTCAGCGTCACGCCCCCACGCTTGCAGCACCTCATCAAGTTCATCACTGAAGGCTCGCACCAGAACTTTCGTCGCAGCCTCAAGTTGAAGAGTGGAAATCTGCGTATCAAGGTCACGTTTAGCCGTGTCCAAGGCGGACATGACTGGTTTGAGGCTTGTTCGGTCAGTCATTAACCCGACTTGGAAGCTTTGTAGGACAGCATCAAGCTGTGCGGCAACGTGATCAAGCGCATCAGTGTCCACAGAGGCCAAACTTCGAAGCCGGCGTGAAATCCGCGTCATAGACTTCAAGGAGAGCGCAACCGATGCCTGCTCACGCACCCGCTCTGCAAGCTCATGAGCCTCGTCAACCGCGAGCGCGCCAATCGGCCCGAATAGATCGCTATCGCTCAAAGCACTGATCCCCAACAACGAATGGTTGGTGACGACAACATCCGCTTCTTGCGCGGTTTCACGAGCCACCTGGGGAAAACAGTCATCGATCATCGGACACTGCTTGCCCAGGCATTCCAGACGTGACACTGAAACTTGCGACCACGCTCGATCGCTTACCCCGGGATCAAGTTCATCTCGATCCCCCGTTTCCGTTTGCGACGCCCAGCGACGTAGACGGACAATCTCCGCGCCCAACTCACTGGCCGGCGCGGCCTCGTCATCATCATCGCGCTGGTTTGGAACATCAAAAAGGGTTCCTTCCAAGGGGTATCCGCCGCCAAGTCGGAAGGTGCACAGATAGTTATTCCACCCTTTGAGGAGCGCGACCCGAGGCCTGCGTCCGTGAACGTCTTCAATTGCCCGGGCTGCGACAGGGGCATCTTTGGTGAGGATTTGGTGCTGGAGGTTCAGTGTTGCGGTAGAGACAAGGACTCTTTCATCTCGACTGACGGCAAAATCCATAAGAGGAATCAAGTAGCCAAGAGATTTACCCGTACCGGTTCCCGCCTGAACAAGAAGGTGCTCAGGAGCTTCAAGGGCACTACAGATTTCCTCGAGCATCGTCTCTTGTCCGCTGCGCACCTGACCGCCCATCTCGTGAACAGCCGCGCTCAGCGCTTGCTTCGCCGTCGTAAGGCTCATTCATAGTCCTCAGCAGGGGCCGCCATGTCTGGCTCGGACATACCATTAGAACCAACGCTTGGAGTTTCTCCCTGCAATGGAAGAGCAACTGCTCGCACAGCCGCAGCTAATGCTCCGTCTACGCGAGCACGAATGCGCTCTCCCTCGCCAAGGTAGTCTTCCAGAAGGACTTCACCTTCTTCGTGGATACGATGGATGAGCGCTCCGTAAATATAGGGAACGATGCAGTCGATGACCTCGCGAGGACGCGGGAGCATTGATGCGATGACAGTTTGAAGTTCAGAAATCCCTTCGCCTGTCACGGCACTAACAAGCACAGCACGTTCACTCAGAGAACGGACAAATGCGCGTTGTTCATCACTGGCAAGATCAGCCTTATTGAAGACGATGAGCTCGGGAATATCGCGCGCTCCTTCAATAGTATCCAGAACCGAATGAACAGCCTGGATCTGGCCAATTGGATCGGGGTGCGCAGCATCGACAACGTGAAGGATCACATCGGCCTCGCCAACTTCTTCCAAGGTCGAACGGAAGGCCTCAACAAGCTGGGTGGGCAGGCGCGACACAAAGCCAACGGTGTCTGAAAGCGTATAGGCACGCCCGTCCTCTGTTTGCGTACGACGGACCGTCGGGTCAAGGGTTGCAAAGAGAGCGTCTTCAACCAATACATCCGCGCCCGTCAGGGCATTGAGAAGCGTGGATTTTCCAGCATTTGTGTAGCCAGCGATGGCAACGGAAGGAATGGTTGAACGCGAGCGATTCGCACGCTGGGCTTGGCGTGCCGGCTCCATTCGACGAATCTGCTCACGCAGTTTTGCCATGCGGTTTCGAATACGGCGTCGGTCCAGCTCAATCTTCGTTTCACCCGGGCCTCGCGAACCTATACCTTCACCCGAGGCAACACGGCCGCCAGCCTGACGCGACATCGAATCGCCCCACCCGCGAAGACGCGGAAGGAGGTATTCCAACTGTGCCAATTCGACTTGAGCTTTACCTTCTCGCGATTTGGCGTGCTGAGCGAAGATGTCCAAAATCAACGCGGTTCGATCAACAACCTTGATCTTGACAACGTCTTCCAAGCCGCGTCTTTGGGAAGGGGCAAGGTCACCATCAACAATGATTGTGTCTGCACCATCAGCAGCAACAAGCTCAGCCAATTCACGCGCTTTACCAGACCCCAAATAGGTTGCGGGATCGGGATGCGAACGTTTCTGGATGACACCGTCGAGGACTTGAGAACCAGCTGTTTGAGCAAGAGCTGCCAGCTCACGCAAAGAGTTCTCTGCTTCTTCTTCAGTTCCAGTGGTACGCAGCCCTACAAGCACGACCTTTTCAAGCCGAACCTGCCGGTACTCGACTTCAGAAATTTCTTCAAGGTCGTTCGAGAGTCCTTGGATACGGCGGGTCCCCGCACGGGCCTCTCGTTCAAGTTCACCCGCCTGCGCGTGATGATCTTGCCCTTGAGTTGATTCCAGGGCGGTTCCTGTGCGCGCCAGGATACGCGCGACAACACCTTTTGCCCGCTCAGTGGAATCTTCGGTCATTCAGTATCTCCAAGATGGTGAAAATTCGTGTGGGATCCGCTTCTTATTTTCCCATGTTTGGCCTATCTATGGGCGCGCCTGTGGAGAAAAAGAAGAGAGTTTCTCGTCGGGCGTAGCACTTCTCAAGTACCCTTGAAGCGTGGATGAACAGTACTTCACCGATTCTGAGCCCGCGTCAGCTGATGAGCTTCACCTGATTCGCGATCGAGTTCGCGGTTTTGATCTGGAGATGTGGGTGAGCGACAGAGTCTTTTCTGGTTCGCGTATTGATCTGGGGACTCGCCAGCTTCTTGCCGAGGCCCCCGCCCTCCCCGAACGCGGTAACTTCCTTGATGTGGGCTGCGGCTGGGGTCCTTTGGCCGTCACCATGGGTTTGGAGTCCCCCGAGGCAAGCGTTTGGGCCGTTGACGTCAATTCGCGCGCGCTTGACCTGACCGCGCGCAATGCTTCCCTGAACGAGGCCGAGAACGTCCATACCCTGCATGCCGAAGAGGCCCCTGAGAAGCTTCGCTCTCAAGGAATCACCTTTGATGTGATCTGGTCTAATCCGCCTATCCGCATTGGAAAGAATGCTCTTCACGAGCTGCTGAAGACGTGGCTTTCCATGCTGAGTGCAAACGGTGTCGCCTACTTGGTTGTTCAGAAAAATCTTGGCGCCGACTCTTTAACGCAGTGGCTGTGCCAGCAAGGTTTTCCTGCAGAAAAGATCGCTTCCAAAAAGGGCTATCGGATTATTGAGGTCCGTGCGCATTCCTGAATCTGCATCCCAATAATTTCAGGATTGTTTTGACATGAATGAGTGGGTGGGAGGAAACCCTGTGTTTCCTCCCACCCACTCATTTTCAGATCAGCGTTCCGCTACTTCTTTTTCTTGTGGAAGCGCGGGCTTGTGCCCAGGTGGACTGGAGACGAAATATAGTCGCCACCCGGGGAAGCCGCGGAATCATCAAGGCCACGATAGACATAGTTAGGATCTTCGTGCTCCAGCTCTAATGGGAACTTGATTCCATCAGCGTAATCTGCAACCTCTTGAGGTAGTGGAATTGAGCCACCTTCTGAGGAGCCAAATCCCGAGGCAACAGAACCGTCAAGAAGGTGTGGCAGTTTCGCCTTATCTGCAAGAGGATTCTCGTCTGGAAATTGAGAGGGGTCAGTGCTGAGCATTTTCTCAAGATCCGTTGGACCGAATCCTGTTCGTTCGTTCCAGGAGTTCCCAGGATTCGTGCCAGATCGGATCAAAAGCTGAAGAAGCTGGTTTGAGGTTGCCTGCGGCCATTTCTCACGCGCCAAGGCAAGAAAACCCGCAGTGATTGCGGGAGCACAGCTCAGGCACTCCACCTTTTCGACATTTTTGTCTGGATATACCCGCGCATTGATGTTTGCACCAACAGAGGCGGTAACCGTGTGTTGACTCCACGAAGAACGCGCCGTGAGCTGCCCATCGGTCGAAATATTTGTAACCCCAACGACACCGGAGAATAATGAATACGAGCGTAGCGACAAATCAAGCGGCTCATCACCAACGCTTGCAACGACTGGAACCCCTCGTGCCATCGCGTGTGCGAAGGCCCACTTGTAGTAGTCCTTAATGTCCTGCATCATAAAACCTACGTCGAACCCCAAATCAGCATAGGGAACCGCAAGCACAATGAGTTGTGCTCCATCGTCTACAGCCTGATGAATGAGATTTCGTATCTGGAACTTCGGTATTCCTCGGTCGTCTACGCACTCACCTGAAACATCGTAGTGAGATCCCGAAAGGCTATAAGTCATCAGCGTCGCTCCTGGGGCAACGCCATACGACTGCGATACCAAGACCGATGCCATAACAGTTGGACGCGTCAATGTTTGAGTAATCGGATCAAACTTGCACGGGCTTTTATCAATAATTGACGCCCCGGCAAGTTCAGGAGCAGAGGTGTCAACTTGGCCTCCAATGAGAGCGATCTTGACTCCCTTACCGGTAATACCTTTCGCTTTCACTTGGTCCAAGTGATAGTACGAAACATAATCTTGTCCGGTGATGGCATCATCTGCCACTGCGTCACGCAGTGGGACAAACGCACCGGCAACAATCAACGCACATGCACTTCCTGTACCGATAAGTGCCCGCGCTACCTTGCGATGTGAAAAAAGCATTGATTTCATTTCGCTTCTCCTTGACCTTTCACTTCGCAACCTGGAAACGACGAACCAGGGGCTGTCCATTCACCTGTGTCGCATCGCTATCAATTGTCAGGGTCCAGACGTATTCTGCCCCGCCAGAACCTTTTTCAACCTCGACGGTCCACTCTGAGTAGTATTCACATCCCTGATCCACGCAGAGTTCGTAGCCGTCTTCGCCCAAGCGCCAATAGTCGGCGGCTGACATGTACAGGTAGGCGTAATCATTCTTATCGGCTTCGACCGTACCGTCGGTTTTGAGCTCGTAGGTCCGCTGATAGGCGATCGGCGGTTCCTTCATCAAGAGTTTGGTCCCGATCATCTTGTTTAAGGCCACTGCCTGTTGTCCGATTTCTGCGCGTTCAGAGGCAGAAGATGCCGCTTCCATCCTGGAAATCAAGGTATTCTTCTGCCCCTCAGGGATATTCTTCATCGCGCGAATATCATCACTGCTCACGTTCGATGTTCCCAATAAGGAACATCCGGCAAGGCTTCCCCCAAGAAAAAGGCCACATAGTGCCGCGACGATACGGCAGCCCCTGTTCACAGACATCTCGACTCTCTTTCTTCTTGAACAGAAAACAGAATACGGTAGTCCACGGAGCAATCTCAAATGTCTCTATTGAAGCGCTGACAGCACAACTTGACGGGCAGTCTGTAACGCGGCCTCGGTACTGGTGGCGGTGCCCTCACCGCTACGATCAATCCACATGATTCTTGGGTCACGGCGCAACCACTTCACCTGCCTGCGAGCCAACTGACGCGTTGCCAAGGCAACAGAATCAATGGCCTCAGGGATCGTCATATCACCGTCAATAACAGCAAGGGCCTGCGCATAACCGGTTGCTTTGGCCGCAGTCTTTGTATGTCGAAGCCCCAATCGGTCTAGTTCCCGTGTTTCTTCGATGAGCCCCTGGTCAAACATCAAGCGAGTGCGCTGTGCAATACGTTGGTCAAGCTCATCCATCGGCCAACGAAGCGCAAGCATGACGGCTGGCGCAGCGTACACATACTGCGGCATCGATGAAGAATAGGGTTTCCCCGTGAGCTCAATGACTTCAAGCGCCCGAATAATTCTGCGCGCATTGTTGGCATCAATGCGCTGAGCAGAGACTGGATCTAATTCCTCGAGCCGATGAAAAAGAACAGCCGCTCCCCCGGGCTGGCGAGATTCTTCCTCGAGGCTTCTCCGAAGCTTAGGATCTGTTCCCGGAAAGTCAATCTGATCCAAAAGCGCCCGCTGGTAAAGCCCCGAACCGCCAGCGACAACTGCAAGATTCGAGCGAGCATGAATCTGCGCAATATCGGCGCGCGCGTACTTCTGGTAGGAAGCGACGGAGGCCTCGTCGCTAATCTCCAAGACATCTATTTGATGATGAGGAATTCCGCGACGCTCTTCAAGCGGAGTTTTCGCCGTACCGATATCCATTCCACGGTAAAGCTGAAGCGCATCTGCAGAAACCAGCTCCCCAGCGTGCGCCCCCATATCCGCGGGCAGGCGCTGTGCGAGATCTAGTGCAAGATCACTTTTTCCCGAGGCCGTAGGACCCACCACCGCAACGATCAGTTGCGATGGCTGATCTAGAGTGGGCAATGCGGTATCAGGCATTTCCATTCGGGGCCCCGATACGGATGCGAGGCATACCAAGGGAGATCCTCGAATCTTCTTCGTGCGCTTGACGCTTTTGCCAAGCATCTCCCGCACGGGTCCGACGAAGTTCAAAGAGACCGCCATCTTCCAACGCTGAATCAGCAATGAGGTGGTGAGGCGCACCGTGCGTTACACGGGCGCGAAGCATGTCACCGGGACGCGGACGATCTGCTTCGCTCATCCCCAGGGGAAGGGCAACGTGAACCAGGCGGTTATCACGTGCTCGTCCAGAAATACGGTGGGTCGCTCCGTCTTTACGACCTTCTCCTGCGGCAACAAGCACCTCAACTTCATTTCCGACGAGTGCGGCATTGTCCTCGGCACAAATGCGTTCCTGCAGAGCCAAGAGGCGCTTGTAACGTTCAAGAGCAACGTCTTGTGGTACCTGATCCTCTCGGTCAGCAGCCGGAGTACCGGGACGCGGAGAGTAGAGGAAAGTAAAGGCAGAACTGAAGCGCGCTTCTTCAACAACTTCAAGAGTCTGTTGGAAGTCTTCTTCGGTCTCTCCCGGGAATCCGACAATGATGTCCGTGGTAATTGCTGCGTCGGGAATTGCAGCACGAACACGCGAAAGAATTCCCATGAAACGCTCACGGCGGTAGGAGCGGCGCATTTGACGCAGGACCGCGTCCGAACCCGACTGAAGCGGCATGTGCAAAGAGGGCATGACAGTTGGAGTCTCGGCCATCGCCTCAATCACGTCATCGGTGAAGGCCGCCGGGTGTGGGCTTGTAAAACGAACGCGCTCCAAACCGTCAATCTTGCCTACGGCTCGCAAAAGATCAGCGAAAGCTCCACGCTGACCAAAACTTACTCCGTAAGAGTTAACGTTTTGTCCCAGAAGGGTAACTTCAATTGCACCTTCATCCACGACAGCTTGCACTTCTTCAAGAATTTCACCGGGACGGCGATCACGTTCTTTTCCGCGAAGGTGGGGAACGATGCAGAAGGTGCAGGTGTTATTACAGCCAACTGAGATTGAGACCCACGCTGCGTATGCACTTTCACGGTGAGTGGGAAGCGTTGAAGGAAAAACCTTCAGAGATTCTTCGATTTCAACAGCCGCTTCGCGATTGTGCTCTGCACGGCGAAGAAGCGCAGGAAGGACATCAATATTGTGAGTACCGAAAACTGCATCGACCCAGGGAGCTTTTTCAATGATCCCGTCACGCATCTGTTGAGCAAGGCAACCGCCTACTGCAATTTGCATTCCCGGACGTTCACGTTTCACTGCTGCGAGCTGCCCAAGGTTTCCAAATAAACGCGTTGCGGCATTCTCACGAACAGAGCAGGTGTTGATAACAATGACGTCTGCACCCATGTCACCGGCGTCGGTTGCGCGCGCTGCTGCGGCAGGAACGCGATCGACTGGGACCAAGCCCGCCTTCTCTAAGAGGCCCGAAATACGTTCGGAGTCATGCTCATTCATCTGGCACCCAAGGGTGCGTACCGCGTAGGTTCGCGGGAAGTCCATCATTTCAACACTCATCGTCGTTGAATTCTAGCGCGTATGGATATTTGGTGTCGCTTTCAGCACTTCCCTGAATAGTAAAAGTGCGCCGATCACTGCACCCTGCCGGACCTGGTCGCGGTCTCCACTCAGATCAAGTCGCTCTACACGCGAGCCACCTTCCCACGCGCAACCCACATAGACCGTTCCAGCAGGATGTCCATCAGCAGAGCCCGGACCCGCGACTCCAGTCGTTGACAAACCAAAATCCGCACCCATAAGTGTGCGAACTCCCTGTGCCATTTGTCGAGCAACTTCATCATCAACGGGACCCGTCTGCGCAAGGCGTTGATCGCTCACCTTCAAAACCGAATGCTTCGTATCTGTCGCGTAGGTACAGACTCCCCCACGCACAGCGTTTGAGGCACCCGGTACGTGAACGAAGGCCGCGCACAAAAGACCACCGGTTAAGGACTCTGCAACAGCAACAGTGAGGCCTGCATTGCTTAAATCAGTAATCAGTTCCTGACAGATAGCATCTTCAGTACTCATCATCCCTGCCTTCGACGATTGCATCAAGCACACGTATACAAACCTGCGGAGAATATCCCTTGCGTCCAAGCATCGAGAAAATACGTCGACGCGCAACTTGATCATCGCAATTTGGCATCGATCGCATCTTCTTCTGAGCAAGGTTTAAAGCACGCTCAAACTGTTCATCGACTCCGATTTCTGAGAGCACGGTATCGATGATCTCCGGGGAGATCCCTTTCCGATGAAGATCGACGCGAAGTGCAGAACCTGTTTTCCCGCCTGCCTCGAAACGTCCCCGAGAGAAGGCACGCGCAAAGGCAAGATCATCTACCAACCCCAATTGAATGAGGCGTTCGATAACAGAGGCAGCCACTTCAGAAGAGAAGCCGCGACTGGTTATTGCGGTTTCTAATTCGCTTCGTGAACGGGCACGAACATCGAGCTGACGAAGTGCTACTTCACGCGCAGCCTCGAATGCAGCTTGCCCTTCTAGAGCAGCATTGCGCTGGCGCATAAGAGCCTGGCGTTCCGCCGGGCTCTTAGTGCGCGTGCGCGGACGAACATCCTCTTCTGATGTGGTCTCTGGGTCGTAATAACGGACCATTAACTAGAAGCCAGCATCCTCGAGTGAGTCATCGATATCTGACGTAGCCGGCTCTGTCAGTTCGCCATCTTGCACGCCGATTCCCAAAGAGACCAAGATCTTCTGTTCAATTTCATTAGCCAATTCGGGATTATCCGAGAGGAACTGGCGAACATTTTCCTTGCCTTGCCCAAGCTGATCATCACCATAGGTAAACCAAGAGCCAGACTTACGGATGATGCCAGTTTCCACACCCATGTCGATAATCGAGCCTTCGCGGGAGATGCCCTTACCGTAGACGATATCGAACTCAGCCTGCTTGAAAGGCGGAGCCATCTTGTTCTTGACGATCTTTGCGCGGGTACGGTTACCGACGGGAGCTCCAGCTTCCTTCAGGGTTTCAATTCGGCGAACATCAATACGGACGGAGGCGTAGAACTTCAGAGCCTTACCGCCGGTTGTAGTTTCGGGATTACCGAAGAAAACACCAATCTTTTCACGAAGCTGGTTAATGAAGATTGCGGTTGTTCCGGTCGCCGACAGAGCGCCGGTAATTTTACGCAGGGCCTGGCTCATCAGTCGGGCCTGCAGGCCGACATGAGAGTCGCCCATCTCGCCTTCGATTTCAGCCTTAGGCACAAGCGCAGCGACGGAGTCAATGACGATGATGTCAATGCCGCCCGAACGAATCAGCATGTCGGCAATTTCCAGTGCCTGCTCACCGGTATCAGGTTGGGAGACCAGGAGGTTATCCGTATCAACGCCCAGAGCGCGCGCATAGACGGGGTCAAGTGCGTGTTCAGCGTCGATAAATGCGGCGTTTCCGCCTGCTTTTTGCGCGCTGGCAACTGCGTGAAGCGCAACGGTCGTCTTACCGGAGGACTCAGGGCCGTAGATTTCGATGACGCGCCCACGAGGCAGACCGCCAATTCCAAGAGCGACATCAAGAGCCAGAGAACCAGTGGGGATCACCTGCACCGGGGGACGCGAATCATCTCCCAGTCGCATGACAGAGCCCTTACCGAACTGCTTATCGATCTGTGAGAGCGCGAGCTCCAAAGCCTTATTTCGGTCCCCATTCGCTGAGGAAGAGGAACCCTTACGAGCTACTGCCATGGTGATACCTTTCGTCGAAGCCTCTCCGGCCACTGTTCATCTGGTCTATGCAGCAGATCCCCTCTCCGGGGACTACTCAGTGAAGATATGCTCGACCACAGGCATTTGCGACCACTTTTCCGTATCTGTGGAAAAACTGATCACACTTCACTTCTTCCACAGAATAAATGGAACAAATGTTCGACGCATGTCGACACGCCATTAGGAACGCTTCAAACGACGAATCTTCTCACGCTCTTTCGCATCAAGACGATGAACCCAGCGCACAGCCTCGTCTGCATCACTTTCACGAAGTAACTCAGACCAGACCATATCCGGCGAAACTCCCCTATCAAGAGCCTCCGCGCAGGTTCCCCTTAGCGAAGGTAAATACAGGTCAGCCGTCAATGAGCGCCCAAGGGTGGCCCCAAAGACGTCATCGACGGCATCCCAAAATTCAGAAAGAGTCACGAGATCAGTGTCACCGGGACCAGATTCTCAGGAACAGTGTCCGGAACGACAGTTCCATCCAAGACAGCCATACGCTCAGAAACCTCGCGCAGGATGTACCACAGCGGCACTCCAAGGGCCTCACTAATCGCGTCAAGAAGTTCAGACGACGCTTCCTTCTGTCCACGCTCAACCTCGGAAAGATAACCCAAGGAGACCTGAGCCTCGGAAGAAACTTCTCGCAAAGTACGCCCCTGCTTACGGCGAATCTCACGCAAAACATCGCCAATTTCAGTGCGCAGCAAGGGAGCGGCTGCACGATCATGGGCGGGGCGATTCATAGCTTGACGATAACCTGCCGCCAACGCCTTCTGCATGGCCAGTTCATTCAGTGGACGCACAGAACTCGGGATATTGTTCTTCTGCTTCTTTATCATGTTCTTCCTAACGTCTGAACGACCCTGCCTATTCCCACAATACACGAGGGATTTAAAAGTTGCGTCTAAGTCGCTCAACTTTGCGCTCAAGGCGCAACTGTAATTACGCCTCGTTTTGAGGCTCAGGATCACGAACCTCGCGGGCAAGAATGAGGCCCTCACGCACATACGCAATGCCCGACCAGAGAGTCGCAGCAAGCGCAGTACCCGCAACACACAAAGCCGACATTAAGGCAACTGACGCCCACCCGCGATTGGCGGGATTGAGGAAGTAGAAATAATCCCAGGGGATCAAGAGAAGGAAAATAGCCAAGACCTGAAGAACGGTCTTAATTTTTCCGGACTGCGAGGCTGAAACCACGATCCCCCGCCGCAGGAAGAATGCACGCATGACAGTGATTCCCAATTCGCGGATTGCCACAAGGATCGTGAACCACCACGGAAGAACTCCCTGAATACTCAAAATAATGAACGCGCTGAGTGTGAGAGCCTTATCTGCAATAGGATCGACGACACGACCGAAATCAGTGACCAAACCGTAGGCGCGCGCAATTTTTCCATCGAGCTGATCGGTTGCAGCAGCAACACAAAACACCAGCAAAGCCCACCACTGCGCGCTCCAGGTGTCCACAAACTTCAAGTAGATGAATACGGGGACTAGCAGCAGGCGAAAAACCGTCAGCGCATTGGGCACATTGATCGTAGAGACCTTCGTATAGCGTTCAACACGCGACACGTGAGTAGCCACGCCTTGCCCCTTTGCTTCTTAGCGCCCGGTCAGCTGCCAAGCGTCTTCATTCTCTTCAGGCTCTTCATCGACCCAGTCGGTCCGACCACCAAAATCATGTCCGGAGTAAGGATCCGAGGAAGCGGTATCTCCATCGTACCCGTTTGAAGGAGCCTTAGACGACTGGTCAGCAAAATTCGGCGAAGAAACTTCCTGTTGCTGAGTAGGTGCAGCTGCGGGTTCAGGCGCACTCTCTCCCCTAAGCATGGCCAAAATTTCGGGGAGCTGTTCGGGAGTCACCAATACCTGGCGCGCTTTCGAACCCTCAGAAGGACCAACAATCTCACGCGATTCCAGAAGGTCCATCAGGCGACCTGCCCGCGCAAAACCAACGCGAAGCTTTCGCTGCAGCATCGAGGTCGAACCCAACTGAGTTGAAATAACCAGCTCAGCTGCTGCCAAGAGATCATCAAGATCGTCACCGATATCCTCGGCAACCTTCGCAGTCTTCGCGGGGGCAAGAACATCAGGACGGTACTGTGCCTGCATCTGTTCTTTGACGTGAGAAACGATCGAATGAATTTCGGATTCAGTAACCCATGCGCCTTGGACGCGCATCGGCTTACTTGCGCCAGAAGGAAGGTACAAGGCGTCACCTTGACCAATGAGCTTCTCAGCACCGGGCTGATCCAAGATCACTCGGGAGTCGGCCAATGATGATGTCGCGAACGCCAAACGCGAAGGAATATTCGCTTTGATCAAGCCGGTGACAACATCAACCGAAGGACGCTGGGTTGCGAGGACGAGGTGAATACCAGCTGCGCGCGCAAGCTGGGTAATACGCTGAACCGAAGCTTCAACATCGCGCGGGGCAACCATCATCAGGTCCGCGAGCTCATCGACAACGACCAGCAAGTAGGGATAGGGTCGCAATTCACGATTAAGACCCGGAAGAGCCTTCACTTGGCCTGCAGACACAGCCTTGTTGAAATCATCAACATGCTTAAATCCGTATGTCGCAAGATCGTCGTAACGCGCATCCATTTCCTTAACGACCCACTCAAGCGCTTCAGCAGCCTTCTTTGGATCGGTGATGATCGGGGAAATCAGGTGCGGGATACCTTCGTAGATCGTCAATTCGACTCGCTTGGGATCGACCAGGATCATGCGAACCTGAGAGGGTGTCGCGCGCATCATGATCGAGGTAATCATCGAATTCACGAATGACGATTTACCGGAACCAGTCTGGCCAGCAACCAGAAGGTGCGGAGTCTTCGCCAGGTTGGTAACGACGTAGCCACCTTCAACATCCTTACCAACACCGACAACCAAGGGATGCTGGTTACGCTGAGCTGCGCCAGAGCGAAGAACATCTCCCAGCGCGACAGTTTCTCGGTCAGAGTTTGGAATCTCAATACCGATTGCCGATTTTCCGGGAATCGGCGCAAGAATTCGCACGTCTGCCGAGGCCACAGCGTAGGCGATGTTCTTCGAAAGGTTTGTCAGGCGGTCAACCTTCACGCCTGGTCCCAAGGTTACTTCGTAACGCGTCACTGTTGGGCCGCGGGAGAATCCGGTCACTTGGGCATCGACATTGAATTCTGCAAACACCTGACGCAGTGCCTGCACGACTTGATCATTAACTGCCGAGCGAGTCTTATGGGGCGCACCGCGCACAAGAAGTTCGCTTGAAGGAAGCGTGTAGGACAGGTTCTCATCCAGTTCCGCTTGGAATCCGCCTGCAGGCTCTTCAGTATGCGCAGGAGGTTCGGGGTCGACCTGATCCTCGATAATTTCGCTGACCGAAAGAGCAGGGACCTGCATTGCCTCCGTTGGCGCATCCATCGCCGAGGAAGCGGGCTGTGCCTCGGGGACGTGCGGTGCCGAGGCCGGCATCACCCGAGTACGCTGCGTATCGACCTGGGTAGGAACGTCTTCTTGGGGCTCAGATTCCACTGCGCGGCGGAAGTGTTCATCGCCGTCATAGGAATCCAAGAAAGGATCATCGCCAGCAGCAAGGGAGCGACGTGCCTCTTCACGCGCTCGCGCTGCTGGGTCGCTTTCCTCTGGCCTCGTCCGCTTAGCAAGACGGTCGACACATTCACGGACCAAGGTCGGGACCTGCGCAACCTGCGTACGCGTCCCCAAAAGGATCGAGTAGAGGAGAAGAAGAATCAAGAGTGCCGCCGCGCCCCACGACGACAGCATAAGAACCAGAGGGCGAGCAATAAACCAACCGAGGATTCCACCCGCATTCTCGATCGAGGCGGCAGAGTCAAAAGCGGGGTTACCTTTGCTGACATGAACAAGACCGGTCAAAGAAAGGACAACACCAAGGCTACCTGCGACGCGGTGAGGCAAAGCTGAATTTCCTGAGCGGACGCGAACTAACTCAACAGAGAAGGCGACCAGAATAATGGGCAAAACGACGGAAAAAATCCCAACGAAGCCCGCTGCGCACAGGTGAATGAAATCCCCCGCTTGTCCCGAAATACCAAACCACTCACGCAGGGCAACCAGAACGGCAATCGCCATAACAATGAAAGCCAGCGCATCGCGCTTCACCTGAGCATCGGTTGCGCGCCATGCTCGAATCATCGCAAGAATGCCGCGTCCGATCCCGGAAAATACGCGCGCGAGAAGCCCCGGGGTCGCAGTGGACTTCCCGGCTCGTGAAGAAGATTTCGAAGATGCTGAAGATGGGGATTTTCGTGCCATGGTAGGAAAAACGCTACCGCTGCATGTCCATGAAAAGGCTTAGGCACGCCGCGAAAGTCCCTTCCGACTGCGTCACACACGCCCGTTCTTTATAACTTCTCGGATCTGCTCCCAACTTGGAACGGGAAGAGCCGATTCGTGAGAAATCGTGATCGCAGCAGCTGCATTCGCCATTCGCGCTGCTTCAACAAAGTCGTGTCCCAGAAGAAGCGCCGCACACATAGTGGCGATGTGGGTATCCCCCACCCCGGCGGTATCAACCGTCGTGGATTCGTACGCGGGGATCGAAATTCTGGGTTCGTCGGCATGAAGCTGCAGTTCACAGCCCATGACTCCCAGGCGGCGAACGAAGACCGCGTCAGGACGCATGACTCCGCGAACTCCAGTTCCGTGCTCATAGGAAGCAAGAATGTCAGACAGGGTCGCGGCCTCGCGAATATTCATTGAGACAACGTCCGCACGCCCCAGCAAACGTGGCCACACGGACACCGGGACCTGAGCGACGGCAGGAGAAACGGAAACAACTAGGGTGACACCTTCGGGAAGATTCTCGGCCCATCCAGTGAGGATTTCCGCACTTGCTGGATTCGCAAGATCCGAGCCCGATACATGGACCAGATCCCCTTCGTGGATCTCCAAGGCATCCAAGGCTTCACGCGAAGGTTCTGATTCCACCCCCGTCGTCACGATCGAGGTCATCGAACCATTCGCTTCGACCAGCTGAATCGCAACGCCGATATCGCCAACGAGTTCGGGAAGAAGAACCTTCACTCCTGCTTCATGAAGAAGCTGACGAACCATATACGAATTGGGACCGGTCCCCAGAGGCGAAGCGGTCGCGGTATAGACACCAAGCTTTGACACAGCAGACAAAGCAGTGAAACCACCCGCTGGAAGCGAGGTTGCTGCAGCTGCGTGAACGGAGCCTCCCCGTTCTGGCAGCTGATAAATACGCATGGGAAGAGAGAGGACAATCGAATAGGTCGAGATAAAACGCCCGGTCATGCTTCTACCGTACCTTACGCTCATGCCTCTATCGGCGTACTCAAGTCCCGCCCGCTACTGCAGGACGACAACCGGAACAATCATGGGGCGTCGACGCAAATGACGACCAACCCAGCGACCGATCACGCGACGCATCGCCTGCTGAAGGACGTGTGCATCCACATTTCCTCCGGAAGCGGCCTCTTCGAGTGCTGCGGTGACGTCGGGAAGAATCTCGTCGAAAACTGAGGAGTCTTCAGCCATCCCAATTGCGCGAATTGTCGGTGGTGCAAGAACCATCCCCGACTCGCCCTCAACAACCGCGTAAACGCTCACAAAGCCTTCAGATCCGAGGGTGCGTCGAGTGGCCAATTCATCTTCGGAGATCTCTCCGATAGAGGAACCGTCAACGTAGATGTACTCACAGGGAACCGCACCGACGACTCTGGCATGTCCGTCTTCGAGATCAACGACCACGCCATCTTCAGCAAGAACAACGTCTTCCGGCTTGACGCCGGTCAGTACTGCCAATTGACCATTGGCAACCAAGTGGCGAATCTCCCCGTGGATCGGCATGACGTTCTTCGGCTGAACGATATTGTAGCAGTAGATCAGTTCTCCCGAGGCCGCGTGGCCGGAAACGTGGACCTTAGCATTCGCTTGGTGAACAACCTTTGCGCCCAAACGTGTGAGGTCGTTAATGACGCGGTACACCGAGTTCTCATTACCCGGAATCAAGGAAGACGCGAAAATCACCGTATCGCCGGGTTCAATGCTGACAAAGCGATGCGATCCCTGCGAAATTCGAGAAAGGGCGGCCATTGGCTCTCCTTGAGACCCAGTTGCCATGTATACCCTCTGATTGGGAGGAAGCAGGGAAATCTCATTGGAATCGACAATGAGCCCCTCAGGAATTGTGAGGTAACCCTTTTCCTGAGCGATACGCATATTCCGTTCCATGGAACGGCCAACCAAGGCAACACTGCGGCCATGATGTGCAGCCGCATTGATGACCTGCTGGACGCGGTGAACATGCGAAGCAAAAGAAGCGACGATGATCTGACCTGTTGCCTCGGCAAAAACTTGATCCAAGACCGGGCCAATTTCGCGTTCTGGAGTAACGAATCCGGGCACTTCCGCATTCGTTGAGTCCACCATGAACAAGTCCACGCCTTCTTCACCAAAACGCGCGAAGGAGCGAAGGTCTGTCAAGCGGTGGTCGAGAGGCAGCTGGTCCATCTTGAAGTCGCCAGTGATCAGGACTTTACCCGCGGGGGTGCGAACGAAAACAGCGAGGGCGTCTGGAATCGAGTGGGTAACCGCAACGAACTCACAATCGAAGGGACCAATTGCTTGGCGGTCTCCTTCTTCGACGACATGAAGGTTTTCAGCAGAAAGTCGGTGTTCACGGAGCTTGGGCTCAACAAAAGCTAAAGTCAGGTCGGAACCATAAATCGGAATATCTTCGCGGAGTTTAAGC
The DNA here is from genome assembly GCF_000308055.1 of Actinomyces sp. ph3. GTDB lineage: Bacteria > Actinomycetota > Actinomycetes > Actinomycetales > Actinomycetaceae > Pauljensenia. Next base: position 159,652 of record NZ_CAGY01000007.1, read on the forward strand.
AGATACGGGACCGCGCCGATGTGGTCTTCATGCCCATGAGTCAAAACCATGCCGACAATGTCGTCAAGACGGTCTTCAATCCAGGAAAAATCGGGCAGAATCAGGTCGACTCCAGGCTGAGATTCTTCAGGGAAAAGAACGCCGCAGTCGACAACCAGGAGTTTGTCACCAAATTCCAAAACATTCATATTGCGGCCGACCTCGCCCAGGCCACCCAGCGGGACAATCCTGAGATTCCCCTTCTTCAGAGGCGCAGGTTCAGGCAGGTTGTCGTAAAGAGGCATCATGCAATAAGTGTGCCACGTCTAGCCTTGAGAGGCCTGATGTGACCGCTTTAAGAACGCAAGGCCCACCACAGGTGTTCATCCCGAGCCGCAGGGATTTCCGAGTCGAAAACAAAGCTACGGCGCATCCCCGCGGGAGAAAACCCGCATCCTTGGATGAAGCGAATAGTCAGCGTATCTTCTGGCGCAACCCACAACCGCATTGACTCCGGGTGGAGGGTATCCACAAGAGCTGCCAGCAGACGCGATGCATGTCCGATACGCCTAAAACTACGGTGCACGTAGAGACTGCTGATTTCTTGTCCCTCTGGAATGACGCGTCCTGAAGGCTGCTCAAGTTCCAGAGCGGGGGCATGCGAATATGCGATGAAACCAACGGGAGTCTGTTCTTCAAGAGCAACCAAGGTCTGCCCCTGCGTTGGCCTGTTTCCAGCAAGAGTTTCTTCCCACATCTGACGTGTCTGCGTCAGAACCTGAGCACGAAGCGGATGCGCGGCAGGCAGCGCACAAGCATTGAAGACTTCAGTGAAAAATTCTTGGGCCATTGCAGCAATGGCTGCGGCATCACTGGAAGTTGCTGGACGAACGCTTCGTTTAGTCACGCACGATCCTCCGGAACCACTTCAGCAGTGAAGACGCATCGTCCTGCAAGCTCCTGCGCAAGACCGCGAACGTCTTCAGCTTGGACCGCTTCAATTCGAGCAAGCGCGGCATCAACAGTAAAGTAACGACCACTCAGCTCAGCGCGCCCCAAGCGGGACATGCGAGAAAGCGTATCTTCCAACCCCAGTGCCATACCGCCGCGCAGCTGCCCACGAACGCGAGCAAGCTCGTCTTCGCGCGGTCCAGTTGCGGCAAGTTTTTCAAGCTCCGCCTGCATGAGCTTTTCAACCTCGGAAGCGCGTTCCGGTGCTGTCCCGGCATACATTCCCCAGGCTCCCGTATCCGAATAGGGGGAATCAAAGGCATATGTCGTATAGGCCAAGCCACGCTTCTCTCGAATCTCTTGGAAGAGTCGCGAAGACATTGAGCCGCCCAGAATAGAAAGCAAAACCGACATCACGGGACGCCGATCGTCACCGGCACGCATCGACGGGCCACCAACAATGACATGTGATTGTTCAATATGACGGTGGCGCGTTGAACGCACCGGTTCACCAGCTGACGACCACGATCCCTGCGTCGAACGCCTCGGATGCGGAACTCGCTTCTCCTCTAATTCTTTTGCCCACGTAGGATACAAGGAACGCTGCACTTGCTCGACAAGTTCATCGTGGTTGACGTCCCCTGCTGCGACAATAATCAGCGAGGAGGGCGCGTAAACCCGGCGATAGTAGTCCCAGACGTGGTCGCGTTCAACGGCTCGAATCGTTTGGGCGCTTCCGCCAACCGGACGTCCCAAAGAGTTATCGCCAAACACTGCCAATTGGAAAGCCTCGTGGACAACCTCGAGAGGATTGTCTTCTGACATTGCGAGCTCATCGAGGATGACCCCGCGTTCGATCTCAAACTCTTCTGGATCGATCAGGGAGGCAGAAATCATGTCTCCCAATACTTCAACGGCCATTGGCGCGTCTTCGCTCAGTACGCGTGCCCAATAGTTTGTGTGTTCTTTTCCGGTTTCCGCATTGGACTCACCGCCAACCGCATCAAATGCTTCGGCGATGTCAAAGGCACTTCTGCGCGCGGTTCCTTTGAAGAGGAGGTGTTCAAGGAAGTGGGTCGATCCGGCACTCACCTCATCCTCGTCTCGCGAACCAGCCCCAACCCACCAGCTCAGTGCCAGTGAACGTGTTGCCGGCACCTTTTGAGTAATGATCCGAAGGCCATTAGGCAGAACGCTTCGTTGAACAAGCGCCCCCGAGTCCTCCCATTCTTCAACCCCATGCGTTGTTTCCAGTGAAAGCTGACGGAAACCCTCAGTTGCCATTAATGTGTCTCTTTTTCCGTTGCCGAGGACGCGCTTGCCTGATGTCCTTCTGTGCCCTCAGCGGTGGTGGCAGTCTTGCCTGCAGCGGAGGAAGCCATACCAGCGGAGGCTGGAGTCTTTGCTGAGGCAGAAGTTGCGGCCTCGTGAGAAGAAGTGGAGCTTGCCGAAGAAGACTTCTTCTGAGTCGAAGACGAAGCATTTGGGTGCGTCGCCTGATGCAGAGCGCGTGATTCCTCAGCCGTTCGAGGAATTCCACCAGTCAATCCAACGATGAGGAGAATAAGGCTGACGATCGCTTGAACTGCGAAGAAACAAGCCATCCAGCGCAGGCCAACTTCCATTCCTTGGAACGAGGAGACCATAGCCGTCAGATAGCTGAACGCTCCAGCCACAGCACTGACGAAAAGGCTCCACGAATAGAAAACGCGAGCCGAAGTGCGGGTCACCATTCGCGCGATCGCAGCAACCATACAGGTCGCAAGTGCTGGAGCAGCAACGATGATCAAGGCGCTGAGAGAGACCGAGGCAATTCGACCTGGTTCCGAACGATCAAGACTTGAGAATGTGCTGACGATCAGCCACGCCAGAATATCCGAAACCAAAAGTACTGCGCAGACAATTGCGTCTGTCAAACGTCGAAGCATTATTCCTCCTCGCTCGAAGTATTCACAGCTTAATATGTGAACTTTGCACCCGCAGTGTGATTGATCCACAGGATGCACGATAACCGGCGTGTTTCCACAGATTCTGCTTCTTGGGCTGGAAAGAAGTGCGGTTGCGGCACAGTAAAGGCCACAGGAGAGGAGGCTTTTATGGCCACGACACCGACGATTTCCGACGTCGCGCGTTTAGCTGGAGTATCTGTTGGAACCGTTTCACACGTCCTCAGAGGAAAGGTACGAGTCAGCGAGAACTTAAGCCAGCGAGTTCACGAGGCAGCTGCGGCATTGGGATATGCTATCGACCCTTCTGCTCAAGCACTCCGCTTGGGCTATCAAAATATCGTTGGTGTCGGGCTTTTAGGTGCACGCAAAGAAGTGGAACAAGCCGCTTGCGCTTTTCTTCTTCCTTTTGCCCGGGAACTCCGCCAATACGGTATGGAAGCATTGGTCCTCTCCCCCGCTCATTCTCCCGTCAAAGACTTGTGCTTGGAAGATTTCACAGAGCTTGTCATGCGCGCGAAACGATGGCACTTGCATTCGCTCCTCATATGTCTCAGCACTGAATTTTCCTCGTGTACATCTATCAACGCTGAAGCATACGTGGCGGAGGCGGATACGGATAAGCACCGACTGTTTCCGATAGCTCAAAGCATCTCAGCGACTCGGGCTCTTCCCATATTCGAGGTTCGCTTAAATGCTCTTGGTACCCGAAAACCCCATGGAGAAGGGAAGACTGCATCACTTGAATGGCGTCCGCTCCGCGTAGGAACTGATTCTGCAGAGGGGCATTGCCTGACCCGAGGAAATATCGCTGACTGCATTGCGGCAGTTATGGATTCAAGGGACGCAACAAGAATGGTGGGTTGAAAGCAGACGCTTTCAACCCACCATTTCAAACGGAGATGCTCTTAGCCTTCTCGGAACATGATCCCGAAACCGCTCCTGGGATAGTGCCACTTCAGGACACCTTCAGGGGCAATGGCCAAGCAGGTACCGCATTCTAGGCATGCGGCATATTCCACTCCAACGGTCCCGTCCTCTTCTACCGAGTAGACATGTGCCGGGCAGATTCGCTCCAAGAGCTTGCCAGCGCCGGTGGCACGAGCCCGCTCCTGGTCGACCTCGATATGAGATTCTTCCTCGTCAAGGTTGTAAGTGTTACGCGAAAGACGCGCGGGAACACTCTCAATTTTCAATGTGCTCATTGTTCCTCCTGCCTCACAGTGCCTTGATACCGGCCAAGCCGTCACTGATGAGATCCCGCAAACGCAGGCCAGAAGCCTTGAACGCATCCATCGCGACCTTCATGATGTGGCGACGCGGGCGCAGATCATGGTTGAAGACTCCATAGAAAACCTCTGCAGCAAGGCGTCCATAGTCCTTGTACATACGAGGACGCTCAAGGAAAGCGGGGGCTTTCGCGTAGGTCTGCATGTCCTGCCCGACGAAGGAAGATTTCAACTCGCTGAGGTAGCGATCCATCGTTGCCTGAGAGAAATCGCCGGATTCAAGGGCAGCATGAACCGCCGTTGAAGCCGCGAGCGCAGAACCCGCAGCAAGATCCATCCCTCGAATGGTCAAACCAGTGTTAAGAGTGAATCCAGCTGCATCACCAATAATCACCAACCCTGGACGGGTGAGATCGTGGGTCACCATCTGAGGCCCATCTTCAATGGTCAGGTGGCACCCGTACTCAAGCAATTCGCCGTCTTCAAGAAGAGGAGCGATTGCCGGGTGAGCGAGCAGGTGATCATGGACATCCGAAGAGGACAAGCCCGATGCTTCCAAATCATCAAGACGCATGACAACACCAATAGAGACGGAATCTTTATTGGTGTACATGAAAGCTCCACCTGCGACGCCCTGCGTCGCATCCCCAACCATGGCGTAGGCTGCACCGCAGTTATCGCGCACATTGAAGCGATCTTCAAGGACCTTCTCGGGAAGAGCGATCACCGACTTCACACCCACTGCAAGGTGTTTCTTCGGCTCTTTAGCGCGGATTCCCGCCTGCTGGGCAATGAAAGAGTTCACCCCATCTGCGGCAACCACAACGTGGGAGCGCAGCTCATCTTCTCCGGCACGAACACCAACAACCTGTCCGTTTTCGATGATGAGGGAGTCAACCTTCACACCCGGCATCACGGTGACACCGGCTTCCTCGCACTTCTCGCTCAGCCACAAATCAAGCTTTGCACGCAACACTGTGACTGCATTGGCGGGCTCAGCAAGACGCTGATCCCAGTAGTCAATGTTGACCGCTGACTTTTCATTGAGCAGGCTGACGATGTTACGCGTGATTCGGCGTTCTACAGGAGCTTCATTGACGAAGTCCGGGAAGACCTGTTCCATTACTCGGCAGTAGAAAACACCACCCGAGAGATTCTTGGAACCGGGTTCCATCGCACGCTCGATGAGAAGGACCTCGTGTCCTTGTCCGGCAAGAGTGTAGGCGGCAACGCAACCGGCTACACCTCCACCGATGACGATGACCTCGAAATCAACCTCTACTTCTTCAGACATACTCTTCCTCAGGAAAGTGCTGCGGTAATCGCAGGCAGGACATCGTAGAGGTCGCCCACGATTCCGTAGTCAGCAACCTCAAAGATCGGGGCATTGGCATCACTATTGACAGCAACGACGACCTTCGAATCGGACATGCCCGAGGTGTGCTGAACCTGACCGGAAATACCGGCAGCAAGGTACAGATCCGGAGCAACGTGCATGCCGGAAACACCAACATAGCGATCCTTGGACAGCCAAGCGGTACCTTCAGCCAGGGGACGGGAGCATGCGAGCTCGGCGCCCAGCGCTGCGGCCAGGTCGCGGGCAATCTGCAGATCTTCCTCGGCCTTGAAGCCACGACCGGCTGCGACGATACGACGCGCTGCAGCAAGATTGGCGGGACCTGAACCAGCGGGCTCCACAGCGCTCACGCTGGCTTCGTAGTGTTCTTCCGAACCGGCCTCGGGCGCAACTTCTGCACCTTCGACGGGGGCTCCACCTTCGAGGACGACAACAGCGCCGCCGGGGAAGGAAATGGTCTCCTGAGTCAGGCCACCAAAGCGCGAAACTTCGGCCTCGCCAGCGGAAACGCGGAGCGCACCGTTGATGAGGGGAAGGCCCAGGCGCGCTGCAACAGCGCCGGCAAGGACGCGCTCAACGGGACGGTTCGCGGCAAAGACGATATCTGCGCCTGCGCCTTCCAACACGGCGTTCACCGCGGGAGCAAAAGCCTCAAGAGGCGCATCGCTTCCACGACCGATGGTCACAACGCGGTCAACACCAGCGATGCCGGTGGCCTCATTGCCAAGAGCGATGACGGTAACGGAACCGATCGCACGCGCGGCCTCTACGAGGGATGCAATCTGATTCGATGTCGTAATGATCCATGCGTTAGTCATTGTCCAAGTCCTTTCTCAGAGCACACCAGCGCTACGAAGCGCCTCAACCAGCTTCACAGCGGCGTCGTCACCACTGAGAATTTCCTTCTTACGTTCCTGAGCGACCGGGCGCAGGCGGCCGGTGACCTCAACGGAAATCGGCTCGACACCCAGATCTGCAAGAGCAACGGTGTCCATCGGCTTCTTTCCAGCCTGCAGAACATCCTTCATGCCGGGAACCTTGACGGTCGCAGCATCTGTCGTCACGGCAACGACGACAGGGCCCTCGATAGAAATCGTTCGGGTGCCAGAGGCGGTAGCCTGCGTGATGGTCCACCCATCTCCGTTGGCCTCGACCGCGGAAACCTCCTGGAAGCAGGGCCATCCCAGGTAACCGGCGACCAGAGCAGACATCATCTTGGCGGACTCATCAATCGAAGAATCACCCGTCAGGAGGATATTCGCGCCTTCAACCTTGCGAACCAGAGCAGCAAGCGCGGCTGCGACCGCAGTGGCGTTCAGATCACGAACGGCATCATCGGCGACGACCAACGCACGGTCGAGTCCGCGCGAAAGAGCAGCCTTTTTTGCCATTGAGGAGGACACCTGTGCGTCTCCCACGGAAATGCCAACGAGCTCTTCGCCCTTAGCATCTGCGACAGTGCGTGCCACCTGAATGGCAACGGGGTCGTATTCACTCACCGCGGCCTTCGCACGCGACCAGTCAACGACACCATCAGAACCCACGGTTGTATCCTGCGGGTTTGCAGCGTACTTATACGCGACAACGATACTCATCGTGTCCTTCTCTCTTGAGTGTTGTTTTCGGATAGATACAGGGAAGACTCCCCAAGTTTTCCCAGCTCCCGAAAAGCGCACGCATTAACCCGCAAAGTGCGAGTAATATGGCGCTTACCAGCAGCTATGAAAGAAAGGTGCAAGTCGTGCCGAATCCTCGACAAGACGCGCCCAAAGTTGGTCGACCGCGCGATGAAGTGGTCGAAACCAAAATCATCGAAAGTGCCCTGACACTCTACGGAGAGGTCGGCTGGGCCGCTTTCAACCTGACCAAGGTCGCCAGCGCTGCCGGAGTGGGCAAATCCAGCATTTACACACGCTGGGAAACCCGCGATGACCTCTTGAAGGACGCCTTCGCGCGATTGGTTCGTTGCCCTGGCCCACGCGGGAATAGCGCGCGGGAAGTTTTGATGAACGAGGCCGAATTCCGCCTTCGCGAGTACCTTGGCCCAAATCGCCGGGCAGTTCGTCGCCTGTTCGTCGAGGCCGGTGAAACAAACGATCCGACGATCGCGCTGATTCACAACCAGATTTTCGTTACCCCCTTGGGTGCGATTCGCACACGCTTGTGGGAGTTCAAGAGCGCGGGGCAAATTAAGGACACCCTGTCGGTGACCCGCCTGCTTGACGCGGTTGAAGGCTCGGTTCTGATGCGCACCTTCTGCCTGCCCGATGACTACATCGACTGCTTCATGCTGAAGGTTCCGCGCTACCTTGAAGCTTTGATTGACGATCAGCTTCATGGCAGTCTCAATTCGTCATTACGCGCAGTATCCTGAGTCACTTCCCGCGGGCAAAGAACGCGTGCCCAGTGCCTGAGCTGCGACTTTTCTGCTGCCAAAGTGGTGGCTGGACCGTGCCCGGGAAGTACGCGAAAATCCTGAGTAAGCTCTGCGAGTTTCGCGCAGGAAGAGGCCATAAGCGCCCGGTCTCCCCCGGGGAAATCAGTCCGTCCAATCGTTCCGGCAAATAGCATGTCGCCGCTGAACAGGATCGAGTTGGCACGATCGATCAAACAGATATGTCCCTGAGTGTGTCCCGGGGTATCGATCACCTCAAGGCGATCGATACCCCACTCAATGACATCGCCTTCCTTCAAAGACCGATCAACGTGATCCACGACGTAGTCGATACCTTCGGCATCGAATCCAGACAGATGCAAGTCCCGCGTTCCAGCAACATCTGCAGCTCCACAGGCAACCCAGCACCCGTGTTGAGCGACAAGTTCATTGACAGCCCCGATGTGGTCGCAATGACAGTGGGTGAGCACGATACCGATGACGTCCAGGTCCTGCGTCCATTGCTGGAGGAAGCTCGCCTGGTCGCCCGGGTCGACAATAATCGTCCCGCCTTCATTCGTTAGCGCGTAACAATTCGTGCGGTACGCGCTCACAACCACTGAATCAATGCGATACATCGTTTAGCGCCCCTTGAAGTCCGCTGATCCTGTAACGTCCAAGCTCAGGCCCTTGGTTTCGGGGGCCCAAACGAAGGAAACACCAAATCCAAGAGCTGAAATGAGGGCACCGGCAAGCATGGTCGCAGAGATCCCGTAATCGGCGATAAATGCCGGAAGGACGAACATTGAGTAGACGGTGCCAATTCGGCTCAGAGCCATAGCAACGCCCATTGCCGAGGCGCGAATGGAGGTTGGGAAGAGCTCGTTGGGGTAGAGCCACTCGAGGTTGCCCGGACCGCCGGCAAGAAGTGCGTAGGCGATGAAGCAGATGGAAATCAGAACGATTCCGCCCTGCGGGAAGAAACCAATCAGGCCAAGTGCAATCGTCATGCCGAAGAAACACCAGATGATGAGCGGACGACGCCCCACGCGTTCAGCCAAGTACATTGCGGGGAATGTACCGAGCATGAAGAAGGTGCCGATAACAAGCTCACCAATCAGCGAATTGCGTCCCTCTCCGAGGCCAATTGAGCCAACGATTGTGGGGCCATAGGTGTAGAGGGCAAACATCGGAATTGCCTGGCAGAGCCAAATCACACCAACGAAGATCACGCGACGAAGATAAACTCCGCTGAAGATCTTCTTAAACTCAGTTTTTTCTGCAACCTCTTGCGCAGGAAGGCGGACATTTTCACCGAAGAGTTTCATGACAACGCGATCGGCCTCTTCTTGACGGCCCTTCGATGCCAACCACCTAGGAGATTCGGGGATATCCCAACGTCCGATAAGAATCAGCACTGCCGGAATCGCAGACGATGCCAGCATCCAGCGCCAGCCGTGAGGAGTCTCGTAAAGAGCGTAGCCCACAAGAGCCGCGACATTGGCGCCAAGGTACCATGCGGCAGCGATCATGCCCATCGACATTGCACGATGTTTGCGGGGTGAAAACTCCGCGATCATCGATGTGGCAATCGGATAATCGGCGCCGATTGCCACACCGATGAGGAAGCGCAGAGCCACTAATTGCAGAGGAGACGTAACGACGGCACACAGTGCCGACAAAACGACAATGACGATCAGGTCGAGAATGAACATCTTGTGACGACCAATGAGGTCCGTCAGCCATCCTCCGACTGCAGCTCCCAAGAAAAGACCGACCAATGCGGCGATTCCCAGCAAGCCCGACATGGAATTACTGATCTCGATATCGGTACCCAGGCGTGAAAGCGCTACGCCGATAATTCCTAGAACATAACCCTCAAGGAACGGACCGCCACTGGAAAATGCGATGATGCGCCAGAGCACACCTGACATATCCAGATCTTCGAGATCTGTTACTTCCTTTTTCACTGCGTGTATCCCCTCTAACACCTCGGTAGCAGAGCTGCGGATCATCGTGTGATCACGCATCTATGCTTTCAAGGTTACTTCAGCGGTATTCGATAATCCCCCAGTTCAGGTGCGGCTTCGCGCCGGTGACATCAGCATCTTCGTCCACCAGTTGGAAACGGAGCTCGCCTTCTCCAACCTTCCACAGCTTCGTCTTCAGAGTGCTACCGGGCAGAACCGGCGAAGTAATGCGGGTCTTGAAACGGCTGATGCGCTCGGGTTCTCCGGGAACGAAAGCGTTGATTGCATGACGCATAACAACACCCGCATAAGAGATTGCGTGAAGAATGGGACGAGGCTCACCGTTCTCAGCTGCGTAATCCCAGTCGATGTGCTGCGGGTGGTAGTCACCCGACAGGCGGTAGATCAAGGCCTGGTTCTCAGGAATACGCTCAACAACCTCGACGTCAACCTCACGCTCTGGCATCTCGACGATGTCCTTGGGAGGCTTGGGGCCTCCCCAGCCACCGTCGTAAATCAGGCAGTCCCAAGATTCGTTCGTGAAAAGCAGATTGCCGTCCGAATCGTAGGTGTCGCCAATATGCTGAGCGAGCAGGCCACGGCCCTCACCACGGTCATAGAGGCCTTCAAGGCGAACCATGGTCTCCAGGTGATCGCTCATCTTGGTGATCGGCTGGTGGAAGCGAATATCGAAGCCCCAGTGCAGGGAGCCCGCGTAGTTGTAGCCGTAGTCGATGGTACGAGTGACCTCAGAATCCACGATGAGCATCGCACCAAACATGGGCAGAACCTTGAGCTGAGGATTACGTTCATCGTGCTCGTTGAGGTATTCGAGGCCGTCCTTGCCATCGATACCTGCACCGCAGCCAAGAGCAAACAGCTCAAGATCACGGAAAGTGTAGTCACGGACGAAAGGACCGAAGGTCTGTCCGACCATATCCGTATTGATTGCCATGCCTGTTCCTTTCACAGGGTTTTGAGTAATTCTTTATTGACTTTGCCGTATTCACCGCGAGGCAGCTCATCAATGATTCGTACCTCGTTGGGAACTTTGAAGGAGGACAGTCGTTGGCGGCAAAACTCCAACACACTGTCAGGGCTCAGGTCCTTACCCGGGTGGAGGGTAAGGAAGGCATGAATATCTTGCCCGCGAATGGGGTTGCGAACTCCGACGACTGCCGCATCGCTCACTTGCGGGATTTGGCGTAGAAGGTTTTCAATTTCTCCCGAGGCCACCGACTCACCGTTGCGCTTGATGAGATCGTGTCGCCGATCAACGAAGAAGAGCCATCCATCGGGGTCAACGTATCCCCAGTCACCGGTGTGATACCACCCATCGATGACAGCCTCATCAGTCGCATCGGGGCGCTGCCAGTACCCTTGCATGAGCGAGATTCCCATCTCGCCACGAATGCAGATTTCGCCGTTGTGTCCCTGCGCTACTTCTACTCCAGATTCATCACAAATCTTGAGTTCATAGTCCGGACCAACCTGTCCCACAGAAGGCCACCGCCGCTCCCCCACGGGCGGATCGGTAACAACTCCAACCAGGGTCTCGGTCGAGCCATAGTTATTGAGTAGTGGAACAGCAAAACGCTTTTCAAAGCGTTCTTTGTCTTCATCGGACAGCATCAGGAAATAGTGCATCTGACGCACACAGTGCTTCTGTTCTTCTGGATCCACGGGTTGAGCAAGCATCGTCATGACAATCAGTGCCATTCCCTGGACTAGAGTCGCTCGGGTCTGACACACCGATTTCCAGAAACGATGCGCGCTGTAACGGCTAAGAAGAATCAGCGTCGCTCCAGCGGTGATGACCGGAATGAAGGCTGAGAGCTGGAAGTTCACGTGACTGGCAACCATAGAAGTCGCGTAGCGATCATCACTGGTCATCGCCAGTTCCCAGTTGACGTATTTTCCTGAAAATACGGCATTGGCATGGGTGATCATGACACCTTTAGGAGAGGCGGTCGTCCCAGAGGTGAACATAATTTCCAGAAGACTCAGCGCTTCAAGCTGCGGATCGTAATCCAGCTGCGGTGAGCACGTCCGGCTGAGAGCAAGTAGAGAAGACTCCTCCTCACCGGCATCACTTCCCACCAAGAGCACCTGAACCCCCGAGGCCAGCACGGCCTCGTCAAGGGTCAGCGAACAGCCTCGGGTACAAATCACCGCGCGAGCGCCACTGGCATCGATCAGCCCCGCAAGTTCGAAAGAAGTTCCCTTCGTGTCCAGGGGAACGATGACCGCACCGATCTTCGCGATCGCCAAGAAGCACTCGATGAACTCGATGCTATTGGGCAGGTAAAGTGCAATGCGGTCACCGCTGCGATAGCCCAGTTTGAGAAGGGCATTCGCATATCGATTCACTTGCTCATCTGTCTGACGGTAGGAGCGTTCAACGCGCACACCAGCGCACACATCCTCAAAAATGAGGAAGCTGCGTTCTGGGGCTGCATTAACCGCATCCTCCCAGATGTCGCGCAGATTAGTGCGCGAGTGAATCTCATCCCGAATGGTCACGAATCAGTCCTCTTCGGCGAACTTGATGGAACCGGAGGCCTTGAAACGCTCGATATCCTCGTCTGAGAAACCGCTGCGGTGAAGGACATCTCGAGTGTCTTCACCCAATGCGGGCATCGGACGCCAGAAACCACCGGGGCGATGCGCAAAACGAGGAACCGTATTCAGGCCCTTGATCGTCTCCCCTTCGCGGTTCTCCCACTCCATGAAGTTTCCGCGCAGCTTGGTGTGTTCTTCGGCCATGAGGTCGTCGAAATCCAAGCATTTCTGAGCAGCGATCTTGTGGGCAACAAAATCTGCCTCAACATCGTCGACGTTCTGGGTGAGCAGGTACTCTTCCAGTTTTTGCTCAATCAACGAGGCCTTGGGGCCGTCAAGCCACAGCGCTGAGGTGTCCTCGGGGTATTCTTCTGTTCCCCACAGATCCCCCAGACCAATGACCTCGAGCAGGTACTTGTTCTGAGGAACGCCGTAGCAGCACAGGCCCAGGATTCCGTCTTTGGTCTTGTACTGACCGATCGCGCACAGGTTCTGATGGCGTGCACCCGCACGCGGGTAGAGCACTCCCTTATTCATGTAGTCGATCATGTAGTAGGCGCCAACGCGCAGCATCGTTTCATACATTGCGACGTCGATCGACTCACCTTCTCCGGTGCGCTGAGCGCGGAAGACCGCAGCCAGTGCAGAGGAGATCACCATGAGCGAGTTGAAGTAGTCACCGGTGTAGGGAGCTGCCGTCATTGCTTCTTCAGGCGTGCCGTTCTGGTACACGTAACCTGAATAGTCCTGGACGGTCAGATCATATGCCGCGGAGTGAACACGCTTGGGATCACCAACATGGCCGAAACCGGAAACGTGCACAATGACCAGACGGGGGTTGACCTCCCACAGGAACTCATCGGTGATTCCCTTTCGTGCCCACACCGGGCCCTTCGAGGATTCGATGAAGATATCCGCATCCTTGACCAGCGCGCGGATAATCTCCTTTCCTTCATCCGTGAAAGGATTCATCGAGATGGAGCGCTGATTGCGTCGTTCCATTTCCTTGACGAACTCGGTATCACGCACGGAGTCACCACTGTAGGTGTTCTCAATCCAAGTGATATCGGCACCCCACTCCGACATGATTTCGCATGCGGTAGGAACAGCAATCTCCACTGCCGAGTAAACGACCTTCAGGCCGTCAAGATTTCCGTAGGACGGCTTATCAACGGGTAATGACATCAGATACACCTCCCGCCGATCAGCGGTATTCCTTCAGAGCTGCACGGCCTGCGGTGAGGATCATCATTTCGTCAGTGCCACCGCTGACGCGGTCAACGCGCAGGTCGCGGAACATACGCTGGACGCGGTGTTCACCGGTAATACCGACACCTGCCAGAACCTGCAGAGCATTGTCGACGACCTCGAATGCTGCGTGTGCGCAGTAGTACTTCGCCATGGAGCAGTCGCCACGGCCAAGCAGACCGTTATCGTGCTTCCATGCGATTTCGTAGAGCATGTTGCGCATATTGGTGAGCGCAACCTTCATGTCCGCGAACTTGAGCTGGATGAGCTGGTGGCGGGCAATTGCCTGTCCACCCTGGACACGCTGGTTGGCGTAGCGCGCGGCATCTTCGAAGGCGCAGTAAGCCTGGCCGTAGTTGGTCAGAGCAACAAGGAAACGCTCAAGATCGAAGTCGGCGACTCCGCGGCGGAATCCATTTCCTTCGGTTCCGAAGAGGTCTTCTTCGCGAAGTTCGACGTTATCGAAGTAGATATCGCAGCAAGAGTCCATACGCAGGCCCAGCTTATGCAGGGGTTCCTTGGTAATGCCCGGCAGGGACATGTCGACAAACCACTCGGTGTAGGTGTCCATGTTGTCGCTATCGCGAGCCATAACAACCAGGTAGGGCACGTACTTCGAGGAAGTAATAAAGGTCTTGTGACCGTTCAGGTAGACCTTGCCGTCCTTACGGGTGTAGGTCGTGCGCATATCATCCCAAGAGGATCCTGCGCTCGGCTCGGTCATTGCGTAGTTGAGCATCTGCTTACCGGTGCCCACGAAGGAAAGGATCTTTTCCTTCTGTTCCTCGGTGCCCTCACGCAAAACGGTATCCCAGCAGGGAAGCTGGTAGAGAACGTAGGTAGGGCCACCGGCGCGGCCAAGGGCCTCGTAAGCGGCGGTAAGGGTCACCCAATCGGCCCCCAGACCGCCGTTTTCCTCGGGAAGGAGGATCTGGTCAAAGCCAAGCTCGCAAATTGCCGAAACCCATTCCTGGGGGTATTCGGAGCGTTCATCGCATTCCTGGAAGTACTTCTCCCAGTTGCGCGACTCCATCAATTCGGTGAATCCATCGACCATCAATTGCTGGTCTTCGCTCAGTGAAAAGTCCATTTTTACTTCCTATCGTCGGTGATGTGAAATAGGTGGTTTTCTTAGATTTTGTGGTTATGGAAGAAGTCAGCTGCCCGCCGCATCGCATCCATCGTGTCATCCAGCATCCGAGAGTGATGAAGGAATGCGTGGATAACCTTCGGATAGACAACGAATTCGTTATCCACTCCCGCGATATCAAGCAGTTCATGAAGCGCCTCGGAATCATCTTTGAGAGGATCCAAGCCTGCGGCCACGATGAAACAGGGAGGGACTGCCGAAGACAGATCGTTATCCAAAATATTCACGTATGGTTCGCGAATCTTATCAAGATCTCCAAGGTAGGCCTTGAGGTAGTACTCGTAATCGGCTTCGGTAAGACCATCCCAAGGGCCGCCCAGCAGTCGCATCGATCGAGAGTCACGCAAGCCGTATGCTCCGTAGAAGAGCAGCATGCTCCGCGCGTTCACAGTTTTGCCGTGATCACGAAGGTAGAGCAGCGCACCGAATGCCATATTTGCACCTGCACTGTCCCCCGAGAAGGAGACATCCTGAGGATCAATTCCCCACTCCTGAGCGTGCTGGACGATGTAGTCGGTGACGTCTGAAATTTCTTCGATCGGCTGCGGGTATTGCGCTTCCGGAGAGAGCGTATAGCCCACCGAAACGACGATGGCTCCTGTGAGCGAGGCAATCGTGCGCGTGATGCGATCGTGGGTATCGACATCGCCGATCAGCCAGCCGCCACCGTGAACATAAACAATCATGGGGCGAGCAGATTCGTTATTTTCTTCTCCCGAGGCCTGGGGGACGTAGCGGCGCACCGGGATACTCCCGTGGCGCGTCGGGACCATTCGGTCTTCCGCGCTTTCCACATGCGGACCGCCCTCGTTCCAGAAACGGCGTTCACTGCGATAGGCCTGTCGCATCTCTTCGATGCTCTGATCGGTCGAGTACGCGTCTTTTGCCAGCTCGTTTTGCTTGGCAACGACGGCGCCCATCTGCTCGCTCCACATGCTGGGAACATCAAGTTTGTGTGCCACTACGTCCTCCTTCCTTAGTACCTGGTTTTCAGGCCTCGACGTTCTTCTTCTCGCGAATACGAATCACGACAACCAGAGCGATCGCACAAACCGCCGCCAGCAGGGCTGCACCGCTAAGGATCATGAAGATCTGATGGAACGCCGATTCTTGCGCATCACCTGCGGCGTCGCGAATTGAGCCAAACCAGGTGTAGGAGAAGGTATCGGGAAGGAAGCCGATGACCGAGAGCAGGCCCGAGGCCGTACCGAAGACTGCGGGAGCGACCTTGCCTTCAGTGAGCTGCGAGGAAACAATACCGAAGACACCGTTGGCAATAAACGCCAAGAGAATCACCAATCCAGCGGTGAGGACAGCGTTCGCACCCGAGGGCAGGACAGCGAATCCAGCAAAGAGCACTGCAACCAACAGTGAAGCAGCTGCAATAACACGCGACGGTGAACCAACCTTCTCAGCAACCCATCCAAAGAAAGGAGCCGAGACCAACGAGATACCGTAGGTACGAACGGTTGCGACCATGGTGACCACTGCGGGAGCAAGCATCATGACCTTGTTCATGTAGCCGGTGGTTTGGTTTACACCGGTGTAGAAGAAGTAGACGAAGAACAAGGTGGCAGCTGCCAGCCAGACGACAGGGTTCGCCAAGACCTGTCCGATTTGCTTCACCGAGAAACCGCCTTCGGCGGATCCGATTTCACCTTCGAACTTCGGGATGAAGAAGAAGGAGAGGACGGCGAGAACCATGATCAGGCCACCCAGGATGAAGAGCAGAGTACGCATGGGGATGATGTCACCACGCGATGCGAGGTGGGCAACCAGCCACGAGTTGAAGAAGCCCAGGATCAGACCTGCAAGGCCATAGAAGGCGTAAGAAAGACCAATGTTGCGCGCGTAGCCATCTTCATCAGAGATCAGTCGCACAAGCTTGTAACGGATACCCCACCAAATGAGAATGGTTGTGACGCCCATTGCGACAAAAAGAAAGCGAATGGTGGTCAGCGAGGGGAACATTGCGTACCAGAAGGTGAGCAGTGCAGTCAGAGCGAAACCGACCCACGAAAGGGTCCGAACGCGAACGATATCCGCCACAATACCGGAGGGGAGATAGCACACAAGCGCGGTCATAGCGTATGCGCTCAGAAGCGTACCCAGCGTGGTGGCAACGTTTTCAGGCGTAGCACCACCCGAGGCGATGAGGGCCTTACCCAGCGGTTCTTCGAAGACGTACTGAAGATAGGCAGGAGTGTAAATGATCGAGCTACCGATCGAGACCAAGATCAGAAGGAAGATACGGTGACCCGCGCTCAGGTCGCTCGCTTTCCTCTCTGCAGAACCCAACATGTGAAAGACCTTTCTATCACTGAAGAATAGAGTTCATCGGACTAGGGTGAGATCGCGCATATCCTGGACTACATTCGTCCATAATTGCGGCTTGTTCGTGCAGCATCCCGCCACTGGGGGCGGTGAATTTCTGCAGACATACATCAGTGTCGAAACACGATGTGTCACAGGCAATAATCGCTGCCACGTCCCCAACGCTATCAATGACGCCACATGAAAACGAGGGGTCTTTAGGCCCAAAGAATCAAATTTTTTCCGACGGTATTCGTCGATAATTGCTGCTTTTTCAGATAACTGGGATGACACCTTGAAAGCTGAGAACATGCTGTTGCGAAGGCATAAATATGCCGTGTGGGGCGAAGGAATTCCTTCGCCCCACACGGCATAAAAACTCAGAGTACGCGTTGTCTAACGCGCCCTCAGCGCAAGGTCACTCCTCGTCGGAGCCCTCTGAAGCCTGGGCCTCGTCATCATCGCGACGACGGCGTGTGCGCGTACGGGGACGACGCTCACGGCGTTCACGGCGCTCGGAGCGCTCGCGACGCTCGGGGCGGCGAGACTGCTCATCGCTGGCCTCGAGCTCTCCGGTTTCACCATCAACGACGGCGTACAGGCTGAGCTTGCCGCGGTCACCGATCTCGTGGATCTCAACCTCGACCTGCTGGCCAACCTGAAGAACATCATCGACAGAGTCGATGCGCTTACCGCCGACCAGACGACGAACCTGCGAGATGTGCAGCAGACCGTCCTTGCCGGGGGTCAGGGAAACAAAGGCACCGAAGGAGGTCGTCTTCACGACGGTTCCCACGAAGCGCTCCCCCACCTCGGGCATCTGCGGATTGGCAATCTGGTTGACCATCGCGCGTGCGGCTTCTGCGGCTTCACCGGTCGATGCACCGATGTAGACGGTGCCATCGTCCTCAATGGTCAGTTCTGCGCCAGTGTCTTCCTGGATCTGGTTGATCATCTTGCCCTTGGGGCCAATGACTTCACCGATCTTGTCGACGGGGACCTGGACCGTGATGATGCGAGGAGCGTAGGGGCTCATCTCATCGGGGGCGTCAATTGCCTGCTCCATCAGATCAAGGATCTGCAGGCGTGCGTCGCGGGCCTGTGCCAGTGCGCCACGCAGCACCTGGGAGTCGATGCCGTCGAGCTTGGTATCCAGCTGCAGGGCAGTGATGAACTCACGGGTACCAGCGACCTTGAAGTCCATATCGCCGAAGCCGTCTTCAGCACCGAGGATATCGGTCAGGGTCACCGCCTTCTGCTTGCCATCAACTTCACCGGTCATGAGGCCCATTGCGATGCCTGCGACGGGGGCGCGCAGCGGCACGCCAGCCTGGAGCAGCGACAGTGTCGATGCACATACGGAACCCATCGAAGAGGAGCCGTTGGAGCCCATGGTCTCGGAGACCTGGCGGATTGCGTAGGGGAACTCTTCGCGCGAAGGAATCACGGGCTTGAGAGCGCGCTCTGCAAGGTCGCCGTGGCCAATTTCGCGGCGCTTGGGCGAACCCACGCGGCCGGTTTCGCCGGTCGAGTAAGGCGGGAAGTTGTACTGGTGCATGTAACGCTTCGCCGTGATGGGCGAAAGGTTATCCAACTGCTGCTCCATGCGGAGCATAGCCAGGGTCGTCACACCCAGAATCTGGGTCTCACCACGCTGGAAGAGAGCCGAACCGTGGACGCGAGGAAGAACCTCGACCTCGGCGCTCAGGGAGCGAATGGTACGCAGCGAACGGCCATCCATACGGATTTCTTCGCGCAGGGTGCGGTTACGGATGGTCTGCTTCTCCAGAGAACGGAATGCAGCCTTGAGTTCCTTTTCACCCTCGGGGAACTGCTCGGAGAGTGCTTCAAGCATATCGGCCTTGACCTGGTCGACTGCCTCTTCGCGGGCGAGCTTACCTTCAGTGAGAAGCGCCTTGGCAAGCTTATCGCCAACCCACTGCTCAACTGCTGCGTACTGCTCATCGGAGTAATCCAGGAAGATCGGGAATTCAGCGGTTTCCTTGGAGGCAACCTCTGCAACCTTCATCTGAGCTTCGCACAGT
The DNA here is from genome assembly GCF_000308055.1 of Actinomyces sp. ph3. GTDB lineage: Bacteria > Actinomycetota > Actinomycetes > Actinomycetales > Actinomycetaceae > Pauljensenia. Next base: position 178,776 of record NZ_CAGY01000007.1, read on the forward strand.
GCACGAATGAAGGGCTTTGCGGCCTCGAGGCCGTCAGCCACGACATCTTCGGTCGGCGCAACGGCGCCTGCCTGAATGAGGTCCCATTCGTTTTCGCCGCCGCCGGCCTCAACCATCATGATGGCGACATCTTCAGAACCGTCTTCGGTGGTCACAATGCGACCGGCAACAACGATATTGAAGACGGAACGCTCCATCTCTGACCAGCGCGGGAATGCCACCCACTGGCCATCAATGAGGGCCAGACGGGTACCTGCGATGGGGCCAGAGAAGGGAAGACCAGCAATCTGGGTCGACATCGAGGCAGCATTAATTGCCAGGACGTCATATGCATCGTTGGGGTGTGCAGCCAGAACGGTTGCGACAACCTGAACCTCGTTGCGCAGGCCCTTCTTGAAGCCGGGGCGCAGCGGACGGTCGATCAGGCGTGCTGCCAGAATCGCTTCGGTTCCGGGACGGCCTTCGCGACGGAAGAACGATCCGGGGATACGGCCGGCCGCGTAGGAACGTTCTTCAACGTCAACGGTCAGCGGGAAAAAGTCAAACTGATCCTTGGGCTGCTTGCCCACGGTGGTCGCGGACAGAACCGCGGTTTCATCATCGAGGTAGGCCATGGCCGCACCTGCGGCCTGCTTGGCGAGGCGGCCCGTTTCAAAACGCACGACGCGCTTACCGAAACGGCCATTGTCGATGATCGCCTCTGCTGAGACGATATCTTCGCCTTCCATCATATGTGTGTTCTCCTTGAACTGATCTATTTCACACTACTTCGGCGTTCGTATCGGCCTTCGATCGAAGTCCACGGCTTTTGTCCGGCTCTTCCCACATCCGTAGGCGCCAGAGAAGCCGTAAACCACTGTCGAAAACCGCGCACGATTACGCCCTATCCAAAGTATTGAGTTATCGCGTGTGCACTTCGCCCACACGTAGTGATCCGGCTCGATTCCAACATGGAATCGAGCCGGACTAAAATCAGCGGCGCAGGCCCAGTCGTTCGATCAGCGAGCGGTAACGCTCAATGTCGATCTCGGCGAGGTAGCCGAGAAGGCGACGACGACGACCAACCAGCAGCAGCAGACCACGACGAGAGTGGTGATCGTGCTTGTGAGTCTTGAAGTGCTCGGTCAGGTCCTTGATTCGCTGGGTCAGCAGCGCAATCTGAACCTCGGGGGAGCCGGTGTCACCTTCGTGGGTGGCGTACTCGGCGATGATCTGGTCCTTAACGTCCTTGCTCAGTGGCACAGGCTTCTCCTTTTAACTCGTTGCACGGAGCCACAGGGCGTTCCCTGTGCATACAATCCGTGGCCGACATGACGGCTTAGACTAGTCTAGCATCCCATCTTCAGGCTTTAGTCGTGATCTGCAGCACGAGCGTCAACCTGAAGGATCAAGCATGAGGCGCTCAACGTGCAGTTACAGCCTTGGGATCCACTCGGGTAGGCACGCCAACACCAAGAACGTAGGCGCTAATTCTTAGATCCTCATCCATTTGAGACAGCAATGCGTCCAAGGATTCAAAAGATTCCATTGGGCGAATACGGCTCACAAACATAATGGAGACATTTTCGCCATAGAGGTTAAGGTCACTGCGCCCCAAGACATGCGCTTCAACGGTTCGCACTTCACCGTCAAACTGTGGGTTCGTTCCCACCGAAATGGCAGCAGGCAGGAATTCGGCTGCCCCACCATCACCAATATGACGCACGAGCCAGCCGGCATAAACTCCATCGCCGGGAACGACACCTTCGATGTCATTGCACAGGTTTGCGGTGGGGAATCCCAACTCGCGCCCACGCTTATAGCCGTGTTCAACCGTCCCGCGGATGCGGTGAAGATGTCCCAACACACGAGCGGCCCCTGAAACATCGCCCTCTTCCAGAAGCTGTCGAACCCACGACGATGACCAGCGCCGTCCCTCAGGAGCCGTCACATCGTCCACCGAGGTAACGGAGAATCCGAATTCTTCTCCAAGTGCCGAGAGGGTCTCTAGATCACCCGAATTATTCCGACCAAAGCGGAAGTCCTTGCCGACAACGACTTCGGCAGCTCCCAGCGCATCAACCACATATTTTTCAACGAATTCACGGGGAGTCAAGGTGTAAACGGATTCGTCGTAGTGAATGACAAAGGTCGCATTCAATCCGGTAGCAGCCATGGCATCCAAGCGGTCACGCAAAGGCGAGATCAGCTTGAGAGGGCTATCCGGATTGTGCACCTGACGTGGATGCGGATCGAAGGTACAAGCAATCGCCTGAACCCCCATCGCACGTGCGTCGGTGACAGCAGCAGAAATCACCTTGCGATGCCCTTCGTGCATCCCGTCAAAGTTGCCGATCGTGACAACTGAAGTCAATCCCTTAGGAATCTCGTCTAAGGAACGCCAAATCTCCACTGTGGTTACTTTCTAGAAAACAAGAACTGTTGCGAAACGATTGTCAATAATCTTGAGAAGTCCAAGTACTTCCCCATCACCCCGACAGGCAGCAATCGGCCCAAACTCACCGCGCTGAGCTCCCGGGAAATGCTCCTCAACGAAACGAAGGACCTCGCCCGCTTCGCGACGCGGAGCTTGCCCGTGCGAGAAGGCACCGGCCTCGGCCTCGGAAAGAAGAAGGCAAGGGAACATCTCCCGTGCGGCTTCGCTCAGGGAGGTCAGCGGAAGAGGAGTCTCTCCCCCACTCTGCTCGGCGGCCTCGTCCAAGGACTGCAAGGTATGGGCGCAGTCAATTGAGAACTCGCCAACTCGAGTGCGGCGTAACGAAATCAAATGAGCACCACAGCCCAATGCATTTCCAAGATCGCGCGCAAGGGCACGGATATAGGTTCCCGCCGAGCACTCGACGATCAGATTGAGGTCAACACAATTGACGTGAGCGCTCTTGCCCTCCAAAGCGTATTCCACCCGGTGAGAGCGAGGCTGCCCTTGCGTTTCCAGTAGGGAAATTTCTACTTCGCGAGGCTCAAGTTTCACGTCTTCACCAGCACGGACCCTTGCGTAGGCGCGTTTTCCATTGACCTTGATCGCGCTCACTGCAGAGGGAACCTGAGAAATAGTTCCGCGGAAATGCGAAAGTACCGCTTCAATTTCCTCATTGTCGAGGCCGTCGCAGCCTTTGGCCGAAGTCACTTCGCCTTCTGCGTCTTCGGTTGTCGTTTCGACACCAAAACGCACCTGCGCTTCATAACGTTTGGAATGATCAGTAATCCACGTGAGCAGACGTGTTGCTTTGTTGATTCCAAGGACAAGCACTCCCGTAGCCATTGGATCCAACGTGCCCGCGTGACCAACTCGGCGCGTATGAGCTAAACGCCGGGTACGCGAAACGACGTCGTGGCTGGTAATCCCTTGGGGTTTATCGACAATCAGCAGCCCCGAAACAGCATCAGTGGAGGCAGCAGACATTAACGTTCGTCCTGCTCTTCTTCCTCTTCAGGCTTGCGATAAGGGTCTGCTTCACCCGCGTACTGCGCACCTTCTGCCTGGCGAGCAACCTCTTCATCATGAGCCCGCGCGGATGCAAGCGCGCTCTCTAGGGAAGCAACCGTTTCGGGAAGAGCATCGGGGATGAACTCGATACTTGGGGTGAGGCGAATTCCCAGCGCTTTACCAACCTCACTGCGAATCAAACCCTTTGCAGATTCGAAAGCACGAGCCGTCGCAGCGCGTTCTTCTTCGCCGCCAAGGACCGTGTAGAAAATCGAGGCATGTTGGAGGTCACCAGTCACCCGAACATCGGTAATGGTGACGAAGCCAAGACGCGGATCTTTGATGCGTCGCCCCAAAAGGGAAGCAACCGTCTCTTGGATGCGATCTTGTACTTTACGAACTCGTGCTTCATCAGCCATGGCGTCCTCCTTATGGGATCAGGCGTTAACCTGCGGTTCGCGAAACACCTCATCGTACCCCACCCGAGGCCCGCGTTCCTGGTAAGCATCAGTACCTGGATGGCCCACGTTAATGACCAAGATTGGCTCAATATCCTCACCAGGGAAGAAATAGTCATGAAGAAGTTGCGCGTCATCCGGATTCATAGGCCCAGTTTCCAAGCCTTGCGCGCGGAGGGCCAAAATCAGATAGGCAACTTGAATCGTGGCTGATGTATGGGCCATAACCGTGCGCATCTTGTCATTATCCGCAAGCAGCTTTTCATAGCGCTCCCCACGAGGGTGAAGCGACGGAAGGTCATGATGGAAATCCATTTTGGCGCCGCACACCAATACCAAAGGTGCGCCTTCAGCCTGCTCCCTGTTACCCCGGGGAAGAGCGTCCAGCAGATGTCGTTTGGCTGCTCCGCTCCGAACAATTGCAACGCGCAGTGGCTGGCCATTCACTCCAGTCGGTGCCCACTTTGCCAAATCGTAAGCGGCATGAACTTCTTCGTCCGTAACAGGTTCTTCGGTAAAGGTATATGCGGTGTGGGCGTCAGTGAAAAGCCTGGCAAGGAGCTCGTGCGCGTTCATCGCTTCAAGAAGTTGCGATTCAGGAATTAAGGATTGCGAAACTTCAGTCATGCCCCGACTTTATCGCTGAAGTAGAAAGGCTGCTGAGACAGCGGGCGATTGGTGCGTGGCCGGGCCTCGAGCGGCTGTTTTGAGGCGTCGTGTAAAGAAAGCGGCAGCCCCGAGGCTGTTTTACAGGTCTCGGGGCTGCCGCTTTATTTGTGAGGATTGTTGTGGCGGTGTCCTACTCTCCCACACCCTCCCAGGTGCAGTACCATCGGCGCTTGCGGGCTTAGCTTCCAGGTTCGGAATGGAGGCTGGGCGTTTCCCCGCGGCTATGACCACCACAAGATGGTTCAACCAGTATTCACTTAAGTCCCCCGTTGTTGTTTTGGGGGTTGTGTTGGTTGTGATCCGTATAGTGGTTTGACGAGCACTCTCACAGTGTCTGTCAACCAGTGTGGTTGATATGTGTTT
>NZ_CAGY01000006.1 GCF_000308055.1 Actinomyces sp. ph3
CATAAAAACATTAAGCCCGGAAAACCCACCACAAAAACATGGCAAGCAATCCCAACCAAAAAAATACTCAAAAACAAAAAACAGGCATAAAAACAAAAAACAAACACACTATCGAGTTCACAAACAACACCCCCACATTTGCAATTCACCCGAGGATGAATCTCAAAGGGGCTTTCGCGCTTTGCAACGTTTCCGTCGCCCTCAGCGCAACGAGTTATAGATTAGGTCGTTTAGAGGCTCGTCGTCAAATCAAAACACTATGACGACGAGCACACCTTTAAAAACGGCTCATCGGACAGCAACTACAGCCAGATTCCTGCGGCCCTTACGGATCAAAACAAGCCCGCCAGCCAACAGATCATCCGCACTCAACACTGCCTCTTCATCCTCTACCTTGATCTTATTGACGTATGCTCCGCCACCCGCAAGGGTACGACGCGCAGCACTACGCCCTTTCTCAAGGCCGGTCTCTACAAGAGCGTCAACAAGAGTCGCCCCCAACGGAAGTTCCGCACGCGGAAGGTCACTGGTCGCCGCAGCCAGAGTCGCCTCGTCAATCGACGAAAGATCACCGGTCCCCCACAACGCCTCGGTCGCAGCCTGAACTCGCTCGAGTTCGTCTTGACCGTGGACCAATGCAGTGACGCTGGCAGCCAATGCCTTCTGTGCAGCACGCTGGTGCGGACGCTCTGCGACCTCAACCTCAAGGGCCTCAATCTCTTCGCGCGAGAGGAAAGTAAAGATCTTCAGAAAACGAACCACATCATCATCAGCAACCTGCAACCAGAACTGATAGAAGGCGTAGGGGCTCATCATTTCCGGGTCGAGCCAGATCGCACCGCCCTCGGACTTGCCAAACTTTGTTCCGTCAGCCTTAGTAATAATGGGCGTCGTCATCACATGGGTATCGGCGCCTTCGATCTTATGAATCAGGTCGACGCCTCCAACCATATTGCCCCACTGGTCATTCCCGCCGGTCTCAAGGGTGCAGCCATAGCGACGGAAAAGTTCAAGGTAGTCATTTGCCTGAAGGATCTGGTACGAGAATTCCGTGTAGGAGATACCCTCGTCGGAGGCTATACGGCGCGCAACAATATCCTTGTTGAGCATGGTGCCAACACGGAAGTACTTACCGATTCCACGCAAGAGATCGATAGCGCTCATCTCTTGCGTCCAATCGAGGTTATTCACCATTCGCGCTGCTGCGGGACCCTCGAAGTCAAGAAAACGGGAAATTTGCGCGTGCAAGCGATCCGCCCATCCCTGAACAACTTCAGTGGGCTGGAGTTGACGCTCACCACTTTGGCGCGGATCGCCAATCTGGCCCGTTGCACCACCCACGAGCGCGAGAGGACGGTGTCCTGCAAGTTGCAGGTGACGCATAACGATCAGCTGAACAAGGTGACCATGGTGAAGAGAAGGAGCTGTCGGATCATAACCGCAATAGAAAGTGACCGGGCCCTGCGCAAAGTGAGCACGAAGTGCATCAAGATCAGTGTGCTGAGCAATCAGACCACGCCATTGGAGGTCATCAATAATATCGGTCACGGAAATACCTTCTTCTTGTTGGAATACGTGCGCAATACAGTGTACGGGAAAAGACTCGCCTTAAAAGACGCGTCTTAATTGTGTTTCACGAGGCCGCGGGTTGGCCTGCATCGCCAGCGGCAGCTAGCCGAGATGAGGCCTCGTCTCCACGTCGAGGCGGGTGAAAATCGATTGATTCTGCTCGAACCTTCAGCCAGGTAGCAAAAGCAACGAAAAGAACCCAGTTGCCCTCAGTGAGCAAACGAGACTCGGTGAATGACTGGACGAACATCGCCAGCATAAGAACAGCGGCGAGGACGGGAATCAGATCACTCTCAAGATCGCGAAGGGCAACACGGAAGATGCGAATCATGACCCACAACACCGCAAAGGCCAAGAGCATTAGCCCAACAATGCCAGTCTGGAATAGCGCTTCGATATAGGCGTTATGCGCCTGCATGGTTGGAGTACCGTCCGGACGGACAACAAGGTTCTTGAACAGAGGCAACCAGGGGGGCCACATCACAACCCATCCCCAACCAAGAAGGGGATGCTCGGTCCACAATTGCAAAAGCTTCGCCCAAATAACACCGCGCCCGGTCATATCAGAACTACGACCCAATATCTCGGTTACCTGGTCCTTCATCACAACAGCAACCAGCAGGAAACTGGCCGCAGCGGTCAAAGCCACACGAACAGCGAAACGTCGCTCATAGAAACCGAGATGACGGATGATCAAAAGAAAGACGAGTGCACTGAGGGAAACCAGCATGGCAACGAACACTGTTGCCGAACCGGTGAGAATAAGAATGCCAACGCAGGCACACACCCACAGTAAATTGCGAACATGCTGATTTCGATCCTGGATCCAGAAAACAAGCACGCACAGAAGCAGTAAGAGCGCAATAAACGCTAAAGGATTGCGGTTTCCCACGAAACCTTGAATCGGCCCTCCCCTAAACAGGGAGTCATTGATCCAGTAATAGAGCTCTGGGACTTCTTTCCAATGGCGCATATACATGGGAGGAATTCGATGGCCAACGAAGAGCGCGACCCACAACTCAAGAAGATACGACAAAACAACAACGATCTTCATCGCATCCATAAATACTTTCAGCATCTGTCGAAGCGGAAAAGCAATTGCCACAAGTATCCCTGCGGAGCTCGTGGCAAGAGTAATCAGAGCTGAGGCGAAAGTTTCAAGACGGTACTGGCTCCAAATCACCGACAGACAGCAGAGCACGATGAAGGAAGAAACAGACAGCGAAATCCTTCGTAAGGTCACACGTCGTCCGGCAGCAAAAAACACGACCCAGCATGCGACCAAAACCAAAACGGTGATGATGCCAAATCCGAGCCAACCGAATGTGTTGCGAACTCCTTGGCCCGCAAAGGCCAAGAAGAAAATCGCGACCCCCGCAATGGGCAGCAGCGACTCGGCTCGAGAGCTAACTGTTGTATTCACGCGTGTCCTCAAGACAGAAAGAAATTCTAGTAGGGAGAATAGCGGCAAGAAGCCGTGCCCGCTAGCGACAGGCTAGCGGGCACGGCTGTGTTTGATGAAAACCTAAGAATCGATCGTCTGTCCTTAGAGTGCGCTCGGTTGAGTTCCTCCCCCAGCCAAGGATGTCAGGTAGTCCTGAGCGTTAAGGGCGCCTTGAGCACTGGTGCAGATAATCAAGACTGTGTCGTCACCCGCGATCGTTCCCACAACGTCGTCAATACGTGCAACGTCAAGAGCAGAACCAAGAAGGTTCGCTGCTCCAACAAGAGTGCGCAAAACCAATTGATTTCCCACGCATGTTGAGGTGACGAGGAGAGTTTGAAGCCACCGCTGAAGGCGTTCAACACTGGCTTCAGCCTCATGGGACTGCGAACCATCAGCATTGGGAACCGAGTAAATCAGCGCCCCACTTCGATCGCGCATCTTTGTTGCGCGCATTTCCATGAGATCGCGAGAAAGGGTGGCTTGAGTGACTTCAATTCCTTGGCTTCCCAATGCACTGCGAAGCTGCTCTTGCGAACTAATGGTATGGGAGACCAAAAGATTTCGAATCGCCGCGTGGCGGCCAGCCTTCGTCTGAGGTGTCGCTTCAGATGACATCAAAACCCCTTAACTACGTCCGTGAATCGACATTGACTCCACTCCCGTTGCACCAGTGTAAGCGAGAAACGGGCCGTGTGCGAAAATCTTCGCGCACACGGCCCGTTTTCTAAGCGATGCAGAAGTTAGTGATACCTCACTCCTGCTTCAGTTGCTCTGCAATGGAGTCTGCCCACTGGTCAATCGCATTCCAATCACGGAAATCGCCTTCAACAGCGCCTGCAAGTCGAACAATCGCACGCTCACGCAGCGACAAGATCGAAGGATCGTACCGTCCGGCAAAGGAACGCAGTTCCTTTGCATCGACACGGGTCAGCACAGGACCGATCCTGCTGGGATCTTGCGGAACATGCTTGGGAACACCATTCATACCGACGGAGAAAGCCCACACGGGTAGCTTATGAAGCTGCTGAGCAAAACGTTCCATAAAGTCGTGAGCTTCAGGCAGCCACTGGGTCATGTACACAGCAGATCCGCAGATCACTGCATCAAAGCCATCAAGTGAGTCAACCTCTTCGGGGGACTTGCGGACAACCTCAAAACCATCGCTGGTCAGACGGCGTGCAATCGCATCCGCAACTTCAATGGTTGCACCGTGATGTGAAGCCGCTGTTACTAAAACCTTCATTAACTACTCCTTCGCGCCAATAACCACATTAATCCTAACAAGAGGAAACTTGATCATCCGCGCAGCGTTGCTCCAAGAACCTTTCCTGTCTTGCTAACGATGTCAGCACGAACTTTTTGCACCTCATCCGGAGTCAAGGTGTGATCGCTGGCGCGAAGGCGCACAGAGAAGGCAAGAGAACGGCAACCCTCAGGAACCTGGTCGCCCTCGTAAATATCAAAGAGGACCAGATCTTCGATCAATGCACCCGCAGCCTGGCGAATAACCTGCTCAACACGTGCTACAGGAACATTCGTCGGAACAACCAATGCAAGGTCTTCCTTCGCTGCAGGATATGTCGAGACAGGCTTTACCTGCATGGGTTCATCGCTCATCACAGAGATCAATGCATCGACGTCAAGCTCGAGGGCGCAGGCTCGTGCAGGCAATCCAAAAGCCTTACACGCCTTCGGCGAGAGCTCACCAGCAAGGGCGAGTTCGACGCAATCTTTACCCTGACGGGCGAAAATACGAGCAACCCGCCCCGGGTGCCAAGGAGCGACCTCAGCGGGATCCGTTGCAGCCTCGGGAACTCGAGGCCCCTTAAGCGTTGAGGGTTCAGCAAGCCAAGCACGCGTGACCTCGACGCGCACTCCCAATTGATCGCAGATTGAGCGCGCAACCTCGACTGCATCTGCCCAATCGAAATTACGTTGCGAATCAAGAATTCCCGCGGGTCGGGCATTACCAGCCAGTACCGCGCCAACATGCCACGGCTGCGAAGGAGTCCCTGCTTCAAGTGCTGCAAGTTGCGCGTCACTGGGACGGTGCTCTGCAGAAATCAACCCGGTGGGGACCACACCCTCGGGATGAACAACCTTTGCGATTTCGAAAATCGCAACCGAAGGGATACCGCGAGCCCAGTTGCGTGCGGCGGTATCCAGCAAGGTATCCAGAACCGAAGTACGAAGCAGTGGCGCATCATCGGCAAGCGGATTACGCAGCTTGACAGCACGACGGCGAGGGTCATTCGCACTCAGGCCCTGCTTATCGAAAGAGTCGGAAACGAAGGGATAACTTTCCACCTCGGTAAGCCCAGCGTGGGCCAGTCCCTGGGCCACCAAACGACGTGCGCGCTGGGCAGTAGTCAAACCAGTACCTGCAGGGGCTGTCGGCAAAACCGAGGGGATACGGTCATAGCCATCTAAACGCGCAATCTCTTCCACGAAGTGTGCAGAACCCGTGAGATCAGGCCGCCATGAAGGAGGAGTCACGCGAACGCGCTGCCCATCAATATCCTCAAGGACACATCCGACCTGCTCAAGCAACTCACAAACACGCTCGGGAGCGTAGGAAACGCCAGTCAGACGCTCAGCATCGCTCAACGCAAACTCATAGCTCGTCGGCTCTGGCAAGGTGTTGAGATCAAAAACTGCAGGGTCGGCCTGACCGCCACCGTATTGAACAAGCAGGTCAACAGCGCGCTGCGCTGCAACCGCAGGAAGGAGCGGGTCAGTTCCACGTTCAAAACGCTTCGCTGCCTCAGAGTGCAGCTTGTGACGGCGCGAAGAACGAGCAACCGAAACCGCATCGAAGTGCGCAGCCTCGAGGAGAATATCAGTCGTCGAATCCTCGACCTCGGAATAAGCACCACCCATCACGCCGGCGATGCCCAAGAGCCGCGAGCCTTCTTCACCACTAGGCGAATCAGAAATCACCAAATCTTCAGGATCCAAAGAACGAGTGACCTCGTCCAAAGTTGTCAATTCTTCACCTGCGCGAGCACGGCGAACCACAATCGGTGCAGCAAGTGCGGATAGATCATAGGCGTGCATAGGCTGCCCCAGATCCAGCATGACGTAGTTCGTAATATCGACCGCCAGAGACAAGGACCGCATCCCTGCCATCTCCAAACGCTCAACCATCCAACGAGGAGTAGGAGCCTTGGGGTTAACACCGCGAACAATGCGAGTCACAAAACGGTCAGCACCCACGCGCCCATGGATGGGAGCACTGTCAGCAACCACAACGGGGAAACCGGCCTCGTTCGCCTCGGGAACCGAAGACACAAGAGTGCCAACCATTCCAGGATCGCGGAAGGCCGCGCCCGTCGAATGTGAGAACTCACGAGCGACGCCTCGCATAGAGAAGCAGTAGCCACGGTCCGGAGTGACGTTAATTTCCAAAACCTCTTCGCCCAAGCCAAGGAAGGAAATCACGCTGTGGCCAACAGCGGGCAGCTCTGCATCGGGGAAGTCCTTCTGCAAGATGATGATGCCGTCATGGTCTTCACCCAAGCCGAGTTCGCGCGCCGAGCACATCATGCCATCAGAAACATGGCCATAGGTCTTACGGGCAGCAATTTCAAAGGGACCGGGAAGAACCGCACCCGGAAGTGAGACAACGACATAGTCGCCGACCTCGAAATTGTGCGCGCCGCAAATAATGCCTCGTGATGGGAGATCACTAGGTTCTTTACCCGTGTCGGGAGCGTCATTGTGCTCTCCAACATCAACACGGCAGTAATTCACGAGCTTGCCATTGGATGCTTCAAACTCGTCGCGCGTCAGAACACGCCCAACGACAAGCGGACCGCTGACACGAGCCGGGTGAATAGTCTCTTCCTCAAGCCCGACGCGAACCAGGGCAGCTGCGAGCTCCTCGGTGGTCATTGCCGGATCTGCGTCGACATAGTCACGCAGCCAGCTCATTGGAACCATTGGCATGTCAGTTGCCCCTTCCCAGTCCATTAACACCGAATTGCTCAGAGAAACGCACATCGCCCTCGACGATGTCATGCATGTCTGCAATGCCGTCTCGCAGCATCAGGGTTCGTTCGACACCAACACCGAAGGCAATACCTGTGTAAACCTCAGGATCGATACCCGTTGCTCGAAGAACATTCGGGTTGACCATTCCACAACCGCCCCATTCAATCCAGCCGGCTCCGCCCTTCTTCTGGGGGAACCACAAATCCATCTCCGCGCTGGGTTCGGTGAAGGGGAAGAATGACGGACGCAAACGCGTCTTTGCATCGGGGCCGAACATGTGACGAGCGAAGTGATCGAGCACGCCCTTAAGATGCGCCATTGTCAGACCGCGATCGATCGCTAGTCCTTCAACTTGGTGGAAGACAGGGGTGTGTGTCGCATCCAGCGCATCGGAGCGAAAAACCTTGCCGGGGCAAGCCATGTACAGAGGAACGCCTCGAGAAAGAATCGAACGCGATTGCACGGGCGATGTGTGTGTTCGCATCACCAAGTGGCCATCTTCTTCATTTTCACCACCGACGCTGCGACCATCAATGTAGAGCGTGTCCTGCATTTGGCGCGCGGGGTGATCGATATCGAAATTCAAAGAATCGAAGTTGAACCACTCGTGTTCAATTTCCGGTCCCTCTGCAATCTGCCATCCCATTCCGATGAAGAAATCCGAAATCTCTTCCATGATCGTTTCCAGGGGATGACGTGCACCTTGACGCTCGCGCGCGGTAGGAATGGTGACGTCTACAGCTTCGCTCACCAAGACCTGCGCGTCATGGCGTTCCTGAAGGAGCTCCTGACGCTCCTCCAATGCCTGGGTAATGCGCGAGCGGGCACCTCCCAAAAGACGACCAGCAACGCCTCGATCTTTCGGATCCAATTGCCCGATTCCACGGTTTGCCTGGACAAGAGCAGCTGAGTCTCCCATAAATTCCAGGCGAACTGCCTTCAATTCATCGAGGGTTTCGGTATGAGCAATAGCCGAAGTCGCTTGAGTAACGAGCTCTTCAATTGCCTGCTCATCCAAGGGATTGAGGCCACCAGCGGTGCCGGTCATGTCCTACTCTCCTATGATTGGTGTCAGCATTTTTCCTCGTGAAAATACGAGGGTTTTCTTCATTGTAGGTCAACAGCTTCTTCTGGCTGGAACGAAGCCGTAGTGCGGACTAGGCTCATAGGGCGACGAAAGGAAAAGAATGACGGGTTACCTCGCTGACGATTCAGTGCCTCGCACGGATGCTTCATCCTCCCCTTCTCAGGCTTCCCAAGGCCCTCTAGATAAGAAACGGATCCGTATCCAGCACCTTCAGGCAGCAAAAGAGCAGGGCGTCAAGATTTCGATGTTAACGGCCTACGACGCACTCACTGCCTCGATTTTTGATCAGGCCGGGATCGATATGATCTTGGTGGGAGATTCACTGGGCAACGTTGTTCTGGGATATTCCTCGACGCTACCGGTCACTATTGAGGACATGGAACGTGCTACTTCCTCCGTTGCACGGGCAAGTAAACGTGCTTTCATCGTCGCGGACCTCCCCTTTGGCAGTTACGAGGCCTCCCCCGCCCACGCCCTTACAAACGCAGTCTGCCTGATGAAGGCAGGTGCACACGCTGTCAAGCTCGAGGGCGGTGCGCAGCGCGCCGAGACCGTCAAGCTCTTGACCGAGGCAGGTATTCCGGTCGTGGCACACCTGGGCTACACCCCTCAATCTGAAAACGCTTTGGGTGGGCCTCGCGTTCAAGGACGCGGCGAAGGTGCACAGATCCTTGCTCGCGATACCCATGCATTAGCTGACGCAGGCGCTTTCGCAGTCGTCTTTGAAATGGTCCCTGAACCGATCGCCACTCAACTGAGTCAGGAACTTTCGATCATTACGATTGGAATCGGCGCGGGTCCACACACCGACGGGCAGGTTTTGGTCTGGTCGGATATGGCCGGTATGACCTCGTGGTCGCCTTCCTTTGCACGCCGTTTCGCGCAGATCGGTCAAGAACTTCACTCCGCGACACAAAGCTATATCTCCTGTGTTCGCGACGGATCATTCCCCTCAACCGAGAATTACCGAACAAACTAAGGACTACACCGCAATGTCGCACTCAACTGGTGCCGAGCGCGCCCCGCTTGGCAATCTCAAACCTGGGAAAATTTCTCCGCGTCGTCCTGTCCCGGCACACATTGATCGTCCGGAATACATGTACCACTCGGGTCCAGAAGTAATCACTGCCTCCGATATCAAGACACCGGAAACCATTGAGAAAATCCGCAAAGCCGGCCAAATCGCAGCACAGGCTCTCCAAGCAGTGGGGGAAGCAATTCGTCCTGGGGTAACCACTGACGAATTGGATCGTATCGGCCACGATTTCATTATTTCGCGCGATGCCTACCCCTCATGCTTGGGGTACATGGGATTTCCGAAGTCCCTGTGCACCTCAATCAACGAAGTAATCTGCCACGGTATCCCCGATGATCGTCCCCTTGAAGATGGCGACATTATCAATGTCGACATCACCGCTTATTACGACGGCGTGCATGGAGATACATGCGCGATGTTCGAAGTCGGGACCGTTGATGAAGAGTCCCATCTTCTGATCGAGCGTACACGTGAAGCGATGATGCGCGGCATCAAGGCTGTTCGCCCTGGTCGAGAGATCAATGTAATCGGCAGAGTTATTGAATCCTACGCACATCGTTTCAACTACGGTGTTGTTCGTGACTACACCGGACACGGTGTCGGCGAGGCCTTTCACTCAGGTTTGATTGTCCCCCACTACGACACTGCCCCCGCACACAGCGAAATCATGGAAGAAGGCATGGTTTTCACCATTGAGCCCATGCTGAATCTGGGCGGAGTTGAATGGGAACAATGGGATGATCAGTGGACAGTCGTGACAAAAGATCGCGGCCGCTCTGCACAGTTCGAACACACAATCGTTGTCACAGAAAACGGCGCTGAAATTTTGACGCTTCCATAATTCTGGCGTGAATTTTAACGATCCGATAAAGACGGTTATCCTTAGAGAAAAGGCCTTCGAAGGAGAACAACATGACACTTGCATGTGGAATTGATATTGGCGGTTCAGGTGTCAAGGGTGCCCTTGTTGATCTTGAAACAGGGACCTACTCCTGCGAAAGCGTAGTGATCGAAACCCCGGCCCCGGCGACTCCAGATTCAGTTGCACAGGTCTGCGGTGAGCTTCTGCACCAGCTCGGCGTCACCGATGATATTCCCGTCGGGATCACCTTCCCCGCACCAATTATTCATGGACGAGTTCCCTTTATGGCGAATCTTGATCCATCGTGGGCAGGAATCGATGTTGTCGAGCTCATGGATCGCCACTTGGGGCGAACCATCGTTGCTCTGAATGATGCCGATGCCGCCGGATTAGGCGAAGCGATCTACGGCGCCGCTAAAGATGTTCCCGGAGTTGTCATTGTCACCACTCTTGGAACAGGAATCGGATCGGCCATCATCAATGATGGTGTCTTAATTCCAAATTCGGAACTTGGTCACCTTGAGATTGACGGCCACGATGCCGAAACTCAAGCTTCTGCAGGTCAGAAGACCGCGCAGAAACTGGATTGGGTCACATGGGCGGGGCGCCTCCAACGCTACTACTCGCACGTTGAGATGCTCTTCTCCCCCGACCTTTTCGTTATCGGTGGCGGAGTGAGTGCTAATCACGAGAAGTTCCTCCCCCTGCTGAACCTCCGTACCCCCGTTGTCCCCGCAAAGCTACGTAATACCGCCGGTATTGTTGGTGCGGCTTACGAGGCCGCGCGCGCAGCTCATAAGTAAACGGGCACTCATCGACTGGCAAATAAACTAAAAGGTGTGGCCGCTCGGGTTAACGAGCGGCCACACTTGCATGACAGCCAACCTGTACGCCGGGTTCTGTTCTACGTATTCGTAGTGGCGACCATCTATCTAGGACCACCGTTGCCGATGGTCTCAAGCAACCTACCCGCAGACAACGAAGGGGCACCTCTTAACGTCTGCTGCTCGGTCTTGCTCCGGATGGGGTTTACCTAGCCGATACGGTCACCCGTATCGCTGGTGAGCTCTTGCCTCACCGTTTCACCCTTACTGCTCTATGCAGCGGTTTGTTTTCTGTGGCACTAGCCCGCGAGTCACCTCGGGTGGCTGTTAGCCACCATCCTGCCCTGTGGAGCCCGGACGTTCCTCGAGACAAAAGCCGCGCGGCCGCCCAGTCGACTGGCATGCACAGGGAATTTTAGCGCGTTTCCCACTAGTGTGGAGGCGTGGAAATTTGGCTGCCCCCATCTGAAGGAAAGAACCCGCCTGGAGAAGGTCCATCTCTTAGCCTCTCAGCACTCTCTTTCCCGTCTTTGACAGACACGCGTAAAAAGATCATCGACGCCTGTGCACAAATCACTGATGAAGAACAGGCGTATCAGATCTTCAATGCCAGTCTTCGTCACTCAGCAGAAATTGAGGCCAACCAAGCGCTGATGTCTCAAAGCTGCGCACCGGCCTCGGCAGTTTTTAACGGCGTACTATTCGACGCCCTTACCGCCCAAGAACCAGGCGCATGGACAGGGGAAGGAAGCCAACACATCACGATCTTCTCAGGACTATTTGGTGCGCTGAGGCCAACTGACCTCATTCCTTTACACCGCCTTGCGATGGGAACAAAGCTCCCCGCGCTTGGAAACGTCACCTCCTTGTGGAAGTCAGTCCTGGGCAGCGCACTCGCAGAAGATTATTCTGAAAAGCTCGTTCTTGATTGCCGCTCAAGTGACTACAAGCAGGCCTGTCTGGCGCCGTGGGCACACCTGTGGGAAGTTCGCGTTGAACGCCTGCGGAACGGAAAACGTTCCGTTGTCTCTCACAACGCGAAAAAATGGCGCGGAATGCTCAGCGGAGCACTAGCTTTGCGATGCGGCGGAATTGAAAATGCTAGCGATTTGGAAGATGCCTTAGCCGAAGTGACACCAAAGCTACGATCTCGCGATGCACGCGGCGCCACAAGTCATGTGAAAGAAATCGAAGTCTCCCCCGCAAAAGCTACCTCCCAGGGAGGAAGTACGCGCACCCTCACGCTGGTGACAGTCGAGGACTGAGAGATCTAGCTCCAGTAAAAGATCTAGGCTCGGGTTCTCACGACGATCTGACCGGTTTCCTCGGCAAAGTAGAGTTCATCGGCGGGAGTTAGGCGAATACGCTCAAGTTCCATAGGAGAGAGCTCGGCGAAGCCCATTGGGTTCCCATCACGGACTTCGATCACCGCGAGCGCCCCATTCTTTGAACGCGCGCTCTCATATTCGTCAAGAAGTTCGGGATCAATTTGGCCAGCACGTTCACGACGCTGAGCAATCACGCCGCGAAGCTCATCATCTAGCTGAGCGACCTCTTCGAGGAAGCGAGCCTTAGTTGCTTCGATATCCGCCTCAATAGCCTGAGCTTCCGCATTCATCTGCTCACGGGCGGCGCGTGCTGATTCCGTGCGCTCTTCAGCAGCGAGCTGCTCTTCTTCTAGACGGGAAATACGCGAATCCATCTGAGCGATTTCGTGTTGCATCGAATTAATATCACGCAGGGGAACCTGGTTCTTTTCGATACGCTCATTCTGACGATCCCGACGAGCCTTGACACGTTGGATCTCATCCTCGATCCTGGCCACCTCACGTTCGCAGTCTGAAATGACGGCTCCTTGCGTTACCGCGGCGCGTTGCAGGTCAGCAAGACGTCCAGCAAGCTCTCGAACTGTCTCATGTGCGGGGTGAGCCTGGCGACGGTGGCGCAGTGCAGATTCTTTCTGGTCTAGCTTTTGTAGCTCAAGCAGGACAAGTTGCTGAGGATGAGGCGCTTTCACAGGTAACTTCCCTCCGTATCCAGATGTAGGCTCCAAGGTTCTGTGACAATGGTAGAGACTTTCACCTCGCAGGTGATAGCCAAGCGGCGTGCTTCTTCCCTCAGTTTCTGTGCAAGGACAGGAAGCCACAGGCTTTCTGTTGCCCAATGGCTGGCACAAATCAGACCGCAGCCACCATCTTCAAGGAATTCACTGGCGGGATGATGACGTAGATCAGCGGTAATAAATACGTCAGCATCACTGGCACGTACAGCATCAAACATCGAGTCTCCAGCACCGGGACTAACCGCCACACGTCGAACGAGACTGTCAAGTTCTCCTCCAACAAAGAGGCCCGTTGGTCCTTTTGGCATCACCCGTGCAACCGTATAGGCGAAGTCGCGCAAAGGTGTTGGCTTGATGGAGCCAATCCTTCCCAAACCGATCGCTTGGCCATCAGCATTCACGCCTTCGGGTGAAAGTACTTCGATATCGCTCAGCTCCAGTGCCTGCGCACAGGCCTGCGCAACGCCATCTTGTGCGACGTCACCATTGGTATGAGCATTAAAAAGCGCAATCTCATGGCGATTCAGTGCGGAGATGATCCGCCCCTTCGCACTTTCTTCATTGAGGAAGGATGCCCCTCTGAGCAGCAAGGGGTGGTGAGTGATAATCATATTTGCACCGCACTGCAGCGCTTCTTGGACCACTGCCTGGGTGGGGTCTAGCGCAAGAAGAATTCGATCAACCTGAGCCTGTGGCGCTCCGGTAATTAATCCGACCTTGTCCCATCCATGGGCGCTTTCAGGCGGATACCACTGATTCATCAGCGAACGAACGTCACCAACATTCCACTTCGTCATAGCTTTAGTGTAGCCGGGTGACTGACAGGTCACATCGATAGGACGAATGTCCCACTCACTAACCAAGACACAGGAATTACCCGCAACTAAAATTGAGGGGTGCGGATTTTAAACCTCATCCCTAGCGGACTCACTGATTACTCGGCCGTGAACGACTTCCAGCATGCTCTTCACGACCAAGTGGCCTCAGGACAGGCCGAAGACACTCTGATCGTCGCCGAGTTCGCACCCGCGTGGACTGCTGGACGCCACACGAAACCCGAAGATATCCCGGACTCAACTGTGCCCATCATCCACGTCGACAGGGCAGGATCCGCCACCTGGCATGGCCCCGGACAAGTTGTTATCTACCCGATTGTTCGCTTGAGAGAACCAGTGGACCTCTACGCTTGGATCCGAAGTGTAGAAAATGGCGTTCTTCAAACCCTACGAAAAGAGTGGGGACTTCCCGTCGAACGAATCGAAGGAAGAGCCGGGGTCTGGCTGCGCGGATCCCAAGGCAGAGATCGAAAGATCTGCGCGATCGGCCTCAAAGTTGCACGCGGCGCAACCATGCACGGAATCGCACTGAACGTGGCGATTGATCCTGCACATGCCTTTAGTGGAATCATTCCTTGCGGCTTAACTGATGCCGACGTCGCTTCACTCTCATGGGAGGGAATCTACTCAGATGTGCCTCATGCTGCCCATCTGCTTGTCCCCCACCTGATTCAGTCCATTACTCCTCAATTAGCCACGCGCCCAGAGCCAATTCACTGGGAAGAAGCCCCCGCTGGCGCATTCGCACCGACGGCCTCGTCGGAATTACAGTCGGAAGGACCCACGCAATGAGCACCCTGCCTGATCCCGAAGGACGCAAGCTGCTGCGCGTTGAAGTTCGCAACGCACAGACCCCGATCGAGCACAAGCCTGAATGGATTCGCACAACCGCTCGCGCAGGTGAGAACTACCAAGACATGCGTTCTCTTGCACGCGGCGCAGGGCTGCATACGGTGTGCGCAGAGGCCGGCTGCCCCAATATTTACGAATGCTGGGAAGACCGCGAGGCAACCTTCCTGCTCGGCGGAGCGATCTGCACCCGCCGCTGCGATTTTTGCGATATCGCCACCGGCCGCCCCACAGAATACGACCGTGATGAGCCACGACGTATCGCCGAATCGGTCGCGCAGATGGGACTTCGCTATGCAACCATCACCGGTGTCACCCGAGACGACCTTCCCGATGGCGCAGCATGGCTCTACGCAGAAACAACGCGCCAAATCCGCGCCAAGAGCCCAGGTACTGGTATTGAGTTGCTCGTCGACGACTTCCGCGGCTCGAACGAGGCCATCGACATGGTCATTGAAGCTGCACCCCAAGTTTTTGCCCACAACCTTGAAACTGTCCCGCGCATCTTTAAGAAAATTCGCCCGGCTTTCCGTTACGAGCGTTCCCTCGCGATGATCCAGCGCGCCCACGATGGTGGAATGGTCACCAAATCGAATCTGATTCTTGGTATGGGTGAGACCCGAGAAGAAATCATCGAGGCCATGTGTGACCTTCACGAATCCGGCTGTGATCTTCTCACGCTCACGCAGTATTTGCGCCCCTCACCCCTGCATCACCCGATCGACCGTTGGGTGCACCCGGAAGAATTCATCGAGCTTTCTGCTGAAGCTGAGGCAATGGGCTTTGCCGGAGTCATGGCAGGCCCCCTCGTTCGTTCCTCATACCGTGCTGGCTTGTTGTGGGCAAAGGGAATGCGCGCCCGAGGCTTCGAGATCCCCGCACATCTGGCACACATTGAAAACTCGGGATCAACCCTGCAGGAAGCTGGATCGGTACTCGACCGTTTGAAGAAGCGACAGGAGCTCCATCGTTCAATGGCTGCCGCACAGTCTGCACAATGACAGGGCAAGAAACGAGCGGCGTAAGAACACCGAATCTCTCCCCCGCTCATGCACTACTTGCTGCCGCGCGTCAACGTCCGGATCGCCCAAGTCTGATCGATGCTTCTAGCGGACGCACTCTGTCGGTAGAAGAAAGCGCGAGGCTAACCCGCGGACTCGCGTGGTATTTCCATTCCTTAGGGATTGGGGCCGAAGACCGCATCGTTGTGTGCGCGCCAAATAGCATCTGGCACTTTATTGTTCACGCAGCGGCATCGTGGATTCACGCGGTCACTGTTCCCGTCTCGCCTTTGCTTCCTTACTCACAACGGCAAGAAATTTACGAGCTCGCATCCCCCGCACTGATCATCAGTGCCGATGGGCATTCCGTTAACGGTGTTTCGACACTGCCTATCTCCCTCATTGAAGAACGCGCATCACAGGCCATCAATCAAAGCCCCGCCGAGTGGGAGCCTTTGACATGCTACGAGCAGACTGCGGCTTTAGTTTTCACATCCGGTACCTCAGGGAAAATGCGCGCCGCTCAGCTCAGCCATGCAAACCTTTGGTGGGCATCTCAGTGCTTTAGGGATGGTTTTGAGTACTCCCCTGGCTCTGCAATCTGCGGAGTCGTCGCACCGCTTTCACATATCGGGGGTTTCAACGGAACCTCGATGGATATCTTCACTCACGGTGGGACCGTAGTTGTTTTTCCCTCCTTCCAGCCGCTCTCAGTGGTACAAGGTATTGAGAAGTGGCGGATTTCGATCATGTTTGTCGTACCCGCTATGTGCCACATGCTGCTGAACGCAGCTTATGAAAATAACGTGGATTTAAGCTCATGGACACACCCTTTGGTAGGTGGCGATGCAATGGGCGAATCACTGTATTCGAAGATGCGGGAGGCTGGGCTTTGCCCTATCCATGTTTGGGGAATGACAGAGCTCGGCGGAGCCGGCACTTTCCTTAGCCCCGAGGCCTGGCAGCGTCATCCCGGAGCCATCGGCTATCCCTTCCCGTACATTGAGTTGCGCCTGGTTGATCCGCAAGGAAACCCCATTGACGAGGCCGGGCACAGCGGATCCATTGAAGTGCGCGGTCCCGGGGTGGCCCCATGCTACTGGGGTGACGAACCACGCTACACAGATGAGTGGTTTTCAACCTTAGATGTTGGGGTTTTCGATTCGGACATGTGCCTTCACATTCTTGGTCGCACATCACGGGTTATTAACACCGGCGGCGAGATTGTCTCCCCCATTCGCGTCGAAGAAGCTCTTCGCACTCTCGAATCAGTTGCTGATTGCTGCGTACTCGGACTGAAAGATGAAATCTGGGGACAGATCGTTGCAGCAGCCTTAATCCCCGCTTCTGATCAGCGCCCGTCATTGCGCGAATTACGTGAAGAGCTCAACGAGGCCTTGGCGCCTTGGCAGCATCCTCGCAGTATTGTTTGGGTCGATGCGCTCCCCCAAACAACAACTGGGAAAGTCGATATTTCCAAGGTATCGCGGTTATTTGAATAAAAGCTACGTGTAGAGAAAATGTGGGGTGCAGACGGATGTCTGCACCCCACAGCGCATTAAGCCATCAGTGGCAAATACTCAGCCCTTGACGCCGCCTGCCTCAACGCCCTTGAAGAAGTACTTCTGTGCAAAGGCAAAGAGAATGATCAGAGGGATCAAAGCAATCATCGTTCCAGCCGCAACGACGCGCTGGTCTGTACCGAATGATGATTGAAGATACTGCATACCAACCGTCAAGGTGTACTTCTCGGGCTCGTTCAAAACAACCAGTGGCCAGAGGAAGTCATCCCACGCACCAATGAAGGACATGAGCGCAACAACCGATGCCATACCTTTGACATTTGGCCACACGATGTGGCGTAGACGCTGGTATGTGGTTGCACCGTCAATTGCGGCTGCATCCAGAATCGAATTTGGGATGGCACGTGCTGCGGTGTACATCAACAGCACATTCATCGCCGAAATTGCACCGGGAAGGAAGACGCCAACGAGGCTGTTTGCAGCGCCCAAAGACTTGATGGTTAGGTACTGAGAAGTCAGCGTCACTTCGCCAGGAAGCAGCAGGGTTGACAGCATAATTGCCATAAACAGTCCCTTGCCCCTGAACTTCATTTGAGCGAAGGCATAACCGGCAAAGGTCGAAAAGACAACATTTGTCACCACTGTTCCAATACCGACAAGGAGCGAGTGCCAGGCGTAGCTGATGACAGGGACAGTTCGTAAAACTTCTGAGTAATTATCCAGTGTTGGGTTACTCGGGATCAGGCTGGGTGGGAACGCATAGATATCATCCCCAGGCCCTTTGAGGGAGGTTGAGAGTTCCCAAAGGAAGGGGCCAACTGTGATAACGAAACAGAAAAGTAACAGCAGATAACGACCGATGAAACCGGGAAGCGTTGGCTTGTCAAAACCTGCTTCTCCACGTCGCCTCCACGGAAGCTCACGTCTGGGGGTTTCACTCCGAGTATTCACGGTTGCGGTACTCATTCTCTGATCCCTTCCGTGTTTGAAGCGCCTACTTCGGCAAGTTCTTCGCGCTCAAGGTCAGCATCCGTCTCCTTCAGAGAGGACTGTTCCTTAAGCCTTAATTCATGAGCCTTCTGTGCCGCCTTGGACTTTTTCCGCAGGCGAAGAGCAGCACGGATTTCAGGTCCCTGATTAATCCACGCAACCAGCAAGAGCGGACCAATAGTCAGGAAGAAGAGAGCTACCGACAGTGCGGAAGCATAGCCAAGATTTCCGCGGAGCCCCTTTCCGGTTGCTTGAATCAACATCACAATTGACTGAGCTTGACCGCCTGGACCACCAGATCCATTGGTCAGCACGTAAATCTCAGAGAAGATTCGCATTGCCGAGACCGTAATGAGCGCAGAGATCAGCAACATCGCTGGCTTGACGGCAGGAACGGTCACGGTCCAGAAACGACGCCATGCGCCCGCACCATCCAGTGCGGCGGCCTCGTGTAGTTCCTTATTTACGCCGGCAAGAGCCGCAAGATACACGACCATGTAGTAGCCGAGGCCCTTCCACACTGTCAGCGACGTTGACGACAGAAGAATGAGCCAGCGATCAACAAGGAAGTTAATCGAGTGGTCCGTCATTCCGACAAATTGAAGCGATTGGTTAATAAGGCCCTTCGAGTCGAACAGCCAAGACCAGATGATACCGACCACCACAACCGAGGCGATGACCGGGAAGTAATAGCTCGTCCGGAAAATAGAAATTCCGGGGACCTTCTTCTCCACAAGTAGCGCAAGAAGAAGGGGCAAGAAAGTCAGTAGGGGGACACAGACCAGAACGTAAACCAGTGAGGTTGTCAGAGCGTAGCCAAAGCGCTCATCACTGAAGAGAGTGGCAAAGTTCGTCAGTCCAATAAACTTGGCAGGCTTGAGCGGGCGCGCATCAGTAAATGCAAGAACGACGGTGTTCAAGAAGGGCCAGATGGAAAATACCAAGACCCAAATGACTGCCGGCGCAAGCAGAAGATAGGGGGTTAGCCTCGAATGGGATTTCATGTGTTGTTCCTCCTTATCCCAAAGGAAGTCGGTACACAGTGCCGCCACTTTTACCAACAGTGGCGGGGGTGGTGGTGGTGTTGGGAGGAGCTAGCTCCCAACACCACCAAGTGATCAGAAAATCACTTTGCCAGGTTGTCGTTGCAGTACTTGACTGCCTTATCAAGGGCATCCTTCGAGGAGATTTCGCCCTTCACGGCAAGAGCAAGCTGCTGCTTGACGTAGGTACCCATCTCGTCGGTGAACTGGAGCGGAGACTGTTCAACAGTGTTGGGCAGTTCCTTTGCCGCCAACTCAGTGGCCTTCTTCTGCAGGTCAAGAGAGACAACAGAGGTGAAAGCCTCGGGCTTCTCGTTACCGGCCTTGGTTCCGGGGAAGAAGCCCTGAGCGATCTTGACGAACTCAACCTGGTTCTTCGTGTTGGTCACGTACTGCGCAAACTTGACGGCAGCGGCCTGGTTCTTAGAGTTCTTTGCAACAGAGATACCCTGGATGAACACCGGTGCGTGGCCGATACGCGGGGTAACCTCGGTCTGGTCGATCAGAGAAGGAGCATCTGCCTTAAGCGCGGATGCGAAGCCAGCTGAACCGGTGGTCCAGGTGCTCTTGCCCTGCTTGTAGAGTGCTGCATTGCCCTGGTAGTCGGCGTTCAGCGCCTCGGCGGGCATTGCGCCATCCTTATACGCCTTCTGGAACTGGTCGATGATCTTGGCAGCTTCATCGGTGTTGAAGACGAACTTTCCGTCCTTGTAGATATCAATACCAGCAGCAGAGAAGGTACCAATGTCGGGAACGGAGGAGATCATCTTGACCTCGCCGTTGCTGGCCTTAGCAACATCGGAAGCCATCGAGAAGAGTTCGTCGAGGGTGGTCGGAAGCTTAGAGGTATCGACACCGACTTCCTTCATCTTGCCGACGTTGTACCAGTTCAGATCGGTGCCCAGGTACCAGGGGTATCCGTAGTGGCCCTCGATGTTCGGGAACTGGTAGGCCTTCGCAGCACTATCGACGTACTCGGAAACCTTCGCACCTTCAACCTTGTCGAGGTCAACAAGGAGTCCGGTGTCCGCAAGCTTGTATGCAAAGCCCGGGGGCAGGTTCAGGACATCGGGGAGCTCACCGGAGTTAGCTTGCTGGAGGATCTTATCCTCGTAGCCGTCACCGGGCTGATCAATCCACTTGACCTTGATGTCGGGGTTCTCAGCCTCGAAGTCCTTCACCAACTGCTCGAAGTAGGGGGTGAAACGGTCGTTCTTCAGTGACCAAGTTTGGAAGGAAATTTCAGTAGTGCCGCCTGCTGAGCTAGAAGCACTGGAGGTGGAGCTTGCGCCGGATCCGCCGGTGCAAGCGGCGAGGCTGAACGCCGCAGCAAGTGCGACACCTGTCACAATAGTGCGCGTCTTACGCATGGTCTTCTCCTTCGAAGGTTTTTTCGATGAACGCTGTGGAATTAGGAATCCCACGTTGAGAGGAAAATATTCTTTTCCTCGTCCTTGCTCTCACCCGAAGAGCGATAACAAGAACGATTCAATTCGATACGACGGACATCGCCCGCTAATGCGAGTTCCATCCAGCGATCGAAATATTCGTGCCGAGCGTCGGTGTCGACGCGCGTCCACTCCTGTGCAGTCAGGGGGAGGGACGAACGTTGCTCACCGTGAGCTCGCACATCCGCCCAACGCTGAGCAGCACGATGGAAGGCCTCTCCAATGGGTTTTGGATTGCCATCCTGTCCCAGCAGTCCCAAGGAATGCTCGAGTGCCGGGAAATCCGAGAGGTCACGGGAGACATCGTGGGAGCACCACCAGGTCACTCCTTCGAGGCCGGGCGATACTCCGCCGCCTCGCTGCCCCATGAGAATTTCTACGGTATCTGTGAGGAACTGCGGAGCCTCTTCTGGATCCACGTAGTTCTCAGGTGCACCGATTTCTTGAAGCCATACTCCACGCGAGGGGTCCTCGGCCCACGCAGCTGCGAGTTCGCACAGGTAACGGGCAAACCACACGAGCTGCGGGGCACGAGCACCAAGACGCGGACCAACCCGACCAAAAATCCATGAATGGACAGTGGTGAGATCCCCCAATGACGTGGCCATTTGGGGAGAAAAAGGCTGGTCGTTTTCAAACCATAGATCGTCATCATGACTGTGGGTGTGAACACCTTCGGGCCACTCTTCACGGGCAGTACCGAGCATTTGCTCCAACCAGCGTCCTGCCTCTTCCCCACTTACTTTGTGAGGGAAAGGATGACGCGATGCGGCGAATTGGAAGAACTCATTGCCAATCGACAAGCCACTAGCGGCGGGAATGCCACGCAGAGCCTTAGCCATCTCGCTGACCAGATTACGTTGTGCTTGAACGACATCAGGGTCAGTAAAGAGATTACGTCGATGCCAAGAGGTGACCCACGAAGGCAAGAAGTCAAAAGATGAGAGGTGTCCTTGAAGGACATCCACAGTCACCTGAAGACCACACTCCCCCGCAATTTCAACCACGGTTGCAACATCCTCAATTGCCTTTGGGCGAATGAGAGTGCGATTGGGTTGAAGTAGCGGCCACAGCGGGAAAATCCTCACGTGGTCAGCACCGATAGCGCGGATCGCGTGGAAATCATCCCGCACGGCCTCGGAGTCAAAATCCAACCACGAATGGAACCATCCCTGCCGGGGAGTGTAGTTCACACCGAACTTCATGACGACTCACCTATTCACTTCGCGAAGGAAACCCGCAGCGTAGTGATCTGGAAGGCAGACAGATCGAAGCTCCACTCCCCTTGGCCACCGCGGAGCTCGGGTTCACTTTCGCTCGGACGGTAACGCAGATCGCAAGCGGTGACAGAGCCAGCCTTGGGGGCACGGAAGGTGACGCGTGAGGGCCCACCTTCGGCCTCGTACAGGCGGATCACAAGGTCACCACTGCGGTCAGGAGCCAAGGCAACAGACTCAACGACCGCACCATCGACACTGAAAGGAGCATCGACGGGGGCGCCGCTGACCTCTCGCTCACCCAGGTTAATCTGCTGACCGGCAGCGACTGCCTCGAGAACCGAGGCGTCGGGAACGATCCTGAAATTCCACTGGTGGTGCCCCTGATCCTGATCGGGATCGGGGAATCGGGCCGACTTGACCAAGGTGGCACGCACCTGCGACCAGGTACCTCGCCTGTCATTTTGGTGACGCGTGACATCCCACCCATAGGTGGCATCGTTTGCGATCGCCCACGAACGCGAGGCATTTTCCAAGCGGACCCAGCGGTGAGCAGAAACCTCAAAGCGGTAGGCATCCCACGAGGTATTCTCATGGGTCGGACGGGTAATGTAGCCCATTTGCGTTTCGTACTGGGCATGATCGGTGTGGAGTTCAACCGGGATCGAAAGCTTGAGAAGCTTTTCGTGCTCGTGCCAATCGGCCTCAACATGGAGGTCAATTGCTTTGCTTCCCGAGGTGAAAATCCAGACCAGCTCCATGCTGGAAGAATCAATACGCGCGGTGGAATGAATCTCTACCCGATCGTGTTCAACGACGACATTAGACACTGAACGGTCAGTGACAACACGCAGGGAGTTGCGGTAGAAAGGATCCAAATCCCAAGCGTCCCACATATTCGGGAAGTCCTGATGAATATGGAATTCTCCTGCCTTTTGACCAGCGGGGATCCATTCACGATCAGATTCAATTTCTCGCAGCGAGGTCAGTTCGCCACTTGTAGAAACACGCGCCTTGAAGAAGGCGTTCGTAATTTCGTAGCCATCGTCAACCTGGAGCAGGTGAACACCCTGGGAGTCCTTTTCTTCCACAGGAGCAGCAACCGACAGGGGTGCAGTTCCATGAAGCGAGAAGGAGGAGGCATTGGCAAGCAGTTCCCCGGTCTGACCGTCCTTACTTGATGCGGTAAGAACCGTGAGCGCCTTCTGAATGAGCGCTTCACAGCCTTCACGAATCTGCTTATGAAGCTCGCGGACTTCGCGGTAGACCCAAGCGATAGATGTTCCGGGAAGGATGTCGTGGAACTGGCAGAGCAAGAGGGTACGCCAGTAGGAACGAAGCTCCTCGTAGGGGTAATCCATCAAGCCTTGAATCGCCGCGTAGGAACACCACAGTTCGGTCTCGCGCAGGATTGATTCGCCTCGGCGGTTCCCTTGCTTCGCATCAATCTGCGAGGTGAAGGTACCGCGGTGCAGCTCAAGGTAGAGTTCACCGACCCACACCGGGATCTGGTCAGCGTCTTCCAGCGCCCGATCAAAGAACTGCTTGGGAGTTTCCATCACGACTTCAGGCGCGCCGCGGAGAGAGCGGAAGCGGTCAATGCGTTCAAGCATTTCACGGGTGGGGCCGCCACCGCCGTCACCATAGCCGAAGGGCATGAGGGAAACACTTGCGTGTCCCTTGTCCTTGAAGTTTTCGACGGCGTGAGTGAGGTTTTGGCCGGTAACTTCCGCACCGTAGGTGTCCATCGGCGGGAAGTGCGTAAAGATTCGCGATCCATCAATGCCTTCCCACAACAGAGTGTGGTGCGGGAAGGTATTGACCTGGTTCCATGAAATCTTTTGCGTCAGGAAGCGTTCAATTCCGGCTTCTCGGGCGATTTGAGGAAGTGCGGCAGAATAGCCGAAGGAGTCAGGAAGCCAGATTTCTTGGCACGAGGCGCCAAGTTCATTTTCAAAGAAGTCCAAGCCCTCAACCAACTGACGGCACATTGCCTCGCCGCCGGGAAGAACAGCATCCGGTTCGACCCACATTCCGCCAACGGGAACGATTCGGCCCTTTGCGACGAGCTCGCGGACGCGTTCGAAAAGTTCAGGGTCGTCTTCCTTAAGCCAAGCCACATGCTGAGCAGCGGGGAGAGCGAAGATTAAGGAAGAACCGTCCTCAATCAGACGGACAACGTTGGCAAGAGTCCTGTTGACCTTGCGACGTGTTTCGCGCAGCGGCCACAGCCATGCAGAGTCAATGTGTGCATGGCCAACAGCGCTGATTCGGTGCGCTCCGGGGTAAGCAGCAGCCTCCATAAAAGGCTTAAGAACTTCACGTGCTGCGCCAGCAGTTGCGACCACATCGTCAAGATCAAGGCAATCGAGCGCACGATTGAGTCCCAGCAGGACATCCCATTCATGATCGCCAAAGTGAGGCGCCGCCTCGATCATCTCGTGCAGAACTTGAATATCAAGTGCCAGTCCGTAGACATCTTCATTCACGACGACAAGGTCTGCTTGGCGGAAGTGGTACAGCTCTTGGTGCGAAGCCGTGAGCTTGTCGCCATCGTGAGTGGGCTGGAAGGGAGGAATGCCCAAAAGCAAGGGATTAGCCGCTGCCTCAATGACGTAGTCGATGTCGCTTCCGGACTCTTGTGCGACAGGAAGCCACCGGCTTCGAGGGTTCAGGGCCTTGACAGTCTTCCCCGACAGATCCCTTACCAGTGCTTCGGCGTGGAAACCTACAGAGTGTTCTTCGAATCCCAGATCGATTCGAAGCTCAAGACGCTGACCTTGTGAAAGTTCCAAGTCGCTGGGAACTTGCCCGTGGAGCTTGAACCACGTTGTCTGCCAGGCTCCGCCCCATGTCTGCCCTAATTCAAAAGGAGTGAAGTCAGCTTTCATGGCCTGTGCAAAACGAACTGGCTCCGAGATGACACCATCTTCTAAGGGCTGGCGCCACTGAGTGACATGCAGTGAAGAAATCTTCGTGTACTCACGCGGAAGGATTCGTTCCTTCAATGTGCGTGTCACACGCTGCATGAGGATTTCTTGATTATCGTGCATCACGTCTCCGTCTTCTGCAGCGCCTCTACTTCGAGGCACTGCGTTCAGAATAACAACTAATCCGGTTTAGTACGAGGTAAACTTGTAACAATCCGATTACGACCAGAGAAGGTGTCGCGATGGCGCGTCCAACAATCCGTGATATTGCGCGAGAAGCAGGCGTCTCCCGCGCAGCAGTATCATTCGCCCTCAACGATCGTCCCGGCGTTTCGCCTACCACACGGGCAAGAATAATCGATATCGCGGCCAAGATGGGATGGCGCCCAAATGCGACAGCACGTGCACTTTCCTCCTCACGTTCCAACGCAATTGGCTTGGTCTTACAACGCCCACGTGTCAATAATTCTTCAGAACGCTTCTTCTTCGAATTCATTACCGGCGTCCAAGACGCTTTAGACAACAGCGGCATTGATCTTCTCCTTCACCTTTCCCACTCAATGGAAGAAGAACTCAAGGCATACGAAAACTGGTGGGCCCAAGGACGAGTCGACGGAACGATTGTGGTTGACCCTCGTGATGACGATCCCCGTCCAGCAAAACTCAACGAATATGGGCTTCCGACCGTCGTTATTGGGCAAAAGTTTGATGAATGCGGCGCAGTTATTGGTGACGATGAACAGATGGTGCGCCTTCTTGCACTTCACTTGGCCGAGCAGGGGTGCCGACACATCGCATTCGTCTGCGGCTCTTCATCCTTCACACACATCCAGCAACGCATTGCCACCCTGCACGATTTTGGTCAGGAGCGCGGAATCTCAATTACTATCGCGGCGAATAACGAGTTTTCCGAGGCCTCGGCCCTTCATGCGACACGAGCACTATTAGCTACAACCAACCTTCCTGACGGGATCATCTTTGCTAACGAAATCCTGACCTTAGGCGGCCTGCAGGCAATCACTCACGCGGGACTGAAAACCGGTAAGGATATTAAGGTCTGCTCCTGCGAAGACTCCCCTATGTTAGGAATGTTCTCTCCCGCTGTCACTGCTATATCTCGAAATCCCGCAACGCTTGGGTTTGCGGGTGCACAACTCCTTCTGGAGCAACTACACGGCGAAAGCCCACGCACAGTTTCCGATCAAGAACCCACGCTTATCGCTCGATCTTCAACTACGTCAACCCAATAAGCTACTCATCCTCTAATTGGAGATGAGTGAAAACACATACGCCTGCCTTTGATGACAATAGGGATTTTAGTAAGCTTTCCCTTATCTAATTAAGGAAGGTATATGCCTCGTCATCGTATTGTCATCATTGGTTCCGGCTTTGCAGGATTGACTGCCGCACGTCGCCTCAAGCATGCAAACGCCGACATCACCATTCTTGCCCGTACATCACACCATCTTTTCCAGCCTCTCCTCTACCAGGTTGCGACCGGAATTCTCTCTGAGGGCGATATCGCACCAACTACGCGCGAAATCTTACGCAAGCAGAAGAACGTGACCGTCCTGCAGGCGCTCGTCGAGGAGATCGACGTCGAGGCTCGCGTCGTCAAGTGGCGCAACCACAACAAGTATGAGCGCACCGAGTACGACACGCTGATCGTGGCGGCGGGCGCGGGCCAGTCCTACTTCGGCAACGATCACTTCGCGGTCTTCGCGCCGGGCATGAAGACGATCGACGATGCCCTCGAGCTGCGCGCACGTATTTTCGGCGCCTTCGAGCTGGCCGAGATCGAGACCGACCCGACTGCGGTCGAGAAGCTCCTGACCTTCGTCGTCGTGGGCGCCGGCCCGACCGGCGTTGAGATGGCCGGACAGATCCGCGAACTCGCCTCTCATACACTCAAGGGCGAGTTCCGCAACATCGACCCGACCAAGGCGCGCGTCATCCTGGTGGACGGCGCCGAGCATCCTCTCCCCCCGTTCGGAGAGGAGCTCGGCCTCAAGACCGAAGAGGCCCTGGCCAAGCTTGGCGTCGAGATGAAGATGAACGCCTTCGTCACCGGCGTGGACTCCGAGGGCGTGACGCTGAAGTACAAGTCCGGCGAGGAAGAGCGGATCGAGTCCGTGTGCAAGGTGTGGGCCGCCGGCGTCGCCGCAAGCCCGCTGGGCCGCGCGCTGGGCGAGGCAACAGGTGCCGAGGTGGACCGCGCAGGGCGCGTCACCGTCAACAAGGATCTCACCCTGCCGGGCCACCCCGAGATCTTCGTGCTCGGTGACATGATGGCATTCCCGGGCGTGCCGGGCGTCGCTCAGGGCGCGATCCAGTCCGCGCGCTTCGCCGCCGACACGATCGCCGCCCGCCTTACGGGCCGTAAGCCGAAGGCCACGGAGTTCTCCTACTTCGACAAGGGCTCGATGGCGACGATCGCGCGTTTTAAGGCCGTCGTGAAGATGGGTAACAAGAAGCTCACCGGCTTCATCGCGTGGGTGGCCTGGTGTTTCCTCCACCTGCTCTACATCGTTGGCTTTAAGTCGCAGGTGGGCACGCTCGTGAGCTGGTTCTTCAGCTTCATGTCCGGTGCGCGCCCCCAGCGCACGACCACGAACCAGCAGATGGTGGGCCGCCTCGCCCTGGAGCAGCTCGGCGCTGGCGCATCCGGCAAGCTCGTCGTCGGTGAAGACGTCGTCGAGGAGCGCGAGCAGGAGGACTGACGCGCGTCGCTCTGACGGTGCACTTATGCGTGCCATCGAGCGCTTTGTCAAGGCGCACTGACAAGCAGGCAATCAAACACTGTGTGGGGCCGGAAGCAAGAGCTTCCGGCCCCACACAGTGCCGCTTGCGCAAGCACACGCTGGCAACAGATAAAGCGCAAGTGTTAAGCACTCTGTCATAAGATACGAGGTATGGTTGATCCTGTAGTAGCCACACTTTTTGGCGTCGCTGTAGCGTTCACGAAGACGTTGTTACGCTCCACCAATAACAACCTCAGTGCGGAAATTGTCGGCGACACAGCCGGGCCTCTCGCAGCAATTTCCCAACTGGTTCTCGGGCAGAGAGGTTCGCAGAAGCAGGTCGAACGCGCGATCAATAGAGATCTGGCTACGCGGATGCGCAACATGCATGAGCGTTGCTACCGCGAAGGCATTGATCCCGATCGTCTGGCCAATCCCTGCGCAGAGGTGGAAGCCGCCTTAAACACCATCGGCGATCATAAGCGGATGCTTGAACAGGCAGTGCACGACCCTGACGCACTTCGCACAGACTTTAAAGAGCGTGCTTTAAAACATCGAGCGCAGGTCGACGAGTGCTTGGTGCCATACTTTGACGAACTGATCACAGCGGTCGTCGAACAGTACATTGCCTACGCTGAGCGGTCACCGAACTACCTGTATGTAGCAACCAAGCAGTCGTTGAAGAATGACAGGGAGAGTCGCGAAACAGGCGCCAAAATTCTCGACGCAGTTGACAATGTCGCACACATGGTTGGGAAGTTCGCATCCAGTGACAGCAAGCCGAGCCGCGTCTTTTTCGGTAGCCGACCGGACGTGGTAGCGGGAGACCGTTTTATCGAGCGTAGTGAGCAAGAGCAGCTGAACTCGCTGATTGCCGATCCAATGAGACGACGCACGGTTTTGGTGGGCATGCGCGGCTGCGGAAAGACCCAGCTTGCCGCCGCTCTCGCCAAGCAGTGCGAAGACGCAAACTGGAACCTCGTCGCATGGATAAACGCGGCATCATGCGAATCAATCCAGAGCGACCTAGTCGAACTCGCCAAGCAACTCGGAATTAGCACGAGCGACCAGCCCACTCAAGACCAGGTTATCCGCAGTTTCCTCAGCTGTGTGAAGTCCGCCGAACCTACCGACAGGCTCATTATCTTTGACAATGTTGAGAACATCGATGACCTTCGCGGACTTGTACCGAGCGGCGACGGCCTGCGTGTTGTCGCAACGACGACGAACAACACCGGCTGGGAACATCAAGACTGGAACCGAATCAAAGTCGAGGAATTCGATCGCAGCGAGTCGATCGACTACCTCCTCACGGTCACCAACTCCGATGATCGCGAGGCCGCGGATGCATTGGCCGACCGCCTCGGCGACTTGCCTCTCGCCATTGCCCAGGCTGCTGCAACCGCAAGCAAGAAAGACCTGTCAGTGACCCGGTATCTCAAGCGACTGGAGTCGCACCGCAAGGAACATGCCATTCGCCCCGTTCCTGGAGATGACTACACGACTGACGTCGCTACGGCACTGTGGATGGCCGTCGAAGACGCCATTGATAGTCTGGAGGGTGCCATGAAGGAAGCGGCTCGACGC
This sequence comes from Actinomyces sp. ph3, assembly GCF_000308055.1. Taxonomy (GTDB): domain Bacteria; phylum Actinomycetota; class Actinomycetes; order Actinomycetales; family Actinomycetaceae; genus Pauljensenia. Next base: position 29,046 of record NZ_CAGY01000006.1, read on the forward strand.
CAGTTGGGTGCGCTTGCTCTACTCGCTGAGTCCGGCGTGCCGACACGGTGGCTTGACCCCACCATCGAGCAGCTGTATGACGCCGATTCTCCTGGCACTCACCGAGACTCGGATGAGGATGCCCACGACGCGCTCACGGAGCTCATTCACAGGTCCATCGTCCAGCAGTCCGCAGACGGATCGACGACCATGCTGCATCGCCTGCAGGCACAGGTGCTGCGCGAATCGTGGACCAACGACGAACACGACGAGGCACACGCAGCGGCTACGGACCTGCTGGGCAGCGTCAACATCGGCAAATACCCAAGCAACGACACGAAAGCCCGCCGACAAGAAGCCCTCGACCTCGTCGAGCAGCTTCGTTCCATTGGATCGCAGGAACATTCCCAGATTCTATTCGAGAACCCGCAAACCACTGCGTCTCTATACCGTGCATTCTCACATGCAAGTGAACTCGGGCTCGCTTACGAGGCTCTGACCCTCGACGTTGCCGTGGATTCTCTCGACGGCCTACTAGGCCCACAACACCCCACCAGCCTGACCTCACGCGA
>NZ_CAGY01000005.1 GCF_000308055.1 Actinomyces sp. ph3
TGTTGAGGTCGAAAGTCAGCCTCACGCAGTGCTGTCCAGCGCCTCGGGAACGGTCATTACTTCCCCCCGCTTCAGGTTGGCCTACCAGGAAGGTCAGGACAAGGGACGCTACGATGCGGAAACGACCGATGCTGAGAAGACCCTCCCGCAGGTGAGCGAAGGGGAAGTCGCGCTGCTTGAAGAAGCGCAGGCGCAGGGACACCAGACTCAGCCCCCGGGTCGCTACACCGAAGCGACCTTGGTGAAGACCATGGAAGAGCTTGGAATTGGTCGCCCCTCGACCTATGCGGCGACGATTCAAACCATTGGTGATCGCGGCTACGTCACCCACCGAGGTCAGTACTTGGTTCCGACGTGGCTGGCCTTCTCGGTCACGCGACTGATGGAAGAGAATCTATCGAACCTGGTCGACTATGACTTCACGGCATCGATGGAAAACGATCTGGACCAGATCGCTGCGGGAAGCGAAGATCGCCACGAGTTCTTGAGCACCTTCTACTTCGGTGCAGACGGTAAGGGTGATGCTGACGGCCTGAAGTTCCAGGTTGAATCCCTGGGAGACGATATTGATGCCCGTGCGGTGAACTCCATTGACATGGGAAATGGCGTCACCTTGCGAGTGGGTCGGTACGGACCCTACATGGAGAAGGCCGATGGGACGCGCGCAAATGTGCCGCCCGAGGTCGCGCCCGATGAGTTGACCGAAGAGAAGATCACGGAACTCTTCGCGCTTGCTGCAGATGATGGACGCGAGCTGGGAATCGATCCCGCAAGCGGACACATGCTGGTTGCAAAGAACGGCCGCTACGGTCCCTACGTGACGGAAATTCTGCCCGAAGAAACCGAGGAAGCGGAAGCTTCTGAAGACGGAAAGCCCGCGAAGAAGACGCGAAAGAAGGCTGCGGCAAAACCGCGCACGGCCTCGTTGTTCAAGTCGATGGATCTGGCAACCATCACGCTGGAGGATGCACTTGCGCTGCTTTCGCTTCCGCGTGAGGTCGGTGTTGATCCCTCTGACGGTGAAGTCATCACTGCGCAAAACGGTCGCTACGGCCCGTACCTAAAGAAGGGAAGCGATTCGCGCACCCTTCCCAGCGAGGACCAGCTTCTGACGATTACCTTGGACGAGGCGCTGGAGATATACTCTCAGCCCAAACAACGAGGCCGCGGGGCAGCAAAGCCCCCGCTGCGCGAGTTTGGCGAAGATCCGGTGTCGGGGAAGAAGGTCACCGTCAAGGACGGCCGCTTCGGTCCCTACATTACCGATGGTGAAACCAATGTGACCGTTCCTCGCGCTGAGACCGTCGAGGATCTGACCGCTGAACGCGCCTACGAACTTCTGGCCGATAAGCGTGCAAAGGGCCCAGCTCCCAAGCGCACCCGTAAGACGACTGCGAAGAAGACAACAACTCGACGCACGACGAAGAAGACTTCGGCTAAGAAGTAACGAGAAGGAATTTTCTTTCGCCCACCCGCTGCCAAAATGGACGCAAATGCGGGTGGGCACTGTCAAGATAGAGACATGAGATCAATGGGTAGTGGTGCACAGGCGGGGCGCGGACTCTTCATCACCTTTGAAGGTGGTGATGGGACCGGTAAAAGTACCCAAATTCAGCGGGTTCGCCAGTGGTTCGAAGAACGCGGACAACAGGTGGTTGTCACGCGAGAACCCGGTGGAACAGAGCTGGGGACGACTCTGCGTCAATTGGTTCAGAACGGACCCGAAGACGTTGATCCCCGCACTGAAGCACTGCTGTATGCCGCTGATCGTGCTTACCATGTCGCAACTCTGATCAGACCGGCCCTTGAACGCGGGGAAATTGTTCTGGTCGATCGCTACATTGACTCATCTTTGGCCTATCAGGGAGCTGCGCGCAGCTTGGGTGTGGATGAAATCCGCAGCCTGTCCATGTGGGCAACGGGAAGTTTGCTCCCCGACCTCACTTTGCTGATTGACGTTCCACCGGAAGTTGCCGCCAGACGTCGCGGTGGTGAACCGGATCGAATGGAACGCGAATCTATGGAGTTCCATGAGCGCGTTCGTCACCAGTACTTGGCGCTTGCGGATTCTGAAGCAGATCGCATTGTCGTCATTGATGGCGTAGGTACCGAAGATCAGGTCTTCAGTGAAATTCGCGGAGTTCTGGAAGAACGTGTTGATGCGGCATTCCAGGGATTGCCTGAAGAAGCTGCAGAAAATGCCAAGCCCGTTGAATCTCAGGCAACGCTCTGGGCTCTTCTGGAAGAGGATGGCATTCTTCTGTGAGCGTTTGGGATGAATTGGTCGGCCAGGAACACGCCCTGGCGGTATTGCAACAGGCGGCTCAAGGCGCCCGAGCAATCGTTGACCATGCCCAAGAGGCACATCCAGGTGCGGACACTTCCGGCTCCGTGCGCGCAGATGCTTCGTCGCTCACTCAGCCCACAGATGACCCATCTCGCTCGATGACCCATGCGTGGCTCATCACCGGGCCTCCCGGTTCGGGGCGTTCGGTTGCGGCAATCGCTTTTGCAGCGGCCCTCCAGTGCACCGGAGAGTTCCCCGGATGCGGACAGTGTCCAGGATGTCGGACCACAATGGCTCGGACAAACGGTGATGTCTCAATCCTCACCACGGAATCCACGCAAATTCGTATCGATGAGGTTCGCCAGATCGTCTTGCGCGCACAGACTGCACCCTCGCAGGGGCGTTGGCGGGTCATCGTCATCGAAGATGCTGACCGCATGATGGAACGCACAGCGAATGTTCTTCTTAAGGCAATTGAAGAACCGCCAGAGCGCACGGTCTGGCTGCTCTGTGCTCCCAGTGCAGAAGACATGATCACCACCATTCGTTCGCGGTGCCGGCATCTGGGACTGCGAATTCCAGATCCGCATGCCGTCGCGGACCTTCTTGTTCGTCGTGACGGTGTTGATCCTGCAGATGCGCTTTCTGCAGCCCGCGCAGCCCAATCGCATATCGGCTTGGCTCGGGCCCTTGCCAAAGACCCCAAGATGCGTCAGCGTCGCCGGCAGATCATCACTGCCCCGGCACAGGTGCGTTCTGTTGGTGAAGCGGTCTTTGCCGCAGAGGACCTCCTCTCCATTGCAAAAACTCAAGCAGAATCCCAATCTGAAGAACGCAATGCCCGCGAAAAGGCCGAACTGATGCGCCAATTGGGAATGGAAGAAGGTCAGAGTCCGGCCTCGCATCAGCGCGCACGTATCCGTGAACTCGAAGAAGACCAGAAGCGGCGCTCAAAGCGAGCCATCCAAGATTCTCTCGATCGAGCCCTCGTCGACCTCTTGGGAATCTATAGGGACGTTCTCCTGCGTCAATTGGGAACGGATCAAGAGCCAATCAATGATGACTGCCTAGATCTCATCGACCAGCTCTGCGCTCAATCCACCCCGCAGCAGACCATGAAGAGAGTCCAAGCGATTGAGGAAGCTCGAAAGCGCCTGACAACAAACATGTCAGTCCCTCTGATTTTGGAGTCGATGGCACTCTCACTTCGACCGCAGGTCTAGACATCGAATAGGGTAGAGGCATGAATTCACGCTCCCGCCTGATCGTCTCCGTGTTGATCGTCCTTGCGCTTGCCACAAACTTTGGCATCGCATACTACGCGAAGAATGCTATCGATCAGGCTGCCACCAGCGCCGCCGCAGGTACCTCGAACAGCCAAAACAAGGTGACGGTCGCGCATGCGGCAGACCCGCTTCCCGGCAAGCCGACGAAAGAGCAGTTCTACTCTCAGCCGCTCAATTGGCGACAGTGTGAGGCCTCGGAAATCACAAGCACCGGGGTATCTGCACCGCGCGATATTGACAAGTATCAGTGTGCGTCGCTGACTGCGCCTCTGGACTGGGAGAACCTCGACGGGAACCAAATCACCCTTGCCTTGGCGGTCCACCGCGGGGATCAGAGTGAAGGCAAGGCTCTTTTCTACAACCTTGGTGGTCCCGGTGGAGCATCGGTGTCCTCAATTACCTCGCAGGTCACTACCTCTTTGGGTACGGGGCTTGTCTCGGCTTTCGACATCGTTGCACTGGATCCGCGAGGCGTCGGAGCATCAACCCCTGTCCGTTGCCGAACTGATGAAGAGCGTGACGGCGATGCAGCTGGAACGCGAAACCCGATCGATCCGAATGCAAGTCCCGCAGAGATGATCAAGCTCGCAGAGGATACTTCTCGAGATCTCGCCAAGGGGTGCCAAGACCTCAGCGGTGACATCTTCAAGCACATCGACACCGTGAATGCGTCGAAGGATTTCGATATGGTTCGCGCGCTGCTTGGGCAAGAGAAGTTCAACTACCTGGGCTACTCCTACGGAACTTTCCTGGGCGCCACCTACGCCGAGCAATTCCCCGGAAATGTCGGTCACATGGTCCTCGACGGTGCACTTGATCCCTCGGTCAGCGGCGATGAGCTCTCCGCCATGCAGATGCGAGGCTTCGAGGCCTCCCTGCGTCACTGGGTGGAGGATTGCCAGGCAGCACGTAACTGCCCGCTCAAGGGCGATGCAGATGCCGGCATGAAGCAGATGAAGAACTTCTTCGATCGCCTGTACAACACCCCGCTTCAAACCTCAGATCCGAACCGCCCGCTCACTCACGACCTTGCCATGAGCGCTGTTGTCGGTCTGCTGTACTCGACGCAGACGTATTCAATCCTCACGCAGGGAATGCAGCAAGCGCTGAACTCAGAGGACGGCTCGACGCTGCTCTACGTTGCAGACTTGCTGAGCGAACGCAACAAAGACGGAAGCTACTCTTCGAATTCGATGGATGCGATCGTTGCTATTAACTCCCTAGACTTCGAGCCTGTTGGTGATGCAGCCCAATGGGAGAAGGATGCGACAGCACTTAAGCAAGAGCTGATGATCTTTGGTGATCTGGCTGGCTACACCTCCGCCGGACTTGAAGGCTGGCCGACCAAGCACGCGAAGCGCCACGCAATCAAGGCTGAGGGTGCAGCCCCGATCGTGGTCGTTGGTACGACGCATGATCCTGCAACCCCCTACGTGATGTCCCAGAATCTGGCGAAACAGCTGTCGTCGGGCGTGTTGGTGACTTGGGATGGTTGGAATCACACCGCGTACTCGAAGAACGGAAGCAAGTGTGTGGCGACAGCTGTCGAAGGTTACTTCCTGCGTAATGTTGTTCCCAGTGCCGATCTTCAGTGCGGGGCTGATTCTTAGAATCGCTGGTTTTTCAAAGACCGCGTCGAAATGACTGGGACCGGCTAGGTCTGAATAGGCTTGCCCTGCCGCCAATTTCCTCGCTGGCCTTGGCAGCTGGGCCTTAGCTCGCTAACGTTGAGCTATGGACTTCTTTGGTGATGACGAAACAGAAACCCCCGGTCAGAACACGGATAGTGTTGAAGCCGACGTGCTCATTGACACCACCATCGAGAATGCCTGGGCCTTGGTCTCTGAGCCCGGCTGGTGGATCAATGATGGACCGCTGGGCGACCATGATGTTGAGCATGGCGATGACGGGCTCTACCACGTTACCGACCCGGAAGCGGGAACATGGCTTGTCGAGAAACTCGACGAAGATCCCATGGATGTCGTGCGATTCCGCTGGTATCCCGTGGCCAGTGATGAGTTCCCCGAAGAAATGCTGACGACTATCGAGGTCTCACTCTCAGAAGAAAAAGGCAAGGTCGCACTTCACGTTGAAGAATCGGGAATTGCCGCCCTCAGTGATGATGAGGACGAGGCCTACCAGCTTTGGGAAGACGAAGCTGGCTTGTGGGACCAGGCCGTTGACAGCGCGAAGGATTACTTAGAGCGTCGGTGACGCTCGATATCCTCTGCTGTTAAGGGGCCCTGCGTGGTTCCGGGAGCTTCCTCACCATCGCTCGGATTCTTCCTCATCCACGCAACCTCAAGCCCGTCGCGATACCCAAAGCGAGCTAGGTGAATCCCGACGACAAACTCAAGGTGCTCCACGGCCTCGGGAGAAGTCTTGAGCTCAAGACGCAAGTGCTGGTCTGTACACGAGATTGCGCACTCACCGCCGGGCATCCCCTCGCGAGTGAAGATCAGCATTCCGCACGCTGAATCCTCATCCCACTGTGCGTCGATTTTTCGCCCCATGTGTGAGGCAAGCTGATGCCCATATCGACGTGCACGCTCGGTGGGAACATTGGCGACGGAAATCATCACTTCACTCATACAAACCATTTTCTCCCATCTATCACCTTGGGGCATGCTAGCGTGGAAAGCTCAACTGAGAGAACGGATCACAATGAGCACCAGCGAACACGATGAGCAGAGCTTCGGCGACGCCTCGGGCCGCGAGCTTCAGCGCAATCTAACGAACCGCCATATCCAGCTCATTGCTATTGGCGGGGCAATCGGTACCGGCCTCTTCATGGGCTCCGGAAAGACCATTGCAACGGCTGGTCCCTCGATCCTTCTGGTCTATCTGATCATTGGCAGCGCGCTCTTCCTGTTCATGCGTGCGATGGGCGAGATCCTCCTTTCGGATAAGAGATACGGTACTTTCGCCGATATCATTCGACACTTCCTTGGCCCAACTATGGGGTTCGTCATGGGATGGACCTACTGGCTGTGCTGGGTGGTCACAGGTATTGCTGACGTCGTTGCCATCACCGGTTACGTGCGCTTTTGGTTCCCGAACCTCCCTGCGTGGATTCCCGTTCTTGCTACGGCGATCCTTCTCTTCACTCTCAATGCGATGACCGTCAAGGCTTTCGGAGAGACCGAATTCTGGTTTGCGATGATTAAGATCGTCGCAATCATTGCGCTGATTGTGGTTGGTGTCGTCATGATCGCCATTGGCATGCACGACAGTAACGGTACAACCGCTGCGGTTTCAAACCTGTGGAGTCACGGAGGCCTATTCCCCACGGGACTGAGCGGATTCCTGGGTGGCTTCCAGATCGCAGTTTTTGCTTTCGTTGGGATTGAGCTCGTTGGAACGACCGTTGCCGAGACCTCGAACCCCACGCAAACTCTTCCCAAGGCGATCAACTCGATTCCCGTTCGCGTTGTTCTGTTCTACATCTGCTCTCTTGCGGTCATCATGATGGTGACGCCCTGGGATCAGATTGATAAGGCCCAGTCGCCTTTCGTCACGATGTTTTCGATGACGGGGCTGGGTGCGGCAGCTTCACTGGTGAACTTGGTGGTGCTGACTTCTGCGGCCTCGTCGGCCAACTCGGGGATCTACTCAACTTCGAGGATGCTCTTCTCCCTATCACTTCAGGGTGATGCGGCCCCCTTCTTTGGCCGTCTATCCAAGCATCACGTCCCCCAGAATGCGCTTTTCCTGTCGTGTGTGTTCTTGCTTTCCGCCGCTGTTCTTCTGGCTTTTGGCGATTCAATCCTGAGCGTTTTCACCGTGGTGACCTCAATGTCAGCCACACTCTTCATGGTCGTGTGGGTTTTGATTGTTATCGCCTACCTGTTCTACGTGCGGAAGTATCCGAACAAACACCGCAGCTCGACCTTCCCGCTTCCTGGCGGTGTTTTCTCCGCGTGGCTCTTCATTGCCTTCATTGCTGCAATGGTTGTCGTCCTTTCCCTGGAAACTGAGAGTCTGCAGGGACTGCTGATGTCGGCTGCGTGGATGCTTGGCATCACTGTGGTTGGTGTGATCCGCCGCCACCGTTCTCTGGGGCGCCGAGGCCGTACATCCCTCTCAGCTTGATGCGCTATGCTTGCTGGGTAAGACAGGGGAGCCCACCGTGGGCTGAGAGTGCGAATGCAGACCCTTACACCTGATCCGGATTATGCCGGCGTAGGAAGTCGCAATCTCCAGACTGCCTCCCCCGAGGCGGCCTAGCCCTCCACCATTAGCGGAGGATGAAAATGTCTACTTTTTCGACGCATCGTCGCGTCCGTTTGATCGCATCAACTGCGACATTTTTGGTTGCGGCAAGCTCTCTTGCAGCTTGCGCGGGAAACACTAAAGATGCTGCCGCAACGCAGGCTGGCACGGCCTCGGCACAGGGTGAACAAAGCGTCACTATTCTTGCCTACGATTCATTCGACTTCCCCCAGGACCTTCTGGACAAGTTCCATGAGAAGACCGGAATCACTGCGAAAATCCAGGCGATTGGTAACGGTGGGGAACTGGCCAACCAGCTGGTTCTTACCAAGGATGCGCCCCTGGGAGACGCAGTTTTCGGCCTAGATAATACGGTTTCAACCCGTATTGGCGGTCAGGGAATCATCGAAGATGCACATATCACCTCGCCCAACGCAGATGATAATTTCCAAGGCGAACCCGGTTTGGTTCCCATCGATCGCGGCGATGTCTGCGTCAACTACGACAAGAAGTGGTTCGCCGACCACCAGCTTGCTGTACCGACGAGCTTCGAAGACCTGACGAAGCCTGAGTACAAGAACATGCTTGTCGCCATGAACCCGGCTTCTTCCACTCCCGGAATGGCCTTCATGCTGGCAACGATTGCAAAGTTTGGTCCCGATGGCTATGCGAACTACTGGAAGTCGCTCAAGGACAACGGCGTGAAGATCACCGAGGGCTGGTCGCAGGCATTCAACGTTGACTACAGCGCCGGTGAAGGCAAGGGCAGCTACCCCATGATGGTGTCCTACGGTTCTTCTCCCGCCTATGCGGTCAATGACGCAGGAACTGAAAGCTCGACCGGTGTCATCGCCGATACCTGCTTCCGCCAGGTTGAATATGCCGGCGTCCTCAAGGGTGCGAAGAACCCCGAAGGAGCAAAGAAGTTCATCGAATTCCTGCTCTCTGACGAAGTCCAGAGCGCAATTTCGAAGGCAACCTACATGCACCCCTACAAGGGTCAGGCGCCCGAGGCCCTGCAAAAGTTTGGCCCTCTGGCCGATAAGCCCCTGCGTGTTGATCCCCAGGAAATTGAGAAGAACTCGACTGCGTGGCTCAAGACCTGGCAAGAAACGGTTCTTGGGTGACAGATTTTCGGCAGCGTGCGCTTAGGGTGGGCGCCGGGGCAGTGGCTCTCGGCGTCCCCCTGGCGTTTCTTACGCTGTTTTTTGCGTGGCCAGCAGCGACTCTCATCGCTAAGGGATTTAGTGCTGAGGGCGGTGGGATTGACCTCTCAGGTTTAGGTGAGCTTTTGGGGGCTTCTAGAACTTGGAAAGTCATTGGCCGAACCTTGTGGATGGCCCTTCTGGGCACGACCTTTTCGTTGATTTTGGGGATTCCGGGTGCCTATGCCCTGTATTGCTGTCGTTTCCCCGGACGTCGATTCCTCCGCGCTGTCATTTCGGTCCCCTTTGTTCTTCCCACAGTCGTTGTGGGTGTTGCTTTTCGCTCTCTCCTTGCGCCTCAGGGGTGGCTAGGTTTCTTGGGGCTCGATGGCACGATGACCGCAGTCGTCGCGGCGATGGTGTTTTTTAATTACTCGCTGGTCGTGCGCAATGTTGGAAGCTTTTGGGCGCAATTAGATGAGCGTCCCGCTCAGGTTGCCGCATGTCTGGGGGCTCCTCCACGCCGAGTTTTCTTGAGTGTCACCCTTCCTGCGCTCCTTCCCGCGATCGCCTCAGCAGCCTCGTTAGTCTTCTTGTATTGCGCGACTTCCTTCGGGATCGTGCTGATTTTGGGTGGCTCCAAACTGACAACCGTCGAGTCCGAGATCTACATGCTCACCACGCAGTTCTTGGATCTGCGCAGCGCCTCTGTGCTGTCTATCGTTCAGTTGGTCGTCATCGCCCTGTCCTTGATCATTGCCGAGGCCGCGCGCAGGCGTGGGAAGAACGCGGCAACTTTGGGTGCGCCTCGGGCAGAGAGGACCGTGAGCGCGGGGGATCTGTGGGCACTGATTTTCAGTGGTTTCGTTATTTGTGTGCTTGTTCTTCTGCCCCTGGCTGCACTGGTGTGGCGTTCCCTTCACCGACGAGGCCGTTTGACCTTTGAGCACTATGCGAAGTTGGCAGATTCTTCCTTCAGCCCCGCTCTTCGTGTCTCGCCCCTGCAGGCTTTGGGACATTCGCTTCTTGTCGCCCTTGTCGCAATGGTTATTGCTTTGAGTGTGGGCGTTTGCGTGGTTCTTCTTGTCACGCGTCATCCCCGTTCACGAGTGGGACGAAGTGCAATAGCTGTGGTGGAAAGCGTCTTCATGCTTCCTTTGGGTGTTTCTGCCGTGACGGTGGGTTTTGGATTCCTCATCACCATGAATCGTCCGCCTCTAGATCTGCGCAGTTCCTGGATCCTGGTGCCCTGTGCGCAGGCCGTCGTTGCTCTTCCTCTGGTTGTTCGCCTGATCGCTCCCTCTTTGCGAGCAATTAACCCTAGACTCCGCGAAGCTGCGGCAAGTTTGGGGGCCAGTGATTCTCGAGTTTTGGTAACAATCGATGGACCGGTCCTTGCACGTTCAGTGGGTATTGCTGCGGGTTTTGCGATTGCGACGTCATTGGGTGAATTTGGCGCGACCTCTTTCCTTGCCAAGGGGGATGCAGTCACTCTTCCCGTGGTCATCTACCGTTTGATTTCACGCCCTGATGCCCTAGATCAAGGTGTGGCGATGGCTTCTTGCGTTCTTCTTGCAGCGGTGTGCGCACTTCTGATTACCTGTATGGAATGGCTGCGTCCAGCGGAGATTGGAGACAAGCTATGACCGATTCGACGGCTTTAGAGTGCATCGATGTGAGCATTGATTACGGTTCTTTCCGCGCGGTAGATGGTGTCTCTTTTTCTCTCAAGTCCGGCCAAATCACTGCGCTTCTAGGCCCCAGTGGATGTGGAAAGTCGACTTTGTTGCGCGCAATCGCGGGTCTTGAACGCCCTCAAGAAGGCGATATCCAATGGGGTGGGCAGTCGATTCTTCGCACTCCTACGTATCGGCGTGGTTTTGGCTTGATGTTCCAGGACGGACAGCTCTTCCCGCATCGCAGTGTCGAAGGAAATGTCGCCTACGGCTTGCGTGGCCTTCCCGCTGCTGAGCGTTCTGCGCGCGTTGCAGAGGTTTTAGAGATTGTCGGTTTGGAAGGTTTTGGCCCACGGAGCATCGACTCCCTCTCAGGCGGTCAGGCGCAGCGAGTGGCGCTGGCCCGCGCTTTGGCTCCACGGCCTCGTCTCCTTCTGTTGGATGAACCGCTTTCGGCGCTGGATCGCTCGATGCGTGAAAGTTTGTCGATCGAATTGCGTGAAATCATCACGGGTGAAGGAATCACAAGCATCTACGTCACCCATGACCAGGATGAGGCTTTTACCGTTGCCGATCAGATTGGTGTGATGATCGCTGGGCATCTTCGTCGCCTTGATAGTCCCGAGGTCGTGTGGGAAGACCCGGGAGACATGGAAGTTGCGCGCTTTTTGGGAGTCGAGAAGGAAGAACTAGAGCTTGCTGGCAAAGAAAGTGAGCTCTGGGCAGTTGTGTGCGGAACTGTGCTGAGCCGCGGACGAGGATTCTCTGTGCTTCCCGTTCGGCTGGAATCATCTTCGAATGCCGAGCCAGAGTTGATGCGAGTTCCTTTCGGTCATCCGATCCCCTCTCTTGGTCAGAGAGTTCAGGTCCGGGCATCTCGGGGGACAATCCACTAGGCTTCACTCGTGACCAATCCCTTTCAACACGCGACAGAGTCCTATGGTGCTGTTCGCCCAAGCTACCCGTGTGAGGCGATCGATACGATTCTTGCGGGGAAAAAGGCCTCGGAAATCACCATTGCGGATGTGGGTGCGGGTACGGGAAAACTCACCGCGGAGCTTCTTGAGCGCGGGGCGAAGGTGATCGCAGTTGAGCCAGCTCAGGCGATGCGCGAACAACTGGTGAAGCTCCTGGGACACGATGAGAATGTGCAGGTCCTTGATGCCTGCGCTGAGGCAACTGGGCTGCCGGATGCGAGTGTTGACCGCGCCGTATTCGCACAATCGTGGCATTGGGTGGACCCGCAGGCAGCGGGGCAGGAAATGCACAGAATTGTGCGTCCCGGTGGGCAGTTGATGATTGTGTGGAATCAAATGGATGTGACAATCCCATGGGTCCACAGGCTCACGAGAATTATGCGTTCGGGTGATGTTCACCGTCCCGACCGTCCTCCGGCCGTGGGTGAGCACTGGTCGCAACCGGTATTGAATCGTTTCGATTGGAATGATTCCATGACGCCCGAAGCCATTATGGAGCTGGGGACAACGCGCTCGTCCTACTTGCGTTCCACCGCTGCGGGGCGCGAAAAAATGCAAGAGAATCTGCGCTGGTACCTCTATGAACACCTGGGTTTTGAGCCTCACTCCACTGTGAAACTGCCCTATTTCACGCTCGTCTGGGTTGCAGATCGGGCAGAATAAGACATATTCAGTGGAGGTGTTATGGATATTTCACTAATCGGTGTCGTCGGCGCGCTGGTGATGTACGGAGTATCCGTTTCGCCTTCTCTTCTTGCCCGATCGTGGCAGTGGCACGCGGTCGCCTCGGGCGTTCTCTCGGCTGTTGGTTACATCGTTGGACTGACGATCCAGCGTTTCTATGCCTTGGTTGTGCCCAGGCTCGGTGTTGAGATTACTGCTCCACAATCCGTATCGATTGCTTTTAGGGCTGTACTACTGCTGGGGTTCTTCTTGTGGTTCCTGCGCTGGTTGCTCCAGTCCTATCGCGAGCGCAAGCGTGCCAATTATCTGGTAGGAATGCGCGGCGAGACCTTGGGGGAATACCTGCTGGGAACTTTCTGCGCCTTCATTCTGATGCTGGCTTTGCTCGGTATTGCCTGGGGCCTGCAGTGGATCGGCCGAGCAATTGTTAGTGTTCTGAGCCAGTGGATGCATATGGTCTTCGCACTGGCTCTTTCCCTGCTCATTCTTGTTGTCATTGTGTACGCCTTGACCTCGCAGGTCCTGCTGAAGCTGGGTATTAACTTCTTCACCCGTCATGCGCGAAAGATGAATAACCGCACGGCGAAGGGGATCGTCCAACCCCAGGTGCCTGAGCGTTCTGGTTCGCCGCAGTCGCGCTCCTCCTGGCGTGCCGTGGGTGGGCAGGGTCGCGTTTTTCTTGGTCGAGGTCCTAGTTGCGCCGATATCGAGGCCGTCACGGGTTGTGCGGCTATGGAGCCCATTCGCGTGTATGCGGGGATGCCCGAAGAAGGGCAGAGCCTGCAAAGTACCGCTGACCTTGTTGTCGAAGAATTGCATCGGACGGGTGCTTTTGATCGCGCTGTCATCTTGATTGCCACTTCGACGGGATCAGGATGGGTTGATGAATGGCAGGTTCAACCCCTGGAGTACTTGACTCGTGGGAATTGCGCGACGGCCTCGATGCAGTACTCCTTCGTTCCCTCCTCGATTAACTTCCTGACGGATCTGGATGTTTCTGAAGAAGCAGCGGTCATTCTCTTTGAAACGATTCGTCGCGCAGTGGATGAGATTCCAGAAGACCGTAGGCCAGCACTTTTCGTCTGCGGAGAATCTTTAGGGGCCTACGCCTCGCAACATGTCTTCTCGGGAATTGTCGATGTTTTAAGTCGGACTGATGGTGCGCTCTGGGTGGGAACTCCTGCATTTACGCCGATGCACGCAGAACTGACTGCCATCCGTCACCGAGGCAGTCCCGAGGTTGCCCCCGTTGTTGCAAATGGCCGCCACGTACGTTTCGTTAATGTTCCAGAGAATCTGTGGGCAGATGTTTACGGTCGCGAACTCGGCGATTGGAACTATCCCAGGGTTGTCTATGCTCAGCACCCCTCGGATCCGGTGGTTTGGTGGAATTCGGAGTTAGTGTGGCACAAGCCCGACTGGATTTCAGAAAAGGTTGATGGGGATGTCAGTCCCCATATGCAATACACGCGAGGTGCGACCTACATTCAGGTCCTCGTCGATATGCCGGTTGCGGGTACGGCTCCGGGTGGTCATGGGCACACCTATCACGAAGAACTCATTCCGCTGTGGGAAGCGATTTTAGGGCTTCGCGAGGATGAGAAAAACGCGGGATCACACTTTGGCTTGGATTCGCAGTGGATTCAGGATGATACCCACGAAAAGATCGGCCGGGCTATCCGCGACAATCTCTCACGTTCGGAACGTCAGTAGAAAAACTTAAGCTTTCCGGCCGTTATTGGCTGCCGCATGTTGTGTCGATATGTGGCAAAGTCTGCAGGATCAGATCAGGTTTCGCTTCTGCATGATCTTCAGGGCCACCCAACCGAAGGGAGCGCGGCCGTAGAAGGTCACCAGACGGTAGATGATCGCGGTCGGAAGAGCCGTGGACACGGCGATTCCGGCAACTTGAAGACCACCGGTGAGCGCGGCCTCGACCGGGCCGATGCCACCGGGGGAGGGAACGACAGAACCCAGCGAGTTTGAGGCCAAGTAGGTGATGGAGAGCGTCACCAAGTTCAACGACCCGCCCATTGCGGTCAAGGAAGCCCAGAAGGCTCCAACGAAACCGATATTCATGAGCAGGTTGCCACCGAGCACTGCGAGAAGGCGCTGAGGCTGACCGGCAACCCACAGAAGACGCGGATACACCTGCTTCCATGTCGGTTCGATCTTCGACCAGATAAACTTTCGGATCTTCGGAATCGAAATGCACACGATGACAATCACCGCCACGACTGCAGTTCCGGCAATAATCGCGCCGTAGGGGAGCGAAACCGAAAGCGACGAACCCGAGAAGAACAGCACGATGACCAACAATGAAACGGTCACGAGGAACTGGGAAATCTGCTGCAGAGTAACGGTGGTGACGGCAGCTGCCGTCGACATCTTCTGCTTTGTCAGGAAACGCAGGTTGAGCGCCGCCGGACCGATTCCAGCGGGAGCAACCAGGGTGATAATCGAGGCTGCGATCTGAGCCAAGATGGCATCGCCGAATTTGACCTTCTCTTGGCTGAAAGCGACCAGGGGGACGGCTCCTCCAACCCAGGTTGTTGCTGCGAAAGCGAAAGCCACAGCGATCCAAATGGGGCTTGCCTGCTTTACTGCAGCGACGATATCGGAGAAGTTGAGCGAACCCATCAACACGACAACTGCAACTGCCAGAACGCCGAAGGTAATCATTGTCCTGGGTGCGAAGCGCTGAAGGTTCGCGGGCTGAACGGATTCTTGCGGGGTGTCGGCGACGATCGCCTCGCGAAGGCGATCCAGAAGATCGCTGCGTCGAAGAGTGGAGGAAACCTCGGAAGGAAGGACCGGCTTTTGAAGGACCGGCGCGCAGGCGACCAATTCCGCCTCGCTGAGGTTTCGCCGTGCCGAGGCCAGAGCTCGTTCGGGCCCAGCATAGATGGCAAGTAGGGTGAGGAGCTGAGCGATATCGATGCGTTGGTTGAGCTCAGTAGTTGCAACCTCGCCTTCATCCCAGTGGATCAGCCAAACCTCTGAGGACTGGTCGAGTACGACGGACGAAGGGGCGATGTGGCGATGGCTGATTGCGTGAGAGTGCGCCAAAAGGAGTTGCTTCCACGCCTGATCAAGAATGTCATCGCTCAGTGCGTCGGTGTCGGCCAGATCCTTGAGGGAGGCTGTCGGGGGAAGGGCTCGCATCGCTGTCATGATTGAGTCGCCGGCTTGAGCAATACCCATGGGTTCAGGCAAGTGAACACCGGAACGTTTAGCTGAAATAGCGGTCAGCATGGAACGCTCTGCAGCTGCTTTCACCGAGGGGGAAACCCAGCGAGAAATCCCGCGAAGGCGAACGTTGTTCCATACTTCCAGGAGTGTGCCGGCCATACCGCGGCCCGGATCCAAAATAGTGATTTCGTATGGAACGCCGTAGGTATCCCAGACCTGGTAGTGGCGGTTTCCGTCGACCGGTGGGCGGCGGGCAATCGTGTATTCCGCTGAATCAGCTTCAGTGGTCTCCATGCGGAAGTGACCGTGTGGTGTTTCCGAAACAGTCCATGTATCCAGCGTGACTCCGGCGGGAAGAAGGTCTGTGCGGATGACGCGTGAGGGAATAATCCGGATCGAGAGCAGCGCCTTCACAATCTGGCCGCCCGAGGCACTGCGGTCTTGGAAGCCTAAGAAGAAACGCGATGAGACGCCAAAAGTGCGACCAAGAAGAACGGAAATTAACGCGGATGGAAGAGTGAGTTGGCCGCGAAGTACCCAGATGACAATGATGATGCCCAGAGCCCAGTAGGACCAGCGGACTGAACGAAGCGCTTCGGATTCGCCCGCGGCTGTGAAGAGGGCAATGAGAGCGATTGCGACCAGGTTGATCGCGATGTGCGAGGCCGTCTGTCCGTTTTCCACGTTCGTCACCCTGAGCGGGCCGGTGATAGTTTCAGGAAGTTGGCGAAGTCCCAGCAAGATCACATACGAGGTCACGCCAGCGATCATGGAGGTGGCGAGAGCTTCGATGGCGGTGGAGACCTGTCGGCGGAAAAGCAGCATCCCGATGACGGCGATGGGGGTGACCAAGATGGTCAGGCCTTCCAAGAGTGACAGAGGCATTAGGAGAAGATCGCGGATCACCGTGACGCGTAGAACGTCTTGCGCGACGCCTTCTGTGGTTGAAGAGGCGACGAATCCCAGGCCCCACACAAGCACAATCCCCACAAGGCACATGATGGCCTCGTAGAGATCAGCACGGCGCCGGCGCCTGGAAAGCAGGCGATCGGCGAAGAAAACGGGTTCGGGAAGCCGAGAGCGTGAGGAAGTGGGTGCAGTCGATTCGGGCGCATCCTCAAACTCGGTTTCAGTGGGGTCCACCGGTGGTTCCCCAGAGGTTGTGGGGGCCTCGGTTATGTCAGACGTGACCAGTTCCTCGGAATTCTCCATGGATGACATCCTATCTGTTGTGTAAAGACCGGTAGGGTTGACTCAAGTAACATGCCGTGCACTTTGTCATTCGTTGAACCCAATTGAAGGAATTCTGCATGCTGAACGCCATCCTGGTGAACGCCTCAGGGCTTGACACCTTCATCAACTGGTTTAAAGACCCCGAAAGCCTGCTGGTCGCAATGGGACCGTGGGTCCTGTGGGGGACGATGCTCATCGTCCTCATTGAGTCGGGTGTCCTTT
Organism: Actinomyces sp. ph3; assembly: GCF_000308055.1. GTDB lineage: Bacteria > Actinomycetota > Actinomycetes > Actinomycetales > Actinomycetaceae > Pauljensenia. The sequence goes on from NZ_CAGY01000005.1 coordinate 16,915, forward strand.
TCCCGGTTCTTCCCGGAGAATCTTTGCTCTTCACAGCAGGTTTGCTGCACGATCGACTGGGCTTGCACCTTCCAACCCTGATCATCATGGTTGTTGTCGCAGCCTTCATTGGCGCTCAAATTGGTTACTTCCTGGGTGCAAAGTGGGGACGCAGGTTCTTCAAGCCCGATGCTCGAATCTTGAAGACCGAGCACTTGGAGAAGGCCGAACGATACTTCCGTGACTACGGCGGGCGTTCGCTGGTGATTGGTCGTTTCATCCCCTTCGTGCGAACCTTCATTCCTCTGGCCGCGGGAATCGCGCGCTACCCCTATAGCAAATTCTTGGTGTTCAACACCTTGGGTGCGCTGCTGTGGGGCGCCGGCTTCATTCTGGTTGGTTCGCTGCTGGGCAATGTTCCCTTCGTCCACGACAACCTCACGCTGATCTTGGGCGTCATTATTCTGGTTTCGGTCCTGCCTGTGATCCTAGAAATCATTGGGCAGAAGCGTAATGGTGGTGCTCACACCAAGGACGCGACCGAGAATGTCGTATCCGCGCAGGAGGATCGTTCCGAGTGAGCACCTTGCGAATCGCGTTTCTTGGCCCATTTGGAACCTTCACTGAGCAGGCCCTACGCCAAGTTGCTCCCGAAGAGGCAGAACTCATTCCGCTAACCTCTCCGCCTTTGGCGATGAAGGCCGTGCGTGAGGGGAGGGCTGACTGGGCAGTCGTACCCATTGAGAACTCCATCGAAGGTGGCGTCAATGCAACGCTCGATGCGCTGGCAGACTACCCTCAGCTGGTGATCCGTGCGGAAATGCTGGTGCCGATTACCTTCCACCTGGCTGTTCGCCCCGGGATGCGCGCGGAAGACGTTCGCAAGATTGGAACCCACCCGCACGCGTGGGCGCAGTGTCGAAACTGGGCTGAGGAAACCTTCCCCGGTGTTGTTCATGTTCCCACGACCTCGACTGCTGCAGCGGCTGAGACCTTGGGTGCGGGAGAAGGCGCCTTTGACGCGGTTCTGTGTAATGCGACTTCGGTGGACCGTTACGGTTTGGAATCGCTGTTCACGGATGTTGCGGATAATCCGGGTGCGATCACGCGCTTTGTGTGCGTGAGAAGGCCGATTGAAGGTGCTCTGACAGCTCCGACCGGACATGACAAGACGACGATTCAAGTTGCGCTGCCTGTGAACCAAGCGGGATCGCTGATGCGTTTGCTTGAGCAGTTCTCGGTGCATGACGTTGACCTGTCGCGAATCGAATCGCGTCCCAGTGGCGATGGTTTGGGTGCCTATACCTTCTCGATCGACATGGTTGGACACATAGCTCAGGAACATATTCAGGCGGCACTGCGCGGGCTGTATCGTGTGTCTCCGGATGTGCGATTCATGGGTTCGTACCCCAGCTCGACTGTCAATAGCGCGGATGTCCCCCAAGATGACGAGGACTACCGTCGCGCGCGAACTTGGGTGCACGAGCTCCTTGCGGGTGTCGAGCAGGACTAAACTGCTGATTTTTTTACGAGGTCGGTTGGCGCTTGAGGGCGTCAGCCGGCCTCACAGTTTGGTTAAGTAAGGTGCCGCCTTAGTTAAGCAAGGTACGCAATGCGCCTGCTTTGCGCATCAGGCGGGCCAGGCCTCGGCAGGTAAAACAAAAGGACCCAGCTTTCGCTGGGTCCTTACTACGTGCGCGAGGGGGGAGTTGAACCCCCACCCTATCACTAGGACACGGACCTGAACCGTGCGCGTCTGCCTATTCCGCCACTCGCGCGTACGTGGAAACTTTAGGGAATGAGGACGCAGAAGTCAAACCGAAGTATGAAAGGCGGCGCGCATCACTTCGAGACATGTGGAGATGCGTCTGCCATGCTGCGCGCCGCCTGTGTATGGCTTACTTCCCTTCGTCTTTTACTTCGCGAGGAAGCGCTGAACGAAACTTTCGGGTACATACAGGTACTTTTCTACAAGTCCCATAAAGGTCTCAAAGTCGATCTTTGGATTGCTGAAAAGCTCGTGAAGTTCGGGATTGTCACCCTGGGTAATCGGGCCGAATTCTCCAGTGGGTAGGCAGTAGAAGATATCGCGACTGATCGCGAAACCGTTGTTATTGCCGAATTCTTCCATGACCGCGAAGCGCATGTAGTCGGCCATCTGGAGTATCTGTCGTGAAATGTCTTCCGGATCGATGGGTGCATAGAGCAGGACGGATCGTTGCGGAATAGCGAAGAACAATCCATGGGGAGCGTCAATGTGGAGATTGCTTACCAAGGCGCCGATGTTTGCCGCCTTGCCGGCAATAAATGGTGATTCTCCCAGAAGCTCGGTGAATGGACCCACCTCTTGCTTGGTGTCGATTGGCTCATTATCGGTGTTGATCTGACCGTAGTAGAAGAGCTCGTCGACGGAAAGCGGGTATTGAGCAAGACTTTGATCCGTCACCAATGACACACTGTTTGGGAAATCTAGATAGAGTGCATGGTGTCGACGGTCAGAATGTAGCCGTTTGTTTGGGGGTCGACTTCGGGAGTCGCATTGATGCCAGCGTCTTCCAGGCGCTTCAAAAGGTAAGGGAATGTGCGTTGAATCAGTTCATTGCGGTCCATGGTCTGAGTTTATCGTTTTTCATATTTGAAAGAGCTGGATTGAGGGTAAATTTGTCTGATAAATATGCTGCGTTTTGCAGCTCGACCTGTCAGACTTATCAGTGCGTGTCCCCACGACGGCGACATCACCACAGAAGGATGATCACAATGACAATCCCATTCATTATCGGAGCCTATGCCTCGCATCCCGCCCCGGAACTGCAAGAGGACTACTACAAACTCCTCGCACAGCAGCCGTGGATTAACGGCCTCGAAATGCCCTATCCCGGACAGATAGCCACCGACAATGAACTTCTTGCCGGTCTACTCTCCGCGAACTGGGATTTCAATACCGTCACCGCCATCCCCGGCACCATGCAAAACGTTGGGAAGGACGCGAACTTCGGCTTGGCCTCGCCAGATCGGGAGGGTCGCGAGGCCGCGCTGGCTTTCACCCGCCAGCTGCGCGAGGGCGTGGGCAAGTTGTGCGAGCATGCTGACCGCAATGTGGTGACGCGCATCGAGGTGCACTCGGCCCCCACGCGAACCGCGCAAGGGGATGCATTCCGGCGCTCGCTGGAAGTTCTGCGCGAATGGGACTGGTACGGAGCTCGGCTGGTCATTGAGCACTGTGATCGCTTCATTCCAGAGCAAAAGCCAGAAAAAGGATTCCTCTCGATCGAAGAAGAAATTCAGATCGCTGCGGAATTCGAGGTCGGTGTCCTGATTAACTGGGGACGCTCCGTTCTGGAAGAACGCAGTGCCGATGCTGCCTACGATCACATCGTTGCAGCCGGAAAACGTGGGGTTCTGGATGGTGTTGTCTTCTCAGGTGCAGGTCCCGAGGAAACTCAGTACGGCTATTCGTGGGTTGATGGGCACCTGCCCGGCCAGAGCGATGAACCAGCATCGCTGATGAGTGACGCAGAAATTAAGCGCTGCGCGCAGGCTGCGATCGAAGGTGGATGCAATTATCTGGGCGCGAAGATGTGCGTTCCCAAGGACGCAACCTTGGAGGAACGCCTTGCGATGCTGACCCACGTCTACAAGGCGTGCGATCTTAAGTAAGTGTGCGTGCCTGAGTAATCGTTGAAGTTATGTCGTGGGGGCGGAGCTGGGGAGCGGCTCCACCCCCACTCTTTGTTAAACATGTATAAAGATCACATGCATGAAAAATGGGAGCGGACATTGGAGTGGCCGCTCATGGTTGTTGCCGTCGTTTTCTTGGTTGCCTACTCTGCGCAAATTGTGACGGATGCAAGTGGGGTCGACTACGAGCATTACGAACTTGTCTTGAATATTTGTTGGGCCGTATTTGGCGTCGACTATCTTGTCAGGCTCATCACCGCTCCTGAAAAATGGCGGTGGTTTAAAGCGAATCTGGTTGATTTCTTCTCTGTCCCCCTGCCTTTCCTTCGGCCGCTACGCCTTGTGCGTTTGGTAGCACTACTGCGTATCTTTCAGCGTTCTGCAGATGCGAAACTGCGAAACAAAATTTCTCTCTATACGGGAGCGATATCTGTGCTGCTCATTTGGGTTGGGGCGCTCACTGTCCTCGAGGCCGAGCGCCATGCCGAAGGAGCGACAGTGACAGACCTGGGACGAGCACTGTGGTGGTCCCTAGTTACTGTGACGACGGTTGGATACGGAGATATCGCACCTGTAACAGTTACAGGACGTGTGGTTGCGGCGATCTACATGCTTTTTGGGATTGCGCTCATTGGAATCGTGACCGGCATTTTCTCCTCTTGGTTCCTTGAAAGGATTAAGCAAGAAGAGGGAATGAAGAATGAAGAGCCAGCGGTTACCAGTGCCGCTGCAGTGCAACAGCTAGCGGCTCATCCTCAATTAGAAAAGCAGATCGCAGAGCTGACCCAAGAAGTTCGATTGCTCCGCGCGGAAATTGCTGCAGCACAGGCGAAATCCCATATTCGACCTACTCCACAGTGACGGACTTAGCCAGGTTTCGCGGCTGATCAACATCCAGCCCCTTTACCGCCGCAAGCTCACACGCAAAAATCTGCAGCGGAACAATTGTCAGCAGTGGCGCATACAGCGTCGGCACCGGTGGAACGCGGAAGACAACTTCAGCGAACTGATCAACCGATGCGTCGCCTTCCTCTGCGATGACAATGGTTCGGGCTCCGCGCGCGCGGACCTCTTGGATGTTCGCCAAGACCTTCGCGTGCAGTTCGGGGCGGCGCGGGGTTGGCACAATGACCACAACCGGCTGGCCCTCATCCACCAGAGCGATCGGCCCGTGCTTGAGTTCGCCGGCCGCAAAACCCTCTGCGTGGATGTAACAGATTTCCTTGAGCTTGAGCGCACCCTCAAGTGCGACGGGGTAACCCACGTGACGACCCAAGTAGATCACCGAGGTCGCATCCTTCATCGTGCGGGCGAATTGGCGAACGGTCTCCCCACTATCCAAAACCTTCTGGATCGCCTCGGGTACGCGGGCGAGCTTCTCCATGTAGTCGGCGATCTCATCGGCGTACTTGTTTCCGCGAACCTGCGCCAAATACAGACCAAGGATGAAGCAGGCAGTGACCTGTGATGTGAAGGCCTTTGTTGAGGCAACTGCGATTTCACGCCCCGCATGGGTCAAAATTACGGCATCCGATTCGCGCGAGATGGTCGAACCGGGAGTATTGACAATTGCGACGACCTTTGCGCCCTGTTCGCGCGCGTGGCGAATCGCTTGGATGGTATCCATCGTTTCGCCAGACTGAGAGATCGCGACAACTAAAGTCTTTTCGCCAATGACCGGATCGCGGTAGCGGAATTCGCTGGAAAGCTCGACTTCGACGGGGATTCGGCACCAGTGTTCGATCGCGTAGCGGGCGACCTGTCCCGCATAAGAAGCAGTCCCGCAACCAATCATGATGATCTTGTCGATTCCGCGAAGCACGTGTTCTGGGATTCGGACTTCATCCAATGCCAGGTGCTCGTGGGAATCCAGGCGATCAGCCAAAGTATCCGCAACGCCTCGAGGTTGCTCGTGGATTTCCTTCTCCATGAAGGTCGGCCACCCACCCTTGGTCGCGCGATCCGCCGAAAAATCGACTTCATAGTCCTTAAGGGGAAGCGGGTGTCCATCTGCACCGATGACCGTTACAGCGGAAGCGCTCACGACAACCAGCTGGTCTTGCCCAATTTCTACCGCGCGATTTGTGTGCTCGATAAATGCCAGCACATCCGAGCTGAGGAAGTTCTCTCCCTCGCCCAAACCAATAACCAGCGGCGATGATCTGCGCGCGGCAACGATGACATTGGGAGATTCAGTAGATAGTGCGAGCAGTGTGAAGGTTCCTTCAAGCTTCGCGGTCACTTCGCGCATGGCGACGACAAGTCGGCGCGCGACGGCCTCGTCAGTGCCGCTGAGCTGCGCAACTTCACCCGTGTACGAGGCCGGATCCGCCTGGTCGTAGGCGTGTGCAAGCAGGTGCACGACCACTTCCGTATCGGTTTCCGAGGTGAAAATCGCGCCTTGCGCGCGCAACTGGGCGCGCAGGTTATCAGCATTTTCGATAATCCCGTTGTGGACCAATGCAAAACGTCCATCGGGACTCACATGTGGGTGTGCATTCGCAACGGTTGGGCGACCGTGGGTTGCCCAACGTGTGTGTCCGATCCCAGCGAAAGCGTCGGCGGGCGCATCCTGGTCAACGGCCTCGCGCAGGTTAACCAGCTTTCCGACGGCCTTGATGACATTCAACTTCCCCGGGCTTGCCAAGGCAATTCCCGCGGAGTCGTATCCGCGATATTCCAGGCGTGAAAGCCCGTCAAGAACGACCTGACGGCTCCGCTGAGAGGCTTGGCATGCAACGTGTCCAACAATTCCGCACATGTTTTCATTGCAACACAGGAGCCTTGCTATCGCTTGCCGGATAGCTATGTGGGGCCTGTGAAAATTGCTTAGGGAAGGGTGATCGCTTGATCCTTCCAGTGAATTGGATCGTCCACAATCAGGTCGAGGACTCGATGCGCGCCACCGCGCAGTGACAGATCTTCCGAGTGGGGGAGGATATCGATCTGTGGTGTATGCCAGGGGGCCTGAAGGACGCGCGTTGCAAGTTCTTCGCGAAGACTAGGCAGCAGGTAGGGTGCAATCTCGGCAACCAGGCCGCCCAAGTAGACCTGAGAGATATCAACAGTGTTGACGACTGCGGACAGTGCTTGCCCCAATGCGTGGCCGGCATGGGTCATGGCGTCTTGAGCGCGTGAGCTGTGGCCCGCGTGCTGCAGAATCTCGCGTGTGCTTGCGTTGTCGCCCAGTCCGGCCGCGCGGCCAAGAGCTTTCAATCCCGCGACAGTTTCCAAGCAGCCGCGCGCACCACACGAACAGATATCGCCTTCGGGTTCCACACAAATATGCCCGATTTCGCCCGACCAGCCGTGTGCACCGCTCAGCGGCTGATGGTTGACGATCAACCCGCCGCCGATGCCGACTTCTCCCGAGACGTAGATGAAAGAATCTGGCCCTTCGGGGACCCCGGGGCGAGGATAGGCGACGGCGTAGGCTGCCAAGTCGGCCTCGTTCGCAACTAGGGTGACGGCAAGGTCGTGAAGGGGGTGAAGGAGTTCCTCGCGGGGAATATTTCGCCAGCCAAGGTTGGGGGCGATGGTCAGGGTGTCAGTGGAGAAGAGGCCGGGGAGGGCAAGTGAACTTCCCAAGAAAAGTGCACCTGAACTGCTTCCTCCACGCAGGACGCGTCTGGCGATTCGTGCGAGTTTGCGCAGGGTTGAGGTGGGGTCTGCACCTGAGAAATCGCCGCTCACGCATTCGTGGGCTAAGACTGTCCCGCTCAGGTCAACAAGGTAGGCGCCAAGCGCCGAGACGTTGACCTGTAGACCCAGCGCAATAACCCTTCCCGAGGTCGGGGAGAGGACGCTGGTGGGGCGTCCCCTTTGCCCGGTTGAGAGTTTGTCCTCGCTTTCTTCGACGAGGCCGGAGTCAATGAGTTCGTCGACAAGCCGCGACATCGTTGCGCGTGAAATTCCGGTTTGGGCAGCGATGCCCGCACGGTTAATTGCGCCTGGGCTGGCCAGGATGTGGCGCAATGCCAAAGAAAGGTTGTGGGCACGCAGGGATTGATTGGTTGCCCCGGAATCGGGGTTCGATGTGCGTGCGGTGTTGGACATACCTTGACTCTATCGCAATTCAGGGATTATGTTATGAGACATAACAAAACGTGACGCAGTAGTCATTTAATCTATGGAAGGCCATGCTATGGCGTATGTACCTCGCCCCGAAGATCATTTCTCTTTCGGCCTCTGGACCGTGGGATGGAATGCAGTTGATCCCTTTGGAACCGGGACTCGTCCGGTGCTTGACCCGTGGGAATACGCTGCGAAGCTCGCAGAACTAGGCGCATGGGGAATTACCTTCCATGACAATGACGTCTTTGATTTCGATGCGTCAGATTCGGAGCGTCATCAGCGGGTCATGCAGCTGAAAGATGCTGTCGAAGACGCCGGCCTTGTTATTGAGATGGTCACGACGAACACCTTCACGCACCCGGTCTTCAAAGACGGTGGATTGACAAATAACGACCGTGAGATCCGCCGTTTTGGCCTGCGCAAGATCTTGCGTAACGTCGATCTTGCCGCGGAACTTGGCGCAACTACCTTCGTCATGTGGGGTGGGCGCGAAGGCGCAGAATACGACTCATCAAAGGATCTAAACGCTGCCTTTAATCGCTACTGCGAAGGCCTCGATACCGTTGCCGCCTACATCAAGTCCCGCGGATACAACCTCCGTATCGGTCTTGAGCCCAAGCCCAACGAGCCTCGCGGTGATATCTTCCTGCCGACCGTCGGTCATGCTCTGGCACTCATCGCGCAGCTCGATAATGGCGACGTTGTTGGCCTCAATCCTGAAACCGGACACGAACAAATGGCCGGCCTGAACTACACGCACGCCTTGGCGCAGGCGCTGAACGCCGGCAAGCTCTTCCACATTGACCTCAATGGGCAGTCGGGAATCAAGTATGACCAGGACAAGGCTTTTGGTCACGGAGATCTAGCCAGTGCCTTCTTCACGGTCGACCTCCTTGAGAACGGCTTCCCCGGGGGTGGGCCTCGCTACGAAGGGCCTCGTCACTTCGACTACAAGCCCAGCCGAACTGAGGGTATGGAAGGCGTTTGGGAGTCAGCTCGGGCCAATATGGACATGTACCTGCGTTTGGCTGAGAAGGCGCGCGAATTCCGCGCGGATCCCATCACCCAGGAACTCATGGAAGAGGCCTCTGTCTACGAACTCGCCCAGCCCACCTTGGATCCGGGCGAGACGATCGATGACTTCCTTGCTGACCGTAGCGCCTACGAGGATTTCGACGCTGATGCGAAGGGAGCCCGTGAATACCACTACGTCGAGCTCTACCATCACGCAATGCGACACCTGATTGGCTAAGACCGTGAGCGATAGCAGGCCTTTTGTTGCGGGAGTCGATTCCTCAACGCAATCATGCAAGATCGTTATCTGCGACCCCGCTAGCGGAAAGATCATTCGAGAGGGTCGTGCATCGCACCCCGAGGGAAGCGAAGTCGACCCTCAGGCGTGGTGGGAAGCCTTCCTCGAGGCCGTTCGCGCGGCTGGCGGGTTGGACGACGTGCGGGCGCTCAGCGTGGGCGGGCAACAGCACGGAATGGTCTGCTTGGATGAGCGAGGCGAGGTCATCCGCCCGGCGCTTTTGTGGAATGACACCAGAAGCGCCGAGGCCGCGCGGGAGCTGATCCTTGAACGCGGAGATGGCGATAGTGAAACTGGGGCTCGCTGGTGGGCACAGGCTACGGGACTTGTTCCTGTTGCCTCGTTTACGGTCACGAAACTGCGCTGGGTCGCAGACAATGAGGCGGAAAATGCGCGAAAGATTGCGGCAATCTGCTTACCCCACGACTGGTTAAGTTGGAAGATCCGCGGTGGCTTTGAGGCTGTCGGACTGGAAGGACTGTGCACCGACCGTTCCGACGCCTCGGGAACCGGATATATGGACCGGGCTGACGCAGTCTACAGGCGCGAAATCTTGGCTCAGGCGCTACGAATCTCGCTGGAAGAGGCCGAGGCAATCATTCTGCCGAAGATCTGCGATCCCGTGGAGGCTATGGGATTTGGGGATCCAAGGCATGGATGGGGAGAAATCGCCATCGGCCCAGGATGTGGAGACAATGCCGGTGCGGCTCTGGGCGTTGGCCTCGGTGTTGGCCAGGCTCTGCTCTCACTGGGAACTTCTGGGGTTGTTGCCGTTGTTAGCGAAACTCCCGTCGAAGACCCCAGTGGTCAAGTCGCGGGCTTTGCTGACGCAAGCGGGCACTGGCTTCCCCTCGCGTGCACACTCAACGCCTCGCGAATCCTTGATGCGGTCGGGGCGATGAGTGGCCTCGGCTATGAGGAACTGGACAAGGCGGCACTGTCGGTTCCCGACGCGGGAGGGCTGCGCCTCGTTCCCTATTTTGAGGGTGAACGCACGCCGAACCTGCCCGATGCCACCGCCCGATTGGAGGGAATGACGCTCAAGAACTCGACGCGCGCACACCTTGCTCGCGCCGGTGTCGAGGGCCTGCTTACTCACATGCGTTTCGCGCTCGAATGTGTGCGTGAGCTGGGTGTTCCGATCGAGAAAGTGCTCGTTGTCGGTGGGGGAGCGCGCTCGCGGGCAGTGCAGAGCTTGGCGCCCGAATTCTTGGGGATGCCCGTTGAATTTCCCGAGGCGGCGGAATACGTCGCCCTGGGTGCCGCAAGGCAGGCTGGGATGTTACATTCGCCCACGATGTGAACAAGTCGCGCGTGACCCCTGTCATGGCCATAGCATGAGGCTATGTTCCAGCGAATGCGTAGCTGACCTTCGCGTCAGCTTTTGACCAGACCTACTGATGGCTAGAGATTACTCGCCCGGGTCGTACGTCTTTGCGTTGGAAACTGCCGCAATCGCCAAATCGTGAGCGTAGCGGCTCGACCCCTCAGCCATCGCCTCTCCTCACGTCACAAGAATCAAAACGTGAACACAAGGAGAAATAACGATGGGCGCAATTGAGGCAAGGGACACCGATTACCAGAACTCTTGGGCATTTGAGACCAAGCAAATCCACGCGGGCTGGGACCGCGATCCCCAAACCGGTGCAACTTCCATCCCGATTCTTCAAACAACCTCATTCGCCTTTGACTCCGCGGAACGAGCCGCAGCCCGCTTCGCCCTGCAAGAGCTTGGCCCCATCTACACTCGCCTGGGCAACCCGACCAATGACTACGTCGAGGCCCGAATCGCTGCCCTCGAAGGTGGCGTCGGTGCGCTTCTGACTTCCTCTGGCCAATCTGCACTTACTCTTGCAATCCTGAACCTGGCATCTGCGGGGAACAACATTGTTGCTTCGCCTTCGCTTTACGGCGGTTCAACTTCGCTGCTCAATAACACCCTGGGTCGCCTCGGAATCGATGCCCGCTTTGTTCACGATCCCTACGATGTGGACGAATGGCTGTCTCTTGCCGACGAAAACACCGTTGCCTTCTACGGTGAAACCATCCCCAACCCCAAGGGCGACATCTTTGACATTGAGAAGATCGCGCAGGCCGCACACTCTGTTGGCGTTCCGCTGATCGTCGACAATACTGTCGCCACCCCCTACCTGACCAGGCCAATCGAATGGGGCGCCGACATTGTCGTTCACTCGGCCACGAAGTACCTGGGCGGACACGGAACCGCAATTTCGGGTGCAATCGTCGATGCCGGTAACTTCGACTACACGAAGGACCCCAAGCGTTTCCCCGGTTTCAATGAACCCGAATCTTCCTACGCGGGCCTCGTCTTCGGACACGACCTGAGCGCCGAGAAACTTGGAGCAAACCTCTCCTACATCATTCGTGCACGTGCAATTGGTCTGCGCGATGTCGGCTGTGCTCCCTCGCCCTTCAACTCCTTCCTCATCGAGCAGGGTATCCAGACCCTGTCGCTGCGCGTCGAGCGCCACGTTGACAACGCGCTGAAAGTCGCGAAGTTCCTCGAGGCCCACCCGCAGGTCGAATCCGTGAACTATGCGGGTCTTGAATCCTCGCCCTATTACGAGCTCCACCAGAAGTACAACCCTCGCGGTGCTGGCGGTTTGCTCTCTTTCGTCATCAAGGGAGGCTTGGAGGCCGGAACCTCATTTGCGACCTCGCTCAAGCTTCTCCCGACGGTTGCAAATATCGGCGATGCGAAGTCCCTGGTTATTCACCCCGCATCTACCACTCACTCTCAGCTCAATGAGGAACAGCTGCGCGCTGCGGGAATTGAACCCGGAACCGTTCGCCTGTCTATTGGTATTGAGAACGTTAACGACATCATTGCCGATTTGACGCAGGGCTTCGAGGCCGTCGCCCACCTGGCCTGACACTGGCCAGCCCGCGCAATTTCGAGGTAAGTGAGGAAGAGACCATGAGCCGACGTGAACTTGGACCGATCCCCGTCAGCGGTGCGTGGACGCCTAATGACCCCGTCGCATTCCGTAAGTTTGCGCACTTGGGGCCCCTCCGCCTCGAAAATGGTTCATTCTTGCCGGAAGTGACCCTGGCCTACGAGACCTTGGGCACGCTCAACGAGGACCGTTCCAATGCAATCCTCGTTCTGCACGCACTGACAGGCGATGCGCATATTTCCGGCCCCACAGCTCCCGGCCAGTCAACCGCCGGTTGGTGGGAAGAGGCCGTTGGCCCGGGTAAGCCATTGGATCCCGAGCGCTATTTCATTGTCGTCCCCAACGTCCTTGGCGGCTGCCAGGGGAGTACCGGTCCGTCCTCGACCGCGCCTGACGGGCAGCCGTGGGGATCCCGATTCCCCATTATTTCCACCCGGGATCAGGTTCTTGCCGAGGCCAGACTGGCTGATTACCTTGGCATTCCGACGTGGAATGCAGTCATAGGTGCTTCCTTGGGAGGGCACCGCGCCCTCGAGTGGGCCGTCACCTACCCGCTGCGCTGCGAGCGATTGATCGTTGTCGCCTCGGGGGCATGCACGAGTGCCGAGCGGGCTGCGTGGGCGCACACGCAGATTCGTGCAGTTGAATTGGATCCGAACTGGAATGGCGGCGACTACTACGACCAAGAGAAAGGACCTCACGCTGGACTCTCTCTTGCCCGTCAGATCGCACACACGACGTATCGCTGTCCTCATGAGTTGGATGCACGTTTTGGTCGTGCACCTCAAGATGATGAAGATGTTCTGAGCGGCGGCCGTCTGGCTGTCCAGTCCTACTTGGACTACCACGGGGCGAAGCTTGTGCGTCGTTTCGACGCGGGTTCCTACGTTTCCTTGTGCCGCACGATGCTGAGCTACGACATCGGTCGCGATCGTGGGGGAATTGCCGAGGCCTTACGGCAAATTACCGCGCAGAGCCTGATTGTTTCAGTGGATTCGGATCGTTTGTTCTTTGCAAAAGAGGGATATGCGATCGCTGAAGGAATCACAGGCGCAAAGTTTGAATGTATTTCCTCTCCTCATGGGCACGATGGCTTCCTGATCGAATACGAACAGCTCAACCGGATGCTCTCAGAATTCTTGGAAAACCAGTCATCTTTCGTCGATTCAGCGGCGCTGTAAGGGTATTGAAGGACGTAAATTTCTTTCTTATGTGAGGCCTGAGCTAGGCACAGCTCATTCATAGAGTTGGCTGGCTCAATTGGATCATCACGATCCACGAAAGGACCTCACATGAAAACGCCAGCATCGACTCTTGTACGGTTATCAGCCGTAGCCGCGGTCGGCGCGCTCGCACTGAGCGCTTGCTCATCGACTTCCGGCACCGCTTCCTCGTCCTCGTCGGCCGTTAGCGCGAAGGCTGCCTCAAGTTCCTCGGTATCCGCCGAGTCCGGGACTGTCATTGCTCCCCCGAGTGCTGCCGAGGCCTTGGCTGCGAACGCGAAAGCCTCCTACGTTGAGGACAGCGCGTGGGATGCTTCTTCGGCTCAGACCATTACTTTGAATGGAAGTAGCGCGAGTACCTCCGCATCTGGAGTCAAGGTTGATGGCTCTACGGTGACGATCACTCAGGCTGGCGTTTACAAGCTCTCTGGAACGCTCAATGGACAGGTCAAGGTCGAGGCTGGGACGGATGCTCAAGTTGTCTTGATCCTTGACGGTGCGACAATCACGAACTCTTCGGGTAGCGCCATCAATGTGGTCTCTGCGGATGATGTTGTTCTGTCATTGAATGGTTCAAACACCGTCACTGACGGCACGCCTTCGGATACAAACGCTGAAGATAACGCAGCGATTTACTCCGATGCAGATCTCACCATTACGGGTAGCGGGTCACTGACGGTTAATGCCAACTACAACGACGGCATTACCAGCAAGGACGACCTCTACATTCTGTCGGGTAACATCACGGTCACCTCGAAGGACGATGCGCTACGTGGCAAGGACTCGCTGACCGTTGCCGGCGGAACTATCAAGGTCACTTCAGGAGGGGACGGCCTGAAGTCAGACCAAGATAGCGACACCACTAAGGGCTACGTCAATATCACCGGCGGCACCATCGAAATCACCTCTACGGGTGACGGCATCCAGGGTGAAACTGACGTCATCATCACCGGCGGTGATACGACGATCATTGCCGGTGGCGGGGCCTCGGCTGGAAAGGACTCCAACAATTCCACTAAGGGAATTAAGGCTGGTGTCTTCCTGATTGAAGACGGTGGCGAAGTCACGATTGACTCCGGTGACGATGGTTTGCACTCCTATGGTGCAATCCGACTGACCTCCGGAACGATCGTTGCTTCGACTGCTGATGATGGTATCCACGCTGAGGGTGCGGCCGTTCTTGACGGTGCGAAGGTCACTGTTGAGCAGTCCAGCGAAGCCCTTGAAGGTGGTTTGATCACCATCTCCAATGGCGAGGTCAATCTGACCTCCAGTGATGACGGTATCAATGGCTCCGGTTCGACCACTGTTGCAGCAGTTGAAGCGGCAAAGACCGCGACCAAGACGACCACGACCAACAACGGACCCGGCGGTGGCTCCATGCAGGATACCGGTGAGAAGATCCTGATCTCGGGCGGCACCATCACGGTGAACGCCGGCGGTGACGGCATTGACTCCAATGGCTCGGTGGAGATCTCCGGCGGTAACACGATCGTCTACGGCCCCACGGATGGTGGGAACGGCGCACTGGATTCGAACGGTGAATTCTTGGTCAGTGGTGGAACGCTTCTTGCCATTGGTTCTTCCGGAATGGCTGAATCGCCTTCGACCAACTCTTCACAGGGATGGCTGCAGGCTTCGGCGTCAGGTAACGCGAACTCGACCGTGACCATTAAGGATTCCAGTGGAAAGGTCTTGGCCAATGTTAAGTCCGCAAAGACCTTCCAGAATGTGGTCTTCTCGTCCGGAGATGTGTCGAATGGCCAGAGCTATACGGTGAGTGTGGATTCCAATTCGACCTCTGTTACTGCGGGTCAATCGACCGGCAGCCAGGGCGGTCCCGGTGGGGGAGCGCCCGGCGGTCAGGGAGGTGCTCCTGGCGGAAACCGTCAGGGTGGCCGCTGAGTGAAGTAGTGGGGGGATGCAACTTTGCTTGCATCCCCCATTTATTTGTCTACCTGCTTTGATCTACTGATCCGCTCGGTTTAATGGCGGCCTAGCATTCGGACCTTCCGCTACGCGGCTTTGACGGTGCTGAAAATGAAGGCGTTCGATGACAACCATGACCCATGTCGAGAACAGCACCGGCTGCAAAATCAGATTGATATTGTCTGGCGAGAGCAAGATCGTAAACATATAACTTGCGTTCGCATTACCGGACTCGGATGCAATGAAATCACTCAGGCCGTTAAAGAAAAATTGATAAATCGCCAGAAATAGTGTCATCCATTGGATGACGTACTCGGCGACTTGGAAGGTTTCTTCACTCACCTCAAGACGCGGGAAACGCCTAATCGCTGCGCGGTGAATGTAAGACTGGATGAGCGCAGCAGCCAAGATAAAAGTCAGGGTCATGAGAAGGAAAGTTCCTCCGCGGAACTTACCTCCGGCAGTAGAAATTGTTCCCTCTGCAGCGGCGGAAAGAGCAGGTTGTCCTTCCGCGAAACGCGAAACGACCACGAAGCCCGTGACGAATATTGAAAGGAGCGCGGCAATCAACACCATGTTGATCAGAGCGCTCAACGCGAGGTAGCCAACTGCACGCGCGAAGACCAGTCCGCGACGGTTACGACCGTACACAGCAAAGCCGCAGGCAATAACAAGAGAAATAGTCGTCACCGTATAGAACGCCGTGAGCATGACACCTCCAAACAATGCATGGCTGGATCAAGTTTCGCACATAGCTCATTCATAGACTCCGCTGGCTCAATAGTTACGTCACGCACGAAACAACCTTGAGGAGCATCAAATGACTGCACTCACCACAGCGATGGTTCTCCCGATCATCATTGACCTCTTCGCAATGTTGATCCTCGTTGGAGCCCTCTACTACCCCCGCCACCGACGCGCCGATCTTGTCGTCGCATTCTTTGTTGTGAACATCGGCGTCCTCGCAGTTGCAAGCGTCATGGCAAACTCGACGATCTCCGCAGGCCTAGGACTTGGCCTCTTTGGTGTCTTGTCGATCATTCGACTTCGCTCCGACGAGATCAGCCAGCGCGAAATCGCCTACTACTTTGCTTCCCTTGCCATTGGCCTGCTCCTCGGCATGAGCACAGCGATCTACTCCTACGCAATGGTCGCGTTGGTGCTTGCAACGTTGGCCGTTGGTGATTCAACTCTGATCCTTGGACGCTCGGGCTCGCAGCAAGTCCAATTCGACCGCGCAATCGCAGATGAGAAGGAACTTCGCCAAGCACTTGAAGCCCGCATGGGTGTCAAGGTGACCGGAGTCAAGGTCATCAAACTCGACATGGTCAACGATCTCACCTTGGTTGACGTTCGCTACCGGGTCCCGGCCAAGCGCTGAACTTACGCAAATCGCCACCCCAGCCTCGGCCTCGTGAAAGAACTGGAGGACACCATGACGCACGAACTACACAATCTGACGAATCTGGAACGAATCAGCCTCGATGACATGAACGCACGCGCCGCGATGCTCACGCGAGTCGACCGCAAGTACGTCGTGCCCACGGATTGCTTGGATGAGTTGCTCGCGCTCATGAACCCGGCAACGCAGATTCTGGAGATCGGGGGGAAGATTGAGCAACGCTATGCCTCGTGCTACTTCGATACTCCCGAGCTGCACTCCTTCATGGATACCGCGCACAAGCGCCGCCGCCGCTACAAGGTCCGCACGCGCTCCTACCTCGATTCGAAGCTGGCCTTCCTTGAGGTCAAGACTCGAGGCCCGCGCGGGCACACCGTCAAGAAGCGCATGGCCTACGACTTTGCTCAGGCAGCGCGGATGGAACTGAGCCGCAAGGGCAGACTTTGGGTGGCCGAAAGGCTCGAGGCCGCTCAGTGCTTTGACGGCGTTGGTCGGGTTGATTCCCTGCTCCCCGTGCTCTCGGGAACCTACACGCGTTCGACGCTTCTCATGGCAGATGGTCAGGGGCGCGCGACGATTGACACCGAGCTGCACTGGGACTCGTGGGGTCATGAGCTTCAGGCGCCCCACATTGCGATTATTGAGACCAAATCAGGCGCGGCTCCTTCTGAGCTGGACCGGTTGCTGTGGGCAAATCGGATCCGCCCCTCGCGTATCTCGAAGTACGCGACTGCGATGGCTCTGCTGACGCCGGACTTGCAGACAAACCGATGGACTCGCGTGATTGATCGTTTCTTCACAATGAGGCCAACGGTCCAGCAGGCGCTTGCCGCATGAGCAGACCGCGGGGTTGATCCCGCACACAAGCTGTCCCGCGAAGTGTGCGTGATGACCCAGAGGTGCTGCGCGGGACTACGCTGGGGGGTGTGGAAATTCCACGCCCCCCAGTTCTGATGCGATCGTGAGGAAAAAATGACACTGCCTTCGGAAAAACTTGCTGAGCTCGGCCTTGAACTGCCTGAGGTTGCCAAGCCTGTTGCCGCCTATGTTCCTGCCATTGAGGATCGCGGTGTTGTGCGCACCTCCGGCCAGCTTCCCCTGGAAAATGGCGAGCTAGCCTGCATTGGTGCGGTCGGTGAAGATGGTGCGGATCCCGAAGACGCTTACGAGGCCGCACGCATTTGTGCGTTGAACGCGATGGCGGCTGCGGCTGCAGTTGCGGGCGGTGTGGATCGTTTGGCTTCGGTAGTTAAGGTGACTGCCTTTGTTGCTTCCTTGCCGAACTTCTACGGACAAGCTGCTGTGGTTAATGGAGCATCTGAACTGCTGGGCGAGGTTTTTGGCTCGCAGCACGCGCGTTCAGCTGTGGGTGTTGCAGCCTTGCCGCTGAATGCCTCGGTTGAGGTCGAGGTCGAGTTCGCACTCCGATCCAAGTGAATGGGATCGCTCAGCGCTCTATTTAGCAAGGATTTAAACTGAAATAAAGGTTTGCGTGCGGGCGTTCCTGTGAATACCCGCTGGTTAACAGCTTTATTCCAAGGAAGAGGACGAAATGACAGAGACTTTGCCCGAGGCAGCAGCGCCGGGAACTGGACAGCAATTCAAGCTGGTTGACGTGTCGACCACCCCCTCTGAGGGCGGATGCGGTTGCGGTTGTGGCGGCCACGGAAAGAAGGAACAGGCTGCTCCTGCAGCACCTGCAACTGAGTCGCACGGAGGCTGCGGCTGCGGTGGGCACGGACATAAGGCCGAGGCTGCACCCGCACCCCAGTCACACGGTGGTTGCGGTTGTGGCGGCCACGGCGCTCAGGAAGCTCCGAAGGCTGAGGCATCTGCTCACGGGGGTTGCGGTTGCGGCGATCACGGCCAGGGAACAGCGCACGTTGTATCGCAGGATCCCGCCGTTCGTGAGGACGAGCTTGTTATTCATTCCCTGCCTAAGGTTGTTCGCCATGCTCTGCTCTTTGCTGCGATGGATAACCTTCCGCTTGGCGCATCGCTGATTGTCGTTGCTCCGCATCAGCCCGTCCCGCTGTTCAACTACCTGCAGGAAAGTGAATCGCACTACCGCGTTGAGACCATCGAGACCGGTCCGGTCGACTGGCGCTACCGCGTGACACGTCTGTCCTGATCTTCGGACGCTTTATGCCCGCGAGCCCCGCGCTCGCGGGCATTTTAGTTTCAATAAAAAAGCCCGAGATATCAACGAGGTTTTCGCTGATATCTCGGGCTTGCCTGAGCCGCCTGTGGGAATCGAACCCACGACCTATTCATTACGAGTGAATCGCTCTGCCGACTGAGCTAAGGCGGCCGGGCTTATCTGCACTTCACTACTGAGGTGGAGAAAAGCTACCTGAAGTACTTTAGCGGTTACCACTTGTGAGAAGCAAACGTTTCGTGACAGAGGTGATGTGGGATTGCCCGCACAGCAATGTGCGATACATGAGTCAGATCGCCCGGCGAATGTTAGGCTAAATTGTGTTGACAGAAGATGACGAAAAGTCAGAAAACCCGGCTAAGATCCCTGTAGTGCTCCTGGTTAACCTTGGCACTCCCGAATCGCCCAGCCCCAGCGATATTCGCCGTTTTTTGCGTGAATTTCTGAGTGATCGTCGAGTAATTGAACTTCATCCTCTGATCTGGAAGCCAGTTCTTGAAGGCGTGATTCTTCCTTTCCGCCCCTCTCGAGTCGCACCAAACTATCGTTCGATTTGGACTGAGCATGGTTCGCCGCTCATGGCGTATTCCATCGCCCAAGCCGAATCTCTTTCAGAGCTGCTTGGTGGTCAAGCGAAAGTTGCGCTCGCAATGCGCTACGGAAAGCCCTCTATTGAGAGCGTCCTTGATGATGTGTTCGCGAAGGGGCATCGCCGCGTCCTTCTTCTCCCCGCCTATCCGCAATATGCCGCGTCATCTGCGGGAACAGTCACTGACGCATTAGCGCGCTACATCCTGAAACGTCGCAATCATATGGAAGTGCGCACGATCCGTTCGTTCCCAACGGAACCTGCCTATATTGAAGCCCTAGCCCATGCTATCGAGGAAGATTGGGCACGCCGGGGTCGCCCTGATTTCGCATCTGGAGATCAGCTCCTTGCGTCTTTCCATTCCATCCCTCAGAAAATGCACGATGCGGGTGATCCCTACAAGCAGGAGTGTATGGCGACGGCAAATGCACTCCGAGCGCGCTTAAATCTCGACGAAGACCAGCTTTTAGTGACGTTCCAATCGGTTTTTGGGCCCGCGAAATGGTTGGGGCCGGCGACCATCGATACCGTCGCCGAGCTTGCTCGTCGCGGGACCCGGCGTCTTGATGTGATTTGCCCTGGCTTTATGACGGATTGCCTGGAAACCGTCGACGAGATTGCAAAGCTCAATCGTGATGCTTTCCTCGAGGCCGGCGGCACCGACTTTACCTATATTCCTTGGGGTAATGCATCTGCCGGTGCTGTTGATACTTTGGGTGCGATTGCCCGTCGTGGGTTAGCGGGTTGGGTTAATTTCTCTGACGAGGCCTAGCTGCTTATCGTTGCCGAGTTTCCTTTGTGCGCCATTTGTTCCACATGCGCGCCGCGCCAACACCAAGCCCCAGTGCAATGACGGTGGGCACAAGCAAGGTTGCGCCTCGGTGCGTAAATTCAATAACCAAGCACAGCGCAGTCAGCGGTGCGCTCATCGACGTTCCAAGGACGACCACGGCGCCGATGAAGGCGAAACAGACAATTGCAGTTGTGTCGCCGGGGTAGATGTAGGACCAGAGAATCCCCAGAATCGCACCGCTCGATGCGCCTAGCGCAAGACCGGGGGTAAGAGTTCCACCCCATGCGCCTGAGCGAATAGTGGCAAGTGTGCCAATAAGTTTGGTGAATCCATCGATTGCAAGAGAAGCAAGTAAAGCGACTCCGATTCCCGCAGCCGCGCGGCCTCCCTGTCCTAAAACAGCTCCATCAAAAGCAAGCTGAGCGGTCGATTGTCCGTTCCCGGCAATTGATGGAACCCAGACAGTGATCACTCCGATGAGGGTGAAGGTGGGGACCATCCAAGCAAGCAGGCGCCAGCCGGTAGGGCGTGCAGCGGAGCACGCTGCAACAGCGCTCTTGAAAAGGAGTCCGATGATTCCAAGGAGAGGCCCGATAATGACGGCCCATAGTGTTAGCGATGCGGTCGGAAGGAGCTGGGTGGCTTCGGGAAGTGTGTAGAAAGGATCGCTTCGAACCCAACCGTGTGCGACCAGGACCGCTCCGCCACTGATGATCAGTGCGGGCCAAACCGCGCTTGCCGTGACCTCGATCAGAAGAATCTCAAGTGCGAAAACTGCTCCTGATAAAGGGAGTGAATAGACTGCAGCAAGACCTGCTCCGGCGGCGCAGCCAACGATTATGCGACGCTGCTCAGGTGGAAGATAAAGAAAATCGGCGATCTTCCCACCCAGAGAGGCACTGATTTCGCGGGGCGCAACTTCACGGCCGATGGAAGCGCCCATTCCGACAATGACGATCTGGTTAATTGAGTGCCAGAAAGTCAGAAGAATCGGCATCTTCTGACCATTAACCGCCTTGGGTAGTGAGACGGGTTTACCCCCGGCGCGCGCGTAGAGATACCAGGAAATTCCTCCGACGAGGCCTGCTCCTCCCAGTGCGCAAATCCTGTGCCACCAAGGGACTGAGGAAATTGCGTGAAGAAGCGTGCCGCTTGCGTCGCCGAAGACGAGGCCCTCAATGAGGTGGAGAAGATGCGAACACCCGGCACCAACCAGCCCTGCCGTTATCGCGGTGATGAGTACCGCTAGCCCCATGCGAATACGGGGCGACAGCCGAGAGATTGGTATACCGGGTGTGCTCACACTAGTTGAGAGTACTAGCGCTTCTCGACTTCATCCAAGCGAGTATTAACGTCTGAACCAACGCGGATCAATACGTTGAGGTCTTCATCAGAGATGTCGTCGCTAATGATGTCGCGCAGGAGTGCTCGCTCAGCCTGTTGGGCGGATGTGACGAGTTTCTTGCCTGCGTCGGTGATGGTGATTGTGCCGCCGCGACGATCGAATTCGTAGGGAGTACGAACGATGAGATTACGATCAGCCAGACGACGATAGGTGTGTGTCAGACGCGAAGGACTAAAAATGACCGATTGGGCAAGTTCTCCCATACGGATTCCGATTTTACCGGCTGAAGCGACCTCATCGAGGACGCGATATTCACCGAGTGAAAGTCCGAACTCGCGCTTGAGCGTTGCCTCCAGGGCCGCAGAAGCCCTAGTGATAGTAATGAAAAACTGTTCGATCTCGCGAGCCCGCTTTGCTTGGTTCATGTCCCTTCTCCGTTTTAGCCTTCATCCTTGAGGTTCTCTAACGAAAGGACAGTTTATAGGTTTTGATCAGGCCATACAACGCTTGAATCGAAAATGAGACGGGCAATTTTGAGGGTATAGAAAATTAATAGTTAATATCGAAAATGTGATAGCGTGGTTTCGAAAAGTGCATTACTCGATCGTAGAAATAAGAATTCTTATCTGCGATTGATGTGTTTTCGAAGGGTGAAAACTGTGCAGAAGAAAGTCGTTGTATTAGTTGACGACCGTGATGGCTCGGTCGCCAAGCAAACAATTTCATTCGCATTCAAAGGCGTATCGTATGAAATTGATCTTTCCGATCAGAATGCGGAGCAGTTTGAGCGTGACATGTCACCGTGGATTTCTGCAGCTCGTAGGGTAGGTGGGCGTCTTAATAGTCGCCGCGCAGCGCCGTGTGGAGATGTAGAAGCCAAGAGCGTTCGAGTGCGTCGTTGGGCTCGAGAAAAGGGAATCGAACTGAGCGATCGCGGCCGGATTCCCTCTGCCATTATTGAGCAGTTTGAGAAGGAAAACCGCTGATCTTGTTCTGAATTCCTTTGATATATATGCGGGGTATTTCTTGTTGAAATACCCCGCATATATATTTGTATTCAATACGTTTTGTATCGAGTGGTCAGTTTTCGTGACCTGTACCGGTTTAGATTGGTCTTGTATGCACTGAAATAGCTAAAACCGCAGGTCAGCTACGCAATGCCTGGAAGGCTCACTTCACCCGCAATGGATCGATTCATCCACTGTGCGAACTCTTCACCCTGCAAACCCTGAGAGAGTAAGAAGATCGTCTTCGCATACAAGGCCTCAAGCGTCATGTCATGCGCGCTAATCGCGCCCAAACGCGCCAGAGTGCTCCCGGCCTCGTAATGGCCCAAGACAACCTCGGCCTGGTGGCACTGCGAGGCAACGATCAAGGGAACCTCGGCCTCGCGCAGTTCCTGCAAAACATCCACAAAACCCGGGTCTGAAGCCGGAATATTCCCCACGCCGTATGCGCGGATGATAACGGCCTCGGGCAGGGGAGTGAACATGGAACGTAAACGCGCGGCGCTCAGGCCGGGAACAATGTCGACAACGGCAACATCGTGGCGAGCGTAAGGCGCAGGATTAGCCCAACCCTCACCGGCCTCGACACTGTGATACCAACGCCAAGGGGCACCTGTACGTGCGATCGGCAATGTCGAAGGTGAGTCAAAGCCAGCGAAGGCCCACGATGAGGTCTTCGTTGAACGATTTCCTGCAAGCAACATATGACCAAAGAACAAAGTCACGCCGCTCACCTGAGAACTTCCGGCAGCGCGCAAAGCGCCCGTCACATTCGCGGAGGCGTCGGTTCCGACAACGCCTAGCGGATACTGAGAACCCGTTAAAACAATGGGCTTCGTGAAATCAGCCAGCGCGTATGACAGTGCCGCAGCGCTATAAGCCATGGTGTCGGTCCCGTGGAGCACCAAGAAAGCATCGGCTTCATCGCCGTGAGCGCGAATATCGTCGATGATCATCTGCCAGTGGATCGGTGTCGTTTCCGAAGAGTCGACCAGCGGCGAGAGCTGAGACATCGACACGTGTCCCGTGAGCTCGATTCCGTCGAATTGAGCGTTGAGCCATGACGCCATATCGGCGCCCGGTCGCAGACCGTCAGGAGAATCAACCATCCCGATTGTCCCGCCTGCATACGTCACATGAATCCTCATAGTGCGTCCTCTTCCATCATTGGATAGCGAAAAAGAAACGAGAGCAGAGGGGTGGTTATTCGCCTAACTGGCGCGGGGCCTCGTCATTTGAAGAAAATTTACCCCGAATTGCATACCAACCACAAACCATCGCCACGACTACTACTCCGAAGAGCGTGAGAGTCCAACGGCCATTGGGGCTGGTGACATTTGAAGCAACGACAATCGCAAAGAAAGCCAGCGAGATGTAGTTCGTGAAAGGTGCTCCAGGCATGCGGTATGAGGGGCGCTCCTCCTCGCCGGCCCGCACGCGCTTGAGGAATGCCAGGTGGGTAATGAGGACCATCGCCCAGGTTCCCGCAATGCCGATTCCAGCAAGACTCATGACGA
Organism: Actinomyces sp. ph3; assembly: GCF_000308055.1. Classification (GTDB taxonomy): domain Bacteria; phylum Actinomycetota; class Actinomycetes; order Actinomycetales; family Actinomycetaceae; genus Pauljensenia. The sequence continues at coordinate 40,839 of NZ_CAGY01000005.1, forward strand.
TTTCGAAAGCATCATCGGGGAGGAATGCGTTGAGCAGTACCCCCAGCAGCCCCAGCGAGGCGGTAATGATAATTCCGCCGTAGGGGACGTGGTGCTTATTAAGTCTCGAGGCGAAACTGGGTGCTTCGCCTGAAACGGCCATTGAGCGCAGGGTTCGACCCGTCGCGTAGAGGCCTGCGTTGAGCGAGGAGAGCGCTGCAGTGAGAACGACAACCTGGACGATGTCGCCGGCATGAGGAATTCCGAGCGAAGCGAAGAAGGTGGTGAAGGGAGATTCGTCGGAGGAGTAAACGGTGTAGGGCAGGGCTAAGGCCATAAGAGTGACGGTGCCGACGTAGAAGAAGAAAATTCGAAGGGCCATCGAGTTGATTGCCTTAGGAAGTACCTTCTGTGCGTCTTTCGCTTCACCGGCAGCAACGCCCACCATTTCCGTGCCACCAAAAGCGAAGACAACGCCCAGAGTTAGCGCGAAGATCGGTGCGATGCCCTGTGGCAGTAGGCCGCCATTTTCGGCGATGTTGTGGACGCCAGCGGTATGGTCGCCCATCTGGGCCTGGGTGATGATCGCCCAAATGGCAAGCGCCATAAAGATCAAAATCGTTGCAACTTTGATGAGGGCAAACCAGAATTCGGCTTCACCAAAGGCTTTTACCGACAGCATGTTGAGGCAGAAAACCAGGACAAGAGCGATCAGGGCGATCACCCAACGCGGGATCCATGCGAAGAGATTCCAGTAGTGCATGTAGACGCCGACCGCCGTGATATCAGCCATCACCGTCACTGCCCAGTCAAGGAAGAAGAACCAGCCGGTGATGAAGGCGCCGCGCCTGCCAAGAAATTCACGTGCGTAAGAGACGAAGGCTCCCGAGGAGGGGCGGCGGATTGCGAGCTCACCGAGTGCACGGACCATGAGGAAGGCGAAAACTCCACACACCGCGTAGGCGAGAGCAAGGAGCGGGCCTCCCTGCGCAAGGCGTCCGCCTGCACCGAGGAAGAGGCCGGTACCAATCGATCCGCCGATTGCAATCATCTGCAGGTGGCGGTTTTTGAGGGCCTTATCGTAGCCTGCATCGCCCTGATCTGCGGGGTGAGTTCCGCGTGTAATTTCGGGGTTGATCGAGGCCTCGGTAGTGGACTGGTGAGTAGACATGTGTACCTTCCATCTGGTTGGTCACTGGCTGTGGGGTAGAAGTTGATGTCAGGGGAATCGACTGGTTCGGGGGGCTAAGTCGAAATTAAAGAGTCGAAATTAAGCGAAAAAAAGCTGGGGTAGCGATGTACCCCAGCTTCCTTGCTGCAAGAAATTCAGTACCTTATCAGTCTTCTGAGACGGAATTACCCGTACCGGAATCGCTGATGTCGGGGTCACCTGAAGTGTAGTGTACGACGTTCTGGGAACCCGTAAAAGTAATCTTCTTTGCGGATTCCAGGTTGACAGAGTTGTTTGATCCGTCGATGACCAGACTCGTCAGCGCGTGTGTGGAGGTGAGCTTCACATTGGACGACTGAATGTGTACGTTCTCGACATCAGCCGGGACGGCAACAACGGTGTTGGAATCGGAGACTGTGAAAGTCTTTCCTGTTGTGCCCTTGGCAAGGTTCTGGGCCTGATCAGCGGCTTTGGATGCTCCCGCACTCGCGTAGCTAGCAGCTGAAGAAGCGGCGGCTTTGCCCTGCTCGGCGGCATCGGAGGCGACGCTTTGTGCGGTCGCCTTTGCTGCACTTGCAACATCTGAAGGGGATTGGTTGATCGTCTGGCTACAAGCTGCAATACCCATAGTCGCGGCGAGTCCCAGAGTGGCGAAGAGGGCCAGTGTAGTGCGTGATGAAGTCGTGCGGGTCATTGATCAATCTTTCTTGTGGAAGGAAAGTGAAGTGGCTGGAGCGCACGGAAAAGGTGTGCCCCAGCCACTTACTGTCAGAATGCGGGAATGAAGATCTCCACGCGGCGGTTTGCCTGGCGGCCGGCCGGGTTATCTGAACCATCGGAGTTCGTGTTGGGTGCAACCGGCTTGCTTTCGCCGAAGCCCTGAGAATCCAAGGTTGTAGTGACGCCGTCCTTCTTCAGTTCGTTGACGACTGCGGTAGCGCGTTCCTCAGACAGGGTTTGGTTGGAAGCGTCGTCGCCAATCGAATCGGTGTGGCCGTACACGTGTGCAGCCGGAACCTTCGCATTCGTGAGGACCTCAGCAAGCTTCTTCAGGGTTGCTGCTGCCTCGGGACGAATGTCGGACTTGCCGAAGTCGAAGAGGACGCCGTCCTCCAGGGTGATGGTCGTGCCGCAGCTCTCGACGGGCTTGAGGCTATCGACCTTGGGGAACTTACCAACCTTGCCAACGATCGGGGCCTTGTCAGCCTTCACCTGCTGGCCGTTCACCATTGCGGTGCCATCGCCGTTGTTGATGATGTTCAAGTTCGGGCCGTTGTAGACGCCGCCGCCCTTGCCATCAAGGTTGTAGTTCACTGAAGTCTTGGTATTGCTGTAGTTACCGGAACCGTCGGGGCCAACAACGATGGTTTCGCCGGTCTCGGAGTTGTTGTAGGTGCCGGAACCGTCAGGACTGATCGTGATGTTCAGGGTGCTTGAGGTGTAGGTACCGGAGCCGTCTGCGCTGATCGTGATGTTCAGCCCGTTGGATGAATCGCTGTAGACGCCGCCGCCCGTGCCATCGACAACGATGCTCACAGGGCCTTCGTTAATAACGCCGGATCCGTCACCACCGTTGACGACCTGCTTGTCGCCGTTACTGGAGACACCTGATCCATCGCCGCCAAGGACGGTGTTTCCACCGTTGGTCACCAAGCCGGAACCGTCACACACAGCGGGGGCGACGGTTACGCCGGGAACAGAGGAAATCTTAGAGGTCGCGTCAATGACAGCCTTGTCAGCATTTGAGGCGAATACGCCGATTGGCGGAACTTTGAAAAGCGGAACCGGCGGAATTTCGCCGGGCTTGTAGCCTGCGACAGCGGGAACCGCGGAGGTGGCTGAAGCCGTTGCCTCGGGGGTTGCCTCGCTCGTCGAGGAGGTCGATGTGGAAGGCGCGCTCTGAGAGCATGCACTCAGTGAAATGAGCGCGGCCAAGGTGGACAATGCGGTCGCCGTACGGAAAAAGTGGCGCTTTGATGTTGTGTCACTCATGCGCAAAGTTTAAAAGGATCATGCTGGACGCTTGCTGGGCGGCCCCTCCTGAGTCACTGATCGAAGTTGATCTGGTTGCGGTTTCGCCGAAGCCAATCGGCAAGTTCCCGAAGTATGAGATGACCACTGAGATGCTGTTTGTGAGCTCATGTGCTGGTGGTGGACAGGGAGCGTGCAAGACGCCGCTGTTTTCCTTTTCATCCCCGGGATGCAGGGGAATAATGCGGGATACGTGACGCAGGTCCCGTGACACATATGCGAAAAGAATGAAAGAATATGTGCATGACCTACAAACTGGTGCTGCTCCGCCACGGCGAGAGCGAATGGAATGCAAAGAACCTCTTCACCGGTTGGGTGGATGTTCCGCTGTCGGACAAGGGCCGCGCGGAAGCAACCCACGGTGGTGAGCTCCTTAAGGAATCCGGTGTTCTGCCGGACCTCCTGTTCACGTCGATGCTGCGTCGTGCGATTATGACCGCGAACCTGGCACTTGACGCTGCTGATCGTCACTGGATCCCTGTTGAGCGCAACTGGCGCCTCAATGAGCGTCACTACGGTGCGCTCCAGGGCAAGAACAAGAAGGAAATCCGCGACGAGTACGGCGAAGAGCAGTTCATGCTGTGGCGCCGTTCCTTCGATGTGGCTCCGCCCGCAATCGAAGCAGGTTCTGAGTTCTCGCAGGATCAGGATCCCCGCTACGTCGGTGAACCCGTTCCCATGAGCGAGTGCCTCAAGGACGTCATCGCCCGTCTGCTCCCTTACTGGGATGAGACCATCGTTCCTGCGATCAAGACCGGCAAGACCGTCATGATCGCCGCGCACGGTAACTCGCTGCGTGCGATCGTCAAGCACCTCGATGAGATCTCCGATGAGGACATCGCCGGAGTTAACATCCCCACCGGCATTCCGCTGGTGTACGAGCTTGACGAGGAAACCCTCAAGCCCATCAAGAAGGGCGGCACCTACCTGGACCCCGAGGCCGAGGCGAAGATCGCTGCGGTCGCCAACCAAGGTAAGTAATTTCTGCAATAAACGCGGCGGTTTCGAATTTCGGGACCGCCGCGTTTGTGTTACGCGCGTCCTTGCACAGCTGTTCACCATTCAAAGGCGCAGAAAGTGCGTGAACTGATAGAATATAGACCGCAGTTCAGCTGAAGCGCAGGAGTTTCTTCTATGTCATTTGAGATCGGTCAGACCGTTGTTTATCCTCACCACGGCGCCGCGAAGATTGAGGAAATTTCCACCCGCGTTATTCGCGGCGAAGAGAAGACGTACTTGACTCTGCGCGTAAGCCAGGGTGACCTCACCATTCAGGTACCCGCTGAAAACGTTGATCTTGTCGGCGTGCGCGACGTTGTTGACGAAGACGGTTTAGAAACGGTGCTCTCGGTTTTGCGCGCTCCCTACATTGAAGAGCCCACAAACTGGTCGCGTCGTTTCAAAGCCAACCAAGAGAAGATCGCGACGGGCGATATCGTCAAGGTTGCTGAGGTTGTTCGAGATCTTACTCGCCGTGATGATCAGAAGAAGCTCTCCACCGGAGAGAAGCGCATGCTGACGAAGGCGCGCCAGATTCTCAGCTCTGAACTTGCACTTGCTCGCGATATCGATAAGACCGCTGCGGCTGCACGCCTCGACGAGGTCTTGGCTGAGGGCTACGATGAGTCCCTCGCAATCGCGGATGATCTCCCGGAAGAAGACACGGAACAAGAGTGACCTCAACATCCCCGGCTCAGGTTTTCGCGGTCATCACTGCGGCCGGATCGGGTACGCGTTTGGGCTCAGATCGCCCGAAAGCTTTGGTTGACCTCGATGGAATGCCTTTGGTTGAGCACGCGCTTAGGAACCTTCATTCCGGTGGCGTTGATTGTGCTGTTGTGACAGCGCCTCCAGATCGTTTTGATGAATTCCAAGCACTTCTTGATACTGCTGAATTTCGCGATATTGTGCGCGTTGTTCCCGGTTCGCCCCTGTCCAGACAGGCTTCCGTCGCGGCTGGACTCGAGGCGCTTGCCCAGACGATGGACACTCTGAATGATGACAGCCCCGTCTTGATTCACGATGCAGCCCGCCCTTTGGTCTCCCCTCAGCTGGTTTCTCGCGTGATCGCGGCTCTTCGTGCGGGTGAGCAGGCGGTGATCCCTGGCCTTGCGGTGGCGGATACGCTGAAGAGCTTCCGTGAAGTTCCCGAGGCCTCGGCAGGGCAAGCGCAGGACGCCCGCTATGTTGACGCGACAGTTGACCGCGCGGGTTTGGTTGCCGTTCAGACTCCGCAGGGTTTCCCCTGGAAAGTGATCCGTGAGCTGCATCGGCGTGCCACGGCCTCGGCGAATAGCGAAGCCACAGCGCTTACTGATGATGCCGGGCTTGCTCAGCAGGCGGGAATTCCCGTCCGTATTGTTGCCGGTGAAGGTCGAGCATTGAAGATTACAACGCCAATCGATCTGGTTTTTGCGCGCGCAATCATTGCTGAAGACGCTTGGGCGTGACGACCCTTACTTGTATTTTTTCTTTTTCCTTGCTTCTCCGTGATAGTTTCACTGGTAGGCCTACGGTGGTAGGCATATAAGGAGTGAACATGAGTGAATCGACGACCCCCCAATCGGTGGCACCTTCGGAGAAGAAGAAAACATCGATTCTGACGAAGCCGGTCATTGAATGGGCTTTGTGGGACTGGGGTTCGGCAGCATTCAATGCTGTTGCAACGACTTTCGTCTTCTCGGTCTACCTGACCAGCGATGGGACTTTCACCGATAAGGGAACCGCTAGTGATTACCTTTCGTGGGGTCTTTTTGCTGCAGGCATCATCATTGCGCTTCTCGCACCGATTACCGGTCAACGCGCTGATCGCCGCGGAAAAGGCGGTCTTGCCCTGACAGTGTTCACGATCTTGGTCGTTATTTGTCTGGCGCTGATGTTCTTTGTCTCTCCGGAAGGACCTTTGGGACCGCGCGGAGGCCTCTTCCTTGGCATTACGCTTTTGGGCATTGGCAATATTTTCTTCGAATTTGCATCGGTCAATTACAACGCGATGCTTAACCACCTCTCAACCAAAGAGAACATGGGTCGTATTTCCGGTCTGGGATGGGGATCGGGCTACGTCGGCGGCATTGTTTTGCTGCTGATTCTCTACGTTGGGCTGATCAGTCCCGAGGTCGGATGGTTTGGCATTACCCACGCGAATGGATTGCACATTCGCGTCTCGATGGTGATTGCTGCAGCGTGGATGCTGTTGTCTGCACTGCCTTTGATGCTTCACCCCGTCAAGCCTCGGCATATTGACGAGCACCACGGTGAGCATGAAACTCTGTGGGATTCTTACCGAAAGCTCTGGAGCACGGTGAAGTCCTTGGCGAAGGAATCGCCGCACACCCTGTTTTTCCTTGCCGCCTCTGCAGTGTTTAGGGATGGTCTTGCGGGTGTATTTACCTTCGGTGCGATCCTTGCGGGAACTGCTTTTGGCTTCTCCTCGGGCGAAGTGATTATCTTTGCGATTGCGGCCAATGTTGTCGCAGGAATCGCCACTATCGCCATGGGTGCCTTGGACGACATCATCGGACCGAAGCGCCTCATTGTGATCTCGCTGAGCTGCATGGTGATTGCAGGCATGAGCGTCTTCTTCTTGCACAATGGCGGAAAGATTATTTTCTGGACTTTCGGTCTTGCCCTCTGTGTTTTCGTCGGCCCGACTCAGTCTGCATCGCGATCTTTCCTTGGACGCATGATCCCCGAGGGGCGTGAAGGTGAGGTCTTCGGGTTGTATGCGACGACCGGTCGCGCGGTGTCCTTCCTTGCGCCAGCAATGTACGGCATCTTCTTGGCGTTTGGTCGCAATTGGACGCCTGCCGGTGCGGACTACACCTACTGGGGAATCCTTGGCATCATCTTGATCCTTGCCTTGGGATTGGTGATGACTCTCTTCGTTCACCCGGCAAAGGCAAAGATTCTCTGAAGTAGCTCTACAGCACGCACAAGGGGTCCTCAGTCGTCCGCCTTGTTTTTACGCGTGCAGCCAGCCTGAGTTTCGCTTACTTTCGATAGATCAGAGCCGTAGCGCTTGCAGCGATACCTTCACCCCTGCCAGTGAACCCGAGGCCGTCAGTTGTTGTTGCCGAAACAGAGACGGGGGCCCCAAGAATCTGGCTCATCGCCTGCGAGGCTTCTTCGAGGCGTTTCATCATGCGCGGACGCTTCGCAATGACTTGAACCGTGACGTTCCCAATGAACCAACCGGCATCTGCCAGCATTCGGCGGACTTCTTCAAGAAATGCTTTCCCCGACGCGCCCGCCCATTCGGGGCGATCGGTTCCAAAGTTTGTTCCCAGATCTCCCAGTCCCGCGGCGGCCAAGAGTGCGTCGCAGGTGGCATGAGCGGCAGCGTCGCCATCCGAATGCCCTTCAAGAGGGACTTCTCCCGGCCATTCAAGGCATGCAAGCCACAGCGTTTTCTCTCCGTAGTCTGACTGCGGATCTGCAAATGCATGGACATCAATTGCTTGCCCAACCCGGTAGGGGAAAGGAAGCGAAGACATTTCACTCATGCCAGTAGCCTAAATCGCCTGGCGGGCATTTGCGTCCACTTTCTGGCTCCCGCCTCAAAGCGTCTCAGATGAAACGATTCATCCTTCCCCGGCCATCCGCTCACGGTAGGGTGAGAGCGTGCGTTACATTTCGACCAGAGATCCCCAGGCCGCTTCCGCCTCCTTCTGCGATATTTTGCTCGCAGGTCTTGCGCCGGACGGCGGGCTCTACCTGCCCGAAACATACCCTCAACTCAGCGCTGAGCAGCTGAATCGTTGGCAGGATGTGCTTATTCAGCACGGCTACGCCGCGCTTGCCGCTGAGGTACTGTCGCTCTTCATTGATGACATTCCGCGCGAGGATCTCGATGGTATCTGCGCTCGCGCCTACCGCACCCCCGTATTTTCGGACCCCGAAATCGTCCCGGTTACGTGTGTGAGCGCGGAAGAGAACCTCTGGCTTGCCCATCTTTCTAATGGCCCTACGGCCGCATTTAAAGACATGGCAATGCAGCTTCTTGGTGAGCTATTCGAATACGAGTTGGGACGACGCGGTGATTGGCTGACCATCGTTGGCGCAACCTCGGGTGACACCGGAAGCGCCGCAGAATACGCGCTCCGAGGCCGCTCAGGGCTCAGCGTCGTTATGCTCACCCCCGCCGGGCGCATGACGCCTTTCCAGCGCGCACAGATGTTCTCCCTCCTTGACGACAACATCGTCAATGTCGCAGTCGACGGCGTCTTTGATGACTGTCAAGATCTTGTTAAAGCCGTCAACATCGATGCCAACTTCAAACAGCAGTGGCATATCGGTGCGGTTAACTCCATCAACTGGGCCCGTTTGCTTGCGCAGGTTGTGTATTACATTGCCTCCTGGCTGCGAATTCGCCTTCAGACAGGCAAGGCTGACCTGCGCCTCAATGTCGTCGTCCCCAGTGGTAATTTCGGCAATATCTGCGCCGCGCATATTGCCCGCCAGATGGGGCTTCCGCTTGAGTCTCTGGTTGTTGCGACAAACGAAAATAACGTTCTTGAGGAGTTCTTCCGAACGGGCGTATACCGGGTTCGAAGCAGTGAAGATACTCTTGCGACCTCCTCGCCTTCGATGGATATTTCGAAGGCCTCGAACTTCGAACGCTTTATTTTTGATCTCCTTGGGCGGGACTCGGCTCGCACGCGCGATCTTTTCAACCAGGTTGCCACTCAGGGGTATTTCGACCTTTCTCAAACCGAAGAATTCGCAAAACTTCAGCAGAACTTCGGCTTCTACGCGGCCTCGTCCACTCACGAAGATCGGCTGGCCCAAATTCGGCGCACCTGGGAGGAGTCGCACTACCTCTTGGATCCGCACACTGCCGATGGGGTGCAGGTTGCTCGCCAATTGCGCGGCAAACTTGATGGTCCCGTCGCGGTGATGGAGACTGCGCTTCCCGTGAAGTTCGAAGAAACCATTGCCGAGGCCGTTGGTTTCGTCCCACCGGTACCGCCCCGTTTTGCAGATATTGAAGGGCACGAGCAGAGGGTTGTTGAGTTACCTCGCGACGTTGATGCCTTGAAAGAGCTTATTCGGAGCAAGGTCAAGCCTGAGCGCTAATTTCTTTGTTACACGGTCCCGGAAGCCGAACCGGTCTCCAAATGAAGGTGGCACCCTTTACCATGAAGGTATGAGCCTTCACCTGTACGATTCGAAAACCGCACGCTTGCAGCCACTGAATCCAGTGGTGCCCGGACATGTGGGAATTTACCTGTGTGGTGCAACCGTTCAGGGTTCTCCGCACGTTGGACATTTGCGTTCTGCGGTTGCTTTCGATTCCTTGATTCGTTGGCTTAAGCGCAGCGGTCTTGAGGTGACCTACATCCGTAATGTCACGGATATTGATGACAAGATTCTTCGTAAGTCTGCAGAAGCCGGCGTTCCCTGGTGGGCATGGGCTCAGCGCTATGAGCGCGAATTTACTGAGGCCTATCACAAGCTCGGTGTGCTTGACCCGACCTATGAACCGCGTGCGACCGGGCATATCCCAGAGCAGATTGCTCTGATCCAGCGTTTGGTGGATCGTGGCCACGCATACAGCGACGGTGCAGGAAACGTCTACTTCTCGGTGGCCTCGCAAAAGGACTATGGCTCGCTGACTCACCAGCGCCTTGAAGACATGCGTACAACCGAAGACGAATCGCAGATTGATTCCGCGACCGAGGCCGGGAAGAAGGATCCGCGTGACTTTGCCCTGTGGAAGGCAGCAAAACCAGAGGAACCCGTAACCGCTTCGTGGGATTCGCCCTGGGGGAGGGGACGTCCAGGTTGGCACCTCGAATGCTCTGCGATGTCCTACCGCTACTTGGGTGAAACCTTCGATATTCACGGTGGCGGCATCGATTTGCGCTTCCCTCACCACGAAAATGAACAGGCGCAATCGCACGCTGCGGGATGGGATTTCGCGCAGTTGTGGGTCCATAACGCCTGGGTGACCACCAAGGGCGAAAAGATGTCGAAGTCTTTGGGAAATGTTCTTTCAATTGAGACTCTGACACAGGACTTCCCCGCGGCTGCAGTGCGTTGGGCACTTTCAACAGTGCATTACCGCAGTGCCATCGAGTGGGGACCCGACACTCTTCCGGATGCAAACGCTGCGTGGGAGAAGTTCTCAGCTTTCGTTACCCGATCAATCGAGACCGTTGGTGCAGCAAGCCCGGAAGAACTTCAGCTGACTCCAGCTGAGCTCCCCGAAGCCTTCACCAATGCCATGGATGATGATCTCAATGTTGCCGGCGCATTGGCAGCGGTTCATGAGCAGCTCAAACTGGGCAATATTGCCTTGGGTGAAGGGGATACTCAAGCGATTAAGCGCCAGCAGATCCTGGTCCGCTCCATGCTCGATGTGCTTGGGCTGGATCCGGCATCACCCCAGTGGGCAAATGCTGGGGCGGGGGTATCGGCCTCGGGAGAAGCGGCTGAGGACCCACAAAAGCATGCGCTTGACGTGCTTGTTGGGGCATTGCTTGAGCAGCGTGCTCAGGCGCGTGCTGACAAGGATTGGGCTACTGCCGATCAAATCCGTGATCGACTGGCCGAAGCTGGTGTTCAGGTTGCCGATGGAAAAGACGGAGCAACCTGGAGCCTTGGATAATTCGGCCGGTTCGCGGAGGTGACTAGCATGCGGTTGCGAAACCGATTAGCGCGCGCCCTAGCCGCCCCGATGCGTACCTGACACCGTATGCTTGTGTCAGTTCACGAAGAAACAAGGAGACACGATGGCTGGAAATGATGGACGTCGCGGCGCCGTAAGGAAGCCTGGTTCGAAGAAGGGCCCGAAGGTCGGCACCGGTGGCCACTCGCGCCGTCGCCTCGAAGGTAAGGGGCCAACCCCCAAGGCCGAAGACCGCACCTACCATCCCGCGTTTAAGCGTAAGAAAGCGCGTGAAGCTCGCGAGGCCCAGGAAGCAGCAATCGCACGCGCTCGCACGAAATCCTCCATCAAGATCGCCGAGGGACATGAACTCATCGCTGGTCGCAATCCCGTTGCCGAGGCCGCGCGTGCGGGAGTGCCCATCGAACGTGTTTTCGTCCTCGATAACGTTAAAGACGATCGCGTTGAGGAAGTTGTCCGCCTGGCCTCGGGACTGGGCGCACCCGTCTACGAAGTGACTCGTCGCGACCTCGATGTTGCCACCGATGGCGCAGTGCACCAAGGCGTTGCTATCGAAGTGCGCGGTTACGAATACCGCGATGTTGAGGACCTCATTGCGGACTCTTTGCAGCAGCTGGGTATTCCACTTTTGGTAGCTCTTGACCAGGTCACCGACCCGCATAACTTGGGTGCTGTTTTGCGTAGTTCCGGCGCATTCGGCGCTGACGGCGTGATCATTCCAGAGCGTCGCAGTGCGGGTGTAAATACCACTGCGTGGAAGGTCTCGGCCGGTGCCGCAGCTCGCGTGCCCGTCGCGCGCGCAACGAACCTAGTTCGTGCACTCGAGGACTGCAAGAAGGCCGGGTTCTTCGTCGTTGGCCTCGATGGCGGTGGCGATACTGAGCTGCGCGACCTGAAGCTGGCGGATGGACCGCTGGTCGTCGTCACGGGTGCTGAAGGCAATGGTCTTTCTCGCCTCGTTCGCCAGACCTGCGATCAAATCGTCTCAATTCCGATTGCTTCCTCGGTTGAATCGCTGAACGCAGCGGTAGCAACGGGAATTGCCCTGTACGAGGTCGATTCACTTCGTCGCGCTCGCGCAGAAAAGTAGTAAAAGTAGCGCTCATTGCGAATAATGCCCCCTGCCTGTGCAGGGGGCATTTCCTTAAATCTTGCCTTTGCGTCGGCGCTTGACATCCCTGCGGATGCAGTAGACATTCTGCGTCTCCAAGAAGTGATCTTTGGGCAGGTCGTCGGCGTAGAAATACGTTGCACCCCCGCGCAAGAGACCAGTGCTTTGGTATTCCTCTTCGAACTGGTGCAGTGTCACGTATAAAACATCGTTCAGAATCGAATCATTCTGCGAAATGATGTCGCTTGGGGTGCAGTACAGCTCAGTAAAGAACTCGCCCTCTGCGGATGCGCGGCGTGCGGCAACCACCAATCGGTTCATCCCGAGCATCGAGCGCTTGAGCTTTTGTGAAAACAAACGCGGCGCGAAATCTACCCAGTCAGACACTCCAGACCACATGAACTCTTTGAAGTCCGAGCCGATAATGATCTCGGTTCCCGTCCAGCCGTGAAGGGCAAGTTCTTCCCGATAGCCGGGAGTTTCCCCACGCGCGCCGAAACGATTCCAAAAATCAAGGCAGCGTCCCACAGCGTGCTCGGGTGATTCATTGACCGGGTACATCGCTGAATAGCGAGCGACCGACGTTGTAAGAAAACCGGGATGCTTATTGGGATCTCGGCGTTTAATGAAACCCATCCTTCACTCCTTCGCAGGGGTACTAGGTCAATCATGCCGTGAAAAATTCTCAATTCAAAAACGCTATGATCCATTCATGAGTCTTACAGCAGTCCTGATCATCGCAGCCGTCATTCTCTTTGGTGTAATCGGTGCCGTTGTCCAAGTTTGGCCGTCTTCGCCCTTCGTCGGCGGTGCGATTTTGGTGTGGGCATGGATGACCGGGACACGCAGCGCGTGGATCATTTTTGCTATTTCCGCTGCGATCTTGATTGTCGGAACAATCCTGAAGTACATCATCCCCGCCCGAGGAATGACCAAGGCAGGAATTCCCCAATCCACCCTGGTGTGGGGAGGTATCGGCGGTTTCGTCGGTTGGTTTATTGGCCTGCCTCTGGGGCTGATTCTGGGCATGATTGCTGCCATCTTCATTGTGGAATATCTGCGTAACCAGGACACTCAGAAGGCATGGAAGGCCACGGTCGTTGCACTCAAGGCTTTTGGCTGGACCATTGCGATTGAATTGATTGCCGCTCTGAGCGCCGCGACATTGTGGGTTGTCGGCCTGCTGCTCCAGAGTCCCGCTGCGGCCTAAGGAAGGACTGAGGAAAGCGCGGACGAACCGCGACCACTACTCAGCGGCCTCGCCCGGAAGGTCCCTCTCACCTCGCGCGCTCCTCGGCTAAACTTGAATCCGTTGCGCCCTGCGCACGCAACAACTTCATACCCGCAATGCATTGAAAAACGGAGAAAATATGCCCGCCGTCATCGTTCTCGGCGCCCAATGGGGCGACGAAGGCAAGGGAAAAGCTACCGACCAGCTGGGACAACACACCGATTACGTCGTTAAGTTCAACGGCGGTAACAATGCAGGTCACACGGTTGTTATCGACGGTGAAAAGTATGCGCTTCACCTACTTCCCGCGGGAATTCTCTCCGAGGGCGTCACCCCGATCATTGGCAATGGCGTCGTCGTCGACCTCGATGTTCTTTTCGAGGAACTTGCCGAGATCTCAGGCCGCGGCGTGGACTGCTCGCGACTGCTCATTTCGGCTAATGCACACATCATTCCCGCGTATAACCGCCTGATGGACCAGGCGAATGAGCGCGCTCGCGGCAACAATCAGATCGGCACGACAGGCCGCGGTATTGGTCCGACCTATGCCGATAAGATGAACCGCATTGGCATCCGAATTCAGGATCTTTTTCACCCCGAGGCCCTTCGCGCCAAGGTTGAGGCCGCACTGGCTCCCAAGAACACGATTTTTGAGGCCGTGGGCCTGCCGACCCTGGACCCCGCCGAAGTGAGCGATCACCTTCTCTCTTTCGCAGACCGCATTGAACCGATGATGTGCGATGTCTCCTTGGTCGTGAATGACGCTCTCGACCGCGGCGAAACCGTTCTTTTCGAGGGCGGTCAGGCGACCATGCTCGATATCGACCACGGAACCTACCCCTTCGTCACCTCCTCCAACCCGACCGCCGGTGGTGCTCTCGCGGGTGCGGGTGTTGGCCCGACTCGCATCGATTGCGTTGTTGGCGTGGCGAAGGCCTACACGACTCGAGTGGGCGAGGGGCCCTTCCCGACCGAACTTGATGATGAAGTCGGCGAGGATCTGCGCACGCGTGGTGGCGAGTTTGGCGTCACAACCGGCCGCCCGCGCCGTACCGGCTGGTTTGACGCCGTTGTCGTGCGCTATGCGGCACGCGTGAATGGACTGACCGATCTGTGCCTGACCAAGCTGGATGTCCTCACGGGTTACAAGGAAATTCCCGTGTGCGTGGGATATGAACTTGACGGCATTGTTGTTGATGAAATGCCGCCGGATCAGGTTGATTTCGCCCGCGCAGTCCCCGTTTATGAAATGGTTCCCGGCTGGAGCGAAGACATCACCGGATGCCGGAGTTTCGATGAACTTCCCGAGGCCGCGCAGGCCTACATCCTGCGCCTTGAGGAGCTAGTGGGCTGCCGCATTTCCTCGATTGGGGTTGGCCCTGGCCGCGAGGCGACCATTATCCGTTTCCCGCTGCTGGGGGAGTAACCCTCTGCACAGCGATTGATTTTTCGAGGCCGACGCCGCGTTCCCGTAGTGTGGGGCGCGGCGTTGGTGCATTTTGCGCATAAAAAAGCGCGCACCGAGCCGAAAGCGCCTGTCGGCGCGAAGGCCGCTCGTAGCGGCAGAGGTTGGAGCCCGGGGCTTAACAACTCGGTACGCACCACCGAGCATAGAACACAGCACTGGTCGACGCATTCCGTGCCGCTAAGGCCTCAATAGCAGCCATGTGGGACTATAGAGGAATGGAGCATCTTGAGCCTTCCCCTGCGAAACTGCCCTCGCGCCGCGAGCGCCAACGGCAACGCGCCGCAGCACAAGCGCAGGAAAGCGCTCAAAGTACGGGTGAAAAGCCTCTATCTTCAGGTCGTCACTCACATGAGCAAGATGAGTCTCATCGGACTGCGGCGTATGAAGCCAAGGAATATGACCCCACGCGTGAGCATGTGAGCACTCACACGGGGATTATTCGCATCCGACATGGGGTTCGACACGCTCCGGACACCACGCGCGTGCCCTATGCGATGAGCGAGAGCGAATCAATTAACCCAGCTCTTCGTCGAGGGCTTCATACCTCCGCACTCACTGTTGCAGCTCTTTCGCTTGCGACTTTCATCCTGTGGTTCACTCCGTGGGAATCATGGGCCTGCTCATTAGTCGTCGCACTGGCCTCGTGCCTGCTTGCCGCGGGCTGGCCATCTCTGACGAATACGAAGGTCACGGTTCCGGCCCAAGTGACCGTCGGCCTCGCCGGCTGCATCGCAGCTTTGGTTGTGACGATCAGCGCCGACTTGATGGCGGCCAGTGCGGTCATGGGCTTGGGAACGGTTGCGGTTGTCGCGGTGGAAGTCTTCACCGCCTCAACACCTCGCGATTACTCTTCCAGCGGCCACGGTTCTTGGGCGACGCGCTCAACGACGGCCTCGTTAATGAGTTCGCTCACTGCGCTGCTCGTTGTGGTTTCGGGATCCTCGTGGGTGACGCTTGCATCCTCGCAGGGCTGGAGGATTGCGGTTCCCATCGCCTGCGTGATTGTTTCGTGTACCGTCTGGGGCGATCAGATTGGAGCGGGTTTCCGTTCGCAATCCCTCGGGGCTCTGGGTGCGGCACTGCTTTCTGGCGTGATCGCTTCGGTAGCGGTGTGGAAACTGGGGCAAAGCGCGGATCTTAGTCCGATTGTTCTGCCCGGGCTTGCGGCCTATTCGGGACTGACAACCGCTGTTGCAATTCTGGGTATTTTTACTGGAATTGCAGTCGCCTTGGTCGTAATTGTTCTGGATGGTTTGATGGGCGATACCGAATGGGCGCGGCCGACGATGGGTGCGATTGCGCGGGGGAGCGCGAAGTTCCTCATGGCCTCGCTGCCGGTGTACATCATGTTCCGAATCGGTGGAATTTAACCCACACTCAGTTCGCAGATGAAGGTGTGGCCGCTTAGGCTGGAGTCATGTTCTCCATTCCAGAAAACCTGCCCCTAGAAATTGCTCCTTTGGCGTGGATGCTTGGCCCGTGGAAGGGCTGGGGAATGCTCAGCGTCAACGAAGGTGATGACCAGCCGATTTATGAAGAGGCTGAAGGCACGATTTGCGGAAAGCAGATGAAGCTCGTCACGCGAATCCACTCTGCAACTGCCTGCGAAAGTATCGATCCGATTTGGGATGCAGCTCGCGGTATTGCGGCGCTTGAAGTCGGTGACCTCATGCGTGAGGAAACTCTGTACGTCTCCTTGCTTCCCGGTTCCGGCGTACTGCCCGAACCCGGTCAGTATGAAACCCGCGAAATGGTTGCGCAGGGTGCTCAGAGTGACGGTTACAGCGCTCGCTGGGTTGGTCGTTCAATGGGACCGCGAATTCAGATGGAGACTGATCTGTTGATTCGCGACCCAGAAGCCGCAGAGTTTGAGCGTTTTTCGCGCATGTATGGCCTGGTTGCGGGCGAAATGCTCTGGGCGAATGAACGCCAGGGAAATGACCATGAAAGTCATGTTGAGCTTTCTGGGCGACTTATGCGCGTCGATGCCCTTGACGAAACTGAGCAGAAGGATGGCGAGTAAGTGACGCAGAGCGAAACGCAGTGGAAGTCTCCTCTGGCGACGCTTCCAGGCGCGGTCGCCCTTGAAGACGTAGAAGGCGATGTCGCTTTTGGCGTGACTGCTCACTACGGTGATCCCTCTGGGGAACAGTGGGCCCTAGAGGCAGGTCGAGCGATTACCGACCGTCCTGACCTTGCTGTTGTCGAAGTCTCTGGTCCTGATCGACTGACTTGGCTGACCTCAATTTCAAGCCAGGTTTTGACTGGCATCGCTCCCGGAGAATCACGCGAACTGCTGATCATGAACCCACAGGGGCATATCGAGCACGCATGCGGCGCCATTGATGATGGGCAGACTCTCTACCTCATCACCGAGGCCTCTGACGCCCAAGCGTTGGCTGATTGGCTCAACTCCATGCGTTTTGCGCTTCGTGTTGAAATTACGATTTCGCAGCGCTGGTGGTTGCTCGGAAGCATCGGGGACAGTGGAGTTTCTCAGTGCGATCAGGTCACGCTGACATGGAATGATCCTTGGCCGGGAATCGTCGATGGGGGAGCGGCGTATTACCAGGGGAAGCACCCGGGTGATTCTTTTTCCTTCCATATCCACCTTGTGCCCAGGGACCAAGCCCGCGAATTCTGGCGCGAATGGAGTGAAGGTGCGCCGAAGCGTCGGGCAGCGGGAATTGCAGCATGGGAAGCAACGCGGATTGCCGCGTGGCGCCCACGTCTGGGACATGAGACGGACGCGCGATCGATGCCGGCTGAACTGGACTGGTTGCGTACTGCGGTTCACACGAATAAGGGGTGCTACCGAGGACAAGAAGCTGTTGCTCGAATCTTGAACTTGGGGCGTCCTGCAAGGCGCCTGGTCTTCCTGCAATTGGATGGTTCCAGGGGAGATCTCCCAAATCCGGGACAATTTATCGAAGTGGGTGGACGCCGCGTGGGTGTGGTGACATCGGTCGCTCGCCATGCTGATATGGGGCCGATTGCTCTTGCCGTGGTTTCACGTGCGCTCTCGCCTGATGTCGTTCTGAACTTGGATGGGGTTGCAGCAGCGCAAGAACTTATTGTCCCGATTGAGGGGAAGTCCTCGGTGTCGCCGAAGGAACGACCTGGGGCAGAACTGCACAATCCAGATCTGCGCAGGCCTGATGTTCCCGCACTTGGCGGAAAATCAATCGGCGGACGGTAATGGACTTATCCGCGGAATAATCCGCGGACGAACTGGCGGACGGACCAGCGGACACAACACTTAGGAGCCAAGGAGCACGCTCATGCGTGGAATTTTGCAGCGCGTCACTCGCGCCTCGGTATCGGTTGATGGTGAGGTCATTGGCGAATGCCCGGGACCGGGAGCTCTTGTCCTTGTCGGCGTCACTCACGAGGACACCCTCGAGCAGGCAAAAACTCTTGCACGAAAGATTGCAGAATTGCGGATCTTTGAGGACGAGACGTCTATTCAGGATCGCGCAGAGGAAGCCAGTGTCCTGGTGGTTTCGCAATTTACGCTCTATGGAGATGTGCGTAAAGGTCGGCGTCCCTCGTGGTCGAAGGCAGCGCCGGGACCCGTTGCAGAGCCTTTGGTCGATACCGTTGTTGAGGAGCTGCGTAGCCGCGGAATCCACGTCGAGACCGGGCGTTTCGGCGCAATGATGTCCGTGGAACTAGTGAATGACGGCCCCTACACCCTGGTTATTGAGGTTTAGAGAATAGTCCAGATGCACATCTGGGAAGACGCGCTGTTTCGTCAAGGGGCGCTCGCGGAACTCGCGTCAACCAATTGCATCTGCCCTTGGTGAACAAACGCGCGCACGGCCTCGCTACCCCGTAGTGTGGGACTCAGTGAAAAGCAGGTCGCGTGCTTGAGACCGCGATCTGAACCAGAGGGAGAAACGATGTTTGAACGCTTTACGGACCGAGCCCGACGGGTCGTCGTCCTCGCGCAAGATGAAGCGCGCAGCCTCAATCACAACTACATCGGTACCGAGCACCTCCTGCTCGGCCTGATTACCGAGGGCGAAGGCGTGGCCGCGAAGGCCTTGGAAAGTCTTGACATCAATAAGGATGCGGTTCGCGCAGCAGTCATCGACATTATCGGTGAAGGCGAGAAGCCGGTCGAAGGACACATTCCCTTCACCCCTCGCGCCAAGCGCGTTTTTGAGCTGAGCCTGCGTGAGGCACTGCAGCTCGGCCACAACTACATCGGCACCGAGCACCTTCTCCTTGGCCTGCTCAAGGAAGGCGAAGGCGTGGCCTCGCAGGTTCTTATCAAGCTCGGCGCAGACCTCGGCAAGGTTCGCCAGACCGTCATCGAGCTTCTCTCCGGCTACCAGCGCAATAGCGATGATGGTCGCGAAAGCGTCGGTGTTGGCGCTTCCTCCACTGGTTCAGGTCAGACGAACTCGGCGATTCTCGAACAGTTTGGTCGTAATCTCACCCAAGCTGCCCGTGAAAACAAGCTCGATCCGGTGATTGGTCGCCGCACTGAGATGCAGCGCGTCATGCAGATCCTCTCTCGCCGCACGAAGAACAACCCGGTTCTGGTTGGTGAGCCAGGCGTTGGTAAGACCGCCGTTGTCGAAGGCCTCGCTCAGGCAATCGTTGCCGGCGACGTGCCCGAAACCATCAAGGACAAGCAGATCTACAGCCTTGATATGGGTGCGCTGGTCGCTGGCTCGCGCTACCGCGGTGACTTCGAAGAGCGTCTGAAGAAGATCCTCAAGGAAATTCGTACTCGCGGCGACATCATCCTCTTCATTGACGAGATCCACACCCTGGTCGGTGCGGGTGCCGCGGAAGGCTCAATCGACGCCTCGCAAATGCTCAAGCCCATGCTTGCGCGCGGCGAGCTGCAGACCATCGGCGCAACCACCAGCGACGAGTACCGCAAGTACATCGAAAAGGATGCGGCTCTTGAACGTCGTTTCCAGCCGGTGAAGGTTGACGAGCCCAGCGTCGAAGAGACCGTGGGTATCCTCAAGGGCCTGCGCGATCGCTACGAGGCCCACCACCGCGTGATCATTACTGACGCCGCGATCCAGGCTGCCGCTGAGCTGGCCGACCGCTATGTCTCTGACCGTTTCCTTCCGGATAAGGCCATTGACCTGATGGACGAGGCCGGTGCTCGCCTGCGTATTTCCCGCATGACCGCGCCGCCTGAGTTGCGCGAGCTGGACGAGAAGATCGCCGAAGTGAAGCGCAATAAGGAGTCTGCGATTGACGATCAGGACTTCGAGAAGGCCGCTGCTCTTCGTGACGAGGAGCAGAAGCTGACCGAAGAGCGCAAGCAGAAGGAATCCAGCTGGCGTGATGGCTCGCGCGAGGCAATTGCCGAGGTTGGCGAGGATGATATCGCCGAGGTTTTGGCGATGTCGACGGGTATTCCGGTCTTCAAGCTGACCCAGACCGAGTCTGCGAAGCTCCTCAAGATGGAAGACGAGCTGCACAAGCGCGTCATCGGTCAAGATGCCGCGGTTAAGGCTCTGGCTCAGTCGATCCGTCGTACTCGAAGCGGCCTGAAGGACCCGAAGCGTCCCGGTGGCTCCTTCATCTTCGCCGGCCCGACCGGTGTTGGTAAGACGGAGCTTGCGAAGGCTCTGGCCGAGTTCCTCTTCGGTGATGAGGATGCGCTGATCCAGCTCGATATGTCCGAGTTCTCTGAGAAGCACACCTCTTCGCGTCTCTTCGGTGCTCCTCCCGGCTACGTCGGTTACGACGAAGGTGGCGAGCTCACCGAAAAGGTCCGTCGTCGTCCCTTCTCTGTCGTCCTCTTCGATGAGGTCGAGAAGGCCCACCCGGATATCTTCAACTCCCTGTTGCAGATTCTGGAAGAAGGCCGCCTGACCGATTCGCAGGGCCGCAAGGTTGACTTCAAGAACACGGTCATCATCATGACGACGAACCTGGGTACGCGAGACATCAACAAGGGCGTCCTCACCGGCTTCCAGTCCACCGAGAACATCACTCACGACTACTCACGCATGAAGGCCAAGGTCAACGAAGAGCTCAAGCAGCACTTCCGCCCTGAGTTCCTCAACCGCGTGGACGAGGTCGTTGTCTTCCCGCCGCTCGACAAGGAGCAGATCAAGCAGATCGTGGATCTGATGATCGCCAACCTTGCCAAGCGCATGGAGGCTCAGGATATGAAGCTTCAGATCACCGACGAGGCGCGCGAGCTGCTTGCCGACCGCGGTTTCGATCCGGTTCTGGGTGCTCGTCCGCTGCGTCGCGCAATTCAGCGTGATATCGAAGATGCGCTTTCCGAGCGTATTCTCTTCGGCGATATCCTTCCGGGACAGGTTGTCACTGTCGGCGTGAAGGGCGAAGGGGCAGAACGCGAGTTCACCTTCAACGGTCAGTAAGACCAATAGCAGTGGTGCTCCTTGGGTAGTCCCCCTTGAGTTCGCCGTGACTTGTTGTACGAGGCCGGGCGGGGGTCTGCGAGAATTGTTGCGCAGGCCCCCGCCCGGTTTCTGTTTGATTGGAACTTGGTGTTCAGTACATACATGAATGTAATTTGTAGGATTTTTTCCGCGAAATATTGCGGAAAAACTGAAAATAGTTAATGTGATCTTTGACTTGAGTTCTTCAAATGAGCGTGCCTCGTGGGACACTAAAAGATGCGAAATAGAAGAATAACTCCCCCTACCCATCAGCAAGAGTGGTGAAAAATATATGAAGCAGCAGCATGGTGCATCCGCATCGCGCGTTAATCGACGCCGTCTTCCGGCTGCGTTGGTTGCTGCATTTACTGTTACCGTCTCGACTCTTGCCATCCTTCACCAGGGCGTAACGACCGCTGAAGTCGATGTCGATGATGGCGGCATTTGGGTGACAAACTCTTCGAAACGGCTTGTTGGTCACCTGAACTACGATTCTCGGATTCTTGACGGTGCCCTGCGCACAAAAACAACCGAATTTGATATCGGTCAATCGGGCAATGACGTCAGCTTCATGGATAAAACAAGCCACTCCGTTGCCCCCATTGACGTTGCTCAAGTTTCTGTAGGAGCTGCGACCTCTCTGCCTGAAAATGTGAAGGTAGTCCAAGGTGGGTCACGACTTGCTGTCATGGATGCTTCCCAAGGCCAGGTTTGGCTCGCTCAAGTGGCCAGTCCTTCCGGTACTGCCTATACAGATGAGGGTGCGCTGGCAAGCGATATGGAGCAGGGCGCTGTTGCTGTTTCCCAGAAGGGCACTCTTTTTGCGATTTCAGCCCAGGGTGGCCGCCGTATTACCGTCACGCGCGAAGGCCAATTGGACCGCCTGAAATCGCAAGATGTTGAGGGGCTTTCAGGCAACGCTGAACTGGTCATGACTGCAGTGGGAGAGCAGCCCGTTGCTTTAGATAAGCGAAATCGTGTTCTGGTTCTTCCAGATGGAAAGCTTCGCAACCTTGCCGATGATGGCATCAGCGGAAATATCACTCTGCAAGAATCTGGTCCCGAATCGTCTTCCGTGCTTCTTGCGACCGACCGTGAGTTGATCTCCATCCCTCTTAAGGGCGGAGCCGCCACGAAGATTCCGGCGTCAAATGATGGTGCATCGGGTACACCTTCGCGCCCCGTTTTCCATAAGGGGTGCGCCTACGCCGCTTGGTCAAAATCCGGCGCATACCTGCGAAACTGTACTGATCCCAGCCTCAACAAACAGATGACAGTTGACTCATTGAAGTCAGCTCAATCAATCGTTTTCAGAACAAACCGCACTCGAATTGTTCTCAATGACACCACTTCGGGATCGGTATGGATGCCCGAACACGACATGGTTTTGATGAACGACTGGGATCAGATCGAGTCTCAGCTTGAAAAGAAGGAAAAGCAAGAGGACTCTCCTCAGGTCACGGATCAGATCGCAGACCCAGAGCGAAAAGAGCAGAACACTCCTCCCGATGCGGTTAATGACGACTTCGGCATTCGCCCCGGTCGAACTACTACGCTTCCGGTCCTGAACAATGATTCTGATGCGGATGGAGATGTCCTGACCGCTCGTCCAGTCACCGACCCTCAGTTTGGGAAGGTCACGCGTACCCGCGGCGGGCGAGCTCTTCAAATTACGGATGTTCCCGATAAACAGACCGGTAGTACCTCCTTCACCTATGAGGCATCCGACGGTAAAGCGGTTGCCACCGCTCGCGTGAATGTGACCGTGCACCCGTGGGAGATGAATTCGGGGCCAAAGCAGCTTCGCGATCCCGGCGTCACTCTGGGTAACCGTGCCCAAATCGAGTACAACGTGTTGACCGACTGGCAAGACCCAGATGGTGACCCCATCTTCTTGGCGAATGCTCACGCGCCAGAGGGCATTGAACTTCAGTTCCGCGAAGAAGGAACACTTCAAATCCGAGATCTCGGTGCCAGCGTGGGTGCACACACAATCACTCTTGAGGTCTCAGATGGCCGTCAGAGCACGACGGGCACCCTCACTGTTAATGTTCAGAACCCCGGAAACTTGCCTCCCGTAGCGAACGCAGACTTCTACGTCGCGCGTGCTGGTGAAGTAGCGACAATTTCCCCGCTAGCAAATGACACTGACCCCAACGGAGACAACCTGTCCCTGGTTGCTCTTTCAGTTGCGCCCGCGGGAAGCCAAATTACACCCGATCTTGAACTGGGAACGGTAAATTTCGTTGCCCAAGCTCCGGGTTCCTACCAATTCACCTATACCGTTTCCGACGGTCCTTCGACCGCTCTGGGTGTTATTCGCGTTGACGTTGTCGAGGCCGATCAGCAGGCAGTCCCCGTCGCTGAAGATGACCTCGCCGTCCTGCCCGCAGGCGGTTCCGCGTTGCTTGCGCCCCTGAATAACGACTCAGATCCCGCGGGCGGTGTGCTAGTCATCCAAAGAATCGAAGTCCCTGCAAATCTCGGCTTGGAAGTGACTTTGGTCGACCGCCATCTGTTGCGCATTACAGCCCCCGGTGGTCTGGAGAGCTCGGTCTCCTTCGACTACGCCGTCTCCAATGGGACGAATACCGCTAAAGCACGAATAACCGTCGTCCCAACCAGTGCACAGGACACGAAGCAGCCTCCCGAGTTGCAGCCAGACCGCACGCGCGTACGTGTCGGCGATATCGCCTCGGTCCCAGTGCTTGCCAACGATCGTTCTCCTTCAGGCTTGACCCTGAAGGTTGACCCGAACCTCCAATTCACCCCGAATGAGGCCGTGGGCACCCCCTTCGTGACGGGCAACTTGGTCCGCCTTGAAGCGGGGAACACCCCGGGCGTTATGCACGTTGCCTACACGGTGCGCGACAGCGCTGGAAACATGGCGACCTCGACCGTGACCTTTGAGGTTCTTCCCAAGAGCGGAACCAATGCACAGCCGCAGCCGAAGGCACTGACTGCTTGGGCTGTCAGCGGTGAAGCGACCCGTATTCCGGTGCCTTTGAATGGCATTGATCCCGACGGTGACTCAGTCACGCTGGTTGGTATCGAACAATCCCCGACCAAGGGTACTGTCGAGCTCGGCGTGGACTGGCTGGAATACACACCGGCGCCCAATACGACGGGTACCGATGTCTTTACCTACATCGTTGAGGATCGTCAGGGGAAGCAAGCTTCTGCACGTGTACGCGTGGGCATTGCCCAGCCTGCAACAGTCAATCAGCCTCCGACGGCGGTCCCAGATACCGTCCTGACCCGTCCGAACAGGCAATTGGGCGTCGCGGTGCTCCAAAACGATATTGATCCTGACGGTGATCCAATCTCGATCGTCCCCGGTTCTCTTCAGACTGCGACCGCAGAGCTAAAGCCTGAAATTCACGGAAATTCCATTGTTTTGACGACCCCTGCGCAGGATGGTTCCTACCTGGTGTCCTATGAAGTCACGGATAACCGCGGTGGTATTTCACGTGGAACATTGACGATTAACGTCGCAAATGACGCGCTGCTCCAAGCTCCTATCGCGCGCGATGACGTTGTTGCGGCCTCGCAGCTGCCGGAAAAGGGCGGCACCGTGAAGGTCCCGGTCTTGGCAAACGATGAAGACCCGGATGGTGATGTCAACAATCTGCGTGTGTCTACGAAGGCCGCAGGCGTCGAAGTGAGCGGTTCCGACCTGATCATCACTCCACAAGAAGAGCGCATGATGATCGTCTACACGGTTACTGACGCCGACGGTTTGAGCTCTTCGGCAGTTGTTTCCGTGCCTGGACTTAAGCACAACCAGCCGACCATCGACACCACGAAGGTTCCCGTTAAGGTGCGCGCCGGTGAAGACGTCACCCTCGATATTTCCGACTACGTCATCGTTCGTGAAGGACGCAGTCCGCGTATCACCAATGCCGCAACACTTCGTCCTTCTGCCGGTATTGATCAGGGAATGACCTTGAGCGATGAACGGCACGTGAGTTTCCACGTGAATTCGGAGTGGTCAGGGAAGTCATCCTTCTCCTTCGAAGTCTCTGACGGAGCTGCGGGCGATGACTCGGCCCTAACTGCGACCTTGACTCTGCCCCTGAAGGTAGAAGCCACGCAAAATCAGCCGGTTTCCTTCATTCCTACTGCCATTAGGGTTGCTGCCGGAGAGGAAGCAACTGCCGTGGACCTCGCGCAGATGGTGCGAGATCCAGAAGGTGCAGACCCAGCGGGCTTTAAGTACGACATTTCGAACCTTCCCGAGGGCGTTGCAATCAGCCTCGACGGGCATATCCTGCGAGTCCGAGCTGATGTGGACCGACCAAAGGGTTCTGTCGGTTCGGTAACCGTCAGCGTTGATGACGGTGCGGGTGCAGTGAGCGCTCAGATTCCGATCACTGTTGTCGCATCGACCCGACCGCTAATTCAGGTCTCGGATGCGCTTTTGGAAGCGGCACGTTCGGGTGGCCTTGAGGCCGTTGACCTGACGCGCTACACGATCAATCCCTTCCCTGAGACGCCAATCCGTATTGTCGGCGCTTCAATTCAGATCGGTGAAGGAACCGTTGACCCCCAGGGAACGAACCTTAATATCACTCCTGCGGTTGGCTTCCGCGGACAGATGACCGTCCGTTATCGCCTGATGGATGCAACGGGAGATCCTGACCGTATCGTTGAAGGCAAGGTGCGTTTGGTGGTCCGTGACCGTCCTGACGCTCCGACGAATGTCTCACTGACTGCGACCGGCCCGGGCAGCGCGCTGGTGACCTTCCAAGCGGGTGCCGATAACGGTGCGACCATTACCGGTTTCACTGCGACGGACCGCGCAACGGGTCGTAGCTACCCCTGCGAGTCCGGCTCATGTGAACTCAGGGGTCTTGAGAACGGTCTGCGTCACTCCTTCACCGTTGTTGCGCATAACGCGGTCGGTGCTTCAGATCCTTCCGCAGCCTCTCCCGAGGTCCTCATCGATATGCGTCCCGAAGCGCCCCTGGCGCCTAGAGTTGAGCCCGAAAACGGTGCAATTGTCGTGAAATGGACACCACCGACCAACCAGGGTTCCGCTATCAGGAACTACACGCTTTACGTGTACGAGAACGGCGGTGCACGCCAGATTGAGGTCCCAGGCGACGTTACCGAATGGCGCGTCGATGGATTGCGTAATGGCCAGACCTACTCTGTCGCAATCTCCGCAAAGAACGGTGCAGAAGAACCTTCACCGACCTCGCAGAACTCCGCGAAGGTGACACCCTTCGGTCCTCCGGATCGCACCGATGGAGTCCGCGTCGAAAACATCGGTGGACAGGGCAATACCGGACGCGTCCGTTTCACGTGGACAACACCGCGCACAAATGGCGCAGAAATTACTCGCTACACCATCGATGTCAACGGTCGAACCGTTGGTGAAGCTGGTGGGGATCGCAATGACTACGCTACCGATCTGCCCGTGGGTGAGAACTATCGGGTGAAGATTCGCGCGTACAACTGGAAGAACGACAGTTCAGAATCCGACGAAGTCGCCTTCCAGGTCTTCACCTCGCCTCTCAACCCGAATGTTGGCTCCTTCTCCTCGACGCCGACCGGTGACCATGGAATGACGAAGGTCAGTGGCCTCTCTGTTAATCCTGGACAGGGCTTCAATAGCCGTAATCTTCACCTCGAGTGGTCGCACAGCGCTGGAGGCCCATGGAACTCCGTGACCAGTGGTGAAATCATCAATATTGGTTCCGATGGAGATGTCCAGATCTTCATTCGCCAAGTTGGCAACGTCAATGGTCAAGAGGTTGCTGGTGGAGCGGTTCCTGTGACTGCGAAGGCGCTTTCTGCCCCCACGAAGCCGACCTACACGGTTGCGGTTCACGAAGGAAGCGTGACAGTGAGCTGGAATGCGAACCCGCCTGCCGGATATCTTGCACCCGATCAAGTTCTTGTCTGGCAACGGGTTGGTGGCGTTGAGACAGAAGTTCCTCAGGGAGCAGTTCTCAATGGCAGCGCAACAATTACCGCAACTGCAGGTTCGGCAATTGAGGTCGGTGTGGGCGCACGTAACTCGCTTGGAACGACGTGGGGTAGCTTGGCCGGAACCGGAACCGACACCGCAAAGATTAACGTTCCCGGTACATTCAGCGGTTCAACATCTCAATGCACTGCCGCGAATGCTCGTGGGGCAGAGCTAGCGGAATGCCAGATGGTCAGCATTACATTGCCCTCGACATGGGCAAGCGATGCAGTGCCACTGCGATGCTCGATGTGGGATGACTTCTCGCAGAGCTACGCGACCTTCACTCCTCGAGGAGGACCAAATTCCACCTTCGAAACGGGCGTTCGACTCAGTAAGGCAAATTCGGGTAATCTTCCGATTCTGCTCGGCCGAGTCACCTGCTCAGTTGCGAGGTAGCCGTGCCGCTTTTCGTTTCCAACTCATACGGGGGACTAACCCCCACCCCTCAACAAGCCAATCACTCGACACTGAAAGATGAATGGAGTCCCTCCCATGGCGCTTAGCTCGCAAGATGCCCAGCGTTTCGCCGAAACCTTCGCCGGTTTGGTCGGCGGTATCTCCCAGGCACTGCTGGACAAAGAACCGGTTATTCGCCTGGCTCTGACGACTATGTTCGCCGGGGGACACCTTCTTCTTGAAGATGCTCCCGGTACGGGAAAGACCGCTCTTGCTCGCGCCATCGCAGCAACAATTGCGGGCACGCACTCGCGTATTCAGTTCACCCCCGATATGCTCCCCGCGGATATTACGGGCGTGAATGTCTACGACCAGAAGAACAACGAGTGGCATTTCCGTTCCGGTCCGATCTTCGCCTCTATCGTCCTTGCCGATGAGATCAACCGTGCCTCGCCGAAGACTCAGTCTGCTCTCCTTGAGGTCATGGAAGAAGCGCAGGTGACGGTTGATGGCGTCACCCACGCCGCGCCTCGTCCCTTCATGGTTATTGCAACGCAGAACCCGGTGGAACAAGCTGGAACCTACCCGCTGCCCGAAGCGCAGCTCGACCGCTTCTTGATGAAGGCCTCGGTCGGCTACCCCTCGCGCGCGGCGATGGCTGAAATTCTTGACGGTTCTGCGGCCCCCGACCGTTCTAAGCGCCTCAAGCCGCTTCTTGAGAGCGGACAGGTGGTTCGCCTTTCCGAACTCGCCGCGCAGACGCACACCGAGCGCGCAGTGTTGGATTACGTTGCCGCCCTTGCCGAGGCCACGCGCGACGATGATTCCGCTACCTTGGGTGTGTCGACCCGTGGTGCTATCGGTATGGTTCGCTGTGCACGAGTATGGGCCGCAGCTCAGGGCCGTCACTTCGTGCTTCCCGATGACATCAAGGCCTTGGCAGCTCCCGTGTGGGCACACCGAATTGTTGTCGATCCCGACGCGGCCTTCTCCGGTGCAACCGCTCAAGGCGTTATCGCGCGTGCTCTTTCCTCCGTCCCTGCCCCGGCGGTGAGCGCCTGAACATGCGCATCAAGGAAGTCCAAGGCGTGAAGGTGGGTGATCGTGGCTAAGCACTCGGCTCCGAAAGCTCCTGCCGCACCGCGCACCTCCGCTTCGCGTCGCGGCGCAAAACACCCCGGAGGAGAGCACCTCGACAGCGGAAAACGTCGTCAAGGAAAACGCTCCTCCGCCAAACGAGGCGCAGGTTCAAAGGACGCAAGCGCACGCTCGTCAAAGAGCTCAGTCTTCGCCTCGGCGCGCGCGAATGTGAAGACAAGCTTGGGCGGGCTTCGCCAGGGCATGTCGCGTTTCGCGCAATCTCTGGGGACTGTTCCGGGTGTGAAGTACCTGCGTCATGCAGCTCGCTCGGTGACCTCGGTTGGCTGGGTTGTGCTTTTCTCGGCACTCGTTGCGGCCGTTGTGTCTCGCGCTTTTGGTTGGGTTGAAGCATTCTTCGTCGCCTGCGCATGCCTTCTTGCCTTCCTCATCGCCGTTGTGTGGGTGATTGTTCCTTCCCCGCATAAGGTTTCAGTGCGACTTCCGCGTCAACGTATTGTTGCTGGTCAAACCGCCGTTGGTGAAATCACCGCTGAAAATATGTCGGATCGTCGCGCGCGCTCGGGTCTTATCGAACTTCCAATCGCCTCATCTGCACTTCAGTTCTTGGTTCCTCCTCTTCCCGGAAGGGGAGTCTGGAGTGAAGTGTTCTCCGTCGTTACCCATCGCCGAGGCCTGGTGACCGTTGGCCCAGCACGTGCACTTCGCGCTGACCCGCTGGGTCTGATTCGTCGAATTGGCACGTGGTCTCAGCCCGTGACCCTTTACGTCCATCCGAAGACCATTCGCGTTCCTTTCGATGCGACAGGTATCCACGCCGATGTTGAGGGTGTCACTACGGCGAAATTGTCATCCTCTGATGTTTCATTCCACGCGCTTCGTGACTATGTTCCCGGTGATGATCGCCGAAATGTCCACTGGCCAATGACCGCTCATATCGGGCGCCTTGTTGTTCGCCAGTTTGAGGAAACGCGCCGTTCGCACCATCTGGTTGTTTTGGATACGCGACTGGGACAGTGGAATGACCGCGATTCTTTTGAAAATGCTGTTTCGATTGCGGCTTCTTTGGTCGTTGCCGACATGGCTGCTTCTCGGACCGTGTCTTTGACGACCGCCACCGATTGGGTGACGACCAGCGCTGCAACGCGCATGCTCGATGCAATGTGCAAGATTCAAGACTCGGGTGAAGCCGATCTGATGGCGCGTCTTCGTGAGGCAATCGCAAAGCGTCCCGGTCTCTCGGTTGTCACGGTTATTGCCGCGCCAACGGTTGATGACGATCAAGCTTCACACCTGTTGAACGCCATTCCGGTTGATGTGCGCAGTGCGGTGGTTCGAGTCCGCCCCGGCCATCCGAAGCTGCGTCGCCTGAGCCACGGAACTTTGGCTGATTGCCCGACTCTTGAGGATCTTCCTCGCTTGGTTGCTGCGGGAGGTCTGGCCTGATGTCTCAAACAACCACCGGTTTTCACCTGGGCGCTCGCGCCGGCTTCCAGGTCTCTCGTCGAGGCCTACCTTCCTGGTTCCTCATTGGTTTAGTTCTGCTTTTCCTTCCCACCATTTGGGTTCACGAGGCCGTTTTTGGGTCGTGGGTCGGCTTGCGTGCAGCTGCGGCTGGTGTCGCTGCGGGTCTTTTCGTCGCCTGGGCCTCGAGCTTCTGGCGCTGGGATTGGCTATCGACTATTGCCGGGCTGATCGCGGCTCACTTCCTCATTGGCGGTGTTGCGGCGTACCCCTCAACAACTTTCTACGGGCTTCCTACCCCACGCACCCTGCAACTCTTGGTTTTGCAGGTGGTCTATGCGTGGAAGGATCTGCTGACAATCACCCCGCCGGCCTCGGCTTATGTCGGTCCAGCAATGGTTCCTTGGCTGAGCGGCCTGCTCTGCTCCTTCATCTCGGCGCTATTGGTCCTTCGCGCTGGGCGTGCAATTGCTG
The DNA here is from genome assembly GCF_000308055.1 of Actinomyces sp. ph3. Classification (GTDB taxonomy): domain Bacteria; phylum Actinomycetota; class Actinomycetes; order Actinomycetales; family Actinomycetaceae; genus Pauljensenia. Next base: position 71,258 of record NZ_CAGY01000005.1, read on the forward strand.
CGGTTATTCCCGTAGCCGTTATGGGAGTTATCGGCATTGCTTGGGGAAAGGGCGGTACCTTCCCGAATATTTGGCTGATCGCCGCATGGTGGGCGCTTGCCTTGGGTTGGTGTGCATGGGCAGATCAGTACCGTCGACTCGAGGCCGGCTTGGATGTTCGTGTCGGTGGGGCAGCCGCATCGGATACCTCCGCGACGCTGGGGGAGACCACTCAGGGCGGCTCTCAGGGCAGTATCCATCTGGGGCGCCAAATCGCAGGTGGCGCACTGGTCATTGCAGTTGTTGCAGCTGCCGCTATTCCGCTAACTAATGCCTATGGCCCGTGGTACACCCGCGTTGTGCTTCGCGATGTTGTCCAACCTCCGCTGGATGCGCGTCAGTATCCCTCTCCGCTGTCTGCTTTCCGTCACTACAACGTTGACTTGCAAGAGCAGAATTTGATCCACGTGGATGGTCTTCCAGAAGGCGCGCGCGTGCGTATCGGTGTCATGGATAGTTACGACGGAACGACCATGACAATGAGTGCTCCGGGAACTGGTCCCTCCAATGGCTTTATTCACGTGGGATCGACCTTGCCGCAGCAGCAGGCTCCCGAAGGTAGCTCGTCAGCCCATATGACCTTCACGACCTCGCAGCTCCTTGGCCCGTGGGTTCCAATCGTCGGTACGCCTTCGACCATGAATTTTGATCAATCTGCATCAGCTTCCGGTACCCAGGCGAACCAACAAGAGGGCAACCCGAATGCCGCTGTGGTGAGCACCCTCTCTGATGGTCTCTACTACGACATGTGGGCGAACGCTGCACTTGCGACATCGAAGAACGTTCAGGGCGGAACCATGGTGTATTCCATGGATTCAACGGTTGTTCCGATCTGGTCGGATGGCCAGCTGTCAGGAACCCGTGCTGTTCCCTATCGCGGCGGAGATAAGGGCGTTCCCGATTCGGTTCGTGATCTGGCAACTCAGACCTCAGCAGCCGAGCAGGGCGATCTTGCAAAGGCCCGCGCGATCGAGCGCTACCTCAAGGAAAAAGGCTTCTACTCGAATGAAGACAATGCTCAGTCGCGCCCGGGTAACCGAGCAGACCGCCTGAGCCGCATGCTTGAAAGCGAGCAGATGATCGGTGACGATGAGCAGTACTCCGTGCTCATGGCTCTGATGCTGCACAACCTCGGCATGAACGCCAGGGTCGTCATGGGCGCGTATCCGAATGAGTCGAAGGGCGGAGATGTCGATCTTCGCGGTTCGGATGTCCACGCGTGGGTTGAGGTTGAGTTCCAAGGAGTCGGTTGGGCGGTTTTCGACCCGACTCCGCCGCGCGACCAAAAGCCTCAAACCGATGTTCCCAAGCCGCGTTCTGTGCCGCGTCCTCAGGTTCTTCAACCGCCAGAGCCTCCCGAACAGCCCGCAGAACTTCCGCCGACAACTACCGATCGCGGTTCAGATTCGAATGATGACTCGCGTCTGAAGATTCCGTGGCGAATCATTGCAACCGGTAGCGGAATTCTTGCGATCATCGCAATCCCGCTTCTGGCTATTCTTCTGGCGAAGAGTCGCCGTACCAAGAAACGTCGTTGGTCCGCGCCCCCGCAGGCGCTCACCGGTTCGTGGGACGAGGTCGTCGATCTCGCGCGCGATGCCGGCGTTGTCGTGCCGACCGACCTTACCCGTCAAGAGGCCGCGTGGATGCTGACGACATCACCTCTGTGGCCAGCAAGTGCTGCCAAGAGCAGTGCCTCAACCCCTCAGTGGTATGAATTTGGCGAGGAGCTCCCCAGGCCTGTTCGGGTTGCCCGTTGGGCAGATACGGCGGATTTCTCCGGTGATGAGGTCCAGCCCGAACAAGCGACTGATTCCTGGCAGATTGTTGATGAGCTGACTCAGGAGCTGCGCGAAAATGCAACTCGCTGGACCCGGATTCGCCGTGCGTTTTCCTTGTCCTCACTGAGCGCACGCTACCGCCAAAAGCACGGTGCTTCACCGATCGGTGTACTTCGTCGCCGTCTTCGTCATCCCTTCAGAGGTAAGCAGTCATGACCCCTTCGGTTCCCTCTAGGCGTCTTCCTCCTCCCGAGCTTCCCGGTCACACCTGGCTGCGAGCCCTGGGTTCTGGAGGTTTCGCTGACGTTCACCTCTACCGCCAGGAGATTCCTGCGCGTGAAGTTGCGGTGAAGGTCGCACGCTCGGTGGGCGACCAGGTTGAATACGCGCAAATCCGTCACGAGGCCGACGTCATGACCTCCATTGCCGGCCACCCCGCCGTGGTGGAGTTGTATTCGATTGGGACTTCACCCGATGGCCGTCCCTATTTGGAAATGGAGTTCTGTCCGGTCGCAAACGTTGCCGAGCAGGTACGCCGAATGCCGATGGCGGTCGATCGAGCACTTGATGTCGTGATTCGCCTGTGTGGAGGCGTTGAGATGCTCCACCGAAATGGCTATGTCCATCGCGATATTAAGCCAGCGAACGTCATGTTCGACTCCTACAACTACCCGGTTTTGGGAGACTTCGGCGTTGCCTCTCGCATTGGGGCTTTGGAAAAAGGAAGCCTGGATGGCTTCTCAGTGCTCTGGGCTCCGCCTGAACAACACAATCGCTCCACCCACGCACATCCGACTCAGGATGTGTGGGCGCTGGCAACAACCTTGTGGACATTCCTCAGCGGGCGTAGCCCATTCGAGGATCCGGTTGGTGACAATAGTGCTGCCTCGGTGGCTGCTCGAGTCTATGAGGGGCGCATTCGTGGGCTTTCTCGCCCGGATGCCCCGAAGGAACTTGAGCGCGTTTTGCGCCACGCGATGCAGCTGGATCCCCGGAAGAGGACCGCGTCAGCGGCTGAACTAGGCCGTCAGCTTCAAGACATTCAGACCCTCATGGGGCGCCCGGTCACCAAGATGGAGTTGCGTGACGGTAATACCGTGGGCAGTTTCGGGGCTCACGGCTCTTCGGTTGGCGCCGCTGATGATGGAACGGCTGCGTGGGGTGCTGTCCAGGGCGAAAATTCCCCGAATGCAGCTCAAGATGAGGCAACCCGCCTGCGTGCGATGCCTTCGATCGATGCCGAGCGAACGCGTTTGCGTGCGCCTTCCCTTGACCTGGGTCAGGCTGCCTCTTCTTCCGCTGCCGAGGCCGCAGCCCCTTCGCCTGCTTCCGTAACCAATCCGTTCGGCGCGAACGCGGCTCTCGAGAATGCTTCTAGCGGGATGCCGTCGCAGCCCACCGATGCCGCGCTTTCGGGTATGCAAGGCCCGGGTATGCAAGGTCCGACACCGACCTTGGAAAACCAGCAGGATTTCGCTGGTCTCCAACAACAGGATGCTTCAGCGGTTGGCGCGGGCAGCGAGCAATTTGGTGCCGGATATGCACCTGCCCCAGACTCGTGGCATGCCCCGGGGCATACCACTCAAAACACCTTCGATACCGGTCATCCCTTGGGTTATCTCCCATATGGTCGACGTTCAGGTCCGAAGAGGACCATCGCGATCATCGCGCTTGTTGTCATGGCAATGGTGGTCTTAGGCGCCGTCATTGTTGCAATGCTGACGGGCGGAGGCAGCATCATCGGGGTGGGGAATCAGACTTCTTCCCCTACGGCCTCGGCAAGTAGTTCTTCAACGCAGGGATCGCAGGGTGAAGACCCGATTGCAGTTCCTCCGCCTGCGGTTGATCAACTGGTTGCGCGCGTGAATGGCGAGGATATCCAGTGGAGTTGGACTGACCCAGCGGTTGGGACCACATCGGCCGGACATCGGCGCTATGTCTATACCGTTTCAAAGCCGGGAGTGGATGATGCGGTTGCTGAGACGCGCCAGAATGCGGTGTCGGTAAAGGCAGTTCCCGGTGAAGTATGTATCGAGGTCGTGTCAGTGGCCGAAAATGGGCGCGCCTCGCAGCCCACGAAGAACTGCGTGAGCATCCCCGAAAATGGGAATGGCCAGAACCAAGAGGGCGATAAGAACCAGCAGGGTAATGGGCAGCAAGGTAATGGGCAGAGCCCACAGGGCGACGCAAATACGAATAAAGAGCAGCACTAACTACTCTGAAATTCGGCATACGCCACTTCACGCCTCTTTACTGCGCAATCTACGAATCAAGAGCACTGCGACAACAATCGTGAGGCCCGCGCCAGAGATTCCCAATGCCCACATTCGACGCGGAGTCGTCGTATCAACCGGAAGATCAGGTTTCACCATAACCGGATCTGCGGTCTTTTGAATCGGCGGATACAAGGGGTTTGTGGGTCCTGGCATCTTCCCGTCGTTGACGAAATTCAATGCGTTAAAGGGTGCGACGATTCCCCAGCCCTCTTCGGCAGTGCGCTGTGAAGGGGTTGGGCGAAGTGCAGTTGCCAGAAGTCGATACTTCCACTGATCGGGGGTCTCGTTCGGATACCTTGCAGCAATCAACGCAACAATTGCGCCCACGTATCCCGTCGCATACGAGGTAGAGGCTCCCTGCGTTGCGAACATGCAGTCACCGTTTGCAAAGAAGGTCGACGCAATTTGCGAACCGGGTGCAGCGATTTCTACGTGGGTTCCATGGACGACGGACTGGCTGGGGTTACCTTGCGCATCGACCGCGGTGACGGCCAAGGCCTCGGGATATCCCGCGGGGAAGCGCACCGCAGTGTCTTGCGATCCCGACTGGGTTTGTTCGACATTGCCTGCCGAGGCCACGACCAGCGCACCCTTGGAGTGCGCGTACTGGGTGGCTGTGCGCAGGGCAACATCGTCAGAGGTCAAGGATTGCGGGACGATGATGACGCGAATTCCCTGATCCGCAGCCCAACGAATACCGTCGGCTGTTCGCGCGGCTGTCGGTCCTTTACCCGCGCGCTTGCTGTCATCGGAATTATCGACATACACACGGACAGGGACAATGGTTGCCCGCGGGGCGAAGCCGACGACACCCGAACCTGAGACCTCGCGCGCGGCGATCTGCCCCGCGATTGCAGTGCCATGTCCAAAGGCGTCTTTTCGTCCGTCACCAGACTCAACCAGGTCGGTACCCGGCTCGACTGCGTCCTTGAAATGGGCATTTCCAGCGGCAACACCCGAATCGACGATCGCAACGCGCACTTGGCCCTGTGACAGTTTCAAGGCCTCTTTCATTCCGAGGAACGAGTAGGCCGAAGGTGGCTGAGTGATCCACTTATCGATACCGATTTGGCAGCCCTCTTCGGGCTGCTTTGTGGCGGATCCACGCTTTTGCTGCGAGTTCGTCTGGTCGTTTCCTTGAGTCTCACCCGGTGTGGGTGTATCCGCATATGCGGAAGGAAGCGCAACTGCGCCACACAGCGCCAGTGCGGCAAGAGCGCTCAGCGTGCAATTTGTCAGTCGATTCACTGAGCACCAACCGTTTCCCAAGCAGCAGCGGAAGTGAGTTCTTGCCCCTCAGGAACGAGTGCAAGCCATGCTGCCGGAATGGGAGAGACCGCAGTTTCGGGCAGCCCCAAGCGTTGCAGTGAATCGCTGGGGTTATTTCCCAAACCGTGGACCTTCCCGATGTCAGAGACAAACACGATAGGACCGCTTGAACCGCCGGAGGAGGAACGGACCAGTGCACCTGAACCGCCTCGAACATTGACCTCGCGCGGGTGAAGCTGAGCGAGCTCGGAGGTGGGAATGGACTTAAGAACGGTCTCTGCCTTGGAGTGGTTCACAACGAGCTGAGCGCATGGCGCCGCATCGGCCCCCAGAACTTCACCGACCTGGCTGGGCCAATCCGAGGGGATAACGCCCTGGCTATTCACCGTCAGTGATGCCAGTTCTGAGAGGTCAATTATGAGGTTTTGCGGACTTCCGCGGTCTGCCCACGAGGCCTGGTAGAGCTTGTAGGAGAAGTCCGTCAGCGGAGTAATAGTTCCGTCGTCAGTGATGACGTAGCGACGCGGTGTTCCGGATTCGTCGACCTCGATGATGGTTCCGACCTGTGCTGCGGTGATTCGCGGCGACATGCCTGAAACCGGGCGACCCAGGTTCGGGATATCGACGGGTGCCAAAGTTGACCCTTCGGTGAACAAGTTCAGCCAAGCTGCACTCACCGGGGTGATAGTGCGTCCGGACAGGTCGAGCACGTTAACAATGGCTTGTGCGTGCGCAATTTCGATGGGGTAGCGAACCCCACCTGTGACCAAGTAGAGCCTTCCTTCGTTGGAAACGAGGGCGCTGGTTGCGTTGCTGAGGCCCTCGGGGTTACCAGCGACCCAAGTTTTGATTCCTGACGAGGCCGCGCATGAGGTCCAGTCGTAGGAGTGCAGTTGGTCTGCAGTTGGGATGTCGTCGGGCACATCGCTCAGGCCGATCGCGCTTCCGCGGGGGATTCCCTCCAGCGAGGAGGTCGACACCGAGGAAGTCACAAGCTTTCCGCTTTCGCTGAGAAGCTTGGCGGAGGTGACGTTAGAAACGGGGCGAAGTGTTCCTTCGATCGAGTAGTAGCGTGCACCTTCACCCTTCGTGATGATGAGGTGCGAGTCTTGCCAACCGCTGGGAAGCGTCGGCACGAACCTACCGACAGCAACTGCAATGAGAACTGCAAGTGCGGCAAGCGAGGCCCCGACGATTAGAGGGCGAGTGGTTGATTTTGATTCGAGTTCTTTTCCTCCGGGAGTACCAGAGGTGAAGGCTGTGACCAGGCGGCGACGATTGAAGCGCTGTGCCTCAAGGATGTCCTTGTTTGATGGCATTACAGGATCCCCCATACCAGAGTCGTGATGGGCACCAGTGCCAGCAAGCTGATGAGCGAGAGTGTGTCAGCGATTCGAGTGACCCACGGGCGCATCTTTGGATCGATAACGGTCAGTGCCAAGACAAGGCCGGTTGCAGTGAAGAGCAATAGGACAATCGGAATGAGTGCCTGGGGCATGAGGATCGCGCTACCGATCGCGCTAACAAGGATCAGGATGATGCCTAGAATCGCGCCGATCAGGACCTCGACTCGCGAACGCAAGGATCGCGTTGAAAGCAGAAGAGCAACGCCTCCGCAGATGAGAAGGAGTAGTGAATAGCGGGTATCAAGAAGGAGCGGAACACAGATCAAGATTCCCAGCGAAGCGCCAGTTTTAAGGGAGATGGTCAGGATATGACCGTCGTTTACCTTGCGAACAACCTGGTAGGCATCGATAGTTTCGGGGTTTCCTGTCACGCGAATAGGAATTCGGGCCATCGCAAACCAGGGGGCGATCAAAATAAGCACTATTAATAAGGTATAGATTGTACTTGCTGAGCGCTGGGTTGAAAGGTGCCCAAATCCCGTAAGCAAGCCAATTGTTGCGGCTGAAAAGCCATAGGTGAGGGGCGCAGCAATGGAGCCGTGCAGGTTCTTGGGAAGAATGATCAGCAGAATTGCTGCGCTGACGATCGCTGCAATTCCAAAGCCGGCCAACGGAAGGGCTGACCAAGAGCCAGGGATTGCGCTCATGACTGCGCTACCGGCAAGGATCGGAATTGAGTGCGCAAGAGAGAGGGGAGCAAGGCGCTGGGTTGAGCGTGAAATCAGCGCGCAGGCTAGAGAAGCCAGTAAAGTTCCGGCCAATCCGGTAATTAAACCAAGGTAGTTTCCTCGACCTCCGGTGAAGATCAGAACGGCTGCGGTGAGGACTAACAGCGCTGAAGCATGTGTGCTAAGATCTACCGAATTGTCAGAATTCCATGGAGCCTGATCGTTTTCGACCGCGGTTCCCACGGCCTCGACCAAGTCGTCATAGCGCAAATCCTGTGTGCTGTCGCCGATTTTCGACAGAATCAGAACGGATCCGGCTTGGATTCCCTGGTTGATCAGGGTCTGGCTTTGATCAAGAACTTGGCCCTGAGAATTCGTAATTCGGTATCCCTGAGAGGCAGAACTGGCCGATAATTGTGTGATTTGCGACACAATATTTGGGGCAAATTCGGCCAGTGCAACGTTCGTTGGGACCGACATGTCGACGGTGTGCTCACCCATGCGAATGCTAACGGGCATAAGGGCTGGAGGCCTGGATGCGGTAGTGCTTGCCATGAGGTTCCTTTGCTCAATAGTGCTGCCTTAAGCCTAGCTGGTTTCATGAAACCTGTATTTGCATTCCCAGATCGCTTCGATAATGTAATACCCGACATCGCGATTGTGCCCTCCGTTACAGAGGGTCGATCAATGCAAGACTTCGGGGGGACCCGAACGAAAAACTAGGAGGGTGGACCATGAGCGGTGCAAATATTTCTGCGGAACAAGCCAGCTATGATGCCATTCGCACAGCTGTCACTAACCTGCAGGCCTACCTGCAGGGCCTGAACGCAAAGGTTAAGGGTGAGGTCGCTACCGCTATCGGTGGTTGGCAGGGTGGCGCCTCGCAGGCGTTCAACTCCGTCATGGAGCAGTGGGATGCTGGCTCGACCAAGACCACTCAGGCACTGACCGATTTCGATAGCGCACTTGCCTCGGTCGGCGCTCAGACAATTCAGAACGAACAAGATGCCCAGCAGTCTGTCGCCAAGACCGGCGCTGCAATGCTGAACATCTGAGCAGATTGGAGTAGGAAATGAACGGTGGAGATTTTCGCGTAAGCCCGGAGCTGCTCCAGCAGGTCTCGGCTGATCTGCGCACGCAGGCAACCGATCTGCTCAGCCAGCTTGATCAGTTCAATAAGGACGTTGAAGCACGTAGCGCCACATGGGAAGGTGCTGCGAAGGAATCCTACACCCAGAAGCATGGTGAGTGGACCGCTGGTATGCATCAGATGCAGCAGGCTCTTGATGCCTTCGCAGGTCTGGTTGATCAGCTTGCTGGCAACTACGTCGTGACCGATAACACGGGTGCGCGTACCTTCAATGGCCTGGCTACTGGCCGCTGATACAACTCATGCGTAGCGCTCGTGAGTGTTGCGCGTAAACGGCGTGTGGGTGAGTAGAGAAATCTGCCCACCCACTGCCGTACCTACAACAACTTGATCGGCCAATGTGGGCAGATCGTTGAATTAGGCTTCCTTAGAGGGGAAATCAGCCGTGGTAATGATCGAGTTTGCTGGCGGAGAGTACAATGCAACCGCAAATACCTTGCAACAGGTTTCCGGTGAATTGCAAGGCGCAAAAATTGATGACTTGTCCGAGGCTGTAGAGTCTTCAATGAAGGGCGCCGATTCGATCGCGACGGCAACTAGGATAGAGGGCCGCTACATATCTCTTCTTATCACGCATTCTAGGGCTCTCGAGGAGCTCGCTCGAGCTGCGCATGCAGCCGGTGTCAACCTTGCTCAGACCGAAGCTAGCAATACCCAGCAGGCCAATGCTCAGGGCCAGGCCGCTCTTGCAGGGACAGTGGGAGCGACCCCAAGTCTGGCAAGATATGCTGAACAAGCATCGGCGCTCAATGGTTCTTCCAGAGGTCCGCTGCGTGATGGGTATCCGGGGCCAACCTTGCCGACGACTGCGGGTGGCGCTCAACCTGAAATGCCCGTTTATAGACCTGGGCAGGGAATGCCGCCTTATGCGCCATCTCCTGCTACGCAAGGTCCTGTTCCTCACCCATCGCCCTCACCTACTCCTGTCGCACAGTGAAGCTAGAGGCCTGAAGGCACAAAAATGGCGTTATCAGTTGTAAAGTCGCGGGCTCAAAACGGCTCGAACGCTCTCTATCGGCAGGTAGGTTGGGATTAAAATGAATTACTGGGATGGAGAACTCCCGCTAGCGCAGCGCCAGTCAATTGAGGCGTTTCAGCGCGTTGAGGAGCCGAGGATTCTTGAGTTTCGTCGTCGTCTTGCCGAGGTTGGTGGCGGTGAGTGGGTTGCGCGTAGTTTCGGGTCGAGTATTTCGAAGTGGGATGATGATTCGGCTGGTTTTGCGCAGGATTCTTGGGAGTTGCAGGGGCAGATGAGTGCTGGTCCTTTTGTTGCTATTCCTGTGATTGAGAGGATTGGTCGGGAGGTCTTGTCTGAGATTTATCCCGATTATGAGTTGGGTTCTGATAAGGGTGGGGTTCGTCAGTTGTCGTGGAGTGACCCTCATAACGGTGGCTTCTTGTATGTGACTGTTCATGAGGGGAAGGCGACGTTGATGCGTTATCAGACGGGGTTGCGCCCTTCTGATGGGACGACTGAGAACCCTCGTGATTTCATTCCCGGCCGCGTCGAAATCGACATCCCAGAGGACTAAAGATGTCTGTGCAATGGAGCCAAGTGAAGACCTGGTCGTCTTCCGGTTTGAGTGCCTATTCGGGGACCGTTTCCTCGAAGCGTGATCGCGTTCTTCAACAGGTAGCGTCGATTCAAAAGAACATTTCTGGTTTTCAGGGGCAGGGCGATACGGCAGACGCTCTGCGTACAGCCATGGGAACTGCGCATACAGCGCTCTCAACTCTGGCTGATGATTTGGCGGAAGTCTGCGATGCTTTAGACGCTGCAGTACCAAATATCGAGCAGGTAATGGAGGCAGTAAAGACAGCTGAGTCAACCGCCTCGTCGATGCAGTGCACGATCGATGAAAATGGCAAACCGACCTGTCATTACTCTGGCCAAGAGTCGAATTCCTATCGGCAAGTTGCCGAGGCGTCAGTTGCAGGGAAGATTACTGAAGCAATTGCACTTGCGAGCTATGCAGATGAGTCGCTCAACCGGGCATTAGGGAAAGTTGGTACACCTGGAAGTACTTCAAGTGCATCGGGTCAAGGCACTCATAAGCTGTCGAAGAGCGAGCAGGAGCGATTTAAGAATATGTCTCCTGAGGAACGCGCTGACTACTGGTCGAAACAGTCTTATGAACAGAAGCAATACCTGTGCGATCACTATCCAGAGATGGTTGGTAATGCTGATGGTGTCGAGGGGTGGGCAAGAGACCGCGCCAATCGGATTAATCTGAGCGAAAAGAAACTTGCGGCGGAAAAGGAAGTCGAAGCGCTCAAAGTAGCTGTTAATGACCCACAACAGGCATCATTGAAACAGAAGAATCAGGAAGCGCTGACCAAAGCCGAACACGCGGTTGAGGCATACAGCAAGATTAAATCGTCATTAGGTAACGGCATCAGTCTTGAGGACTATCAGCATGGGAAGAAGGGTGATCCGATTTCCCTGCTGACGCTGCAAGATGATGGACGTCGTGTGAAAGCTGCTGTTGCCCAGGGCGATGTTGATAATGCCAAACACGTCAGCACCTTTGTTCCTGGTATTGGGACGACCGTCGAGGGCAGCCTCCATAACTATATCCGTCAGGCAGGAAACCTGCGTCAGGCTGCAGCCGATCAAGGCAATATGCCTCTGAAGGACGTCGCGACGATCTCGTGGCTTGGCTACGACGCTCCCGGTGAACCCAAATTTGAGAATTTAGGCGATATTGCCTCACCTAATCTCGCGAAGGAGGGCTCGGATCGTTTGGCGGGCTTCCTGACCGGTATGCAGGCTTCTCGTGAACACGGCGCAGGCGACGCGCATATGTCTCTTGTTGGTCACTCCTACGGATCAACCACCTCTGGTATGGCGGCAACGAAGGTTAAATCGGGTGTTATCGACGATTTGGTCCTTTTCGGTTCGCCGGGTATGGGAACCTTTAACCCCTCCGATCTTCACGTTGACGAGGGACATCGCTGGGTGTCAGGTGTCCCTAATGGAGACTGGGTTCAGGGCGTTGGTTCACGGTTTAGGAAGAAGATCGGCTTTGGGGGACTTGGTAAGAACCCCATGGACGATGATTCGACCTTCACACACCTGTCCGGTGATGCGACAGGATACGAGGGGTATAACCATGACGCGAAACCTAATAGACTGCGGCGCTTCGATACCTCGAACCATAGCGTCTACCTGGAAAAGGGAACTGAGACCCTGCAAGATATTGGCCGAGTTGTCGCAGGGGTGAAGTAGTGAGTAATCGGGGTATTGTCCGCGCGTGTGCGGTACTTGGAGTGGCAACGATTGCTTTGAGTGCATGCTCTATCGGAGGAACGGGCACTAACCAGTCCACTGCCACATCCACCCCGACTGTCAAGAAGGCTGTCTACTGGGATGGAAGCCTTCCCTTTGAGCAGCGACAGTCAATCCAGGCATTTCAGCGCGATGAAGAGCCTAAGATCCTTGAGTTCCGCAATCGCTTGGCAGAGGTTGGCGGAGGCCCCTGGGAAGCTCGCAGTTACGGTTCGGAAATCAACGGAGAGACGGACAAGTCTTCAGGTAGTGAGCAACCAGCATGGGAGCTTATTGGGCAGAGCACGGGAGGCCCCTACGTGCCTGTCGAGGAGGTTGAAAAGATCGGTCGTGAACTCTTGTCTGAAACGTATTCCGAGTACCAATTAGGCTCGGATAAAGATGGGGTTCGGCAGCTTTCATGGAGTGATCCGGTTAATGGCGGGTTCCTCTACGTGACGGTTCATGAGGGCAAAGCCACCTTGATGCGCTACCAGACGGGCTTGCGCCCTTCGGATGGGACGACTGCTAACCCTCGTGATTTCATCTCTGGGCGAGTCGATATCGATATCCCTGAGAAGTAGATTTATCGACTAACCGACAACTTCCGCTCGCCCAGCAGAAGCACCGTACCCAGCGATACCTTGACGCGTTCACCGCGGGGGAGTCGCTGCGTGGTGCCATCGGGGGCCTGCAACCGCGTGCCATTCGCCGAGAAGGTGTCCTCGACCCACATCGCATCGCCATCGGCTGGTGCGACACGCAAGTGCGTGCGCGACAGGGAACGCGTGGAATCAGCAATTGCTACTGCCCGTGCATCAGAATGCGTCTGTTCGGGAGCGCGTCCCAACACGATGGGAGCATTGACTTCGATTCGCTGTCCGTCATCAACGATGATCGCCAGTGGCGCTGCCTGCGCAAATGCGGGGACAGAAGCCGGTGCGCTCGTTGCGGGAGCGGCCTGAGGGGCCACTGGCTGCGTATGAGTCCGCTGACCAGCGTTCTGCGGAGCGCTGCCGGCCTGCTGAGGTGTGCCAGCCTGGGGCATTGGCACCTGCGGAACTCGTGGCATTGCAGAGGCTGTGCTGTGGCGCGGGGGAGTGGGAACCTTGGGCGCGGCCGGAGTCTGTGCAGCTTGCTGCGTAGGCATGGGCGCGGGCATCTCGCTGAGGACCTGGCTGGGAGCCTCGGGCATCGGTGATGGTGCTGGTAGGTCGCCTACAGGAACTCCCGCTGGCGGAACACTCAAAACAGCAGGCTCGGAAGCAGGAACTTCGGGGGACGCAACGCGCGGCCCTGCCCACTGATGTGCCGGGGCAAGTGCGGCGGGATCCATTCCCTGAGGCTGTGCAGGTGCGGCCCCAACCCCAGCCGAGGCCTCGGCAAACGAGGGGGAAAGCTGCTGGGAATAAGCGGGAGCGCCGGCGTCTGTGCGGCCAGCGCGGACGTCAAGGTTCCCCATCCCGCAGACGCGGTCAACCCAGGTTTGGCCATCTCGGGCAATAACCCAAGTGACGGCCGGTCCAACGACAGTCGCGTGCAAGAGCAGCATGATCAGGCTGTGCGCGCTCTGGCGAGCCAAGCCGGGGGCGTGACCGGCCTCGGGACCTGCATCGGTGGCTACGGGTGCCATTGAAATTGCGGCCACTTGCATGACGAAAGCGCCGGGAGTCCGTCCCGAATGGGCGCGAATCAGAGTGCCAACGATCCATGTCTCAAGCGCAACGATCACTGCAATGGCGATCGAGGGATAGAACCACCATGAAAGCGCGGTAATTGCGACAAGACATGCAAGGTCAATGAGGTAGGCGGTAACCAGAGCGCCACCGTTCGCGGGCGCTGAATATGTCACCCTGGGCTGGGGGAGGCCTCGCTGGACACTACCTTGTTGAGCAACGGCCAGATGAGCCGGGTCCACACCTTTTGCCTGAGAAACGGGGACCTGGACTGGGGTAATGCGAAGCTCACTCATGATGCCACCTGTCGAACGAGTTCAAAAAGATCCGCGGCGAAGAACGCGGCAGGGAAAACAACAGTCAATGACAGTGCTTGGAAAATATCGGTAAAGCGCCCAATAAGTGCGGATTGTTCTTTGCCTGAACGCAGGCGAGTCCACAGAAGAGAAACGCAACCGATGAAGACAAGAACAGCTGCTGCAATGGGAGTGCCAAGAAGGGCTCGGGAAGCGGGGGAAATGAGCAGCGTTGCAAGCAAAATGACCGCTCCCACGCGGGGAACAACTCGCGAGGAAGCCCAGCGGCGCTCGCGGGGAACAACGACCAGCGCAATGACTGATGCACATACCAGCACCAGCGAGGCGATCTGCTGCCACGAATGAATCCCGATCATTGAGTAGATCACGGGAACCGCAACAATGATCAGGCCCAGACCAAGGTATTGGACCAATCGAGTACGTGAGGTCGCATCAGTGACGGTGCGGTTGACGCGGCGGCCGGTAATGCGCGAAGGAGAGGGAACCTCGGGTGCGCGGACAGTGGGCGCGGAGGTCGTCACTAGCGGCATATCCAGCAGCTGGGTCGCGGGTATCCGTACTGACAAGCTGGGCGAGGCGGTGATTGCGCATACCGCGCAGGCGATTGCGAAGGGCGCAACTCTGGTGAGGGAAGCATTGAGATAGGTCAAGACAGTCGCGCTTGCCGTGAGAACGCCCCAACTGAGCGCGTGTGCGCTTGTGAGGGGAGTGGGACGCCAGAGCCAGAGTCCAAGTGCAACGCCGGTTGCTCCCCACAGAGGGAAGAGAAGTGCGGCGACCTGCGACATCGTGGAGATTTGCGAGGCCTCAAGATAGATTCCTGCGCTTCCCAGAGCGGGGAGGATACCAAGGAAAGAGAGCCCCGCGCCGAGTGTCCATCCGGACAACAATCCGGCGTTGGAGTGGACGCGTTTTTGGTAGAGGACGACAAGGCAAAGAGCAAGTGAGAGGACACCGATTGTCAAAGGCGCCCACCACGGCACGCCCGCAATGATGGTCAATAGCTGAGCGAAAAGAGTGCAGAAGATCAGGACCGCGTCCATTGCAAATGCCAGCAGGGCGCAGATGCTCAGAGCAAGGGAAGGGCGGAACCAGGGGTCGGAAGCTCGCTCAATTGCGCGTTGTTCTTGACGCTGGCGCTCGCGGCCAGAGGTAATGGAGATGAGGACTCCCTGGGGAAGGTCAGTCCCCAAGACCGCGCCAAGATTAAGAGGACGGCCGTCGGCACCGGTGATTTGCAGGCTTGGATCGCTTGAATCGATATCAAGCATGGAGAGTAGGCCAGTGACCGTTGTTCCCAGCGGAACAACCAAATCTTTGACGCCGGAAGCGTCGGTGACGGTTACCGCTGCCTGTTTCTGGGTCACGCCTCCTCCTTCATGCGGTTGTGCCGGGAATTGTCCTCGGTGCCGATCCGGCTATTGATCCGCTGAGGTTCTTTCACCGATTCTGTTCAAAAGTCATCATTCAGACTACCTGACCAGATCAGTGCCATGCCACGACTGCTCGTGCTACAAGCTAGGATACATACAGAAATGAAGGAAAACGGGAGATTGCACTCCAGGAGACTGTATGGCCGTCAATGAAATGGAAGCCCCCGAGCTCCCCAGCGGTGAAATCGCTGTAGAAAAGCCACCCAGCCAGGTTGAAGCCGGCGGTATGGGTTCGATCCTTGCTACCGCGATCCCCATGATGGGCTCCATGGGTGTCATGGTCATCATGGCGCTGACTCAGGGGCAGAACACGCGAATGCTTCTGATGGCGGGCGGCATGGTCTTCATGATGCTCTCCATGGTTGGTTTCAACATCTACCGCCAGGTCTCGCAGTACCGTAACAAGGTCAACTCCCAGCGTCGCGAATACCTCTCCTACCTGTCAGAGACTCGAACCAGCGTGCGTAATATTGCCGCGAAGCAGCGAATCTTCATGCAGTGGTACCTGCCTGAGCCGGACTCGCTGGTGCTTTTAGCCGAAGAAGGCTCGCGCCTGTGGGAACGCGAAGTGGGCGACGATACTTCTGTCTCCACTCGAATCGGAACGTCTGACCAGGAACTGGCCATGCGCTTGGTCGAACCCGATATTCCCCAGATGGCGAACCCCGATGTCGTCTGCCATTCGGCGATGCGCCGTTTCTTAGATGTCCACAAGACCGTTGAAGACCTTCCTTTCAGCCTGGACTTGGGTCAGTTCTCTCATGTCGAGGTCGCCGGTGATGGCGAGCGCGCTCGCGGAGAAGTCCGCTCGATGATCTGCCACCTTGCGGTTATGACGCCAGATTCGGCCCTGAAGATCGCGGTATTGACGACTCCCGAAAACCTCCCGAACTGGGAGTGGATGAAGTGGCTGCCTCATATCCGTTCCGCAGAGGTCACTGACGCTCTGGGTGGTGCGCGTATGGTGTGCACCAGCTACGCCGAGCTCGAGGATCTCTTGGGTGAGGAAATGACGACCCGAGGCCACTTCCAGCCTCGAAATGACGCAAGCCCCTGGCCGCATTTGATCGTGATTACCGACGGTGCCGAGCTTCCTCCCGATTCGCACCTGGGCTCTATTGAGGGCTGCGCAGGCGTGACGATCATGAAGGTCCTGACCTCGTGGGGCATGTTCATGAACCCCACCGGTGTTCGTCTGCTTTTGCATCCCGCGAACGATGAGCACACCCCCATGGAAGTTCTGCTTCTTGAGGCAAAGCCAGTGCTCGCCAACGCCGACTACATGGGAATTCCTCAGGCCGAGGCCGTGGCCCGTCGCCTGACCCGCTTCCTGACCGCCGGTGGCAGGGATGCGGCAACCCCCGTCGGTAAGCCCGACCCCAAGCGTTCTCAAGACCTCATGGAATTGCTCAATATCGGCGATATTCGTGACTTCGATGCGGAACGGCAGTGGAAGCGCCGCAATGGCCGCGATCGTCTGCGCGTTCCCTTCGCTGTCACCCCCGAGGGTATTCCGGTTGTTTTGGACATTAAGGAAGCCGCCCAGCAGGGCATGGGCCCGCACGGCCTGCTGATCGGTGCGACCGGTTCCGGTAAGTCCGAGGTGCTGCGTACCTTGGTGCTTGCACTTGCGCTCACGCACTCTCCCGAGCAGCTGAACTTCGTTCTGGTTGACTTCAAGGGTGGTGCGACCTTCGCCGGTATGTCAGACCTGCCTCACGTCTCTGCGATGATTTCAAACCTGGAGTCGGAGCTGTCTCTGGTTGACCGTATGGAAGATGCTCTTCATGGTGAAATGGTCCGTCGCCAAGAGATCCTGCGTGATGCCGGTAACTATGCAAATGTCACGGATTATGAAGCGGATCGTATAGCTGGGAAGCATGACTTCCCAGTCCTTCCGGCGCTCTTCATCATCCTTGACGAATTCTCTGAACTTCTGACCGCCAAGCCTGACTTTGGTGAGCTCTTCGTGGCAATTGGTCGTCTGGGCCGATCCTTGTCGATCCACATTCTTCTGTCCTCGCAGCGCTTGGAGTCCGGAAAGCTCAAGGGCTTGGATTCGCACCTGTCATACCGCATTGGTTTGAAGACCTTCTCGGCTTCGGAATCACGCGAGGTTCTGGGCGTGACGGACGCCTACGACCTTCCTCCCTACCCGGGCTCTGGTTTCCTCCAGCCGGGTACGGATCAGTTGATCCGCTTCCGCGCCTCCTACGTCGCAGCTCCGCCGCCGCCTCGTAGTGTGTTGCCCAGTTCGGGTTCCGAGGCCTCGCAGATCCGACTGCTTCCCTTCTCTTTGGGGGAGGTACTGGACAACACTCCCGAGGAAGAGGCAATTCCCGAGGGCGGCCTGGTTGCGCCCGGCGATGAGCGCTGGGAGGGGATGACCGAGATTGATATCGCGGTCGCGCGCATGAAGGGCAAGGGTATGCCTGCCCACCAGGTGTGGCTGCCTCCTTTGGATGTTCCCGACACCATGGATTCGCTCATGCCCGACTTGGCTGTGGATCCCGAACTCGGCCTCATCTCGCACGAATGGCGTGCGAAGGGACCGCTGCACATCCCCATGGGTATCGTCGACCTTCCGCACGAACAGCGGCGCGAGGTTTTGGAATACGACTTCGCCGGTGCTGGCGGTCACATGTCGATCTTGGGCGGCCCGCTCTCCGGTAAGTCCACGGCATTGCGCTCGATTGTCATGGCTCTGTCGCTGACCCATACGCCGAAGGAAGTCCAGTTCTTCGTTATCGATTTCTCGGGTACTTTTGCCGCTTTCGAGGGTGCCGCTCACGTCGCGGGTGTTGCCTCTCGAGAGGATGAGGACATCTTGAACCGTATGGTGTCCGAAATTGAAGGCATCATTGAGGACCGAGCTGCTTACTTCCGTGCGAACCGTATCGACTCCATGGCGACCTATCGCCGAGGCCGCGCTCAGGGACGCTTTGACGATGGCTATGGCGATATCTTCCTTGTCGTCGACGGCTGGGGAACATTGCGAAGTGATTTCTCGGACGCAGAAGACCGTATCCGTCTGATGGCCGAACGCGCGCTGTCTTTTGGTGTTCACTTCATTGCCACGGCACTGCGCAAGATGGACTTCCGTATCCAGATGCAGGACATCTTCGGCTCCCGCATGGAGCTACGTATGGGTGATCCTTCGGATTCTGAGTTCCGTCGCGAGATCGGTAGCAAGGTCCCCGAGGGACGTCCGGGACGTGGTTTGTCTATGACCGGTCACCACATGCTGGTTGCCCTCCCGCGTGCTGATGGTGATCATGATCCGGCCACGATCGGTGAGGGTGTCGAAAAGACGCTTGCGCGCATTGCTTCTGCGACCGAACCCGGCCCGCGTCTGCGTTTGCTCCCAGAGAAGATCACCGTTTCCCAGATCGAGGCAACTCACGGCAAGCAGCAGAAGATTGTTCTTGGTTTGGAAGAACGCCGCTTGAGCCCGTGGACTTTCGATCCGGAAAACGAATCGCACATGTATGTCTACGGTGACGCGAAGTGTGGAAAGACCGCGTTCTTGCGCAACTTGGGCAACCAGGTGCTGGCAAAGCCAGGTTCGCGTCGCGCCATGCTGGTTGTCGTCGACGTGCGACGCTCCCTGCTGGGCGAGTGGGATGAATCGGAAATGCCGATGTACATCACCAACCGTGATGAAATCCAGGGAAGCATGGAGGCAGTTGCCGAACAGCTGCGTATGCGTCTTCCGGGACCGGACGTGACGCCCGAGCAGTTGCGTAAGCGCAATTGGTGGAAGGGAGCCGAGGCCTGGGTTTTGGTTGACGACTACGACCTGATTTCCACCGGTGGTCTGAGTGGCTCACCTTTGGCTCCGCTTCAGCCTCTGTTGTCGCAGGCGCAAGACATCGGTTTCCACTTGGTGATTACTCGCCGTATGGGTGGGGCTTCGCGTGCGTCCTACGAGCAGATTTTGCAGTCCCTATCCGAGTTGTCGGCAACCGGCATCATGATGTCGGGTAATCCTTCCGAGGGCATGGTTATTGGCCGCGAGCGTCCGCGCATTCTTCCCAAGGGTCGAGGCTTGGTTGTCTCGCGTGATCAAGGAACCTTCTTGGCGCAGATGGCGTGGTCCGAGTCGCGGGTTAAGTAGACGGGATGCGTTCATTTGGACCGCATTGAGTCTTGAAGCGTGAAACTCTCAGGGAGTTCGATGTTTGAGATGGTAACTTGTCGACTGGTAAGTTCCCTGACCAGGCTAGGTTCGTGCGTGTGGCGTACAGGTGTGGCCGGTCACAACGGAAAGAATTGAACTGTGGCAGATAAGATCAGTTTCGACCGAGAAGCGGTTGGAGTTGTTGCGAAAGCTCAGTGGCAGGATGCTGAGTCTCTCGGGCGAATTGGTGCGTCAACGAAACGCATCTCAGCCGACCAAGTTGCGGAGCCTCTTCCTGGTCCCGGAGGTCCTGGCCCGCAGGCGTTGAAATCTGCAGTGAAGGCCTTTAACGAGGCGATGTCAATGGTCATCTACGAGTATTCAGATGCCGCATCGAACTTGGGATCGGCGACAGCTGGTGCGTCGGCAAACTTCGATGAGACTGAGTCCTACAACCGTGAACGTGCAGCTCAACTGGGAGTGGAGTGGAATAAATGAGTGCTGACCTTCGACCTGGCGCGGAGGCTCTTGAGTCGCCCAAGCCTGTTACTGGAGCATCCGAAGTTGCTTCGCATTGGAAAGCTATCGGTTCGGCAATCGGTCAAACACAGGCAGCTCAGCATTCCTCGGTTCCTGCTGAATCTTGGACGGGAGCAGCAGCGGATGCGGCATCTGCTGAAATTCAAGCACTCGGCGGGAAGCTTTCGGGTCTATCAGGACAATTTGCTACTCCTGCAAGTGCACTCACCACCTGGGAAGCGCGCAATAGCCAGGGGATCAAAACCGTCGAGGGCCTGCAAACGCAGTGGGATGATGCGATTGCTGCCTACAAGAAGACAATATCCGAAATCAATGCCCGAGCCGCGACGGATAAGGAATATAACCCGGCTTCGGATCTCCAAGCTGCCGAGAGTACCTTGGCTTCTGCTCAGGCTCCGCTGAAAAAGTCTTATGATGACGAGATTCATCAGCTGAGCGATGCTGCAAATACGGCTGCCACAGAAATTCAGAAGACTTCAAATGATACGATCCCTGCCGATGTGGTGAAGGGTGGTCGCGCTGCGGTTGGTGCTGAACTTTTTGGTAAGGATATGCCTATCGCTGATGGTGCTGCTGAATGGGACTATGCTCGCACGAAGGCTCCCCAACTACGTGATGATCTTGAGAAGGCTGCGAATTCTGATAAGCCTTTGACCGAAGCGGAGGTCAAGAAACTTCAGGAAAAATGGGGCGATAAACTGCAGAATCCTTACTGGGTCCAAGCCCTAGCTGACTCCTACCGCGATAAGCATGGAAAAGATGCCAACTTTTCCGACATGCTAAATAGGCTGACTGTGAATGCGGCTGGGTCATCAAACCTTCCTGCTGGTGAGGGTGAGACTCGAAATTCCTTTGTCAACAGTATTGGTAATGCCATGGTGCTCGCAACGGGCGGGTCAGATGCTAGCAAAGATGGGATCGCCACGAGTGCCGAATATGCTCAGGTAAAGGCTGGATTGCGTGGTCATGACGGCAAGACGACAATTGAGCAGATTGAGCATGCCAATATTGAGTCGTTTAAATCAACGGGGGATAAGGTATACGACCGCCAACGGGGCGATTCAAGCTTGGATGGTTATCAGATTTTCACCCAAGCGACCGGCTTTGCAGGGGTGAAGAATCCGGACTTGACTTTCGGGAAGGGAGTATACGAAGGTGGTGCAGATTCCTTAGCCGGAAAGATCGTTGAGTACGATCAGAAGCACCCGAGTATGAACGCAATGAATCCAGGCGCGGGAGTTGATCTTGCATCGATCGTGCATTCGACGGATGCTGATGATAAGGCTTGGAAGCTATCTCATGATCCGCTTCAGTCGCTTTTCCAGCTTTCTGACACTCCCGAAAGGATTGCAGACGGAAGTGCTCCTTCCGCGCTGCAGAACGCTGAGGGAACGCGCCTTATGCACCTGAGGGATTTCTTGAATTCAAACACCTCATTTGATGTGGATCTGCCTGAGGGGCGTGAAGACGGGAAGATTACTTTTGCGCGTTATCTAGCCGGAAATCGCCATGCAGATGATGTTGATCTACTGGGGAATATTGATGGTGGTGAGGCGCTTGGCGATATGTTAAATGACGCGTCTAACCCGAAGACAGCTGATGTTCCTGAGCCTCCCGCGAGTGATAAGACGGCTCATAAGATTTGGGAGAATGATCGGCTTACGCGCGCGGCGATTGCTGCGAATACTATGGCTGGCTATCAGGATGGTCTTGATTACTCGCATTCAGCAATACTTAGTGATCCGGATCATATTAAGGGTGAAGACGTCTTCGGCCATAAGAATTGGGCTCTGCGTTCGTGGATGGGATCTATTATTTCGCCGTATGTTGATGACTTAGCTTCCGAAATGCATAACAGCACCGGTGAAGGTAGCATGGAGGCATCTTCAGCCCCAGGCGAGGGGCATTCTGGTCACATGCAGTTCGGGCGCGATATTGTGACACGCTTCAAGCAAGAAGGCGGGCTGTTACAAGACCTTGCATTTGACCAGCCTGAGCTGGAAAGTGACGGTGGAACCAAGAAGAACCTCTTGGACGATACGTACAAGAGGGGCCGTATGCCTGCGCTCCAAGCGGTTCAAGTTGCTGCCTACACTGGATATATGGGTGATGTCTACGACGGGCTACAAAATCCTGATTATCATGTTCGCATGCAAAAGATTCAGGGCGCTAATAGCCGCTGGACGGAACTTATCATGAGACTTTCGACGCGAATGCGGACCAGAGTACCGCGATTGGTAAGGCGCTTGACGCGTCCAATAGGAGGGCACGTCAAATTGTTGATTTTATTGTCGACAAGGGAACGGACTATGCAGCCAGTCAAGTGCCCGCTGGTGGGGCGCTTGCTGAAAAGGCAGCGCAAGCTGCAGCGGGGAAGGCCCTTGATCACTTTTTCCCGACGGATAACGAGCTTAAGGGCTGGCAATCTCATTCGAAGATGGAAGCTAAATCGCATGATCTTATGCAAAATGGCTTAATTCGCGCGATGTATGATTCGGATCATTGGACGGAAAATGCGGGAACGGTTGACGTTTCGCCAGGTACTCAGGCCTTCGCTGATAAGGACCTCCCGTTTGTTAATTCTGATGGTACGCGCGATTCTTATGATTCTCTTTCGAAAGTGCAAAGAGATTCTGTGCGCCAGTACTTTAGAGGGAAGAACAGTGATTTTCGGCCCTTGCTCGATGGTCAATATGACGCCCAGCAGAATGCGCAGAACGATGGTCGTGCGGAAAAACCATCGGGTGGCGGTAACTGATGCTGTAGTCAACTTCGGTTAATCGGCGCTTTAAGGGGTGCTGCCTGCGGTTTTTCGCAGGCAGCACCTTTTTCTTGCCACAAATGTTCTAGCTGACTAATGTCCAACGTTTCTTCTCTGACAATCGAGTGATGAAAGTATTGTCGAGGTTTGGTGCACTGAAATTTCAGCAAACTTAATGGTTGAAACGGTAAATTTTCATTCGTAAATTCGCAGGCCACAGAGGTGCTGACCGAAATCTTGTTGCCTCGCTGATGTACTGAAATGAGAAGTTTGTGGGAGAAAAAGTAGCAATTACCTTCGACTACGAAGCGGCGGGCATTCAAATGCAAGAAAACTGGAAGGATGCTGAGTCGCTTGGGCAGATCGGAGCCGCAATCGGGCGTATTTCGTCGGCTGGATCGGCTTATCCTCTTCCGAGTACTGATAGTCAAGGCCCATCTAAATTGATATCAGCGATTGATGCCTTTGATAAAGCAATGGCGTGGGTTGTTCTTGAGTGTTCAGATGCTGCAGCCAACCTTGGTTCTGGACTTGAAAAGGTGGCGCAGAACTTTGATAGTACCGAGCACTATAACCGTGAACGTGCGCTGAAACTTGGAGTGGAGTGGAATAAATGAGCATTAGTCTTAGGCCTGGGTCTGAAGCACTGGAGTTGCCAAAGTCTGTTTCTCACGCATCTGAAATTTCTTCTCATTGGAACGCGATCGGATCAGCCCTAACTCAGACTCAAGTTGTTCAGAATGGTAGTGGTGCCATCACTTCATTGGAAGGTGCAACTGCGGACGCTGTCAAAGTAGAGGTCGGGAAGCTTGGAGAGAAGATATCTGACCTCGCCACTGTTTTCCCGGGTCCAGCAAAAACCCTCACAGAATGGGAAGGCAAAGTAAATGAGGCAGTTCAGGTTGTAACTGGGCTGCAGCAGCGGTGGGATGAGGCGATTGCTAACTACAATAAGGCAATGGGGGATATCGCCGCTCGCAGAGCAACTGACGACAACTTTACGGGGCAGGTCGAAGAGAAGAACGCTAGGGCGATACTTGACGGCGCACAGCGTCAACTTAAAAAATCCTATGACGACCAACTTCACCAGTTAAACGATGCCGCAAGTCAGGCTGCAGATGCGATTAGGGCTGCGGCTGACAGTAAAATTTCTCCCGATGCTGTGAAACGTGGGCGTAATGCTGTTGGCGCGGAGTTTTTTGGCCCTGAGATGCCCTTGGTTAGTGGTGCCGAGCGATGGGCTTATGCGCAGGCAGAAGTACCGCGGATGGCGGCTGATTTTGAGGAAGCAGCGAACTCCAATCGGCCTCTTAATGAAGAAGAAGTTAAGGCCTTGATGGGTAAATGGGGAGATAAACTGAACGACCCCTTTTTTGTCCAAGCATTAGCAGAATACTGGCGCAGTAAGCATGGTGGTAAGGGCGATTACTCTGACCTGCTGAATAGACTGGCAATCAAAAGTGCAAGAGCCGGCATTGTGCCCGAAGGTGAGGTAACAACTCGAAATGCATTCATCAGCCGCATTGGTACTGCAATGGTACTTTCCACAGGTGGTGTCAATGCAGATCAAGATCACTTAGCAGATTCAGCGGTATACGAAAAGGTGAAGAATTATCTTCGTGGCACTGATGGAAGAACGACGATCGCTGAAACTGAGCAGGCAAATATTGAGTCTTTTAAAGAGACGGGCGATCGAGACTATGCATTCGGCGCGCCCTCTAGCAGGCTGAAAGGTTTTCAGATCTTTACTCAAGCGACTGCGCTTGCTGCGGTTAATAATCCAGATCTGGCGTTTGGTAAGGGGGTGTATGAGGGCGAAGCTACTTCGCTTGCAGCCAAAATTGTTGACTTTGACCATACGACCACGAGTTATGAAAATGTAAATAATGATGGCACTAACTCAATCGTTCAATTCACAGGAATGAACCCGGTTGCTTCTGCAAGTGCTCATGATCCACTGCAATCACTGTATTTGTTATCTGATACACCAGATAGCATGCAGACTCCCGACTTCGTCTCGAAGTATCATGAGCTTGCGAGAGCTGAACAAGGGCGTTTAGATGCGCTTCGGGGATTTCTAATGCAAGACACGTCGTTTGACGTTGAGAACGACTGGGATCGTAACGGAGAGAAATCCTCGGAGAAGATTCCGATGACTCGTTATCTGACGGGGAATCGCAACCATGGTCTCTTCCCCCCAAGAGGCTTTGTTGACGCTGGTGACGCGTTCGGATCCATGATTGAGGATGCAACCCGTCCTTTGGGCGATGCTGAGAAGAGTATTTTAGGGGACAACTGGAAGGGAGCTTCTAATCAACAGGCGCGTATTGTCGGTAACTTCACTGCAGGGTATCAAGATGGCCTTGACCACGATGGTGACAAGATTGGTTCGCAAGACGCGTTTGGTGCTACGAATTCGAAGTTGCGTTCGCACGCTGGTGTGATCCTAGCGAACTGGGTTGAGAGTCTGGCGCAGATGGATACGGACGACGCCGGAGATACTGTAAAGAGCGCGCATGATGCTGTTGATGAAGGTTCCATAAGCGCGACGACCGGGCAGGCGCAATTTGTGCTCTCTCCTAAGCTGCGTGATGCGTTATACGGTAAGGAAGGGCTCTTTGCTGATCTTGCCTTCGATAATCCGATGCAGGTGAGTGGGCAAAATACTCCAAATAATCCATTTGACGATACTTTTGAAGGCGGCCGTCCCCCTGCTCTTAGCACTATTCAAGCGGCTGCTTATGCGGGGTATAAGCATGATCTGACTCAGGCTATGGCTTCCGAGTATCGCGTTGATCCAACCAAAACAACGGAAAGCGCTGAGTGGAGTTCAGCTGTTAATAGTGGAGTCAAGAAATGGGGCGGGCTCTTTGAACATATTGAATCTGCAGTTTCAGATCAGGAAGTCGCTGAGCATAGGGCTATCGCGGATAGAAATAAGCTAATCAGGAAGGGGATTGACGTAGTAGCGAGTACGGTTCCTTTTAGTCAAGTGCCTGGTCCAAAGATTCTGGAGTCTTTGGTTTCGGCAGTGACGAATGATGGTAAAAATGCGGTATTGGATTCCATTCTTCCTACCGATTTTAATCGAGAGGAATTTTTAAAAAGGCTTGGCCGGGAATATGCGGCGACTCAGGCAGTCTCGGATACTCTCGCGAGCACCTATGTGGATCTTGATGAATGGCCTAATTCGCACGGAACGCCTAAACAGGAGCTAGTGGCTGAATTCTTGAGAAAAGAGGAAGAAGGGCACTACTCTAAGCCTGTTAAAGCGGATGAGCATGGAGGTTTACCTCCATATAACGAGATGACTGATGCGCAGCAGGGCCGTTTGAGGGAATTTCTGAAAGAGCGAACTTATTTGAAAACGCCGCTTGAGACAGCAAAGGATACCACTTGGGCTGCTTTCTCAAAGCAAGAGGTGTATCGTCACTGATCGCTCACGTGTTTTGCGCATCGACTATTTCAATAAGGTGGGTTGCCTGCAGGCAACCCCCTTTTTGTATCTGTTAAGCTTGAAATGTTACAGTTTCTACGGTTATACGGTCGACGGTGATCCGCGCTGCGCGTGTCCGAACGTTGAGAGGTTCAAATGGCGAATATTAGCTTCGATCGCTATGCATTAGGTATTGCGATGAAAGATCAATGGACTGATGCGGAGGACCTCGCTCAGGTTGGTGTTGCGGTTACAAAACTTGGGGACTATCGCGTAGCGGAAGACTTCCCTCAAGGAGATTGTTCAGGTGTGGTTGCGTTGAGAAATGCAATGACGAATTTTGCGACCTACTTGGGGTGGGCGACTCAAGAATATTCTGATGCCTGCGCGCTGTTGGGTTCCGGTATGTCGGAGTATTCGCAAAATGCGGATAGTACCGAGCAGTATAACGAAGCAAAGACACGGGCTGCCGCTGCGCGTCTGGGTGTTGGAGAGGAACTCTGAGATGGCGGTTGATCTTAAAAGCAGTGGTGCGGAAGCCCTTCCGCAGATCCCTGGCTCAGTGGACGTGGACGCAACTGCGGCGGGGACTGAGGCTGAACGCTTGGGTACGGCAATCGGGAATACCCAGGTCGCGAAAAATAAGGACGCCGTCCCAGAGGAATGGACGGGTGCAGCTGCAGATGCTGCTTCGACGGAGATTCAAGCCCTTGGGGTGAAGGTTAAAACACTGTCTGAGGCGTTTCCTACCGCTGGGAAAGCTCTCAAAGACTGGGACTATCAGTTGAGGGGGATCCGAGGGAAAATTTCTCTCCTCCAGCACTCTTGGGATACCTATTTGTCTGAATATAACGCGGCAGTTGCGGATGCAGGGCAGCAAGAGGTTAATGACCCAACGATTGATAAAGAGAGTCTGATTACCAAGGCGCGTTCAACTTTGCGTACGCATCAGGAGACGTTGCGAGGAAAATATGATGGGCATATCTCATTCCTCAATGAGACGGCTCAAAGTACTGCGAATACCATTGACGAAGCCCGCAGGAACATTGTTTCTGATGAGGCTGGTTCCAGGGGGCGGAGTGGTGTTGGTGCCGCGCTTTTTGGTTCAGATACTCCCATTCTGAGTGGCGCTATGCAATGGGCCGATGCACAAGAAAAAGCGCCTTGGATTGCGGCGGCATTAAAGACAGAGCCGATGACGCCGGAAAAGGTTAAGGAGATTAACGAAAAGTACGGCCAGTACCTGTCGAATCCCTTCTACGCTAATGCTATTGCTCAATACATGACTGTAGATGAATTGAATAATGCTGCACTTCGAATTCGAATGACCGCATATGACAACCACGGTCTCTTTGCTAACAGCGACTTTGAGGATCTAAACAAGAACCTCGGTACACTGATGGTTTTAGCAACGGGTGGAAGTAATCTTTCTGATGAAATGCTAGGTTCTCAAAAGTCTTTTGATCTGGTATCAGATGTCTTGATTGGGAAAGACGGACAGCATATTGCTGACATTCAGAATACGAAGCTCCAAGAGCTACAAGAAACGGGACGGAAGACTTATTCGATCCCTGCAGGACCTGGAGGCCGTAATGTTGGGCCGTTGGAAGGGTATTCAATATTTACTCAGTTGGCTGGAGTAGCTGCGCGAGAAAATGCCTCTTTGGCCCTTGGTGCAGCTTTTTATGCGCCGCCGAGCGGTAAATCTGTCTTCGCCGATATCCTTGAATGGGATCATGAAAAGGCTGGGAATGGATACCCGCCCGGGGAAACATATCAGCTATGCGGTTTGGACAAGGAAACTAGAGCGCATCCATGGACGGCTACGAATGAGCAACTCCTTGACCCAGTTCAAACTTTGCTTAACCTGTCCGATACACCGGATTATCTGGAGACCTCTGGGGATGCAGAGCTTTGGAAAGCGGAAAATGAACGTCTCGGCGCACTACGTAAGGTTTTAGATTCAGACACCTCATTTGATGTTACGACTTACGATGTTCACAACGGTGAGAAGTTGTCGAACTCGGGCAAAATGAGCATCGCGAGGTACTTGACGGGCTCGCGTCCTAATTCTTGGTCGTTAGACTTCGGATATCTCGATGGTGGTGACGCGCTCGGCGAGGTGATGAACGACGCATCAAAGCATGACTCCGGTGCTGCTCCGATGGTCCCGCCTAGTTCAAGTGACTACCCATTGGGCGTCGAAGACCCAGACTACAAGAAAGCCGAAGCCGCATATAACGCCTGGAGAGACGACGATAAAAGACGTGCGAGAATTGCGCAAGGCTTTTTGCTTGGCTACCAAGACGGATTAGATCAGAACGATAAAGTTACTGACCAGGGCGAAGACATATTCGGTCATAATAATTCGGGTATGCGCTCATGGGTTGCAGAAGTTGCTGCTTCGCGGGCTGATGATCTGGCGAAGATTTTGGATACTGCAGGGACAGGTCTTGCGGACGGTAGTAATAACCGTGGCGATGGAGGCTATGCACAGATGAATATGACCAAGCAAGAGGTGCAAGAATTAGTTGCAAAGAATGGCTTGTTTAGTGATATTGCGCGTGACTCATCTGCGTTGACAAGGCTTCGTGAGGCAGCATGGACAGGTTACGAGTACACGGCGCAAGAGACTGTTCAGAATTCTAGCTTTGATACGAATTGGCAGAGTAACCTTCAAAGTAACCTAAGAGGGTGGGACCGTCTCATTGCAGGTCTTGATGCTGGAGAGGTTAACGCTGGTCTTGCCACTGCCGAGGAAGTGGCAGAGTACAATGAAAAGAAGCGGGCATTAGTTGACTATGTGATCGGCAAGATTCCGACGGATAAAGTTCCGTTGGCTGATCTTCTTCAGAAAGGTACTGATGCGCTGATTAAAGATCCTCTGTACGAGAAGTTTTGGCCGACGGGAGTGCCTGAAGAGACTATCGCCCAACGCGTTGCGATAGAACAGAAGACTGAAACTAAGATTAATGACGCGGTGATCTCTGCCTTTATTGCGCGTGATAACTGGCCAAATGCCTCGGGGCTGACAAAGGACGAACTTATTTCCGATTTTCTCGAGACTAAGGGATTAGATTGCGGATTATCGCCCACTCAAGCTATGCCCGACTTTGGTGCTATGACTGCTGAGCAACGAAGCGCACTCATCGGCTATCTCACGGGAAAAGTCGATGGCGATGATGACCGAAAGACTGATTTTGGCCATGTGGTGACTGCTGTGGATGGTAACCTAGACGAGGCTAAAGCATGGGTTAAAGACTGTAACAGTGAGGTTAACGAACCCCTTAAATAGGGGACGCAATAACCTGTTTGGATCGATGACGGATACATGTCAATAGATTGGTGGGGGCGGAAGGTCTTAGACCCCCCGCCTCCACAGCTTCTAGCCCGAACGCTGAGTGAATAGCCCTAGCCCTGCTACTCCTGTTTCAGTCTTCCGCGGGAATGCTTCCGATCACCGGGTTCCACTCGCGGGGGATACGCTCGGCAATGAAGCCTGCCTGATTGAACGGGTCGGCTTCAAGGAGCTCCAAAGCTCCCGCAGCATCTTCAGCGCGCACAATAATCAGTGCATTGTGAGTGCCGGTGTAGGGACCCGCCGCGATCAGACGGCCCTGCGCCGCAAGGTCGCCATTAAAGGCGCGGTGCGTGGGGCGCACCTCAGCCATTTCCTCGTCGCGATCGGTGACGTAGTGGTACTCGACAGTGAAAACCTTCATTCTTCCTCCTTGAATAGGACAACATCTTCACGATATACCGGTTGCCCAGCCTCCGGCACATCCGGAGGAAAGTAGAAGAGAAGGCAAGCGGAAAATTAAAAGAGGCGCGGAGCCAAGCTCCGCGCCTCTTCACACTTTCAGAAGCTCACCAGCGATCATCCTGATCAGCAGCTGCAACCGGCTTCAGGGACTCTGCGTTACCGGCGGAAAGACCCGCGGCAGCCGGAGCCTTCTCCTCAACGCCATCAACGCGAACAGCCTTAAGGCCGCTCAGCGCGCGACGCTTCGCCTTGTCCTTTTCTTCCTTTGACGCTGCACCAGCAACCGCTCCCGCACCGATAGGACCGCGGGCAGCTGCAGCCGAAGCGCCACGAGCTGCTGCGGAGGAAGCACCTCCTGACACGCTGCCATTCGAGGAAGCGCCACGAGCTGCCCCTGTGCCTGCTGAAGAAGCCTTGGCAGACGATGCAGCCTTAGCTGAAGCTCCCTTGGTAGCGCTGCCCTTAGCGGTCGAGCTCGAACTCGACGCTGTGCCGGCAGTCGTTCCCATAACACCAGGCCGTGCGCCCACACCTGCGCGAGCAGCAGAAGCTGAAGCCGAACGAGCCGAAGCGGCAGTGGACTGTGAGCCTGTTCCTGCCTTAACAGAAGCTGAGCCCTTTGCTGCGCTCGACGCGGTGCCGCGTGCCCCGGCGGCTGCTCCGTTCGCAGGTGCTCCGGTGGCCGTAGTGCCACTAACGCCTGCCGGGCGAATGCTAGCAGCCGCACGTGCACGTGCTGACATAGTCGACGCATTACTTGCCGTCGATGAGGTGCCTGCTCCAGTTCCAGCGGTTGCGCCGCTGCCGTAAGCTCCGGGGGCTCCCATACCGCGCGGGAATCCACCTGCGCGAGCAGCTGTCGAGGCCGGGGTGCCCGGGTTTGCCATACGAGCCGCATTGCCCCAGTTACCAGCCTGAGCAGTTCCACGAGGAGTCAAAGCACCACGCTCAAGGTCATTCATCGCGCTAGAAATTGCGTTCGAGGACGACAAACGCGCGCTGGTCGAAGGTGCGAGTGCGCCACCGGCCGGCACAGTTCCAAATTGAGAAGTAGCAGCACGTGATGCGAAGCCACCCATTGAACCTGCAATAGAGGTCGCGGAAGTTGCCATGCGGCCAAGACCAGCCAAAGTGCCACCGGTTGTGAGTGCGCCACCGGCAATGGCCAAATCCTTGGAGTGTGATGACGTCGAGAAGGGGTTGTAATCAGGCTTCCAACGGGGATCATCCGCATCGGTAACAGGAGCGGGAATATGGCCACCAGCGGGGCCATCAGGGGTCATGTAACCGCCGACCGGCATGGTCGTGACATCAACACCTGCCAGAACGGAAGATGAAGGGGAAACAGAAGGAAGGACCTCAAGTCCAGCGATCGGGGCGTTTGCGGCAGCACCTGCATGAGCAGCATGGCTACCGCCTGTTGCCGCAAGAAACAACTGTCCACCAAGACTTGAACCAACGACAACAGAAGGCCTGCCACCGCTTGAGTCTCCACTACCATCGCTAGACTCTGCGGAGAACCCTGCAGCAGCACTGGTCACTTGGCCATTCATGGCATCAAGGGCTGCTTTTGCCTTAGCTTCCCTTTGGGCATTGCGCTGAGCGATCATATTCTGGATGTACTCATTTTGAAGCGCAGCTTCATTTGGCTGCCCTTGGAACATCACTTGCGCAGCAGCCTGGTCTGAGGGATGCGAGAGTTGTGTGCTGAGAGTCCCTTGAACAGACTTAGCTTCTTGCATAGCTTGACGAGCCTGAGTATGGGCGGTTTCCATGGTCTCGACTCGACCCTCTAAGTTAGCGATCGAAGCCTCGAAATCGCTGACTTTTGATGTCATTGCCGCATGTGTTGCACCTTCAACACCAGTGTTTCCGGAGAAGCTTGCGCATGCGGTCTTTAGAGAAGCCAGCTGAGCTTTCAAGTCATCCAGAAGCGATGCATCCTGGTCTGAATAGTCAAGGCGAGCAACTTTGGTGAGTCGATCATAGTTCTCTGTGGAGAGTGCCATAAGAGGTCTTTCTTCAATCCTAGGTATTACTGAGAAGCGTCTCGATATTCGATGTCGCTATCAGTCTCGTCCAAAGCCGTAAGGGGAGTTCCAGGTGGGAAGTCCCGAAGTGGGTTTGCTTGGCGCTCTACTAGCCGCAGCGAATAGGTCGGATGCCCCAGAATCCTGTCCAAGTCCACCCAAGAATGTTGGAGGAAGTTGAAGTTGCGGAGTAGAGGAGGAAGTGTTGTTTGCAGCAACTGGGCCAGGTTGTTGGGCACCTCCTTCTGCCGAAGTCCGAGCAACCCAACCCGGTTGGGTTGCGCCCCCGACAAGATCTGATGCCTGAACTTTTGCTATATCTATAGCCTCGGCCACCTTTGAAGCTGAATTTCCAGCTATCGCGCTGTTCTTTTCCTTCTCGGCTTGGGCTAGGGACCGCTCTTGCGCCTCAAGCGATGCATTCGCTAAGGCCTGAGCCGCATTGATACCGTTTTGCTCATTTTCGCCCATCAGCGCTTGGGTCTTAGCGGCAGCACTCAAGAAAGCAATGACCTCTGCATTTAGAGAGGTAATTGCGTCCTGGATTTCTTGAAGGGCAGTCGTATATTGCTGTCGAGCTGCGACGGGGCCCGACTCTACGCCCCACTTGCCTGCTGTTTGGGCTGCTGTCAGCGATGCGACCTTAGAGGTCGCCTCTCCCGCGAATTCGCCACGCGAGCTGTCTAGAGCTGATTGTGCGGCAGTAAATGCGTCGTTATTAACGCCAACTTCTCCGCTCATGCCGTCTCTCTTTCCGCCTCTTGCCCGTTAAAAACAGACAAAAACTACCTGCTCGTACATATTGAAAATACAAGATCGTTTTCAAAGGTGCACGAGCCCTTCAATATATGGGATTATTCTCGCGTAAAATAGAACGTACGTCAAAGGTGGTTGAGCTGTGGATCTTCCTCTGTGTGGGACTGTGATCCGCACCCAGTGGGGTGCGACCAGTGACATCGGTCCTGTTCGCTCATCAAACCAAGACTCTTGGCTTGCCCAAGACCCTCTCTTCGCAGTTGCCGACGGGATGGGCGGGAACGCAGAAGGCGAACTGGCCTCGACAACCGCTCTTGAAGTGCTCTCTAACGCCCTCAGCCCCGAGGCCTTGGATGCAATTGACCCGAACCCGGCCGAGCTGGTCGGTGCGATCCGCGCGGCCGCAGAGGCAGTGGCCTCGTTAGGGGAGAAGGAGGACCCGGCTGCCCCGGGAACCACGCTGTGCGGAACCCTGACCATTGACCAAGATGGTCCGCAGTGGCTGACCTTTAATATCGGTGATTCTCGTGCCTATCTCATTGCCGCCGGCAGCATCCTTCAGCTGACGACCGACCATTCAGCAGTCCAAGAAGCCAAAGAATTCGCCAAGCGGACCGGTGCGGAACTGGTTCTTCCACCCTCGAATGTCATCACTCGCGCGCTCGGCGCAGCAATGCCGGAACTTCCCCAGGCTGACTACGTCCTGACCCCAATGTGCGAGGGGGATGTCGTCGTCCTGTGCTCGGATGGTGTTCACGGCGCACTTTCAGAACAAGACCTCATCGATATCGCCAGCCAGGATTCATCTGCGCAAGAAATTGCCAATGCTCTGGTTGACCGAGCAATCGAGGGCGGTACACGTGATAACGCAACTGCCCTTGTAATCCGTGCACAATCGGTTGTGGGAAGCCGCTACGATGGGGACATACGCGCGAGCGTGCGTCCACGTATCCCAGTGCGACCCCTTCCGGTCACAACGGCGCGCCGCGCCCGATAGAGAAAAGAGTTTTCGAATGCTGCAATTGGGCCGCCATGCAGTTCGCGGTAACGGTGGGTTCATCGTCGCCGGCCCCCTGGGCTTTGCCCTGGTCCCCGCTGACCTCGCTGACTCCGCACAGCGCGTTGTCACCGATACCAACGAAGATCTGACAACCTGGGTTAATTCCGCTACAGCCAGCGGTTTGCCTTTCGCGCATATGGACCTGCGCGGCCCCGTTCCCCTTCTTTCCTTGGGTGGCAGTGCGAATGTTCGCGCCATTGCTCCCGGCTATGACACCCCCTTCACCTGGGGTGGCCCGCTGTCGATGTGGGAATTTGTGCCGGGCGAGTGGACGCTCATGGATATCGCATTGAGCGAGTTCGACGATGCTCAGCCGTGGGCACACTTCGCGACCTCTGAGGCCGAGGCCTCCCAGGTCCGCATCGGCTACCCCGTAGAGCCCGAACTTCCCTCGGCCCCCGCGCTGGTGGAAGAAGAGAAGCCCGCTCAGGTCCAGGAAGAGCACGTTGAGGATGCCCCCTCCGCTGAAGAGTCCGCACCCGCGCCTGAGCCCGAGGCCTCGCACACTGTGTGGGGAGTACTTGAGGAAGAACCCCAGCCCCAGGAGGAAGCCGCAGAGCCTCAGGCCACTGAAGAGCCCGCGCCGAAGTATTTGTGGGCACCCGAGCCAGAGGCGGAAGCAAGTGCGTCCGAAGAAACTCCTGATATTTATGCTGCGGGCGCTCAAGTTGCCGCGGCTCAGGCAGCAGTGACGCCGACCGCCGCCCCCGTTTACACCAGCCCCGAGGCCTTGGAAGAAACCATCACCTCTGAGGCCTTCGCGGCAATGCAGCAGGCTGCTTCGCAAGATGCGCCGCAGAATACCGCTGAGCCGCAGGCTAGCGTTGAATTGGACGCTCCCTCAGGCGAGCAAATCTTTGAACCCAATGCGTTCGTCGAAGAAGAAGCTTCCATCGAAGTTCCCGCCGATGAACCCGCAGAGGTAGAGGCACAGGTCTCGCAAGAGCCGGTCGAGCAGGAAAGCCAGCCTGAAGCTGAAGAGTCCGCCCCGGCCTCGGAAATCGAAGAAACCCCGGCGCATGGGGAGACCCCGGCTGCGGAAACCCCAGCTGCAGGCGTGGCTCCCGCTTTCGAAATCGATAACTCCGATAGTGGCGCAACGGTACTGCGACGCGTGACCGATGACTCGCAGCACACCCAGGCCGGCTACCTGGTCTATGCGGGCGCTGCTCCCGTTGAACTTACTCACGACGTGATCTTGGGACGTGACCCCAATGCTCGCGTTCTGACGGGACGTCCCTCGGCAACCGTCATGCGTGTGCCCAGCCCGGCAAACGAGATTTCGCGTTCGCACGCAGCTGTTATTCCCAGCGGTTTTGGTTCCTGGATGCTCATGGATCTGGGAAGTGCGAATGGAACCCTGCTGCGCAGCTCGAATGGCAATGTTCAGGAAGTTCCTCCGCGCGTTACCGTGCCGCTGAGCGACGGCGACGTTATTGATCTGGGAGAAAACGTCCTGGTCGAATTTATTGTTCGATAAAACAGTGACCATATGGTGAACGGGCCACCCGCGTAATTTCGCGGCGTGGCCCGCATCATTTGGCCGGTACTTTTTCCATTGGTTAGTATGTCAATACACAGGGTCCCGATGACGGGTACCCCCCGAAACAACGGAAGTTGAGGGACCAGATGGTCAAGTATGTATACGACTTCTCCGAGGGCGACAAGTCAATGAAAGACTTGCTCGGAGGTAAGGGTGCGAACCTGGCAGAGATGACGAAGCTCGGCCTGCCTGTTCCTCCCGGATTCACAATTACCACCGAAGCGTGCCGCGTCTACCTGCACGACGGCAAGGCCCCTGAAAGTCTTGATACTGAAGTGACCGTCGCACTTCGCAAGGTCGAAGAAGAAATGGGTCGCAAGCTGGGCGATCCCAAGGATCCGCTGCTTGTCTCGGTCCGCTCGGGCGCAAAGTTCTCCATGCCCGGCATGATGGAAACCGTCCTCAACATCGGTCTGAACGACGAGTCCGTCCACGGTCTTGCCGCTGTCAGTGGCAACGAGCGTTTCGCATGGGACTCCTACCGTCGACTGGTCCAGATGTTCGGCAAGACCGTTCTGGATATCGAAGGCGATCTCTTCTCTGACGCTCTGGACAACATGAAGAAGGAACGCGGCGTTAAGGGCGATACTGAGCTCACCGCCGAAGACCTCAAGAGCCTGGTTGATATCTTCAAGACCATCGTCTATGAGCAGACCGGTGAAGAATTCCCGCAGGATCCTCGCACCCAGATGGACATGGCCATCGAGGCCGTTTTCCGTTCCTGGAACACCGAACGTGCCCGCATCTACCGTCGCCGTGAGCGCATCCCCCACGACCTGGGCACCGCAGTCAACATCTGCACCATGGTCTTTGGCAACATGGGTGAAAACTCCGGCACCGGCGTGTGCTTCACCCGCGACCCCTCCACCGGTCACTCCGGTGTGTACGGTGACTACCTTGAGAACGCACAGGGCGAAGACGTCGTTGCAGGTATCCGCAACACCCTGTCCCTGGCTGATCTTGAGAAGATCAACAAGCCGGTCTACGACGAGCTGCGCGGAATCATGCACAAGCTCGAAACCCACTACCGCGACCTGTGCGACATCGAATTCACCATCGAGCGCGGCAAGCTGTGGATGCTCCAGACCCGCGTCGGCAAGCGTACCGCTGCCGCAGCCTTCCGCGTTGCCGTCCAGCTGGTCGATGAAAAGCTCATCACCCGCGACGAGGCCCTGGGCCGCGTGACCGGTGACCAGCTCACCCAGCTGATGTTCCCGCAGTTCGATGCGTCTGCATCCAAGGAACTCATTGCTCGCGGTATGGCCGCCTCCCCGGGTGCAGCCGTTGGCCGCATCGTCTTCAACAATGCTCAGGCCGAGGCCTCGGCAGCAGCAGGCGTCAAGTGCGTGCTGGTCCGCCGCGAAACCAACCCCGACGACCTACCCGGTATGGTCGCAGCCGAGGGCGTTCTGACCGCCCGCGGTGGCAAGACCTCGCACGCCGCAGTGGTTGCGCGCGGCATGGGTAAGACTTGTGTCTGCGGTGCTGAAGCTCTTGAGATCGACGCCGAGGCCGGAACCGTCACCGTCGCAGGCCGCGTCCTGACCGGCGAAGACACCATCGCAATCGACGGCCAGACCGGTGAGATCTTCCTGGGTGAGGTCCCCGTGACCGACTCCCCGGTGACCACCTACCTGAGCCACGGCCTCGAAGCTGGCCTGGCTGCAGCAGCTGGCGATCCCGGTACCTCCGAACTGATCGAGGCCGTCCACCGCATCCTTACCCACGCCGACGAGGTTCGTCGCCTGCAGGTGCGCGCCAACGCCGATACCCCCGAGGACTCGCAGCGCGCACTGGAGTTTGGTGCACAGGGCATCGGCCTGTGCCGTACCGAGCACATGTTCCTGGGTTCGCGTCGTCCGCTGGTTGAGCGCGTCATCCTGTCCGAAGAAGGCTCCGCTGAGCGTCAGGAAGCATTCGATGCCCTGGAGAAGCTGCAGAAGGAAGACTTCCTGGCAATGCTCGAGGTCATGGACGGTAAGTCGATGACCGTGCGCTTGATCGACCCGCCGCTGCACGAGTTCCTGCCCCAGCTCACCGAGCTCGAGGTCAAGGTTGCACTCGCCAAGGCTGCTGGCACCGTTGATCCCGCGGACGAGGAAATGCTGGTCACCGTGCGTCGCTTCCACGAGCAGAACCCCATGCTGGGCCTGCGTGGCGTGCGTCTGGGCATCTACCTGCCCGGCCTCTTCGCCCTGCAGATGCGCGCACTGTGCGAGGCTGCTGCTGAGCTGGTTGCCCGTGGTAAGGATCCGCGCCCCGAAATCATGGTTCCGCTGGTTGGTTCCGTGCGTGAGCTGCAGCTGATCCGCGAGGAAGGCGAAGGCATTATCGCTGCGGTTGCTGCTGACAAGGGCGTTGACCTCTCCGGCGTCACCATCGGTGCGATGATTGAGCTGCCGCGTGCGGCCATGACCGCCGAGGACCTTGCTGAGGAAGCCGACTTCTTCAGCTTCGGTACGAACGACCTGACCCAGACTGTGTGGGGCTTCTCACGTGATGACGTTGAGGGTGTGTTCTTCCCGCAGTACATCGAGGGTGGCATCTTTGGTGTCTCTCCCTTTGAGTCGATCGATGTTCACGGCGTCGGTACAGTTGTAGCCGAGGGCGTGCGTCGCGCACGTTCTACCAAGCCGAACATCAAGCTCGGTGTCTGTGGTGAGCACGGTGGCGATCCCGCATCGATCCACTTCTTCCACAAGGTCGGACTCGACTACGTGTCCTGCTCGCCCTTCCGCGTGCCCGTGGCGCGCCTGGAGGCCGGACGTGCAGCCGTTGAGGATCACACGGATATGACCGCGTGAGTGTCTGCAAGGACCGTCTAGCGCTGATATAGCGCGGTGCCCCGCCAGCTTCGGCTGGCGGGGCACTTGCGTTTCTAGGCACTTGCGTTTCAGAGTACTTGCGTTTCCCGGGGCGCTTGCGGCGAATTCTTATGACACCCTATGGAGCCAAGAGGTCGCCCGAGCGTCAGTAATTCTTGAATCCGCCTTTACCGGGTGGCGGTGGGAAAGCACCGGGCGCCGACGTAGGCGGAGTTGCTGGTGGCGAATACGGTGACACGGGCGGCGTATACGATGCCGCTGACGGTGTATACGGTGACATGGGCGTAGTGCTGCTGCTCTCCACAACCATCACATTGCCGTTGGTGAGCACGATGTTCGTGGGGGAGTACAGCTGGGCCATAGTTGTTTGCCGTTTGCGCCATGCAAAAACGGCAATGATGAGGGCAAGCACAATATAGATAGCGTGTTTGATGGTTGGATCATCTGCAAGGTTGGGTGCGAATTCTTCCAAGAACATCAGAACAACAGTCAGCATGAGGAACAGGCTAGATATAACCACGATTGGGAAACTGACAATCGCATAGATGCGGCGAGAGACCGAGTACAGCAGGTTATTGAGCTTGTGATAGGCGAATCCGACAATAACCATTGCAACAACAGCCCAAATGAAGTGGGCCGTTTCTGAGGATGTCAGCCATGCCATGTGGTCCATCGTGAAAATGCCGGCAAACCCTATTGCAAGTACGTAGTCAGGAGAGAAGAGCATCCACAGCAGTAATCGCATGTAGAAAAAGAGGAAGGCGATGATGATCGCGAAAATTAGCAGTATGAACAGCAAGGCCATGCCTTCATCCTAACAATGTGAAAGTTGTGCTAGCTGATACCTTGCTGAGCGCAAAAATTGGTGCTTAAACAATATTAATTCTGTTGAATTTGGCGCTCTTTGGTGGCGCCTGTTCCAATCTTTAATCGAGAAAATAAGACCTGACGGGTTGTCTGCTTCTCTAGAGTGGCGAATGATACAACTATGTATCCGCACATAGGTGCAGATGCCACTGCACATAAGTGCACAATGCTGGGTAAACCCTGCGCAATTTCTTTATAATAGCTTCTGACCTGCGAAAATGTAGTTAAGTTATTGATGTTCGCGTTTAGCAAATATGCAAATATGTGAGTGGGAACACATTTATAAGCATGAAACTCGAACACACCAGTCACATAATTAACAGCGGAGATCGGAGACTATTAGTCCCTGATCTTTAGGTTTTGTCCATCCTCGACAAGGAAGTCAGTGAACTTCTATGGAACGTCGCATTTTTGCACACCGCGGTTTGAACCGTGTCGCACCCGAGAACAGCCTTGCAGCTTTTGAAAAGACTGCAGATGCTGGTCTCACCTGGATTGAGACTGACGTCGACATCCTTGGTGACGGTACGCCAATCGTCATCCACGACACGTCGCTTGATCGTACGACCAATCGCAGCGGGTCGTACTACGGCCTCGAGAAGGCAGATCTGGCATCGATCGATGCCGGTTCATGGTTCTCTCCGGAATTCACCGGACAGCCTCTGCCCACCCTTGAGCAGCTGATCGAGCTCCTCAACCGCCGTGGACTGAATGCCAACATTGAGATCAAGTCGAATGAGGCCGGTGGCGCCATGTCCATGCGTCTCATTGATTCGATTCTTGATGCGCTGACTGGACTCGACCCCGAACGAGAGGTTTTCTTCTCCTCCTTTAATCACGTGTTGCTGGCGAAGATTAAGGAACGCGCACCTCAGTACGAAGTGGGCTGCCTGTACGAGACTTGTGCTCTCTACGACGACTGGAAGTCCATGCTCGAGCTGGTTGGCGCGTCATACATTCACCCCGAGGACCGCGGTCTGACCAAGTCCAAGGTTGAGGCCTTCCGTGAGGCAGGCTTCGGTGTCAACGTGTGGACCGTGAACTCGATTGACCGAGCACATGAGCTCTTCAATTGGGGCGCAACCGGTGTCTTTACCGATGTTGCGGACTCTTTTGCCCATCTTCAGTGAGTGAATCTCGAAAGGTAAATTCAACAACATGTCTGAAACCTCAGTAGGCACAAAGTCGCGCCTTCCTAAGTTCTTGCAGAAGGGCCGCATCGGCGGCTTCCTCACTGTCGTGCTGACCGGCCAGCTGGTCTACGTCTCCTTCGAGGCGTTCAAGGGATCTCTGCTGATCCCCGTGACCAATGCTCTTGGCATCACGGTCGCCGACTTCGGTACCATCATGGGCTGGCTCGGCATTGCCATGTTCATGTACGTGCCCGCCGGCTGGGTGAACAACCGTTTCCCCATCCGTAACATTCTGATCTGCTTCGCCTCGTGGCGACTGCTGACCTTCCTGTTCCTGTGGCTCTCCCCGGTCTTGGGCTACCACCTGAACATCAAGATGCTTGTTGGCATTGCAATTACGTGGGCAATTTGGGACGCCATCGGTTGGCCCGCCGTCGTCAACGGCGTTGCCTTCATGGCATCTGACTCTGACTCCAAGGGCCGTGGCCTTGCAATGGGCCTCCTCGAGTCCATCCGTCGTGGCGTTGAGTTCTGCATGAACCTCATCATCATCGGCTGCATGGCCATTTTCCCGACCCACGCAAACGGCATCATGATTGGTTTCGGCCTGGGCTACTCCCTGCTGCTGATCCCGAACATCATCGCCATCCTGCGCTTCGTTCCCGCCAACGCTGTTGCCGAGTCCGAAGGCCACACCAAGAACACCGCAGCTCTCATGGGTCTGCTCAAGGTTCTGGCACAGCCCGGTGTTTGGTTCGCAGGTATCGCCGGCATGTGTGTTTACTGGTGCTACGTCAACCTGATCTACTCCTCGGCTCCTTACTTGAAGCTGGTCTTCCACGCATCTGACGCTGCCTCTGGTGCATTCGGTATCTTCTCCACCGGTTTCGTTGGCATCATCGCCGGCCTCGTTGCAGGGATGCTCGCTGACTACGTCTTCAAGTCCTCGACCACCATGGTTGCAGTCGCTCTGACCGTTATCGCCATCGGCGTTGGCCTGGTCTACCTGCTGCCCGCATCCGACTCGATGATGTGGCCTGCAATGATCCTGCTGGTCGTCATGGCATTCGGTGTCTTCCTTGGTAAGTCCGTGCTGCTTGCTCCTATCGCTGAGCTGCACCTGCCCGAGGAAATCAACGGCTCCGCAATGTCGGTCGGTTCCTTCCTGGTCTACGCTTCCATCCTTTGGGGCAACCCGACCACCGCTGGAATCATCACCGCTCACGAGGCCAACCCCTACGATGGCTACCGCATCATCTTCCTGATCACGCTCTGCGTGGCAGTTGTTGGTGCTGCTTGCGCCTACGCACTGGTGTTCTCGAACCGTCGCAAGAAGGCTCTGAGCGCTGAGGTTGAGTGATCCTTTCACGGATACTCTCCACTGAATCCAAACCAGTTGGCCTCTCGAGGCTGAACTGACTGAGGCGGGTCCTCATCGTCCCAGGTACTTCGGTACCGGACCGAGACGATGCGGACCCGCCTTTTACATGTCTTCAAGCCCCTGCTTCCCCGTCATCACTCTCAACTTCTCCGGCCCGTCTTCGTCCACGCCTCGGCGTGATTGTGGAACAATAAGACCAGATCGCATCTACCATTCATCAACACATCTAGCATCAGCGCGAGGGGTTGGAAGCTTCATGGCTCTCTTTGAATTCGACGAGGGGCGTTTGATCCCTGCCCAATTCGGCCGCTCAGTATCCGACGGTTTGACCCCCGAAATCGTTGATGCCGTGTGTAATCAGGTGCTCGAGATCGTTTCGCGCCCACTTTTCCCCATCACGTGGCGAGATATTTCCCCCTTTGAAGGTTCGGCCTTTGTTGATGGCTCCGCAGAAGACGAGGCTCCTCGGCTGACTGCCCTTGATCCTTCTGGCCAAGTTGTTTCGGTCGAGATTCTTGACTTCCTGGACTCAGATACGCTGATTCAGTCCCTTTCGCGCCTCGCTGGAACCGCCGCACTGTCGTGGTCGGATCTGGCCCGTGAATATCCCGGAGGCGTCGCAGCTTTCAAATCCGGCTGGATTCATTTCCGCGATTCAATGCCTCCCTCGCCCGGTGCAGGTCCGCGTCTGGTCATGGTGGTTGGCCGCATTGATCCCGCGGTTCGTCCGGCGCTTGAGGTTCTCGCTGCCTCCGGCGTTGAAGTTCATGAAATGAGCCTGCGCGAGATGAGCAATGGGCGTTCTTTCCTTGAAGTTCACGCTGTTGGTCCGCGTACCTACGCGCACGCCCCCCACCTGCTTGCTGGGCGCTCCGACGACGTCCCCGCGATCGCCTCGTCAATTCGTGACGTGGCCGCTCCGGTGACCATTGAGCCCTCCGCGCGCGTTGACTTTGTTTCCCCCGAACCGGCTACCGAGGCCGAGGCCTTGGTTCCCGAGGAGGACGACTACCTTCCCGAGGATGAAGAGTTCGTTCAACAGGCCGCCCACGCTGAAGCCGTAGAGCCGGAAGTTCCTGAAACGGAAAGCGAACACACCTTCGACGGAAACGATGCGCATCATCATGCCGCTCCAGTCGAGATGGAAGACAGTGATGGCGAGTTAGAAGAAGAGGAAAGCGAAGAGGTCCGCGCTGCCCGTGAGGCGGGGATCCCCGTCCTCTCGCGTGATGCGGCTGCCCTTCGTGTTCTTGGGCAGATTATTGCCGAGGATGTTCCCGCAATTATCGTTGACGTGCCTGAGGCAGAGTGTGAATTCACGGCCGATGGCCTGTTCCGCTCGGGCGAGGAGAGCTGGGATAACCCGCAGGATGCGCTTTCCTACTTTGGTGTTTCCGGTAACGGCTGGACGCTGTGGCATCTGGGTGGGGAAGAAGGCCCGACCTTGGGTGAATCCTTGGCAGAGGTCAACCGAGAAATCATTCGCGAGTACTCACGCGATTAGATAAAGGCCTT
Source organism: Actinomyces sp. ph3 (assembly GCF_000308055.1). Taxonomy (GTDB): domain Bacteria; phylum Actinomycetota; class Actinomycetes; order Actinomycetales; family Actinomycetaceae; genus Pauljensenia. Next base: position 114,271 of record NZ_CAGY01000005.1, read on the forward strand.
AATCCAGCGATTCATCGTTTCATAGACCTGCGCGCGCACCTGCGGGTCAGAGAGCAGTAGGTCGTGCTTGCCCGGGAAACTGGCGATGGTGACCAGCGGTCCTAAGCGTGACGAACGCTCCAAGATGACCTCGCGATCTAAGACGACGTCACTTGAAAAAGTTTCTGGAGTGAATTCTTCGCTGAAGAAGCTAGACGTCGACATCATCGAAAGTACGGGAATATCCAGCTTGACTGAAGTCGCAACGGAGTCGTGGCCTTCAAGGATCGCCTCGAGCCAGGCCGCGTAAACGGGGTAGGAGCCTGGCCGCTTCCACTCCAGCGCATAGTCCCATCCCTGAACAGCGGGATCATCGGCGTAGGCCTCGAGAGACTCCGGTAGGGGCGCCTCCAGTGAATTCCATCCCTCGTGAAGCGAACGCGCATAGTTATCTGGACCGCTGCCGCCTCCCGGAACCGCCCACATCGGATTTCGAGACGCAATGCGTTCAAGAATCGGAGCCATGGTTGAACGCATGGAAGCCATTGTCTGCATTTCAAGCCACGCAGAATTCAAGATGAGGCCGTCGATCGCGCCGGGATGGCGATTTGCCCACAGCGTTGCAAGCAGTCCGCCCGTTGAGTGACCCATCAGAACAAGTGGAAGATCGGGGTAATCATTGCGGATCAGATCCAGAGCTTCTCCGAGTTCCTCATCGTACAGACTGAGGTTCGAAATGAATCCCATGCGTTGGCCAGGGCGTAGCGAACGACCATACCTGCGTAGATCGATCGCGTAGAAGGCCCCTGCACAATCGGCGATATTTTGGGCCAACTCGCGCTGGAAGAAATAGTCGTTGCGGCCGTGAATGTACAGGGCAACAAAACGCGGGGATTGGGAAGAAGCTCTGTGGCCTTGGTAGCGAACCAAGGTCGCAACAACAGACCCTGCGTCATCATCCATAAGGGGGATGGTGCGCGATTCGTAGCCCTCACCCAAAACGTCGCGCCGCCACTGGCCAACGGGGGCTGGGCCTTCTTCTCCCCAGGGGGCCAGCACGGCCTCGTCGACGAGGCCATTGAAGCCATCGGTGCTGCTTGGGGATTCGGGGAGCTCGGTTTCGTCCACTGTACTCACTCCTGTGTTTGGGATCTGCATTGATTTTATGTGGATTTTCGCGTGAAAGATATCGTTATTTGGGGCAAATGTTACAAATGTTGCGATCGTGATTTGTGTGGCTTCGGTTAAACGTTGTTGCGAATGTTGCCTAAGTGAACTACTCTCGAATGCTGTATATGACGACGCACGCCCTTATCCCGGCGTACAACGACAGGTGGACCAGTGAGACGTGAGACAAAGCGCCGCGGTATTCGCGCAATCAGCGTGACCGCGCTATTTGCATCACTCGCTGCAGCAACTCCCGGTATCGCTCTTGCAGCTCCCAGTGACGAAGAGATCGCACGAGCCCGCGAAGCCGAAAATGCGGCAAAGATGTCAGTCGCTCAGATCGAAGTAGAACTTGCAAGCGTGAAGAGCGAAGCTGAAGTCGCACTTCAGAAGGCCATGAGTGCTGCGGAAGAACTGAACGGTGCCCGCTACTCGCTTGAACAGGCGACCCAGACCGCGCGTCAAGCGCAGGCGGATGCTGATAAAGCGAAGGCTGATTACGAGGCTGGCAAGCAAGAGATTGCCTCGATCGCACAGACGGCGTACCGCGATGGTGGTTCATCCCTCGACTCCATCGCCCCCTACCTTTCCGCCGACGGACTGCGCACGGTTGAAACCAAGCAGGCCACGCTCAACTCCTTCTCGGCCTCGGCAAACGTCAAAATGCAAAAGGTCGCCGCGCTTGAGCAGGTCGCAAACGTCATGAACGACGCTGCGATCCAGGCACAGGCCAAGCAGGCAGAGGCAACCGCACAGGTTGAAACTCGTTCCGCTGCGGCCCAGAGCGCTGCAAACAACGCACGCAACGCGCAGGCCATGACTGCCGCTCGCCGTGATGCTCTGGTTGCGGAGCTTGCGCGCAAGCAGAACACAACCGTTGAGCTGATTAATCAGCGCGAGGCCGAGCTTGAGGCGCAGCGTCAGGCGGCAGCCGCCGAAGCTGCACGCCAGGCTGCTGCAGCAGAGGCCGCACGCCAGCAGGCAGCTGCCGAAGCCGCGCGTCGCGCACGCGAACAGCAGAACTCCTACACGCCGGCTCCTGCCCCCGCAGCCAGCTATGACGACGACGATGACACTCCATCGTGGGGCGGCGGTGGCGGCGGTAATTCCGATGCCGCTGCAGGTGCCATCGCTTGGGCGAAGAGCAAGCTCGGCGCACAATACGTGTGGGCGGGCGAAGGCCCCGGCTATGACTGCTCCGGTTTGGTCACCATGGCTTACCGTTCGCAGGGTATCTACCTGACCCACTGGTCACAGGCACAGTACTCGGAAGGCACTCGCGTGCCGGTCAGCCAAGCTCAACCCGGCGATCTGATTTTCTGGAACTGGGACGGTGGCAACATCGACCACGTTGCGATCTACTTGGGCAACAACCAGATCATCGAGGCGCCGACCTTTGGTGTTCCGGTTCGAATCACCTCGATCTACGGATGGAGCGCGGTTCTGCCCTACGCAGTGCGTGTGGTGTGATGGCGTGAGTCGCGGGGGCGGGCTTCGGCTCTGCTCTCCGGTCCTCTGATTTGTCACACGAAGTCGGTGAATGTCATGCGTTATAGCCTGTGACATTTGGCGACAACGTGTGGAGGTGGCTGTGCAACAGGCCCGGGCGTTTGGGGAAGACGCCCGGGCCTCGTTATATCTGCCTTTGCTGCGTTGTTCTCAGCCGAAGAGCTGAGATGTTTATGTTGAAGGCGATATATCCGTTTGTGAGTTGGCTCAACTTAGGGCAAAAAAGAAATAAGTTCCCGTGAATGGTCGTTTTCTCTGGTGACGCCACAAATTGGCAACGACGCACAAGCGTTTCGTCATTGCAAAGAGGAATGCCATGATCACCTTCGACCACGTGTCGAAAACATATTCACCCGATACGAAAGCGGTTGAAGATTTCTCTTTAACGATTGCCCCGCACACAACAACAGTGTTCCTAGGGACTTCAGGCTGCGGTAAGACGACACTCATGCGGATGGTCAACCGTATGGTGACTCCCACCTCCGGAACTGTTACAGTCCGTGGCCGCGATGTCGCGCATGAAGATCCTGTCGCCCTTCGCCGCTCGATCGGCTACGTCCTTCAAGACGGGGGCCTCTTCCCGCACCGAACTATCGTTGACAATATTGCGACCGTTCCAGTTCTCGAAGGTGTCTCAAAGGCAAGTGCGCGTGCCGATGCTCTCAAACTTATGGAACTCGTCGGCCTCGATCCTTCAATGGCAAAGCGCTATCCCGCGCAGCTTTCCGGCGGCCAGCGTCAACGCGTTGGCGTTGCGCGAGCCTTGGCAAACCGTGCCGACATCCTCCTCATGGATGAACCCTTCGGCGCCCTGGACCCTCTGGTCCGCGCTGACCTCCAGCGCCAGCTTCGTCGTATTCAAAAGTCCTTGGGCACCACGATCCTCTTCGTCACCCACGACATTGACGAGGCCATCTTGCTGGGTGACCGCATTGTCCTCCTTCGCGAGGGGGCTCAGATTGCCCAAGAAGGTACTCCGCGCGATCTTCTCCTGAACCCGGCCAATGACTTTGTTCGCGAGTTCCTTGGAACCTCCGCAATCAGCGAGCGTGAACGAATTTTGGAGGGCACACCTGACGGATCTCAAGCGGGCAAACCCGTTACGCCCTCGGCAAATGACGCGCAGGGGGAGCGCGCGTGAATTGGCTCTCCGGTTCCTGGGCACTCATCGGTGAGCTCACCCTCACCCATCTCACCATCGCGGTGCCCGCGATTATTGCCTCGGTGCTGATTGCAGTTCCCATAGGGGCGTGGGCGCAGCGTTCAAAAGGCGTCGGGGGCGTAGTTCTCTCTTTCCTGACTGTTCTTTACGCGGTGCCTTCGTTGCCCCTCCTGATTGTTATTCCGGTTCTGTCAGGGATTGCTCTTCGCTCGCGGGTCAACATGGTTGTTGTGCTAACGATTTACGGAATCGCCGTGCTGATCCGTCAATGCGCCGAGGCTTTCGCCGCTGTTCCTGCCGACGTCCTCGAGTCCGCCGATGCACTGGGAATGTCACGTTTCCGCCGATTCTGTACGGTTGAGCTTCCTTTGGCTATTCCCGTGATCGTTTCTGGGACACGAGTGGTCATTACCTCGACGGTTTCTTTGGTAACGATTGGTGCGTTCATTGGTGTGCGCTCGCTGGGAACTCTGTTTACCGATGGCTTCCAGCGTGGATTAACCGTTGAAGTCTTGGCCGGGCTGGTGATGACGATTGCCTTGGCTCTGCTTTTGGACGCACTTGCAGTCGGCCTGGGGGCGCTAGTGACACCGTGGAGGCGAAAGCGATGAACCTCCTATTTGAAGCCTTTCAATGGCTGGCGGATGGAGACAACTGGCTAGGGCCATCCGGGATTCTCGAACGAGTGGGTCAACACCTGTTTTTCGTTGCAGCTGTTGTTTCTATTTCGACACTCATCGCATTGCCAATCGGACTGTATATAGGGCACACCGGACGTTGGAAGAACCTCGTCATGATCGGGACCGGTGCCGCGCGTGCGGTGCCTACTCTTGGCCTCCTCACCCTGGTTGGCTTGTGGCTTGGAATCGGTTGGCAAGCGCCTCTTATTGCTCTTGTTGCGTTGGCAATGCCACCGATTCTCGCAGGTGCCTATTCCGGTGTGATCTCTTCTCAAGAATCATCCGATGCGGCGCGAGCGATCGGTCTGACTGAAGGTCAGATCCTCACACAGCTTGAGATTCCAGCGGGTGCACCACTGATTCTTGCGGGTGTGCGCTCAGCGGTACTCCAGGTGATCGCGACGGCCACACTGGCTGCATACACAGCGAACCTTGGATTGGGACGTTTCCTCTACACGGGGCTGAAGACGCGTGATTATGGACAGATGATCGGAGGCGCAATCGTTGTCGTTGCGCTGGCACTCGTCACCGACGCCATACTTGCAGGGCTCACGCGTCTTCTGCGCTCCAGAACCCATTCGGATTCACAAGCTTTATAACTTCATCACATTCGCTTACAGACTTTTCTGCACTCAGAAGACAAAACCAAAGGAGAGATAATGAAACGCTCTGCTCTCGCCGCCGTTGTAGCGGCATTTACTGCCGTTGTACTCACCGCATGCAGCACAGGGAAGTCCCTAGAAGGCGGCGAAAAAGCAGAGGAAGGTGCGGCCTCGTCAAAGATCGTGGTTGGCTCCCAAGACTACTACTCGAATGAAATCCTGGCCGAGGTCTATGCCCAGGCGCTCGAAGGATCAGGTTTCACGGTCGAGCGTCAGCTGCGTATTGGTCAGCGCGAGGTCTACATGCCCGAGCTGGAATCCGGTTCGATCGATGTCTTCCCGGAGTACACGGGCAACTTGCTCCAGTACTTCGATAAAGATGCGAGTGCTCGTACGGATGCTGAGGTTTACCAAGCACTGGGCGCAGCCCTGCCCAAGGGGTTGCGCGTATTGGACGAAGCCCCCGCAACCGACCAAGACTCCTATGTTGTCACCACTTCTTTCGCTTCCGAGCACTCTCTAAGCTCAATTGGTGACCTGGCGAACGCTGGACAGATCACTCTTGGCGGCAACTCTGAGCTTGCCACGCGTCCGTATGGGCCGAAGGGACTGGAATCGGAATACGGTGTGAAGGTTGGTTTCACGCCGATTGAAGACTCGGGCGGGCCGCTGACGGTAAAGGCGCTGAACGATGGTTCGATTCAGCTGGCGAACATCTACTCTTCTGACCCCGTGCTTGCAGACGGAAGCCTGACGGTCCTCAAGGATCCGAAGGGTCTCTTCTTGGCATCGCACGTTGTGCCAGTTGTTTCCACGAAGATCAACCAGGATGCAGCCGCTGTTATCAACAAGGTCAGTGCAGCTATGGACGCCAAGGACTTGATTGAGATGAACCGCCAGTCAACTGTCGAGGCTCAGTCTGCCTCCGCGATTGCGTCGAAGTGGCTTGAATCGAAGGGCTTGCCGCACAAGTAAAAGGCTTGATGCGCAAGTAAAGGGCTTGATGCGCAAGTAAGGCACTTGCTGCACAAGTAAGGCACTTGTTGCACAAGTGAAGCGGGCGCTTCGCGCTTGCTGTGGTTGTTCGGGGGGCGCTTGTGTGGTGTCAGGTGCCGCCAGCTCATCCCTAAATGCCACATGATCCTGGCATGCCTCTCCTCTAATTGCACACGAAGTTGGTGAATGTCATGCGTTATAACCTGTGACATTTGGCGACAACGTGTGGAGGTTGGGTGAGCGCAGAGCTTTCATGTGGAGGTAGTTGGGGTGCTGCTCGTGATGCTCTCGCCGCTTTCTCAACAGGGCGTTCGTTCTCCGCTGCCACACGAAGTTGGTGAAAGACACTGGATACTCAATCGATATACCCCTTGTCCCACAGCTGGCTAGAAGTCGTTGGTATGGCCTCGAGCAAGTCGAGTCGTTGGGCAAGATCGATCTGAAGACGAGGCAGGTTCTTTAGCTGCTCCCACGAGTATCGAATGACATTCCATCCGCAGTCGCGCAGGTCCTGTTCTCGACGAATCCACTGTTGTTTTGCGCGGTAGAGGTCTTCATTCGTACTTCCCAGTTTGCTCATCCCATCGAATTCGATCGCGACGTCTTTCTCTGGAAGAGTGAAATCAATGAAATACCTCCCTGTACTGCCATTAATTTCGAACTGAGTCAGCACAGGACCGCTGTAGATGCTTCGAATCGCGTAGAGCATTGCTGCTTCGGCGGGGTTGTCGCATCCTGCATCTGCGTTCTTCACAATGAGCTTCGCGGTAGAGATTCCATATTTCCAGCCGTTTTCCTGAGCAATAGACAATCGTCGAGTAAGTTCCTCGCGTAGGTTGTTTTCACGCTTCCTTGAGTCCCCGATGCGCTGTAGCGAAAAATTAGATTCGGTGTGCAGTGTCATGCACATGGCGACAAAAGCCTCAAAGTGTTGCGACCCCATCGCAAGACGAAGAGCTGCATCCAATTTGTCTTCTACTTGAACACCATTCTCTGTTAACCGGTGATCTGTCAGCGGAGGTCTGCGCAGTTTCCTCACCTTCACAGGTGGAATGGTGAAACCTGAGTAGCGCACCGATGGGAGAGTGGAATTTGGATAGGGCTGAGGACACCAAAAGGTGATGTCATGGTTTGCTGACCACAGTGGAACTCCCTGGACACAAAGCGAGCTGGTTCCAACGAATACAATCCGCGGATCTCGTGATTGTGCGAGAGAAGCAATACGTGCACGATCAATGTATTGATTAACTTCCCATCGAGGTAATCCCGACGAAATAGTCAGCATAAATCCGCGTTTCACCCTGACTTGTGAGTGAGAGCTTCCGTCTATTGGTGTTAAATGAACTTCTCGTGTCGATCGGGAGAGCACACTCCCTTCTGTCTCTTCCTCTTCTTCGTTCATCTATTCAGTGTTTAATAGCGGCGTCCAAACGTGCGAGCTTTGGAAAAATCTGTGGAAAACGCCGATTGTGTGTACACCCTATGGATAAGTCTTGGCTGCTTGGTGTGAGTAGCGCTGATGGCTCAGCTGCTCCCGTTCGTTATCTCAGAAAAGCCACATGAAATCGCTAAATATCATGGGTTATGGCTTGTGTCATTTGCCGACTTCGTGTGTCTTTTTGCAAACAAGGATAAGAACAAGAACAGGAAAAGGGCTGGTGTTCGTGAGAACACCAGCCCGATCTTGTTAAAAGTGTTTGAGTGATCAGTGCGCGTTGAAACCGTGCTCTTCTGCGCGCTGGTAGGAACGACGAATTTCTTCCTCGGCCTCTTCACGTCCAACCCAGTGTGCACCCTCAACGCTCTTGCCGGGCTCCAGGTCCTTGTAGACCTCGAAGAAGTGCTGGATTTCAAGACGGTGGAATTCAGAGACGTCTTCGATCTCGGTACGCCATGCTGCACGCTGGTCGGACGCGGGAACGCACAGGACCTTATCATCACCGCCCTTTTCGTCGCGCATGCGGAACATGCCCAGTGCGCGGCAGCGGATCACGCAGCCCGGGAAGGTCGGTTCTTCAAGCAGAACCAGTGCATCCAAGGGGTCGCCGTCTTCACCCAAGGTATCGTCGATGAAGCCGTAGTCATCGGGATAGCGAGTCGAGGTGAAGAGCATACGATCCAAACGGATGCGTCCCGTTTCGTGGTCGATCTCGTACTTGTTTCGGTTTCCCTTAGGAATCTCGATGGTCACGTCGAATTCCATTAGAGCCTCTCCTGACTGGTTGAGTCGTTGATCCACCACGTGGATGTCGATTACGTATTACTACCCCTCGAAGCATTAGGGTTGTTCCTAGACCATTGATGGAAGGACAATCCCCACATGCGACGCGGGACTACTGCTGCGATTGTAGGCGCTACTAGCGCCGCGGTGCTGATCGCAGCCTATTTTGTGGCAGATGTGCATGATATCGCACCTGGCATCTTCACACTTTCTCAAGCATCTGCGCCATCTGCAGCCCCCACAGCTTCTGCTGTGCCCGCTCCTACATTGAATGTTTCACAGTCGCAGAGGGATAGTCAAGCTCCCACCGCCCAACAACTCCAAGAGGCGTGGGCTCCCGCGGCCTCGGCAGCCGAAGAAGGCGGTTGGAATGCATGGGCGCTTGTCGTTGATGCGAACAACGGTCAGACGCTCTTTCAAAGTAATGCGGAAAGTGCCCACACTCCCGCTTCGATCACCAAGATCCTCACGGCCTATACCGCTCTCAGTCACCTGGACCCCAATGCGCACCTGACGACCTCGGTTGCGCAAAGCGACGATGACATCTACCTCGAAGGGGAAGGCGACCTTCTCTTAGGTGAGGGAACCAACTCCCTTGATGTCAGTGGGCGTGCAGGACTTGAAACCCTTGCGAAAGACACGGCAAATGCCTTGACTTCTAAGGGAATTTCTCACGTCGAACTTCACGCGGCTCCCGCGCTTTTTGCCGACACCAAGCGCCCCGCCTCGTGGAGCGAGCAGCAGGTTGCCGGCTACGAAGGTCAGCTTGCTCCCTATGCGATCGATGCGGGTCGCACCTACCCGAAGTCCAATGAGTTCTACCCCGATTCAATCTCCAATGTCGCGGAGGTTTTCGCGCAAAAACTCAGCGAACAGGGGATCTCCGTTGATTTTGGCGTCCGAGGCGCGGCCCCGCAGGGCGCGAACCGGATCGCATCCGTTCAGTCCGCAAGCCTCGATGAGCAGATTCGTTGGATGCTCTACCACTCAGATAACACCCTTGCAGACCAGTATTGTCACTTTGCAGCGCGCCAGGCTGGGGCTGAAGTGACATTCGATGGCGCGGTCAAGAATCTTGAAAAGACCTTGGCGGATCGCGGAATTCCCACGGATCAGCTCTCGCTGGAGGATTGCTCTGGCCTGTCCTCGAATGACCGGATTGCGCCCAAGACCTTGGCGGCAATTCTTTCCCAGGGCTTCGAGGCCTCGCAGCCCGTTGCGCCACGAGTGGTCCGAAACCTGCCCTGGGCGGGCGTGCAGGGAACCCTCGCACATCGCTTGAATGACGAGGTTGTGGCTGGCAATGCACAGGCAAAAACGGGGTCTTTGGCGGAAGTGTCCTCACTCGCCGGCGTGGTGTCGACCTCGAAGGGGCACCCGGTGATCTTCGTCATCGGTTTCGACAAGGTTCCCAATGATGGCGCCTATGCAACTCGCGGTTATCTGGACAATTTTGTCACTGCCATTGCGAAGATGTGAGTGCTGCCAAGTATTCGCTGAGCAGTGCCGGTTCAGCCGCGAGTTCAGTCGAAAAGGCTGCATACAAGCGCAGAGCAATTCGATAGCATAGAGACATGCCGTTGTATCCCTCACTCACACAGATCGCGCGCCTGAGCGCGATGGGCATGTTTTCTGGACCTCAGGCTTCAGCCTCATCGGCGCAGGCCATTGTCTCGCGTCTTCGTCGCGGGCAAGAATGGGCTTCTGGGCGGTTGCCTTTTCTGATCACTCGCTTCGCTGAGTTTTCCTCTTCTGATGTGCAGGATGGCGTGCACGTGGATCTGCCGATCATTGAGCGTCGCAGCGCAATGATTCAGTGGGCAGATTTCGCCGATGAATGGGGTGTGCACGCACGTAGCCTTCCCAGCGCAGCCACCCTGTGCACAGCTTTAGGAGTGCTGGCAAAACATTCCCTGAGTGTGAGCGGACCCAGCGGAGCTGCTGCCTATCTTGTCGCCCCGAATGTTTTAGAGGCGGGTGTGCGCGCCAAGTTCGATCTGGGAGATTGGGCAAAGTGGGTGTCTTTGCGCGCGGGGGTTGATACCTGGCTGTCCATGCGAACGCCTTTTTATCGGGAGTATTGCCGCGAACTTGTCGCCGCTGCGCCGATTGATGCGATTGATGCTGAAGAGCTTGCGCGTCAGCTGCTTCTTCGCGAGTGCATCATCGATGTTTTTATGGATTCATTGACTCCGAAGGATCTGTCTTCGGTCAATTGGATTACTGCGCATCGGCCTGCAGATTTTATGGTCGATGGGGCTCTGATTAGTCTGCTCGGGGGAGTGGCTCCCGCAGGAATCACTCAGCTTCGCCGTGAGATGGCCAATGAAGTCCATCAGATCTTGACCGGCCCCGGTCTTGAATCGATTCTTAACAACCGGATGTGGCCGAGCTTCCAGTGATCACAATTCCCGCTAATCCCAAGGGAGATCTACGTAAGCTCTCGCTGGAAGTGCGTCCGCACGTTCAGTGGGCCATCCAGCACTGCGATGCGCTTCTTATTGCCGTATCCGGTGGCGCGGACTCAACTGCGCTCGCGGCGGTCATTATTGATCACTGCCTGCGCGCGGGCTGTACTCCCCACACCTTGACTGTTGATCACGGAATCCGAGCGGGATCGGATATTGAGGCGCGTGAGGTGTGTGAGCGTATGGCTTCGCTCGGTGCCCGTGCCGAATGGGTGAGCGTCACACTTGCGGCAGAAGGGGGGCCCGAGGCCTCGGCTCGCGATGCGCGTCGGCGCGCTCTTGTGGACCATGCAAGATCTTTGGGAGGGCGCGTCGCGGTCTTCCTTGGGCACACGATGGATGATCAGGCTGAAACCGTGCTTTTGCGTTTAGCGCGTGGCTCGGGAGTCGGGTCATTGAAAGCGATGAGCTCATGTGATGACGCGGGAGAGATCGTCTGGATTCGACCAATTATAAAATGTCGACGCATTGAGACTATTGGTGTATGTCGCGAACTTGGGCTTCCCTGGGTTGATGATCCTTCGAACGCGATGGATGGCCCTTGGAGGGCCGCTGATGGAAGTGCGCTACGTCGAAGCGCGATCCGAGAATGTGCACTTCCCAGTTTGCGCGACAGCTTGGGGATCGACCCCGTTCCCGCCCTTGCACGCACCGCGGAGCTTTCCGCAGCCGATGACGAGGCTCTGGATCAGTGGGCGAACCAGGTGTGGACATGCGCATGGGAAGCGATGCCGCCAAGGGAGGATACGACCTCGGGAATGGGAATCCTCAAAATTGAGCATCTGCAGCAGATTCCCGAGGCGGTGCAGATGCGCGTCCTTCACCGCTACCTGAGCGCACTTGGAGCACCGAGCTACGTGCATCTTCAAGAGGCGCGCGCACTAATCAACCACTGGACGGGACAAGGGCCCATCTCGGTTCCAGGGGGAACGCTCTTACGCAAGGGGAAAGGAAAGCAGGCATACCTCATTGCCATGACGCCTGCTGACTCTTCCTTGTTGCGCCAAGAGCGAGAAACTCCGCCATGCTGAGCGCCTCTTCGCGCACATGTGGCACTCTTATAAAGTTGGGACCCGCACAGGAAAGGACATGGGACTGTGGACGCACAGGACATGGGAAACGCACTCGAACGCATTCTGGTTACGGAAGATGAGCTGGCACGCCGTATGGCTGAGCTCGCCGCTGAAATTGATGCCGATTACCAGGGCAAAGAAATTCTTCTTGTGGGTGTCCTCAAGGGCGCGGTCATGGTCGTCGCCGACCTTTCACGCCACCTCCACACTCCTCTCTCGATGGACTGGATGGCCGTTTCCTCCTACGGTGCGGGCACTAAGTCGACCGGCGTTGTCCGTATCCTCAAAGACCTCGATACAGACGTCACCGGTCGTGATGTCCTGATTGTCGAAGACATTATTGACTCTGGACTGACTCTGTCCTGGCTTCGCGAAAACCTTCTGGCTCGAGGAGCAGCCTCTGTCGAAATTGCTGCTGCCCTGCGCAAGCCCGAAGCCCTCAAGGTCCCGGTCGAGGTCAAGTACGTTGGTTTTGATATCCCGAATGAATTCGTTGTGGGCTACGGACTGGACTACGCAGAGCACTACCGTCAACTTCCCTTCGTTGGGACCCTGGCACCGCACGTATACGGCGGCTGAAAGGTAAATCCATGGCAGATAACACTCAGAACAAGAAGAAGAGGAATACCTGGGGGCTTGTTGCAATCCCATTGCTTCCCCTGGTGATCGCCCTGTTCTTCCTGTGGACGTGGTTCCAGCCGCAATCGGTGGATACTTCCGAAGGTCTTCAGATTCTGAAGGAAGCCCAGATTGAACGCGTCGTCGTTAACGATGGAACTCAGCAGGTCAACTTGGTGTTGAAGGACCCGTGGACCCACAAGTCCACCGGTGTTAACGACCGCGAACGTAGCTTGGGGCGAAACATCAGCTTCACCTATGCGCGCACGCAATCGCAGTCAATTGTTGAGTCGGTTGAGAAAGCCAATCCCGGTAAAGGCTGGGATGCGTACTACCCGCAGTCCTCGTTCCTGAGTTCAACTCTTGCCGCAATCCTTCCCTTGGCGCTGGTCATGGGGCTTTTCTGGTTCTTCATGAGCCGCATGGGTGGATCCCAGATGATGGGTCCCTTTGGCCAGAGCCGCACCAAGGACTTTAACCAGGAGCGCCCGAACGTTACCTTTGCTGACGTGGCCGGTGAAGACGAGGCCGTTGAGGAACTTGAAGAAGTTCGCGAGTTCCTGATTGCCCCCGAGAAGTTCCGCAAGGTCGGTGCACGCATTCCTCGAGGTGTGCTCCTCTACGGTCCTCCTGGAACAGGTAAGACCCTGCTGGCAAAGGCTGTTGCGGGTGAGGCCGAGGCTCCCTTCTTCTCCATTGCAGGTTCGGAATTCCTTGAGATGTATGTCGGTGTTGGCGCTTCGCGTGTGCGTGATCTTGTATCCCGCGCAAAGAAGGTTGCTCCCGCGATTATCTTCGTCGATGAAATTGATTCGATCGGTCGTCACCGCGGTTCTGGTTATGGTGGCGGTTCTGATGAACGCGACCAAACCCTCAACCAGCTGCTCGTTGAGATGGACGGCTTTGACGATTCCTCGAACCTGATCTTCATCGCGGCGACAAACCGTCCCGATATTCTTGATCCCGCCCTCCTGCGTCCGGGCCGTTTTGACCGACAGATTGCGGTTGAAGCCCCCGATCTGAAGGGACGCGAGGCAATCCTGCGCGTGCACTCTGCGGGCAAGCCCCTGACCGATGATGTCGATCTGCATATGATCGCAAAGCGCACTCCCGGCTTCACCGGTGCGGATCTGGCAAATGTCTTGAACGAGGCCGCTTTGCTGACGGCTCGTTCAAATGCTGACTTGATTGATAACCGCGCGATTGACGAGGCCATTGACCGTGTGATTGCCGGCCCGCAGAAGCGCACTCGTGTCATGAATGACCACGACAAGCTGGTGACCGCGTATCACGAAGGCGGCCACGCCCTGTGTGCAGCGGCATTGCGCTACACGGATCCGGTCACGAAGGTCACCATTCTTCCGCGTGGACGCGCGCTGGGTTACACCATGGTGCTACCCACCGAAGACCGCTACTCCAAGACCAGGAATCAGATTCTTGACGATCTGGTCTATGCCATGGGTGGCCGCGTTGCCGAAGAAATCGTCTTCCGTGATCCTTCAACCGGTGCGTCGAATGACATCCAGAAGGCCAGCTCTCAAGCTCGCGCGCTCGTTACTGAATACGGCATGTCCGATCGCGTAGGTAACGTCCGTTTGAGTGCGGATGATTCGGACCCAATGACCGGTTACGGTACCGGTCGAGGCGCTGAGCGTGCCTATTCTGATGAGCTTGCTTCTGTCGTTGACCAGGAAGTGCGTGCACTCTTGGACAACGCGACCCGTGAGGCTTGGGAGATTTTGACTAAGAACCGTGCGGTTCTGGACCGCTTGGCCCAGCGTCTTTTGGAAGAGGAAACTCTGGACGAAGCGCAGCTCGCCGAGATCTTCAAGGACGTCATCAAACAAGATGAGCGTCCGGTGTGGAATTACGGTGCGGAAGGCGCGGTTCAGGGCGCGGTTATGGGAAATCCCATCGCCATGCCCCTGAGTGACCGTGCGCAGTCCGAATCTGCTGATGAACCATCGGCTGACCCGTCTGCTCCCGCAGAGGTTCTGGATGACCCCGATGGTGGTATCGCGCCCGAGGAGAATGCCCAGTGAGCTACGATCAACAAGGCGTTGAAGACGCCTCGCGCGCGCTTCTTGAAGCCGTCGGCGAAGACATTAACCGCGAGGGACTTCGCAATACCCCCGCGCGGATGGGTCGTGCGTGGCGCGAACTTCTCAGCGGCCTCGAAGAAGATCCTCGTGAACACCTCAAGACCACCTTCGAAGTGGGGACCGATGAGATCGTTATGGTCCGTGATATTCCCTTCTACTCCGTGTGCGAGCATCACCTGCTGCCTTTCTACGGGCATGCGCACGTGGGGTACATCCCCAAGGGCGGTCGCGTTACGGGGCTGTCAAAGCTTGCGCGTGTCGTCGAAGGGTATGCGCGTCGCCCGCAGGTTCAGGAACGTCTGACAGCTCAGATCGCCGATGCCATCGATGAGGTTCTTGCACCTCAGGGTGTCATTGTCGTTGTTGAGGCCGAGCACATGTGCATGACGATGCGAGGTATTTCCAAGCCGGGGTCCTCGACCGTGACCTCTGCTCTTCGTGGAATTGTCAAGCGCGACGCCACTCGAGCGGAAATGATGTCCCTGGCATTGGGTGGGGTCCGCCGATGACTTCTGTTGAGGCCTCTTCCTCTTGGGCGCTCGCGGGAGGTGCACAACCGCCTCGTCTTCCCGAAGGCGTCGATCTGCCACGGGATCGAATGCTCGTCATGGGCATTTTGAATGTCACCCCAGATTCCTTCTCGGATGGGGGCCGTTTTCTGGATCCGGGAGCGGCGCTCGACCACGCTCAGGAAATGCTCGACGAAGGTGCGGACCTGGTCGACTTGGGCGGTGAATCAACACGTCCGAACTCCACGCGAATCAGCGAGGACGAAGAATGGGAGCGAATTGGCTCGATCATTCAGCGCCTTGGAGCATCGGGGGTTGTTGTTTCTGTTGATACCCTGCATGCGCTAACAGCGCGTCGTGCGGCAGATGCGGGTGCTGCCATCATCAATGATGTCAGTGGAGGACGCTGGGATCCGCAGATGAATGCGGCCGTTGCATCGACCTCCTGTGCCTATGTTATTCAGCACTATCGTGCGCTTCCGGGGATGCCCGAAGAGTCTTTCGACTACGGCGATCAGCCCATCGCAGTTGCCTTGAGAGAGCGGGTTTCCCAACAGGTTCGTGATGCTCTCGAGGCCGGGGTTGAGCCCGAGCGCATCATTGTTGACCCGGGATTGGGTTTTTCACTGAATAACGAACAATGCTGGTCTCTCGTCGCGTCGCTGCCGATTTTTGCTGAGCTTGGGTACCCTGTTCTTATAGGTGCGTCCCGGAAACGCTTCCTCGGTCAGTCCCCCCTTTCGGACCGAGATGAAGCAACTCTCGATATATCTCGGCGCGCGCTTTCAGACGGAATATGGGCCGTCAGGGTCCATGCCATAAGCCAACAAGCAAAGCTTGTTCGTGCAGGGAGGTGAGGGCACGGTGGGACAGCTCGATGTGATCGCGTTACGCGGTATTACAGCTGAGGCTGTCCACGGAGTTCTCGAAAAGGAGTGGAACGCTCCTCAAACCTTCACTGTTGACCTGCTTCTGTGGGTTGATACCGATCGCGCTGCACTCAGTGATGACATTGCCGATACGGTTTCTTACGCCGAAATTGCAGAGAAAGCTCACGCGATCCTTGCGGGCCCCTCGGTTCGTCTGATTGAAACACTTGGCCACAAGATCGCTGATGCGGCTCTTGAAGATTCGCGTGTTCGTGGTGTTGAGGTTATTGTCCATAAGCCTGAAGCGCCCATCGACGTTCCCTTTACCGATGTTTCGGTCACCATTCGCAAGGGCGATATCCCGCTTCCTTTCGTCGCGGCATCGAATGTTCTTCCCCCCACTGCTTCCGACGCTGATGAGGATGTGCCCCCTGCTCCCTCTGCGCCCAGCACGCCATCAGATGCCGTAGCTTCCCAGGAAGAAGAATCCCCGGCCTCTGATTCAGATCAGCCCGTTCAGCTGCACTCTCCCGCGGCACCGCAGCAGCCCGCCACGGCCTCGGAGCTTGTGGTGGACGCGGCTGAGGAAAGCGAAGCAGCACAGGTCGACGAGCCTGCCCAAGACGAACTTGACGCACCTTTGGCTCCGCGCGCCGTAGTGCTCGCACTTGGTGGAAATCTGGGCAATGTTCCCGTTACCCTCAAGCGAGCAATTGACGAAATGTCCAGCTGGGATGACTTGGAAATTACGCAAGTTTCGCCCCTGGTTCGTACGCGCGCTGTATTGCGTCCCGACCAAAAGCCTCAGCCTGATTATTGGAATGCCGTCGTTTTGGGAACGCTGTCCATGGCACCCCTCAACCTCTTGGATCGGATCCACGAGCTTGAAGCACGCTTGGGTCGTGTACGTCATGAAGTCTGGGGCTCGCGCACCATCGATATCGACATCATTCAAATTGACGGCGTGAGCTCGGATGACCCGCGTCTGACGCTGCCACATCCGCGTGCACATCAGCGTGCTTTTGTGCTCTCTCCGTGGCTGATGGCCCAGCCCAAGGCTGAGCTTTCCGGCTTCGGCGCCGCATCGGAGCTTATCGCACAGGCTCCGGATCGTGGTGGAATTCTTGACGCAGTGGGGGACTGGCTCGAAGATCCCGAATCGGTGATCGCTGATTCGGATGAACTTCTTCACCGGATGCGCCTTCCTCGCCTCGATCATGCTGAGCAGTTGCGTCCTCTCAAGCTTGAGACAAATTCACAATCCTCGCGTCCGAGTCGCTTGGACATGCTTCCCGAAGCATCGCGTTCCGGCCTTGCTCCCAGCGATGAAGGCACCGATGTGACCTGGCATCGCCTGTGGGATCGCTGGGGAGCTCCGGTTGAATCCGTTGAATCGCGCCATGTTGAGCTTTCGAAGCCTTCGGCCTCAGCAGTTTCTGCCGCTCAACCCACGCCTGCGCCCAAAGAAACTTCCGTGTCCTCTCCTGCTAAGACTTCCGGTGAGGTACCCGCGCAGCTAGCGAGCCGCCAGGTTCCTGCGCCTTCTCCGGTGAGCGCACCTCCGCTTCGTCGACTGCACCTGTCGGCCACCCCGTCTCCAGCAGATACGACTGCGGCTTCCGCCAACCTTGCTCAGGGCATGGTCTCTTTGGAGCCTCGTCGTCCTCTCCCTTCTGCTGAACCCGAGCAGCCCGTCGTCGAGCGGCACTCGCTCCTCGAACGCCTGCAGGGCAGCGCCCTTCCTCACGCCATTCCCGAGGCCGCAGCGCAGTCCTCCGATATCCAGAGCGCGCAAGAGCCGGCGCAGAATTCTCCCTCGACTTCACCGATTACCGCCGAGGTTCCCGTTGGACGTCGGACTCGTCGCCCGCGTTGGCGTCCGGTAACCGAAGAAGGAACGGGTATCTCGACGGCTGATTCGCCGCGTCCGTTCCGTGCACGTACCGATCGTCTTGCCGCACAATCTCACCGTGCAAAGCTTTCGCACCGCGCACCTGCTCCTCAAGAGCAACAGAAGCCCGCAACGGAAGCTACCCAGCCAAGGCGTGGTTCGCTCTTTGCTCGCCGCCCCGAGCCGGCCTCGTCAGCGGGAAGCCAGGCCTCGGTTCCCACGCAGGGACGTACGTATTCAGAGAGTGCTGCACCTACGCAAAACGCTTCGGGGACGAAGCCTTCGGCTGCCTCTGCCCAGCGGAAGTCCGCCTCGCAAGCTCGCACCTCGCGCGCTCTACCGGGCTGGAACTTCTCTGAGGACGTCCGTGTTGTGGATGATTCCAGTGTACTCAGCCCGCGTGAGGACGTGCGTCGTTCTTCTCCTAGCTTGCCGCCTCGCTACAGTCATGTTCTTGATCCCAAGCTCGATGATTCCATTGATCAGGGACCAATGACTCCCGGCTCGCAGACCCCTTCCTCTGTCAACCGCGACGTGACAATCCGTCCAAGCATTACCGGTCAGATTCCAGTCTTCCGTCGTCGTCCTGAGGATTCATGAAGCCGCTGAGTATTGTGCTGTTAATCGCCGAGGCAGCCGCTGCTTCGGCGCTTGCTGCAGCCGCAACCGCCTTTGCGATTCGTCAGGGCGCGGGGCCGTGGATTATTCATCCCGCCCTGGCTCTGGTTTTTGTTGTCGTCGCGGGCGTACTTGTCTGGATGGGAATCCAGGTTCGGCGTTTTCGCGCGCATAAGGCTACCTGGGTTGACGCCGTATCAGCCTTCCGAATTGCAATGTTTGCTCGTGCGAGTGCGCTTGGTGGCGTGATCAGCGCTGGGCTACTGGCAGGTATGTCCTTGGCCTTCCTCGCTCGCTGGGAAGCGCAGACCAGTGTTTACGCTGGAATTTGCGGACTGATGTGTGCGCTCGGTGCTGGTTTGTGGGGTATTGCCGGAGTGGTCGTTGAACGCTGGTGCGTCATTGACCCAAAGGATGATGACACCGAGGTGACGAAGGCGCGCGCTCGGCGTGACAAGGGCACTCTTGGGGCGCAGCGTGTGAATGCTCGTAAGAGCGATGTATCTGAGGGGAGAAGGTAGTCTCATGCCCAATAGACCACGGTCTTCTTCGGCCTCTTCATCTCCTTCGAGGGCTCCTCGTGCAGGGCGTCCAGGCGCTCGTCCCACAGTTCGTTCGGGTGGGACTTCTCCAAGAAAACCGGCTGGGGGACAGGTGCCTCCTTCCCTGTGGGTCAGGCGTATCGTCACCGGACTCGGATTACTTGTGATCATCGCGCTTATTGTGTGGGGGATTGCAAAAGCCGTTTCAGCGGTCACGAAGTCTTCCGCTCCCGAGGCCACTCCAAGCGTCTCTGTAACTCCTACTCCGACGCCCACCGCGACAGTGACGCGCTCTGGAACCGCAGCACTTCAAGATGGTGAACAGGCTACAGCCGATGGAATTGTCGATGCGGAAGGGCGAGTTCGTATTCCCGCCTGTGCCTCGGCAGATCTGACGGTTCGACCGACCATTTCTGGTGGCGAGGTTGGACAAGCTCAGAACATTTCGGTCGCCATTGAAAACCGTGCGGGAGTTGCCTGTTCGTTTGAGTTCGGGCACATCGATTTCAAGATTTCCACCGGCGATGAAACGGTATATGACGGCTCGAAGTGCCAGCGTGATCGCGAGAGTGCGACATTGCTCTTGATTCCCGGGGATACCTGGAATGGTGGTCTGACGTGGGATGGCGGGCTCTACTCTGGGTGCGATGCGAAGGACCGGAATTCGGATGGTGCGACCGATCCTGCTCCAGCTGGAACCTATCGTTTACAGCTGCTGTTGAATGGCCAGACGGTTGGAGATGAACGAGTATTCACTCTGACTCAGCCCGTTCAGCCAACAACTGAAGCAACGCCCGAGCCCTCGCAATCAAGCACCTCTGAAGCGACTAACGCTCCGCAGGGTGAAGAAGGCCATTAGAACTCTTCTCCGCTGAGATTAGGGGTCGCGAGGGGCCCAATTCTGGGCTAGTTGAGGTGTTGCTTTAGCCTGACCAGCCGATTACCAGCCGACAATTCCTGTGGCAGCCATTGAGAATTGGTTCTCAAGCGTTTCGCGGATGAGCTTTGCGCGGTAGGGGCCGATGCCTTCGATTTGCTGCAGATCCTCAACTGTCGCTTCACGCAGGTCCGCAAGGTTCTCCCAATGACTGGTGATGTCCTTGATGACATTCCAGGGAAGGCGAGGAACCAGGGAGAGGGCTCGCACACCACGCGGTTGAATGGTGCGGTCCAGATCGGTGGGATCATAAACGCCCAAGCCCAGTACGTTAGCGATAGCTGCGAGATCGACCAGACGATCGCTGGCAAGCTCCGAGAGGGCAGCTTCTGCGGTTGAGACCGCGGAGGCATCTCGGGTGTAGTCGCGAAGTACCAGTGCGCGTTCGGAGCCTGAGCCGCGAACCAGATCATCGACCTGTAGAGCCAAAAGGCGTCCTTCTGAACCGAGTTCTTCAAGGTATTCGTTGATCTCAGAGGTGATGCGTCGGATCATCTCCATGCGCTGCATGACGGTTGCGACATCACGGACCGTTGCAGAATCACGCATTTCCAAGATTGTGAGAGTTTGAAGGACCTCATCCAGACGCTGGCTGTAGCGGTCCAGGGTGTCGACGGCCAGATTAGCGCGGGACAGCAGTGCTTCGGGTTCTTCAACGATGTGATGGTACTTGCCGACGTAGATCGAAATAAGACGCATTGACGCCGAAACTGAGAGCACCGGAAGGTGGGTTTGGTAAGCAGTGCGTTGTGCAGTGCGGTGACGCATACCCGATTCATCGGTAGGGATGCTCTGATCGGGGAAAAGCTGGACATTTGCCTTGCGGATTCGCCAGTCGGTGGGGTCGATGATGACCGCGCCGTCCATTTTGCACAATTCGCGCAGACGTGAGGCCGTGAATTCGATATCGAGATCGAAACCACCCGAGCACATTTCCTCAAGCTGAGGAGAGACACCAAGAACAATCAAGCCGCCGGTATGGGAGCGCTGGATGCGTTCCAGTCCTTCGCGAAGGGGCGTGCCCGGTGCGATATCTTGAAGTGCGCTGCGCAGAAGAGCGGCATCTGATGTCATGAATCCTGCCTTTCGATGCGTGATTCCTGCTCTAAGTGTATTTCGAGTATCCGCACAATGAAGGAAGAGACTCAGTGAATAGCGGCACGTAGTGCGCCGGCAAGGTCCGAGATTGGTAGAACCGTAATTCCGTCGATCCCCATGGCCTCTTCACTTCCCTGTGCAGGAATGATGGCGACCTTGAATCCGAGGCGTGCAGCCTCTTGAATTCTGCGACGCACGCCAGTGCATGCGCGGACTTCTCCTGTGAGCCCTACTTCGCCGAAAGCAATCAGAGCGCTGCGTGTTGGGGTTCCCCGAATGGCCGAGACAATTCCGATTGCCGTTGCCAAATCGGCAGCCGGCTCACTGATACGGGCACCTCCGACAGTTGAGGCATAGACATCGCAATCAGAGGTATCGATACCGAGGCGTGCCTGAAGGACTGCCAAAATCATCGCTACGCGTGAGTGGTCAACTCCGACGGTAGTTCGACGAGGGGAACCAGCAGAAGTATGTGCGACAAGAGCCTGGATCTCAGTGGGGAGGGGGCGGCGTCCCTCAAGAGTGACGGTGACGCACGAGCCTGGAACTGCAGACTGGGACTGGGAAAGGAACAAACCCGAAGGGTCTGTCAAACCAACAATCCCGGTGTCGCTCAGTTCAAAGCAGCCCACTTCATCGGTGGGTCCATAACGATTCTTGACGGCTCTGAGCAAGCGAAGTCGCGTGTGCCGATCGCCTTCGAATTGGCAGACGACATCCACCAAGTGTTCAAGTAGGCGAGGCCCAGCAATCCCGCCATCTTTAGTCACATGGCCTACAAGGAGAATGGGGATTGAACGTTCCTTTGCAACGCGAATGAGAGCTGTTGCAACAGCGCGAACCTGTGCAACGCTACCGGCACTGCCATCGAGCTGGTCGGATTGAAGAGTCTGAACCGAGTCGATGATGACCAAAGAAGGGTTGGTTGCATCAATTTGGCCAAGAGCTGTGGAAAGTGATGTCTCATCCGCAAGAAAAAGCTGTGGGTGCAGGGCGCCAATACGTTCTGCGCGGCCCCTGACCTGTGAGGCAGACTCTTCGCCAGTGATGTACAAAACCGGTGCCACCGCGGCGCAGGTCGAAGCAACATCCAGAAGAAGAGTGGACTTTCCGACCCCGGGTTCGCCAGCAAGAAGGATGACAGCTCCGGGAACAATGCCCCCACCGAGAACGCGGTCAAACTCACCGATTCCGGTTGGCTTAGACCGCGCGCGTTCAGCACTGATGTCATTGATGGGCTGAGCAGGCTGACGAGGCGTGAGTGCGACAGCGGCACCTGGAACGGAAGCAGAGGGGCCAGACTCTTCCATGGAGTTCCATTGGTGGCACTCTCTACACTGGCCAACCCATTTGGGTGAGGTCCAACCGCATTCGCTGCAGCGGTACACGCTTTTTTCTTTCGCCATATCCCTACGCTAAACCACGCCACCGGCATCTGCGTCCAGATT
The DNA here is from genome assembly GCF_000308055.1 of Actinomyces sp. ph3. Taxonomy (GTDB): domain Bacteria; phylum Actinomycetota; class Actinomycetes; order Actinomycetales; family Actinomycetaceae; genus Pauljensenia. The sequence continues at coordinate 136,760 of NZ_CAGY01000005.1, forward strand.
GGCTTCGTACGCACATAGAATTCCCATCATGCAAATCTACAACACGGTGCATACGCAGAATAGGAAAAGTGAAGCCGCCACTTAGGGACGGTTTGCGAAATACTCCAAAAGTCGCGTATCGCCTGAAACCACAATGGTGTCTTCGCGGTTAATTCGAGTCGTCGCGTCGGCGTATTCAAAGGGCGCACCCGGACGAAGAATCCCCAACACGTTCACGCCGTAACGGCCTCGAAGATCGAGCTCACTGAGGGTGAAACCGCACACTTCTTTCGGCGGACGGAGCTTCATGATGGCAAAGCCGTCCTTGTCCATTTCGATGTAGTCGATCATGCGTCCACCAACGAGGTGGGCCGTACGCTGACCGGCATCATATTCGGGAGCAACAACGTGCTGGGCGCCGATGCGTCGAAGAATACGACTGTGTTCGCGCGAGATGGCCTTCGCCCAAATATTTGTCATTCCAATATCGACAAGGTTTGCAGTGATCAGCACCGAGGCCTCCAAGGAGGAACCAATCCCCACGACCGCGGAGTAGAAATCCCTTGCCCCCAACTGGTTCAGTGCTTCCATCGAGGAGGCATCGGCCTCGACAACGGGAATACGACCCGAGAACTGCTGGACGCGGCGGCTGTCTTTTTCGACGGCCAGCACTTCGTAGCCAAGCTTGTCCAGAGTGAGGGCAACAGCGGAACCGAAACGTCCCAATCCAATGACCAGGGTTCCCGATGCAAGGGTCTTTTCTTCTGCCATAGTCGTATTCTCCCACGAGTGCGGGCTTTTGCTCGTGGGGCGACGCGGCTCTTAGCCGATCAGCGGAGACTCGGCTGGTTGGCGAATTGCTCGAGGCCGATCGCGCAGAGCGAGCGCAGCTGCGAGGGTCATGGTTCCAGTACGTCCCGCAAACATCAGGGCTGCAAGAACGTATTTTGCAAGAGCTGGAAGATCGGGAGTAATACCCGTTGAAAGCCCAACGGTCGCGAATGCGGAAATCGATTCAAAGAGAACAACATCGAGACTGTAGCCGGTCAAAGTCAGCAAAACGACGGTCGAAAGAGCAACCAAAAGCGATCCCAAAAGGGTCACTGCAACGGCCAGGCGAAGCACCGAGTGGGGGATGCGTCGACTGAAGATTTCGATGTCGCGGTCGCCTCGGGCTTCGGCAGCGGCAGCCAACAGAAGAACGGCGAAGGTCGTGACCTTAATACCACCTGCGGTTGATACCGAACCGCCACCGATCATCATCATGATGTCTTGAATGAAGTGGGTCTGGGGGCGCATATTCGCCACGTCCAAAGAGGACAGGCCCGAGGAGCGGGTGTTGACCCCTGCCAGGAGGGAGTTCAACAGTCGTGAGGAAATATCAAGATCACCTAGGGTTGCCGAATTCGTCCATTCGGTGAAGGCAAAAGTGATGGTGCCAAAGAAAACTAGAAGAATGTATGTCGAAAGCGTGAGCTTCGTATGCAGGGCCCATCTAGAGGGAGTGCGCCAGTGCTGTGAGAGGTCGGAGATGACAGGAAATCCGATTGCCCCGACAAAGGTTCCCAAAATAATGGGACTGAGCATCCACCAGTCAGTGTGGTAGGGGACTAAGCCGCCGCTCAAGATCACGAAACCGGCATTATTGAACACCGAGATTGCCATGAAAGCCGCATGGAAGAGCGATTCCCATACCGTCTCATGACCCAGGGTAAGGAAGCGGGGAACGAAGGCGATGGTGAGCAAAACCTGAGCGATAAATGAGGTTCCGATGACCGCCTTCAATAGCGCGGTCAGCCTTCCCATGCCGCTGGATTTCGTCTCTACAGTTGCCAACATTCGCTGTGTCAGCCCCAGCTGCCGCGAAACGGCGTAGCTCAAAATGGTTGCCAGAGTAACGACACCCAGACCACCGATAAAGATGCCCATCGCAATGACGGTTTGGCCAAAAACTGACCAATATGTCGCGGTGTCAACAACGGTCAGGCCGGTCACGCAGACCGCTGAAATTGCAGTAAAGAGGATGTCGACGAAAGGCGCGCGTTCATCAGATGCTGTTGAAATCGGGAGTGCAAGAAGACAGGTGATGAATGCAATAAGCATGACGAAGACGATGAGCACCAGTCGTGCGGGTGAAAAACGAGCTTCGTGTGCAAACCAGACGCGGAAGCGAGTAAGAATTCCGGAATCTTCAAGGGTGGAGGGCCTGACTCCGGGGGGATAGACAACGGTAGGCGAAGGTCGATCTTCGGGGATGCCTGTCGGTCCGTAGCCTCGGCTTGAGTGAGCGAGTGCGCGACGATGCGACGCAGAGGAATGCTGATCGGATGCCCGACCAGGCGCGCTAGGGCGCCGATTTCTACGAGCCATGTCACCTCCAGAATCACTCGCAAGCTTCATCCTAATGCCCTAAAAGTCTATTGGCTGAAACGTATGTGAATAACGTGACACAGGGGACAGTAGTGATTGAAGAAAATTGAAGTGGAGAAAGTTGCCAAATGGGGGGATCTTTCCAGTATCATGAGACGGAATTAATCTTTGCACGTCTGGGAGTCATCAATGGATCAGCACTCTGCCCCGCGTTTTATGACGGTATCTGAGGTGGCGGATATTATGCGCGTCTCGAAGATGACTGTTTATCGTTTGATTCACAGCGGAGAGATGCCGGCGATTCGCGTCGGTAAGAGCTTCCGAGTTCCCGAGTCTGCGGTCGGCCAGCTGATCCGCGCCGGTCTGACTGATCACATCGATGAACGCGTTGCGGGGATTAACGGGTAATATAAACCTGCTGTGCCTTTTGGCACCTGACGTCAGGCGGTAGTCACCTCTGCCGCACCTACACACTCGAGGGAGGAACCCCATGGGCTCCGTCATTAAGAAGCGCCGCAAGCGCATGGCGAAGAAGAAGCACCGCAAGCTGCTGCGCAAGACGCGTCACCAGCGTCGCAACAAGAAGTGATCTTCTTGAAGGGTCCCTCCACTGGTGGGGCCCTTCGGCATATCTCCCGCAACGCATGCGCTGAATACTTCGCAGTATTGCCTCAGCGCAGTGGTACCTCCAGAAAGGCACTGTCATGAAGACTGTTATTCACGTGATGCGCCACGGTGAAGTTGATAATCCCGATGGTATTTTGTACGGCCGCCTTCCCGGTTATGGCTTAACTGACCTTGGTATTGAGATGGCCGAGGCCGTCGCTGAGTATTTTGTCGACAGTGGCGCTGATATTACCCACGTCGTTGCCTCGCCCCTGTTGCGTGCCCAGATGAGTGCAGCGCCGACCGCGCTTGCCTACGAGCTTGAGATTGAACATGATCACAACCTCATTGAGGCTGAATCGGTTTTTGAAGGTGTTGCGGTCAATGCGAATCCGTGGGTTCTTGCACGCCCCGAATACTGGCGTTACTACGTGAATCCTTTGCGCCCCTCTTGGGGAGAGTCCTACGCCCATGCTGCCCAGCGCATGACCCGAGCGGTTGCTCGCGCATTGCGTGAGGCGCGCGGCCACGAGGCGCTGCTGGTTTCGCACCAAATGCCGATCGTTTCGCTTCAGCGTCTGATCCGTCACCAGCCCCTGGGACACTCACCGCTGTCACGGCAGTGCTCCCTTGCTTCGCTGACCTCGCTCATTTTTGACGATGACGTGCTGGTTGGAATGACCTATAACGAGCCGGCTGCGCACCTGCTGTCTAAGGCCTCGGATATGGTTCCCGGGGTCTCTGAAGCTCAGCTCAAGCGCTAGTTCTTCCTTTACCCTTCTTCGGGCCCGTCCCCTTCATCCTCAGTGGTGGAGGGGTTTTCTTTATTCTTCCGTTCTTCTTCGCGCTTACGCTTCATCTGAAGATCTCGCTCTAAACGGAAGAGGAATTCGGGATCATCGTCTGGAGCGGTTGGGGCTTTGGGAGCCGATTGTGCCTGACGGTCTTCGGCATTTGCGACCATCTTGAGGACGATCCACGCAATTGCTCCAAGAGAAACGAATGGGACTGTCACGACCAAGATGATCAGCCAGGTCATTCGAGAAAGCTTCAAAGGCATTCTGTCGGCCGGCGTTGTTGCCCAATCTGAAATTGCATAAATCGATGCGGCGAACCATGCGACGATGAACAGAATACGTACCATGATTTGAGTTTAGAGCAGTTGCTCAGGCAAATGTACTTGAGACCAAGAGAGCGCTAACGAAGAGCGCCCACCCCAAGGTTAAAAAGCCGGTGTGCTTGAGGACAATGATGAGGTCCTTTCCCTTCACTCCACTCAACACCAAGTAGACCGGCTGGAAGATTGCCAAAATCCACGCAAGTGACGCCAAAATGCAGATGATGACATGGGTGCCGATCGCCGCGGGAAGCGCAAAAAAGACGGAGATTGGGGCCAATAGACACAGGGAAAAGAGGAAGCGAGAAGCTCGCTGTCCCAAGCGAACGGCCACGGTCTTTTTCCCGGTAGCGCTATCGGTAGGAATGTCGCGGATGTTGTTGACCATGAGCATTGCCACCGACATCAGACCCAAGCATGAGGCCATGAGCCACAGCCACCAAGGTGCTGAAGGGATATGTGTCCATGTCGTTCCAACGGTCGCCATCAGTCCGAAGAAAACGAAAACAAAGAGTTCAGATAGGCCGATACCCATATAGCCGTAGGGGTGTTTCCCGCCCGTGTAGAACCAGGCTGCTGCAACCGCAGCAATACCCGCGGCGATCAGAGGCCAGGTTCCACTGATTGCAACAAGGATCAACCCTAGGACGCCGGCTGCGGCGAAGCAGCCCAGTGCCGCCTTTAAAACAGTACGAGGCCGCGCAAGCCCAGAACCCGTCAAACGTTGGGGACCGCTTCGCTGGTCATCCGTCCCACGGATGCCATCGGAGTAGTCATTGGAGTAGTTCACGCCAACTTGAAGCAATAGGGCGACAAGAAGCGCTAGGACTGAGCGTACAGGATGAACAGCTCCCAAGGCGAAAGCCGCGGAGGCGCCGACGAAGACTGGAGCTGCAGCAGCAGGAAGGGTGCGCAGCCTGGCACCTTCAATCCAATCGCCCAGGCTTGCATGGCGCCTATTTTCAGTGCTCATCGGCGCCACTCAGACTCTGTGCCGGTGAGCGATTCAGCGAGCTGGCGTGCGGCAATACGATCGACCTTGCCGGAAGAAAGCTGCGGAATCGAAGAAACGAAAATCACGCGACGCGGTGCCTGCGGGCGACCGATCTGGGAAGAAACGGCCTCGCGGATGCGATGCCCCTGTTCCTCAACAAACTCAGGTGGGGGAGGGAAGGAAGGAGCGTCCTCGGGGACAACAAGGCAGGACAATGCCTGTCCCCATTTCTCATCGTCCAAGCCCAGCGCCCACGCGTCCTTGATGCCGGCCACGTTCTTTAGGGCATCCTCGACTCGGATCGGCGGAATGTTGAGCCCTCCGGAGATGATCATGTCGTCGGCGCGCCCCAGAACTTTCAAACGACCACCGGCGTCGATTACGCCGGTATCCCCGCTGATAAACCAACGGGTACCGGCCTCGTCGTGGAATGGGGTGTCGCCGACAAGGTAGCGCGTCAGCAAAACGGGGCCGGCGATAGCGATACGGGTGGCGCCCTCCCAATCGAGGGTACGGACCATAACTCCGGGAAGCGGGACTCCGTCATATACGCAGCCGCCGCAGGTTTCGGTCATTCCAAAAGACTCGACGATGGTGAGTCCTGCATCCTCGGCGCGTTGGCGCAGCGCGGGATCAAGACGGGTGCCGCCGATCAAGATGGTGTGGAGGCGCGCCAAGGCGCTCACGACTTCGTCGCCGGCGTTCAGGCAATCAACCAATTGGGTGGGGACGAGTGAGAGGTAGCCCGGCAGAGAAGGATCGGAGGTTGCCCCCGCAATCGCGGGAAGCAGATCCTTTGGATTGAAACCATGGGAACAATCGACGATCTGGGGCGAAATTTCGGTCGCGGCAGCGCGCATGAGTACTTGAGCACCCGCAATGTGGTGGGAACTCAGCGCCAAGATCCAGCGCCCCGGTCCTCCCAGAACGGAATGCGTCGCCTTGACCGAGGCCATGAGTGCATCGATGGAGAGGCCAACCAGTCGCGGTTCACCGGATGAACCTGAGGAGGCCAAAACCAGATCGATGTCGTCAAAAAGAGCGGGGTCGTCAATGCGGTCGGCAAGCTCTGGGTAGAGCTCTGGTGGGAAGGCTTCACGTGGTGTGGTCGCAGCTGTGCGCAAACTCGATGGGGGAACAAGCTCAGGGTCGCGAATAACAACAACGGTGTGTGGAGCGGGGTGGTCGGGGTCTGCCTGACGCTCTTCGTACAGCTCCGCGAGCTTGTGTAGCGAGGCATGAGCCATTGCTACAGATGCCGGGGAAGTGCCCCCCGGAACGACAAGAAGACGAAGGTCACTCACGTTTATCCCTCCTGGGGTCCGCCTGCTTTAACGGTACCCCCGACCAGTTGGAATAGGGTAACAGGAAACAATCTGGGCTGTCTGAAGATATTCGGGTCACATAGATGCGCACAATCTGTGAATTTCAAGCAAAAATGATGTGAAATCAGTAGGATAGAGGGGATGTCTGAACATAAATCTTCACGGTCACGTAAGCCGCTTGTGATCGGTGTAACGCTTGGATGCGTCCTGATTGCTCTGTGTGTGGCTGGGGTTGCTTATGCCCTGCACTATTCGACGCGTGCGCTGCCCAATGTCAGCGTGGCAGGTCAGCCGGTATCGGGAATGACCCGGGATGAAATCGCACAAATGGTTGATCAACGCGCGAAGACGATGCAGGTCAATGTCGTAGTTGAGGGGCATTCGACACCCCTGACGCTTTCCGATATGGGAATAACCGTTGATCCGCAGGGGAGTGCGGACCAAGCACTTGCCGCGAATTCGAACCTGTTTAATCGGTTCAAGGCGATTTTCGTTCACAATGACGTACCAGCTGCCATCACTGTCGATGATCTGAAGATGAAAGATCTGTCGAACTCGATTGCCTCCTCACTGGGAACTCCGGTGGTTGACGCTACTGTTCGTCCAGCCGAGGACCAAGAGTCCTTTGTTTCAACCAAATCCCAGGCTGGGCGTGGTGTTCCCTACGACGTCCTGCGCAATTCCTTGGACGAGGCCGCGCGGATGCTCCGCGGGGGAGAAGTGCAGTTGAGTGCAACTAACCTTCTTCCCGTGGTTGACGACGCAAGCGCGCAGACCATCGCCGAGGCCGCAAATAAGCTTGCGCAGATTCCCGTTGAGATCTCCGATGGTGAAGACACGATCGAGGCCAGTTCGAAGGATCGGGTTGGATGGGTGAAGATTGCTCTGGCCGATGATGGTTCCTTGAAGCAGCCTGCGATTGATGAAGAGCGCGTTCGTGAGTGGGTGCGTTCGCAGGGTGAAGAAACCAATCGTGATCCTGTGAATGGTCGCCACAACGTCAACTCTGCTGGCGATATCGTTCAGACTCCGAAGAAGGCTGTTGATGGCCGAAAGGTCAAGGACCTTGATGCGCTCTCTGCTTCGGTGATTACTTCACTCAAGGACAACAAGAAGTTCGAGGGGAACTTCAGCTACGACGTCACTCCGGCTACCTATGAACGCAAGCTCATTGCCGACGGAGCTGAAAACCTGGTTTATCAGGCCGCCCCGGGTGAGAAGTGGCTTGAGATCAATCTTGGAAACAACTCCGTTACCGCTTATGAGGGCGCCACAGTTGTCCACGGTCCGGTCGCGATTGTCCCCGGTTCACCTGGTCATGAGACTGTCACGGGACTCTACAACGTATACCTCAAGTATCAGGCGCAAGATATGGGGTGCACTCCGGATTGGCCTTACTGTGCGAAGGGAGTGCCGTGGGTGACCTACTGGACTGGCTCCTACGCGTTCCATGGTGCCCCTTGGCAGGATTCATTCGGCTGGAGTGGACCCGGCGGTTCACACGGCTGCATCAATATGCCAGTTGAAGAGGCGCATTGGGTGTATCAGTGGTCGGAGATTGGTACTCCGGTCATGTCGCACTACTAAAACGCTGGAGCTTTAAGTTTAGAGTCCTGCCTCGGCAAGGAGTGCTGAGACGCTCATGCCAAGCGCTTGTGCAATGCCGCTGAGTGTTGTCATGCGTGGGTTGGAAGCGCGCGCTTCGCCTTTACGCCCCGAAGCGCGTCCTGATTCCAGTAGTTGAATTTGGTTTTTCGTCACCCCAGAACGGTAGGCCAAGGTTTCTTGTGAGAGTTTGTGTTCCTCACGAAGTCTGCGGAGAGTAAAGCCAAATTCGCGCGCGTTTGAATCGTTCCAAAAAACCACCCACCTATATTGAGAAAAGGGACAAGAAGAGTACACCCTATATAGAAGGCGAATTTTAGTAGGTCTAAAACTGGTCCCTGATCAATGTTGAGCAGGGAGAATGGCGCGTTGCTCAAAGGACTTCGATCTGAGGGCCAATAGTCCAGTGATGTTCTTCTGCAAATGTGGGACAATATGAAGCGACAAATGTTGTCATCAATTAGGAGGCTCCTGTGCCCATCGCAACCCCTGAGGTTTACAACGAAATGCTCAACCGTGCGCGTGACGGAAAGTTCGCGTACCCCGCAATTAACGTGACCTCTTCTCAGACTCTGAGCGCTGCACTGCGCGGTTTCGCCGATGCTGAATCTGACGGCATCATCCAGGTTTCCGTGGGTGGCGCTGAATACTGGTCAGGTTCCACCGTCAAGGACCGTATCGCCGGCTCGTTGGCAATGGCTGCCTACGCCCGTGAGGTCGCAAAGAACTACGACGTCACCATTGCTCTGCACACCGACCACTGCGCAAAGCAGAACCTGGATTCCTGGACCGAGCAGCTCATGCACATGGAGGCCGAGGAAGTTAAGGCTGGTCGTCTTCCCTGGTTCCAGTCCCACATGTGGGATGGCTCCGCCATTCCGTTGGATGAGAACCTTGAGATCGCAAAGCGCCTGCTGCAGCTGGCCGTTGACTCTCACACCGTCCTCGAGATCGAGGTCGGCGCTGTGGGTGGCGAAGAAGACGGTGTCGTTGGTGAAATCAACGAGAAGCTGTACACCTCGACCGCAGATGCCATCAAGACCGTTGAGGCCCTGGGCCTTGGCGAAAAGGGCCGTTACATCACCGCTCTGACCTTCGGTAACGTGCACGGTGCGTACAAGCCCGGTCACGTCAAGCTGCGTCCTGAGCTCCTGGGCACCATCCAGGAAGAGGTTGCTGCTCACTACGGTCTGGATCACCGCCCCTTCGACCTGGTCATGCACGGCGGCTCCGGCTCCACCGACGAAGAGATCGCACTGGCAGTTGCCAACGGCGTCATCAAGATGAACGTTGACACCGATACCCAGTATGCCTTCACCCGCCCCGTGGTCAACTGGATGATGACCAACTACGAGGGTGTCCTCAAGATCGACGGCGAGGTCGGCAACAAGAAGAAGTACGATCCTCGCGCTTGGGGCAAGGAAGCTGAAGCCGGTATGGCTGCACGCGTTGTTGAGGCTGCTGAGCGTCTGGGCTCGGTCGGCACCAAGATGCGCTGATCGCTTCTGAAACTGCTTCATTAGCACTGAAAGGTGAGGGCACCCAAATGGGTGCCCTCACCTTTTCTGTTGTGATGTGCCTATCGATCGGAAGGACAGGCTAAACTTGTAGCTAGTCGAAGGACGATTCTCAGGGTCTTCGGAAGGATGACAATGATGACTGATACGACATGGACCCGCGTTGAGGGAATGATGATTGCCTCCCAGCTTGATCCCGATCAAGTTGCGCAGGTGCTCCGTGAGAGTTCCGTTTTGGCCCAATTGGAGTGGTTTGAGGCAACTCCTCAGCTTCTGGGCCTCAATATTGCGGTTGAGAACGGACGAGTCGCGACCCTTGCTGAAGGTGCTCAGGATGCGCAAGCGGGAATTACGGTCAGCGAGCTTGCTTCTCAGTTAGCGTCGCACTTCAAAGCAGAGGTGCGTCTAGGCGGAGAACATATCGATGCTCTTCCTCAGGGTGATAGCCCTCTGGCAGATTTCCTTCCCGAAGAGGTCGAAGAGTCAGAGTCGGGCGTTCGCGTCGTAGAAATTGGTCGTACCCCCGCATCTTCGGTTCCTCTCTTGGCTGCACTTGAGGGCGTCGATGTCGCAGATGTCGAGCTGAACAACGGGTATCGTGCACTGTTGGCAGAAATTCCCGAAGACAAGTCAGGATGGAACTTCGGTGATCTTCCGCTCGTTTCCTTGGCGATGACCGATGGTGATTTGCATCTGTACTTGGTGACCGATGATCATCTCGAGCATGTGCTGACCCATAACTGGGGGATGACAACGCGTATCGTGACCGGTTCCGCTTCTGCTGAGTCCGTCGATCCTTCGGTCGTCGACTTGGTGGGAGATCGCCCTGCCTTGCGTGAAATCGCGGCACACGTCCCGGGTGCTGATGTTGAGGCATTGCTGGCCGCTCAGGACCTTAACGGAGTTCATGCGATTACAGCCGTCGTGAAGGCTCTTGCGCTGCCTCACGGCGTTGCAGAGTTCCTCCAGGGTTCGATTGAAGCCGGGGATGTTGAAGGCGCAGTTCTCCACAATGCGCGCGGCATCTCGAACGCCATCGGTCGTAGCGTTGACATCATGATGACCGGGAACAAGGAAGAAGATCCCAGCGCTATTCAGAAGGCCTACATGGCGGTTGTCTCTGACCGTCCGTGGATTCTTTCAGCTCTCGCTTCTATCGAGGCGGCGGCCGGTGCGGCGCTGTTGGTTTCTGCGGTGAAGGCTACGAAGCCGCGTTCGGGATGGAAGATCTTCTCGGGTGTTTTCGGAGGTGCTCTTCTGGTGGATGCCTTCGCTGAACTTGCCTTGGCGCGCGTGATGCGTGCGAAGTTTGGACGCCGCTAAGGTCATTTGAAACGATACAAGCGCTGGGCTGCATGGTCAGCCCAGCGCTTCTTTATCCTCTCCGCGGGTAGCATTCGCTTGTGCACCCCGAAAGAGCGTAAGGAGCTCTTTTGAATACAAAAAGCTGGCACCTACCAAGTGATAGGTGCCAGCGAATATGAAAGAGAGTGTTTCACTTACCCTTGTGGAAGGTTGCCAGTGCGCCGGCGCCAGCGGTGACAAGCAGTGCAGCAACTGCAACCGCACCATTAGCTTCGACGTCACTCATCAAGCCGCCGCGGCGACCGTTCGCGTTGAAACCATAGCTGGAATCAGCCAGCTGTGAGTTATCTTGGTTCTCTGCAGGAGCTTGGGAAGCAGCGGGAGTGGCATCGCTATTCGAGTGTGTCGGAGCGGCAGGCGCAGCATTATTGCGTTGAGCCGCAGCGTTTGTGTTTTGCTGCTGGCGGGCAGTCGCCTGAGCCTGTCGAGCAGCAGCACTGCGACGCGCTGCTTCCTGTGCGCTCGGACGGTTCGGCGAACCGGGAGCGAAGACTTGCACTCGTCGAGCCGGGGCAGGCGCAGGGCGAGTCTGGTCCCGCCTTGGCCGAGGCTGAACGCTCGACTGGCTTTCGTTGATGTGCCGGGTCGGAGTTGCTGTCGGAAGAGGCTTTGCCGTCGCAGAACGCGTCTGAACATCACTTGAAGGCGTGGTAGCCGTAGGAGTGGGGGACGGCGTTACTGAGGGCGTTGCCGTCGGTGTGGGAGTTGCGCTTTCGCAGGCAATCTTCCCTGTTAGCTCAAGATCGGTCTGCTTTGATTTATCAGCACCCAAGCGCTTCCAGCTGAAACGAGTAGTTGTCTCATTGATGGCATCGGGGGTGCACTGAGCGATTGTTTGGCGAATTTGAGCGGTGATCGTGATCGTGGAGCCCTTTGGCATGTTGATCACGGAATGGAAGGGCGAGAATTCGGGCTTGTCCTGAGTGAGGGTAACCGACTCTGCATACCCATCGGTGCGCTCGGGGCAGGTTGCTCCGCCTTTAACTGAGCACTGGAGGCTCCAAATGACCGTACTGCTGCCGGCGACCTTACTGGAGAAAACGCCTTCAATCTCGATGTCCTTCGCATCCTTGCCGACATTGGTCAGCTCGAATGTCAGGGTACGAATTTGTCCGTTTTGAACGAGAATCTCCGGGGTAGCAAGCGAAGAATCGATGGCGGGAATACCCTTTTCCTGCAACTCGTCGAGAGTCTTAACATCCTGCTCATCGCCTTGCAATTGAGCAATTGAGGTTGCGTTGGCGGAAGGTGTCGCGTTGCTCTCAACCCACATCGCACCTTCATGACCCTTTAGGTCATTCAAAGAGGGAGTATCGTCGCTGGATGCGGGCTTGGGTTCAAGTTGATCGAAGCTCGCCGCGGGAGTCTGATTGGACGGTGTCGTTTCAGGTGCGAATTCAGCACCTTCAACAATGACCACTGCCTTTTCATAAGGAGTGTGGACAAATTTCTTTGCCAGCGGGGAACCGCTTTCAAGAACTAGGCGGTCAGGAGTTGACTGAAGATCCTTGATACTGAGGGTTGGATCTGCGCTGGGAGCTTCAGCCGTAGCGTGTATATCTAGGCTGCCGCCGACATCGTCAAGATGATCAAGAGGATCAGTGGAAACGGTTGTAACGGGCGTTGTGTCTGGATGCGCATATGCGGAAGACCATGGCAGAGCCAAGAGCGTAAAAGACCCGCCAATCGCGGCAGTTGTGAGAAGAATTAGGGTGCGCGAAACCTTAGAACTCTGTCGATATGACAGCGCCCTTTGGGAGTTTCGTGATCCTAAGCGGGTTCTCACATAGGCCCTTTCTTTGAACGCAATTCGTGTGATGGGAGCACGTATTGCTGGAGAGTTCCTGCAGCTGATGGCACTTATAGTTTATAGGTTTTGTCAAGCTAATGGGATACATAAGTGTATATTATGGCCACTTTTCCCTGGTATTCCCGCAGAAATGTCATACAAGGTAACTATGACTTGAGCTGTGACAAAGCTGATCGGCTCCTGAAAGCCAAACTAATATTTAGAAATAATACGGGAAAGACGACCAATCTGGCGAGCGGTGTTCAATGAATGCGTCGCGACCTTCCTGGGCCTCATCTGTCATGTATGCCATGCGCGTTGCCTCCCCAGCGAAAACCTGTTGGCCAGCCAAGCCGTCATCGGCCAAGTTGAAAGCAAATTTCAGCATGCGGATAGCCTGCGGAGACTTCGTTGCAATGATCCGGGCCCACTCCAGCGCGGTTTCCTCCAGCTGAGCATGGGGAACGACTTCGTTAATGACGCCCCAGCGCTCCGCAGTATCGGCGTCATAGCGCCTGGCAAGGAAGAAAATCTCACGTGCACGCTTATCGCCCGCTTGGCGCGCGAGCAGCGCAGAGCCATAACCGGCATCAAAAGAACCAACATTCGCATCGGTCTGCATGAACGCGGCATGCTCACGAGAAGCAATCGAGAGATCGCACACAACATTCAAGCTGTGGCCGCCGCCAGCCGCCCAACCGGGAACCGCTGCAATAACGACCTTCGGCATGGTGCGGATCAGGCGCTGAACCTCCAAAATATGAAGGCGTCCCGCGCGTGCGGGGTCGATTTGCTCACGTCGCTGTTCCACTCCCGCCGAGGCCTCGCTGCCCTCAAGTTCGTAGTGGTAGCCATCTTTTCCTCGGATCCTCTGGTCGCCACCCGAACAGAAGGAATAGCCGCCATCGCGAGGGGAAGGCCCGTTTCCCGTCAAAATAACCGCAGCGACATCGCTAGTCATTCGCGCGTGGTCCAGGCAGCGGTAGAGCTCATCAACGGTATGCGGACGGAACGCATTGCGAATTTCTGGACGATCAAAAGCAATACGGACCACGGGCAAGTCCGCGCCCTTCTCAGCTCCGTCGATGGGGCCTCGGGAAATCCCGCGGTGGTAGGTCATATCGGTCAGTTCGAAACCCTCAACCTCACGCCAGCGCGAAGGATCAAAAGTATCGGAAACGAAATTCAGTGCGCTCATAGTCCCAACAATAGCGGCCGATGACCACTTGTTGCCCAGAGGGCTAGGATAGGGATGTTCATACAGTTGATGACTAAGCAAAGGAGCTCATCGATGTCCTCCTCTCTGTCCACGATTCCCGGACTTCTTCCTCTTCCGGTCTTCATTGAAGAGGCCGATGCACATCCCGAAGAAGCCACTTGGGCAGAAATTAGCCCCTCTGTTGTACTGAAGACTCCTGAGGAATTTTCGGCGGCAATTGCGCCCTTGGTAATCCCCGAGGAATGGCAGTTCGCAGAGGCCTACATCTTGACTATTTCCGCTGGAAGCGCGCAGGTGACCGCGGCGACGGAATTGGGGCTTTCTCGAGGCCTGCGTCGCCTCAATACATTGGCCATCGCGAACCATAGTCGGGCTCCCATTGCAGTGAAGATCATCGACTATCCCGCTTATAGGCACCGCGGCTTGCATATCGATGTTGCTCGCCATTTCTTCGCCGTTCCCACAATCCTTCGCGTCATGGATGCGATGAGCGAAGTGGGTTTGAATATCCTGCACCTGCACCTGAGTGATGATCAGGGATGGCGCATTGAAATCCCGCAATTCCCTGAACTCATTGAACGCTCATCCGATTGCGCAGTCGGCGGGGAAGAAGGGGGCTACTACACTCTTGATGACTATCAGACCCTGGTCGAGGGAGCGCGCTCGCGGATGATTGCAATCATCCCCGAAATTGATATCCCCGGACACGTCAATGCCGCACTCCACGCGATTGAAGGACTCAACCCCGATGGGGTCTGTCCGCCCCTTTACGAAGGAACTGAAGTCGGTTTCTCGACTCTCTCAACCAAGGCGCCTGCAACCCAGGCCTTCCTCGAGGCCATTGTCGAGACCCTTGCTCCCTTCTCTCCGGCCGGTATCCACATTGGTGGCGATGAATCCTTCTCAACAGCCGAAGGTGATTACCCCGCGATTGTTGGAAGCCAAATTGAGCGTATTCATGCCCGTGGGACGCGCGCTGTGGCGTGGGAAGAAGCTGCAGATCTGCTTGGGGATGGCGATCTTGTTCAGGTCTGGCATGACGATCTTGAAGGAGACTCGATCGCTCGTGCCGTCGGACGCGGAGTGAAAGCGATCATGTCGCCCGGTCCGAAGGCCTACTTCGATATGAAGGAATACCCAGAACAAAAGCTCGGCATCACCTGGGCCGGAATCCTTCCTTTGAAGAAAGCCTGGGATTGGGATCCCGAGAGCATCTGTGAGGGCGTGGACCGTAAGGGGATTGAAGGCGTCGAGGCCTGCCTGTGGAGTGAAACCTTGCGCCGAGAGAAGGACGTGTGGGAGATGTTGCTTCCGCGCCTAGCGGGTCTTGCAGAAGTTGCCTGGGCGGGAGGCCCTCGCGGAAGCTGGGAAGACTTCCAAGAACGTTTGGCGGGCCTCGAAGGCCTGTGGCGAGGCCGAGGCTGGTACGTCAAATAAGTTGAGCGCGAATGAAAAGCCCTCCCTCGCGGAAGCGGGGGAGGGCTGCGTGCTACCTCATCGCATCAAAACAAACTAGGTAGCGAATTGCCTTCGTTGAGCATTAAGCCTGGGCGTAGAGGCGCATCAGGCGTTCAACTTCTTCCTGGACCAAATGAGTTGCAGGGCCGACATACTTTCGCGGATCAACGATCTTCGGGTTTTCGTCAAGAATCTGACGAACGCCCTGGGTGAAGACGACATTCAAGTGCGTCGAAACGTTGATCTTGGTCATTCCGGCTTGAATTGCCGCGACCATGCCCTCGTCGGGAACGCCGGAAGAACCGTGCAAAACCAGCGGAACAGGGACGAGTTCATGGATTGCAGCAATCAGCTGATTGTCCAAAACCGCCTCGCGAGTTGCCATCGCGTGAGAAGAACCCACAGCAACAGCAAGCAGATCAACGCCAGTATCTGCGACAAACTTGGCCGCATCTTCAGGATTGGTGCGTGCTGAGGGGTCGTGGACACCGTTCTTTCCACCAACTTCACCCAGTTCGGCCTCGACGCTGACACCGTGCTCATGAGCGAAAGCGGTGATCTCAGCGGTAGTCTCACGGTTCTGCGCATCTGGAAGCTTTGAACCGTCGTACATGATCGAGGTAAAACCGAGCTCGACAGCCTCACGGCACAAATCGGTGGATTCAGCGTGATCAAGGTGAACAGAAACGGGAACGGTGGAGGCCTCGGCAAGCTCGATAAGTGCGCGTCCCAGGGGACGCAGACGGCCACCGTGATACTTCACAGCGTTTTGGGACAGCTGAAGGACCAAGGGCAAACCGGTGTTTTCGGCGGCATCAACGAATGCTTCGGCGTGATCAAGAAGGACCACGTTAAAAGCCGCAAGACCAACCTTGCGGGCGGCGCAATCGCGTGCAAGCACAGCGGTGTCAGCAAGCATAGCGACCTACTTTCTTGACAAATTAGGACAGGCGAACAGGAGAAATACGGGAAAGAAGCTCCTCGCGGAGGGGAAGGTCAATTTCCCCAGCGACGGGCATGGTCACCGCGGCCGCAGAGGTTGCGACGGCCTCGGCAATGGCAGTAGGAATCTCTGACTCAAGGTCATCCCCAGCCTGAGCAAGCGAGCGAGCAAGGGATGCAACGCAGGCATCGCCGGCACCGGTGGGATTGCCCTGAAGGACAACTCCGGCCTCGGCGTGCCAATGGCTTTCGCGAGAAAAGAGGTCCATTCCCTCTTCACCTCGCGATACGCACACCCAGCTCGGTCCCTGCTCGATAAGGGCACGTGCGCCCTCTTCGATGGAGGACGCACCCGTAGCGTCGAGAAGCTCCAAGTGATTGGGCTTGAGGACATCGGCCCACGCTGCGCACTCAACCAAGGATGGCCCTGAGGTATCCAGAATGATTCGGCAACCGATCTGACGGACACGGCGCAACACCGGCTCGAGAACCTCAAAAGTGCTACTTCCGGGAAGAGAACCCGAAACGACCAAGAGGTCATCCGCATTCAGGCGGCTTCCCAAAAGATCAGCCATCTGCTTCCAGGAATCAGGATCTAGAGCATGACCGGACTCGTTGTATACCGTGGCGGTGTCGTCAATCATGGCAATTGAGCGTCGCGTTTGGAAGGGAACCTCAACCCACTCTGGCGTCACCAGAGAAGTCATTTCCTTCATCAGCGAGGCGATCACACTGCCGGTTGCACCCCCCAAGAACCCTGTTGCATGGCTGGGGACTCCGAGCTGGTCCAAGACGCGAGAGACATTCAGTCCCTTTCCTCCCGGACGCTGGGAATACTCCGTGATGCGGTGAACCTGACCGCGGGTTTGGTCAGGAGCCTGCCACGTAATATCCAGAGCCGGATTGGGAGTGAAGGTCCAGATCATGATTCAACCTCGATTCCATGGCTCTGGAATGCCAAAGCTGCGGCACCCAGTGCCTGAGACGAGGAACCTAAAGCAGCGGAGAGCAGTGCAGGCGCGGGCATGACCGTGCAGCCTGATTCCAAGCCTTTACGCAGGGGATCGTAAACCAGTGAGCCACCTTTACAGAGGCCACCTCCCAGAACGACGGGAAGCGAACCAACCTGGTGGCACACCGTTGCGAGAATCCCGCCCAGTAGACTCATCGAGGTCTCAAGGATCTCGCGTGCCTTTCGAGCGTTCTCGCTGGATGAAAGGGCAAGTTCCTCAACTTCGCGGGCGCCGGATCCTTCGGGGACGATCCCGGCCTCGATTGCCCGGCGTGCAATACCGCTGGCCGAGGCAACCTGCTCCACCGGAACAACCTCATAGGGGCGATCGGGGTGTGGAACGGGGACCTGCCCGATCTCACCAGCCCACGGCGGTGCCGGGGCGAGGCGCGAATTGATCACAACACCCGAGGCGATCCCGGTCCCTACTGCCACATACAGGCAGGAGGGACGGCGAACGCCCCACAGGGCCTCGGCAAGAGCGCCCGAACGGACATCGTGTCCCAGGGGGACGAAGGAACCCAGGGCTTCGGAAAGCTTTTCGCTTAGAGGAGCGTCTTTCCAGCCCAAATTGGCAGAAAAAATACCAATTCCATGTTCTTCATCAATAATTCCAGGAACGCACACACCGACGGGCGCATCGACCGAAGCCTCACGTAGAGTTCGGGCCAGACGCACGACCGCAGAAACGACATCATCAGCGCCGGTCTGGGGGGTGGCGACGGCCTCGGAAGAGGTAATCACAGTGCCGCGGGTGTCAGCGAGCACCCCCTTGATGGTGGTGCCGCCGACATCGATCCCGATAGCGAGCTTCTGGTCCGAGTTGCTCACTTGAGGATCACCGAGCGGGTCAGGTGGCGCGGGGTGTCAGGGTTGAGACCGCGAGCCTCAGCGCGAGCAACGGCCAGGCGCTGTGCAACAACGAGGTGAGCCATGGGGTCACCGTTGAAAGTCACCAATTCGGCGCCAGTTGCGGCAACCTGATCGGCCATGCCCTCGGGAACCGGGCCGAAAACCCAGGTCAGGCGGCCGGGCTGAGCGATAGAGATCGGGCCGTGGCGGTATTCCATTGCAGGGTAGACCTCAGTCCATGACTGAGATGCTTCACGCAGCTTCAGGCCCGCTTCGTTGGCCAGACCAATGGTCCATGCGGTGCCCAGGAAAGTGATCTGGTCTGCATCAACCCAACGCTGGGGGATTTCGAGCTCGAGGGCGCGCTGTGCGTCATCCGCGGCTGCAGCGATATCGTCGCCCAAGCTGTGACGGAAGTATGCAAGAGCAGTGGTTGCAAAACGGGTCTGGACAACGGATTCTTCATCGGCGAAGTCCAGAACAACCTCAACATCTGCGTAGGGGGTTGCGGGACCATTGCCCACAGCGGTGATCAAGACGTTGGGGATGCCGCGATCCTTCAGACCGTGCAGGATGTCAATAATTTCAGTTGTCGTGCCCGAACGGGAAAGGCACACGACGCGGTCGTAGTGGCGATCCCAGGGGAATTCGGTGGCGGTGAAGGCATCAGAGAGACCCTTGCCCTGGCGCTCGCGGGCAACGGTGTATGCCTGCGCGATAAACCATGATGTTCCACACCCGATGACGGCAATTGCCTCACCATCTTTGGGAAGTGCATCAGTGGGAACGTCAAGAACTCGACGCCACAGCTCAGGTTGGCTGTTAATTTCTTCAGAAGTAAGGGACATCGGTGTCTCCATTGTTATCGGGAATGCATCACCACCTCGGTGTGCTTGTACTATCGTACCAAGAAGGAAATAACTTAGGACTAGCTGGATAAGTGCCCGAAGTTGTCTACCTCTTTGCAATGACGCTGAAATCAACACATCGGAGTGACAATGACTGACAAATCGACCAAGCCAGGTCGTCTCACCCTTCCCATTGAGCGTGGAATCGATGCCGAAGTGCGCGCTCTTGTTGAACGCCTTGGTGCGGACGCAGTGCGAAATTCCGATGGAACAGAACTTCCTGAATGGGTCGACCGAGCATTTGCCAAGGTCTACTCCACGTATTTCCCTGCGCGTGGCGATGAAGAGTGGGCCGATCAGAGCGAGGGCGAGCGCATCCACCAATACCTTTCGTCAAACCCTCATACCGCCCCAGAAAGCGGGCCTTTGAGTATCAATGTCATGGAGGGATGGTTCCAAGCGCAATTCCGTCCTGATACCCAATGCGATACTTCCCGCTGGTGGCAGGTGATTGATCGGACCAGCGGGAAGGCTCTGGATCCCTCGGAGTGGAGCGTTCAAGAGGTTGAACCCTCACCCGTCGTTGATCCCGTGCCGATCGTTGGAGAGCTGCCTCCCACCGCGTCGAGCGCGGTGGTGACAATTCACGAGCCCATTCCCTTCCACGTGTACACCGTGAACTTCTTTGCTGTGCAGATGTGGGATTCCACCCAGATGTACAACTATCTGACGAACGACTGGGCGCTTGAGGAAGGCCGCGTGAAGGAGCGCCCCTTCGATGTGGCATTCCCACGGACCTGGGAGCACGTCAAGGATGCCTTAGCCGCATGGCTGAAGGCGAATCCTCAAGTGGACGTGGTTCGTTTCACGACCTTCTTCTACCACTTCACCTTGGCCTTTGATTCCCGAGGCCGCGAACGATACGTCGATTGGTTTGGCTATTCGGCCTCGGTGTCGATCCCGGCGATGGAAGAGTTTGAAAAGGAATACGGCTATGCGCTGACTCCCGAGGACTTTGTGGATGGCGGCTGGTACAACTGCCCCTTCCGCACGCCAACACGTGTGTTCCGGGATTGGATTGACTTCACCTCCAAGCGAGTTGCCGAAAAGGCAGGGGAATTGGTTCGCAAGGTCCACGAGGAGGGTCGCGAGGCCATGATGTTCCTTGGCGATAACTGGATCGGTATGGAACCCTACGGGCCCTACTTCCCTTCGATCAAGATGGATGCGGTTGTTGGATCCGTCGGTTCGGCCGCAACCTGTCGAATGATCTCCGATATTCCCGGTGTGCGCTACACCGAGGGGCGCTTCCTTCCCTACTTCTTCCCCGATGTCTTCCGCGAGGGCGGAGATCCCCTGGGAGAAGCGAACGAGTCGTGGCGCACCGCTCGGCGCGCAATTGTCCGTAGTCCCTTGGATCGCATGGGCTATGGCGGTTACCTTTCCTTGGCGCTCAAGTTCCCCGAGTTCATTGACCGCGTGGAGGAAATCCTTGCAGAATTCCGTTCCCTTCACGAGGCCACGGGCGGGGAAAAGCCCGCGTGTGCACCAGTACGCGTTGCCGTTTTGAATGCATGGGGAAAGCTGCGCACGTGGCAGACCCATATGGTTGCCCATGCCCTGTGGTACAAGCAGATTCATACCTACTTGGGGGTTATCGAAGCCCTTGCAGGACTTCCTTTTGACGTGCGTTTCATGTCTTTCGATGAGGTCATCAATGGGGGAGATTCCTCTTTGGAGGATGTCGACGTGGTCATCAATGCCGGCGCCGCGAATACTGCCTTCTCCGGCGGGGAAGTTTGGGAGGATCTACGACTGCAAGACACTCTGCGTCGCTTTGTTGCCCGCGGTGGCGGTTTCATTGGGATTGGCCAGCCCACGGCCTCGTTGGGAACTCAAGGACAAGTGGATAGAGGCGGCATCTGCCGCGGAAGCGTTTTTGCACTTGCGGACGTCTTGGGTGTGGATCAAGAAATCTCGTGGTCCCTGTCCAAAGATCGCTATGACGAGGTTGTGCCAGAGCATTTCATTACTGCTGACCTTGATGGAGACTATGTTTTCGGTGAAGACCCCGGAGATGTCGTAGTTACGGATCCTGACACTTCTGTGCTTGTCATGGAGCGGGGGAGTGTACGCGCTTCTGCGCATGATTTTTGCTCGGGTAGGGGCGTTTACCTTGCTGGACTGACCTGGTCGACTGCCAATAGCCGGCTTTTGCACCGCGCGATTATGTGGGCGGCGCACCGAGAAGATCAATGGGATTGTGTCCTTGCGTCATCCAATCCTGATGTTGAGGTCGCTTGGTATCCCAAGTCGCAACTTGCCTTTATTTACAATGATTCTGATGCTCCATCTTCGAGTGTCATCACTGGTTTTGGACTGGAACGTGCCGTGGATCTAGCTCCCGGAGAAGGGCGTTGGACCCAGTGGAAGAAGGAAGATTAAGGCTAGTTATCAAATCGTGACCAAATAGTTGCATTCTCACAGGCCAAAATGTCATCAGACATCTTCTCTGTGAGATAGCATAAAAGAGCAATAAATAAAGCTGGCAAAAGGTGTCAACTTTGTAAACGTCCCACAACGGAGAGGGAATAACATGCACATGTCACGCCGCTCCATGAGCGTTGTTGCGCTCATGTCAGTTGCTGCGATGGGTCTGACTGCGTGCTCGGGTTCGGGCGCGAAGACTGACAGCACCGCAAGCTCTTCGGCATCTGCCGATAAGGGCGCAACCATCACATACCTGCACCGTCTGCCCGACGGTGAGGGAATGACCAAGATCTCGACTCTCGCTGAGCAGTGGAACAAGGAGCACCCTGATACTCAGGTTCAGGCGGTCAAGTTCGATGGCAAGGCCAACGAAATGATCAAGAAGCTCGAGACCGACGTCAAGGCCGGTTCCGGACCTTGCTTGGCGCAGCTGGGCTATGCAGAAATCCCCGAGATGTTCACCAAGGGCCTGCTGGAAGACGTTACCCAGTACGCGACCCAGTACAAGGCCAACTACTCCGCTGGCGCCTTCTCGCAGGTTGGCGTGGGTGGAAAGTACTACGGCCTGCCCCAGGACACCGGCCCGCTTGTTTACTACTACAACAAGGCTGAGTTCGAGAAGCTGGGAATCAAGGTTCCCACCAACCTCGAAGAGTTCAAGGCCGCTGCCAAGACCGCAGCAGCTCAGGGCAAGTACATCTCTGCTTTCCAGGCTGACGAGTCGCGCTACAGCCTGTCCGCTCAGGCAGCTGCAGCAGGCGGTGTTTGGTACAAGGCTGAAAACGATAAGTGGACCGTCAAGATCGACGATGCGTCCGCCAAGACCGTGGCAGACTTCTGGCAGTCGATGCTCGATGACAAGACCACTCTCGTCGCCGAGCGCTGGGGAGATTCCTTCACTAAGGCTCTGACCGACAAGACCCTGATCGGCACCATCGGTGCCGCATGGGAAGCACCGCTCATCTCCGGTGATCTGGAGAAGACCGACAACAAGGGCGAATGGGCAGTTGCTCAGCTCCCTGACTTCGGCAAGGGCGCGCTGACCGGCCCCGACGGCGGTTCCGGCGTTGCAGTCATGAAGGGCTGCTCGAACCCCAAGGGCGCCATGGAGTTCAACAACTGGCTGAACACCCAGGTTGACGCTCTGGTCTCCCAGGGCCTGGTCGTTGCAACCACGACCGGCACCATGAAGACCCCGGATTCGGTCAAGGAATTCTACGGTGGACAGGATGTCTTCGCTGAGCTCTCCAAGGCGAATGCAAACCTGGCCCCCGACTTCCCCTACATCCCCTTCTTCTCGACCCTCGGCGATCCCATGGCCAAGGCTGCAACCGCAGCTGGTGATGGCTCCGGCAAGGTGATCGACATCTTCAAGGCTGCTCAGGCGCAGTCCGTGAAGGCGCTCAAGGACGGAAACCTTCCCGTCGCTGAGTAATCGCTAATCGCGGAGGGGGTGTGGTTTCTCCGCTGAGGAACCACACCCCTACCGTGTTTAAAGTCCACAATCTGCCAGCAATCGAGGGTGATTGATACATGCAGTCAGACATTCAAAACCGGCGTATCAGAGAACGGCACGATGCGCGTACGGGCTGGGCATTTATGGCCCCATTCTTCATTATGTTCCTCTTGGTTTTTGCCGTTCCGATTTGTGTGGCAATCTACCAGTCCTTCTTCCGTCAGGTCGCAAGTGGCGGAGGCCTGTACGGCGGCGGCGAACTTAAAAATCAATTCGTCGGCCTCGAAAACTTCACCATGGTGATCACGTCCGGACAATTCTGGTCCGGCATGGGGCGAGTCGTTGTTTACGCGGCCTTTCAGATCCCGATCATGATCATCTCGGCTCTTGTTCTGGCTCTTGTTTTGGACTCATTCCTGGTTCGTCGAGTTGGTTTGTTCCGACTGAGCTACTTCCTGCCATTTGCAATCCCCGGCATTGTTGCCGCAATGGTCTGGCTCTACATCTACACCCCTGAGCTTTCACCGATCGTTAAGTTTTTTGATTCCCTTGGAATCCACATTGACTTCATGGCCCCAGGCGCCCCAATCCTTGCCTCGATGGCAAATATGACGACGTGGACCTACACCGGTTACAACATGCTGATCTTCCTGGCAGCGCTGCAAGCAGTGCCCCATGAGCTGTACGAGGCCGCACGTCTCGACGGCGCTTCCTCGTGGCAGATTGTGCGCCAAATTAAGATCCCCATGGTCTCCGGAGCTGCCCTCCTGGCAGTCTTGCTCTCCATCATCGGCACAATTCAGCTCTTCAATGAACCCGCAGTTATGCAGTCTGCAAATGGGTGGATGGGCAATGCCTACACGCCGATGATGATGGCCTACAACACCATGTTCGGAACTATCTCGCCCGGTGGTGATGGCCCGGCCTCGGCAATCTCAATCGTCATGGCACTGGTTGCTGGCGGACTTGCCGTGATCTACGCGCTCTTGCAAAGGAAGACTCTGCGATGACAACTCCCACTCGCACACTGCCTGACGGACGCGAATACCGCGTTTCGATTGAAGGAATGCCCCCGCGCACCCTTGCTCCCAAGAAACTTGCTCGGATCGTCACCATCGTTGCGTTGACGATCACCATGGTTTACTTCATCCTGCCCATCATCTGGGTGATGTTCTCGGCAACGAAGTCGAACGCAGATCTCGTTTCTACTAATGGCTTCTGGTTTGGTCACTTTGAGCTGGCGGAAAACTACACGAAGCTCATGGGATGGACCCAAGGTCTGTTCTGGCGCTGGGTGCTCAACTCCCTCTTCTACTCAACGACCGCTGGCGTGATTGGAACCCTGATCTCGGTTGCCGCAGGATACGCGATGGCAAAGTTTGTTTTCCCGGGACGTAATGTCTCGATGGCTTTGATTATGGCCGGACTGCTGATGCCCGTCGCTCTGTTGACAATCCCGCTTTACGTTGTCTTCCATAACCTTGGGTTGACAGACACTGTGTGGGCAATCCTGATCCCCAGTTGCGTGTCTCCCTTCGGTGTCTTCCTCGGCCGTGTCTACGCAGATTCTTCTGTCCCGACTGAGCTCATCGAGGCAGCTCGAATCGATGGGGCTTCTGAAGCACGAGTCTTCTTTACGATCGTTCTTCGACTTCTTGCCCCCGCAATGGTCACGATCTTCCTTTTCATCTTCGTGGCAACGTGGAATAACTTCCTGCTTCCCTTGATGATGGTCTCCACCCCTGAACTCAAGCCTGTCACTTTGGGCTTGTACGGCATGATGAGCTACTTCGCTCCGCAAAAGGGCGCAGTCATGCTGGGTGCCCTCTTGGGTGTTCTGCCGCTCATCGTGCTATTCCTTGGCTTGCAGAAGTACTGGCAATCAGGTCTGGCTGCCGGTTCTGTGAAGGGATAGTCAGCCCGCTGCTGAGTCACCTCGAGGTGCTGGGAAGGATAGGGAAATGGACACGATTGCCTACGGCGGCGATTGGAACCCCGAACAGTGGGATGAGGAAACCAATCGACGTGATATCGAACGCATGGTCCGTGCCGGAGTCAATCTGATCTCCCTTGGGATCTTTTCCTGGGCATCTCTTGAACCCGAAGAAGGCCACTACGATCTGGAGTGGTTGGCGGATCTCATTGATCAGCTCCACAGTGCGGGAATTAGTGTGGACCTGGCCAATGGGACCGCTTCCCCTCCGGCGTGGATGGCTCAGCGCTACCCCCAAACCCTTCCCGTTGATTCTCGAGGCGTGCGGCTGGGATTTGGTTCGCGCCAGCAATACAACCCCTCAAGCGAGCTTTTTTGTCGCAAAGCCTGTGAGTTAACCGAGGCCATGGCGCGACGTTTTGGCGACCATCCCGGCGTCGTCATGTGGCACATTTCGAACGAATACGCCTGTCACACGGCGGAGAGCTTCGATGATGAGTCCGCTGCGGCATTTCGACGCTGGCTCGTGGAGAAATACGGGGATATTCAGGCGATCAATCAGGCCTGGGGAACTGCATTTTGGTCCCAAACCTATAGGGATATCCAAGAAATTCAGCCTCCCCGTGCAATGCCCACCTTCTACAACCCCGGGCAAATGCTGGATTGGCGTCGCTTTAGTGACTATGCCCTGCGTTCCCAGATGGAACGCGAACGAGAGGTGATTCGTCGCTATTCTGACCGGCCAATCACGACGAATTTCATGGGGACCTTCCCGCTTCTCGATTACCGCAAGTGGGCACCCCTGTGTGACATCATCGCCGACGATTCCTACCCGGACCCCGCAGATCCTCAGGCTGCACACGAGATCGCATGGCAGGGTGACGTCATGCGTGGTCTCGGCAATGGTGCTCCCTGGCTGCTGATGGAGCAGAGCCCCGGTGCGGTGCAGTGGCGTCCTCAAAATTCTCCCAAGCGCCCGGGACACTTCCTTTTGTGGACTATCGCAAGACTTGCTCACGGCGCGGATGGAATCCTCCAATTCCAGTGGCGGCAATCCGCCAGGGGATCGGAAACCTTCCATGCCGGGATGGTGCCCCACTCTGGCGAAGACTCACCGATCTGGACAGATGTTGTGAGCACCGGTCAAGCTCTAAAATCTTTGGCTCCTATTACGGGGACTCGCATGAGCTCGCGTGCTGCAGTTGTCATTGACTGGGAGAGCGAGTGGGCGCGCCACTATGCGATCGGTCCGATTAGCTCTGAAAATCCCACAGATTCGTGGGGGAACTTCGCTCCCGCTAAGTCCTGGCATCAGAGCCTGTGGGAAGCGGGAATCGCAACTGATGTTGTGGGCGTCGACAATGACTTCAGCTCTTACGATCTCATCATTCTTCCCGCACTCTTCATTGACTACCCGCAGATGACTCAGGCCCTGCGTCAGGCAGCTGAACGCGGAGCACATATTGTCATTACCGCACCCAGTGGTGTTGTTGATTCCCAACTTGGGGCCGTCTTAGGCGGATATCTTGGCTCTCTTTCCGATCTTGCGGGAGTGCGGGTTCTGGAACATTCAACTCTCACCGGTCCCGGTCAGGGACGTGTTTATGATGCGCGCGAGAAGGCCGCGAACCGGATTTCTTCTGCAGTAAGTACCCCGGCGGCCTGTGATTGGTGCGGGATCGATACCGATAACGAGGCCCTCAAACGAACCATGGACCTTCTTGGGGGAGCGGCGAAGGACCTGCGCAGTGGTCGCTGGGCCGAAAAGATTGCCCCCGCTGCCGGTTTGCAGTGGCAGATTCCCGGGGACTCCTTGGAGGGTGGGCCTGAGTGCCTTGCATACTTTGATGGCCGAGGCGGTGGCCTTGACCTTGCCGGGCTTCCAGCGCTCACCCGCAGAAAAGTTGGCCGCGGAAGTGTCTGGTACGCAGGAGCGGACTTTGACGCGCTGACTCGCTCGGTTCTGCTGCGCTTGTGGACGACCTACACGCGAATTCGCCCCGTGTGCCCAGACCTTCCCGAAGGCGTCGAAGCTCAAGAACGTGAAGGCTTCCTCTTCATTCTCAACCACTCTGATCGTGCGGTTGAACTCGCTGGGATTGTGGGCCAAGATCTTCTCAGCGGAGCTGAGTGTACGGGACACGTTCTTCTTGCCCCGCGATCAGCAATGGTTATTGAACGATAGGAGAAGGCCCGTGGGGGATATCGGCAGCGCGTCTTCAGCTGTTCGCCTCCACGAACTTTCTGTGGATTCGCTTCCCGCCAAGACTCGAATGGTTGTAGAAGGAATCGATCGTCTGCTGGTCTACTCAATTCCGATGCGCCTGCGCTTTCGCAATATTGAGGTTCGCGAAGGTCTTCTTCTGCACGGTGAATACGGGTGGGGAGAATGCGCGCCTTTCTGGGATTATGACCCGCGTGAATCCTCTACCTGGCTTGCTAGTGCATTGGAGGCTGCCCGAGTAGCGCCACCCTGGCCTCGGCGCGAAAAAGTGCCGCTCAACGTGACAATTCCGGTGATTTCGGCCGAAGATGCGCGCAGGCGGGTATTCGATAATCCGGGCTGTGCGACTGCAAAAGTCAAGGTTGCCGATGCGCGTTCTGACCTTGAGCGTGATTGCCAGCGTGTTCAGGCCGTTGCTGAGGCTCTGGTTGAATTGCATGGTGCATCTGCGAAAGTGCGTGTTGATGCCAACGGCGCTTGGGACAGGGAAACTGCTCTGACTTGGATTGCTCGTCTGAATCGCGCCGCCCAAGCTGTAGGCGGTCTGGAGTACGTTGAACAGCCCTGCATGGCCGTTGAAGACCTTGCGTGGCTGCGGCGCAAACAAGATGTACCTCTCGCAGCCGATGAATCGATTCGTCGAGCGGAAGACCCACTCAAGGTGGCTCGCCTCGAGGCAGCTGACGTCGCCGTGATCAAAGTTGAACCTCTGGGAGGAGCGGGCGCCGTTCTCCAATTGGCAGAGGAGCTGCCCATGCCTTTGGTGATCTCTTCGGCCTTGGAAACCAGTTTTGGCTTGGATTATGCGGCTCGGGTGGCCTGCGCTTTAGATCAGGAACCACGCGCATGCGGCCTGGGCACGGCCTCGCTATTGAGCGGCGATACCGCGGTCTCGCCTGTGCGCGTAGTTGATGGCAATATGATTCCCACCGATCTTGCTGTGAACGAAAGCCTGATCACGCCCTCAGCACCCGACTCTCGGCTCTGTGAATCCTGGGTGAACCGACTCAATGCGATGGCATCCCACCGTTAAAGATCATGAATAGAAGTAGAAGTATGTACCCCTCACAAGCTTTGGCTGAGTGCATCATTGATTCCCTGATTGCCGGTGGAATTCGCGATTTTGTGTACTGCCCCGGATCGAGAAATGCGCCCTTCGCCTATGCGCTTGCGCGGTATGAGGCTTTGAGTGAGAGCCCAATCCGCGTGCACATTCGCCTGGATGAACGTTCGGCCGCGTTTTTTGCCCTTGGCTTAACGTTAGGGCAAGGCAGTGGTTCCCCAGCTGCGCGCGCCTGCGTCATTACGACCTCGGGGAGTGCGGTGACGCATCTGTATCCCGCGATTAGCGAGGCCTTTTACTCTCGTCTTCCTCTTGTTGCTATTAGCGCGGACCGTCCCGCTGAATTGCATGGCGTTGGCGCGTCCCAAACCATGGCTCAGAAGGGAATTTTTTCCGACCATATCGGGGGAGAATGGGACTTTTCCTCGGACAGCGCTGAATTGGCTAGTGTTCCTGGCCGTGTTGCGCGTGCTCTTGCAGCTGCTGCTGGTCATCCTTCCGGCACTCCGGGGCCAATCCACTTGAACTGCGCTTTCCGTGATCCGCTTACTCCCAGCGACGAGGCCGAGGCCTCTAATAGCGCTCAGCTTAGGGAAAATCGCGATGGGGGAGCCGAGATCTATCCTTCCCAGATTGTGCGTGAACCGAGTGCGGAGGCTGTGGTCAAGTCCGATCTTGCAACGGTTGTGATTGCTGGTCACGGCGCACAGGATTCGGTGCTGCGCTGGGCTGAGCGCTCGCGGGTTCCAGTTTTTGCCGAGCCTATGGTTACCGGTGTGAGCAGTGAAGTCCTCATTCCCTTCCAGCAGACTCTGTGTGCGGATTCTGATGTCGTTGCACGAATCGGTCAGATTGTTGTCACTGGACGTCCAACATTGTCGCGTCCGATCCAGAAACTTCTAGCTTCTGATAAGCGCGTCATTGTTGTCTCTCCCTATGCAGCGTGGACGGATCTGCATGGCATGGCATGCTGCGTTGTTTCGTCGCTCACCCAATCCGATCGCGTGGATGCAGCCATCCAAAGTTCTTTGTGTGAAGACTTGTTTGCACGTGCTCAATCGGTGGCTCGCGGGGTTGATGAACTGATCAATTCCTATGGTGATGAGCTCAGCGAAATTGGTGTTCTTGATGCCCTGTGGCATGACTGCTCTCATATTTTCCTTGGCGCATCGAATCCCGTCAGGGTCGCGGATCTCATTGCCGGACGCCACGGCTATGATCCGCAGGGGAATTCTGAGAGTGATCATCGAGCTCCCCAGCAGGTGTGGTCGAGCCGAGGCCTTGCGGGAATTGATGGAAATGTATCGACCGCTCTTGGCTGGGCGCGCGCATTGGAAAAAGCATATGAATGCCCGCAAACGGTTCATGCCGTAATGGGGGACTTAACCTTCTTGCATGATGCCTCTGGGATGGGGATGCCTCTCGGAGAGGAATTTCCCCGTTGTCGGGTCATTGTCCTAGATGATCAGGGCGGCTCGATTTTTAAGAGTTTGGAGCATGGCCAGCGCGCTTCGAAGGCTGTGTATGAGCGCTATTTCGGAGTCGCTCAGCGCGTGGATATCACTGTGCTTGCTCAGGCGTATGGGGCGAAGATTCATCGCGTGAGTTCAATGCCCGAGCTTCGAGCGATTTTGAATACAGAGGCTGATGGGCTGGAAGTGCTGCAGCTCTCCATTTCGCGACCAACGAAAGATATTGCATTTTTGCGATCGTTGTAGGATGCTAATGTAACGATTTGATAACGAAATGAGATGGGTTGGTCATGAATCCAGAAGAAACCACTCCTCAAGGTGATGCGCGCTTTCAGCCTGACGCGCAAGAATCCGCCCAGCAATCGGCCTCGCAAAGCGGCAGCGTGTCTGCGCCGATGCAGCACGAAACCATGCCACTTCCTGCAGTAACTCCTACCACTTCTGAAAGTGAAGCAGCGCATGCTTCCGCTCCTGCTCAGTCCCCTTCGTCCGAGGCTTCGGCAGAAGGCGAAAGTCCGGCTGGAGTTCCCGCGGGTCCGGTCCCTACTCTTCTTGAGACGCATAACCCCCGCCGCGGACCCGGCTGGGGAGCGCTTGTGCTGGCGATGGCCTGCACCGCGGGCCTAGCCATCGGGGGCACCCTGGTCATTGGGCAAAACCTGCATTCTTCGGTGACAACACCGTTGGTTAGCCAGACCTCCGCGCCAGCTCAGAGCAATTCTGCTGGAACCGCAGTTGATTGGGAGAATGTCGCACAAACCGTGTCTCCCGCTGTCGTCACTATTTCTGTTTCGGCTCAGAATTCCTCGGGAATTGGCTCGGGTGCGATCGTTGATTCGGCTGGAAACATCGTCACCAACTACCACGTCATTTCCTCGGTCGTTGATGGAAGTGGACGGATTCAAGTAACCCTCACTGATGGCCGAATCTACGAAGCAAAGATTGTTGGCACAGATAAGAGCACTGACCTTGCGGTGATCCGCTTGGTGAATCCGCCCTCAGATCTTGTTGCTGCTCAGTTTGGGCAATCCTCTGATCTCAAGGTCGGTCAGCCCGTCATGGCCATTGGTTCGCCCCTTGGTCTTTCGAATACGGTGACAACGGGTATTGTCTCTGCTCTCAATCGTCCTGTTCAGGTGCAGGCCTCGGAATCGCAAAATCAGGACAACTCAAAGGATCCTTTCGGTCAGCTTCAGCAGCAGGGCAACCAGAGCCAATCGATTACAACGAATGCCATTCAGGTCGATGCTTCGATCAACCCCGGTAACTCCGGTGGCCCGCTATTTAATGAGCACGGCCAAGTGATCGGTATTAACTCCTCAATTGCATCGCTCTCCTCATCTCCGAACTCTGAGGCGGGATCAATCGGTCTGGGATTCGCGATTCCTTCGGACTTGGTTGTTTCGGTTGTCAATCAGCTCATTCAAAACGGAACAGTTGACCATGCTCGATTGGGCGTCACTGTCAGTACCGGTGCCGCGCGAGTAGGAAACGACACCCGCGCGGGCGCGCAGATTTCTGGTGTGAGCCAGGGGTCTGGAGCTGAAGCTGCAGGCTTGAAGGCCGGGGACGTGATCACCAAGATTGATGGGAACACTGTCACCTCGGCGCAGTCCTTGGTTGGTTATGTCCGTCGCTATACGGGTGGCCAAGAGGTGAGCGTCACCTACGTGCGTGACGGTGTTGAAAACACTGCAAAGGTCACGCTTCAGTCAGAGCACTGAGCTAAAGGTTTAAAACCTCGAGCAACGGCCGCATCTTGGTCTGGGTCTCCTCCAATTCGCTGCGGGATGATGAATCTGGCATGATTCCGCAGCCGGCGAAGATCCTCAAGGTGCGGTCGTTGTTCTCTAATTGACCACAACGCAGAGCAATGCCGAATTCCCCATTTCCCGCACCATCAATCCAGCCGACGGGGCCTGAATAACGTTCGCGTTCCGTGCGTTCGTAGGCGTGAATCAGATCCAGTGCGTCATCGGTGGGAGTTCCGCACACTGCGGCAGTCGGATGCAGTTGGGCCACCGCATCAAGAACGCTTCCCTGGGGGAAAGTTGCATAGACATCAGAACTGAGGTGGGCAATATTGGGAAGAATCAGTACATCGGGACGTGCGGGCGCTTGAACATCCTGCGCGACAGAAAGAAGCGCGGCCACGACGGACTCGACCGCAAAAAGATGTTCAGAACGATCCTTTAAAGACAGTGGGAGCGAATCTGCATCCTCGGGTTTGCTACTTCCTGCAAGGACGCGTGAATGGAGTTTTCCCTGGTGAAGGGAGACCAGCATTTCCGGAGTTGCACCAATTAATCCTGCAACGGCGAAGGTCCAAGTTTGGGGATAACGCTGATGCAGATGCTCAACCAAAGCGGCCTGATCAAAGGGAGAGTCAGAAATGATCGTCATGTCGCGGGCCATGACAACTTTTCCGGCCTCTTCATTGCGAAGTGCGTCGATGATTTCATCAACCGCGCCGCACCATGCCTCCTCGTTCATAGCGCCAGGGCCAATACTCAGCGTTTCGGCAGGTGGAAGCTGGTGATCAATAACCTCAGCATCAAAAACAGGTTTGTCGCGCGAATCGATTGAGCTCGTCACCAAGAAACGTGTCGAACCGCGAGTGATGATGAGAAAAGTCGGTACAACCAGAACACGTTCCCCGTCGTCCTCAAAAGCGCAGGATGCAAATGCAATTGGAAGGACCGGTAAATCAGGTCCCCAGGCATCGCGCGCACCTTCAGCCCAGTGGATCTGCGCTTTCTCGCGAACTAAATCCCACACTCGCGCGGCTTCGGTGATCGCGGCGTTTTCCCCGGCCTCGACAAGGGGAGGGCGGTCCTTCCCACGCTGCCAACGCCACGCTTGTCCCCAGCCGACCATGGCCTCGTCGCGAATCCACGCGCAAACTTCAGAGGTAGGGAGGAAAGAAGTCAATGGAAGATGCCCGTGAGGGGAGGAAGGATCGATGCGCTCAACCCAGCAGTACAGGGTAGGGATCGGCGAAAAGTGTCCGGAGGGCATGGTTCAATGCTAGTGCTTTGCGTGAGCTTCCACTTAAGTGTGCCGATGTGGCGCGTAAATGGGAAAATGTATGCATGAGTGAACAGACTGCCTCCCAGCAGCGTCGAGCAGATCTTGGAAAGTCTCAAGATCAAGTGGCCGCAATGTTTGATGATGTCTCTTCGCGTTATGACGTGATGAATGCACTGCTGAGCGGCGGAATGAATTTTGTCTGGCTGAAGGCTTTGACCAATGCGCTGGCGCCGAAGCCCTCGGATCGGATTTTGGACCTAGCAGCTGGAACGGGTGCCTCCTCTGCAGAGATTGCGCGCAGCGGTGCGCGCGTTGTTGCCTGCGATCTTTCCGCCGGCATGATCGAGGTAGGACGCAATCGTCACCCCGACATTGAATTCGTCCAAGGCGACGCGATGGATCTTCCTTTTGAAGATCAGTCTTTCGATGCTGTCACCATTTCCTACGGTCTGCGAAATGTTCCAGATCCCAAGCGTGCACTGGAGGAAATGGCTCGCGTTGTGCGCCCCGGCGGGCGACTGGTCGTCTGCGAATTTTCGACACCGACCTCTGTGCCTCTGCGTGCGGGGTATTCATTGCACCTCCAGTATGTGATGCCGCTGGTTGCGCGCCTAGCTTCTTCAGATGACGTCGCCTATGACTACTTGGCGGAGTCGATTCGCGAGTGGCCCGATGCTCCCGAAGTTGCACACTTGATTGCCGAGGCCGGGTGGAGTGACGTCCAATACCGTTACCTGACGGGTGGGATCGTTGCTCTTCATCGCGCTGTGAAGCACTGAAGTTCCGCAGGTTTTTGCTCGAGTGAGGAGTCGGAGCTTCTCGCTTGGGGACTTTGTCAAGACCTTTGCATAAGTGGGGGTAGAGAGCGCATAATAGGGGTGTCAAAGATGACCCCTGAATGGAGCTAAAAATGTCTGCACCCCTACGTGTTGGCGTGATTGGTTTGGGCGCACGGTGCGTCATTGCCGAGAATTGCCACAAAGCCACGATTCCTGCAGAACTGGTTGGAGGATGCGATCCCAATCCCGCGATGCGCCAGCGCGCGACAGAAGTTTTGGGTGATTACCCGTGGTTTGAAACCCTCGATGAGCTGCTGGAACTGGGCATTGACTGCGCAATTGTTACCAGCCCTGATGACACTCACGAAGACATCACCTGCGCGCTTTTGGAAGCTGGGGTTGCGGTCTATCTGGAAAAGCCGATCGCGATCACTATTGAGGGTTCTGATCGCGTTCTTGAAACCGCGTACAGGACCAAGACTCCGCTCTATGTGGGCCACAACATGCGACACATGGCGGTTGTGCGCATTCTGCGTCAAGTCGTCCAAGATGGTCTGATTGGTGAGGTCCGAGCAATTTGGTGCCGTCACTTTGTGGGCAATGGCGGTGACTATTACTTCAAGGATTGGCATGCAGATCGCAGTCGAACGACTGGGCTGCTGCTTCAGAAAGCTGCGCACGACATTGATGTCATGAACTGGCTGTCTGATTCCGTCCCCGAGCGTGTCGTTGGCATGGGAGATCTCATGCTCTACGGAAAGCTTAGTGATCGCAGCGGGCAGAAGTCTGATGCGGTGATGAGTGACTGGTTCTCTTTCGACAACTGGCCGCCCGCGTCTCTGACCGGTCTTAATCCCGTGATTGATGTCGAGGATGTCTCCATGCTCATGATGAGGCAGGCTTCTGGCACTCTGATTTCCTACGAACAGTGCCACTTCACTCCCGATTACTGGCGTAACTACACCGTGATTGGAACCGAAGGTCGAGCGGAAAACTTTGGCGATGGTGAAGGCGGGGTTGTTCGCGTATGGAAGCACCGCAGTGGATGGGAGCCCACTGGCGATATCGAGATCCCCATTAAGGGTGATGCTGGCGGACACGATGATGCCGATGTCGCAACGATGGACGAGTTCTTGCGCTTTGTTGCCAAGGGTGATCGGACCGATACGACGCCGCTGGGGGCTCGCGAGGCCGTTGCTGCGGGAGTGCTGGCCACCAAGTCACTGCGTGAGGGTTCTCTTCCCTTTGATGTCCCGCGTGTCAGTCCTGAATTGACGAGGTACTTCGAGAATAACCAGGATCGAGGAGCCTGAGACTCAGGTGAAAAGTGGGGGGTGGCTGTGGCCACCCCCCCAATCTTTTAGGACACGATCAATTTAGGAGACGATCTGAATAACTTCCGATGCGGGGAGTAATTGCTCTCCGCACGCGTGGGCTGTAATTTGGTCGATTCCGCGGCATACAGCACCTTGAACCACTCCGCGTCCGCCGAGCTGAGAGACGCGGATTTCGGGCATGTGGATCGTGAGTTCTTCGAGGCGTGAAGAAAACTCATCCTTCCACAGGTCTGCGGATGCCGAGATACCGCCGCCAAGGATGAGAACTTCTGGGTCAATCGTCAGGATCAGCGCTGCTGCTCCAAGGGCAAGGTCTCGCGCGAATTCTTTGATAATCCGCGTTGCTTCTGCGTCGCCATCCCTCATCCGGTCGCATACCCACCGCGCTGCTGAGCGATGAGAGAGGTCAGCAGGAAGCTGTGAGTGTGTTAAGAAATGTGCGGGCGTCTTGTACCAATTGAGGTGGGGGAGTGCACCGATTTCTCCAGCCGCACCGGCTGAGCCCCGACAGACCTTTCCGTCAATCATGAAGGACGCGCCAATTCGTGCACCCGCCATGATGTAGACAGCAGAAGAAACATCTTGCGCCTGGCCAAGGTGAGACTCTGCATCCAGAGCGCACTTACAGTCATTCTCAACGGTAACTGGGCGTTTGTAGCGTGCCTGAAGCTCTTGAACCATTGGCACGCTCTCCCAACCGGGAAGAGGACCGCCGAAAGGCATTCTTCCGGCCTCGTCAACGGGGCCGGTAACTGCGACCGAAATCAGTGCGAGACCGTCTCGATAGGACGGGTTTTTCTCAAGGGTGTGGGAAATAGTGTGCTGAACAGCTTCCATTCGCCTTGGAGCAGCTGAAGAAGGGGCCAATTCGGTTTCTTCTGCGCACTTTTCTTCACCGCATAGATCGGTCAAGGAAGTTGCGATTCGGTTTGCCCCAATATCGACACCCAAGACGAAACCCGACTCTGAACGGAAACGGTAGCGCTTTGCGGGGCGCCCGGTCGGAGGTGAGGTCGGTGGCAGGGATTGGACCCATCCCAAACGCTCAAGATCAGTGATCGTTGCATTGACCGAAGTGCGTGAGAGGCCCGTTGCGGCAGCAATTTGAGAGGAAGTTGTGTCCTCAATAGCGCGCAGGTGCGCGAGCACCGCGAGGGAATTCATTTCCCTGATGCGGTCGGGGCCGTAGGTCTGAGTCATGGCTCTCTCTTCGTTGGGATGAGACCAATTCAGCGTAGGCCCAGGAAGGAAATCCTGAGCCTACGCTGATAGGCGAGTCGAATAATTCTGAATACTCGACAGTTGCGACGCCTATCAGGCGCGCGTGCGGCGAATCAGAAGGGCTCCAAGCCCAAGCGCCCCCGCTGCGATTGCAAGAACAGCGCCACCGACGGTGCCGGTGCGCGCCAGCTTCGTCTTGGGGGCTTCTGCACTCTGCTTTTCAGTAGAAGTGCTAGCTGCCTTGGCTTCAGTGGAACCGCCGGGCGTGTTCGAGTCATTGCCCTTTGGCGTGGAAGGCAGAGCCGGAAGCGAGGTGCCCAAAGACACCGTTCCCAGGCTCAAGTAGCCGGGAAGGGTTGTGCCCATTGCTTCGTTTGCAAATGCCACAGGTACGCCATTGGGTAGCGGATTGACAACCCGAAGGACTGCAGTGAGATCTCCGCTTGCGGGGGCGGTAGCTGCCTGGGCGCCACGTTCTCCAGCGCCACTGCTCAGGTCAAGCGTGGCCTCGACAGTCGTTGAAGATCCGGGCTGAACAGAGGGAAGCGGGGACTCAATGGTCTTGGAAACGACCTTCTCTCCCTTGCTGTTTACCAGCGCGACCTCGATTGGCCAATTCGCGTAGAAGGGGGCGAGGCCGGTGTTAGCGATCTCTGCTTCGACGGTGACGGAGGAATCCTTCACGGTCGTCCGAGCCTTCTTAGCGCTCAGGGTGTAGCCCATGAGGGCATTTGCTTCCTTTGCTCGCTCCAGGTCTGCGCCCTTGTATCCGACAAGGAAAGCCTTGTGGTTGATGAGCCAAGTCGCGTGGGTGGCCTTGATGGACTCAATCATGTCGAAATTGCGACCCTGTGCTTTTTCTGCTTCCGCACCCGGGCAATTCAAAGGCTGAGAGAAGATGCAGGTCTGCAATGGCGGGTAGACTTCGCCACCGATCGGAACGTTCTGCCATGCCTTGTCTTCGCCCTGATTCTTCATGTGTGCCATGAAGTGCCAGTCAACATTGTCAAGGGTTGAGTAGGCGAAAGAGTCATCGTGGTAGCCCATGTGGTGGGCCTTCGTTGCCTCGGTGGGAAGGCGGTACAGAATGTGGGTGTCGTTGAATGCGCTGTCCCATGCGGCAACCAGCTTGGCACGGAATTCGTCGCTGGGCATCCAGTTTTCACCCTTGGGGTTGTCTGCGCTCACTTCGCCGTTCATGGGCCACGTGTGGTCTTCTCCCCAGAAACCGATGAGTCCGGCGGTCAGATAACCCACGCGCGCATCACCGTCATACTTTTCGCCCAGTGCCTTGACGAAATCAAGCATCATTTCCTGAACACGGGGGTCGTTGTAGTCGGGCGAGAATGATACGCGATTGTTATCAAAGACCGTGTAGGTACGGGAAGTGTTGATTCCTTCATCGATGAGATACTGCGGAACTCCGGACTTCCTGGTGGGGTAGTCAAGGTAGAAACGGAACACTGCTTGGTGGCCGCGGGAGGCAATAGCATCGAGCATCTTGTCGACCTTGCTCCAGTCGTAGACACCCTTTGCGGTGACAACGTCACTGACAGGGAAGTAAGTCCATTCCATCGTGTAGGGAAGCGCGCCTTCTGCGGCAGGCAACTCGCTTCCATCGTCGGGCGCGAAGGGGAAGAAACCCTTGAGAGGGTTGGAAACGGGGGCCGGGGCGCTCTTGAGTTGCGTCCATTCCCCATTTCCTGAATCCGAGGCCGTGGCCGGCAGGGCGGCAATCGTCAGTGCCGTCGCGAGTGCGCCTGAGAGAAGAAAAGCTGGTGTTTTTCTCATCGTCGAGAGTCCTTTCGGGCGATTGAGCTCTGTCATTGAGCTCGTGACAAGTAGTGAAGCAGAGTGGGATCAGCTTTGTCAATGGTCTTGACAAACTTTGTTCAAGGTGTTTAATTAGTGCCTGTCACAGCAATGGAGGTGTACTCAATGAAGAGCCCCACACTTGCGGAAGACCGGTCAGGGACCGGTTCTGATTCGCAGAAAACCAGCGCGCAACAGGGAGCGCAGCTGGCAGGCAAGAAGCAGGGTCTGCGCTCGAGCGCAGATGCGGCTGGAACTCGCACGCTCAAGCGTCGCGATGATCGCCGGGCAGCAGCTATCTTCCTCATTCCAACCTTCATCGGTTTCTTCATCTTCTACGTCTACCCCGCACTTCGGGGCCTGTGGTACTCATTCACAGACTTCAACCTGATCGGCGAGGCCAACTGGGTTGGCCTGGACAACTACAGCAAGGCAATTGCCGATAAGGAAGTCTGGAACGCCTTCAAAGTCACCATTGCTTACGCGCTGTACAACATCGTGGGACAGACTTTCCTCGGATTGCTTCTTGCAGCACTCATGCAGCGATTTGCTCGCGCAACCTGGGTTCGCTCACTCTTGCTCTTGCCGTGGCTTGTTCCCAATGTCGCCATCGCGCTGATCTGGGGATGGCTCCTCGATTCGAATATCGGTTTTGTTACTCACCTACTTTCAATGGTTGGTGTTGATGGCGTGACTTTCTACAACGCCAACGCAGCAATGCCGATCGTCGCTGGAATTAATATCTGGGCCTACACCGGATACACCGCACTGCTTTTATACGCAGGCATGCTGCAGATCCCCGGTGAACTCTATGAAAGTGCGTCGCTAGATGGTGCTGGCGAGACGCGAATGTTCTTCGGAATTACGCTTCCGCTTCTGCGTCCTGTTTTGGTTCTGGTCCTGGTCATGGGTCTGATTGGATCCTTCCAGATCTTCGATACGGTTCAGATCGGTTACGCCGGACATCCAATTCCCGCAGTTCGCGTCATTTACTACTACATCTACCAGCAGGGCTTCACCTTCCTGAAGATGGGCTACGCCTCGGCCGTCGCAATGCTCCTGGTTGTCGTTCTGGCAATCTTCACTGCAATCCAATTGCGCCTCATGCGCGCCGGCTCGTCGGATCTGGCCTAAGGGGACCAATCATGCTCAAGAAATTCCAACCTTCCAAAGTTGTCGCGTGGGCAATCATTGCGATCGCAGTTCTTGTGACGGTTTTCCCCTTCTATTGGATGATCCGCACGGCGATCACACCGCAGGCCGATCTCATTGCCGAATCAACGAGGCTGTGGCCATCGCACCCGACGATGATTAATTTCAAGCGAATTCTTGGATTGGTTTCCGTTGAAGAAGCCATGGCAGCCGGTGGTAGTGGAGCAACGATCAACTTCGCTATTGCAACAACGAACTCGCTGATTTACGCGGGCGGTATTGCCATCATTCAGACCTTCTTCGCTTCATGCGCGGCCTACGCTTTCGCCCGTTTGAAGTTCCCCTTCAAAAATGCGCTCTTTGCGTGCGTCATTGGTGCGCTCATGATCCCCGGGATCTTCTCGCTTCTGCCGAACTACGTGTTGATTAAGCAGCTTGGCTGGCTGAACACGATGCAGGGCATGATGCTTCCCGCACTTTTCATGGCACCCTTCTCAATCTTCTTCCTGCGGCAGTTCTTCCTCTCCCTGCCTCGGGAAGTGGAGGAAGCGGCAATGCTTGACGGATTGGGACCCGTCCGCCGTTTCTTCAAAGTAACCATCCCCATGTCCGCAGGACCAATCATGACGATGACCCTCATTACGATCATCGGCATGTGGAAAGACTTCCTCTGGCCGCTGCTGACCGGGCGCGAAGGCGCTCAGCTCCTCACCGTTGCTCTGGGAATTTTCCAGCAGCAATCGCCCAATAGGGCACCCGACTGGACCGGACTCATGGCAGGGTCAACGCTCAGCGTCATCCCGGTCCTGATCCTCCTGATTCTCATGGGACGCAAGCTGGTTGAGTCCCTGAACTTCTCTGGAATCAAATAGCACGAAAGTGCCTGAAGAGAAAGAACCACACATGAAAACTCGTACCGTAGTCTCAGCGGGGATTGTCGCAGCAATGGCGCTGTCCCTGGGCGCGTGCAACGCCAACTCCTCGAGCACCTCGAGTTCCTCGGCATCGGGCGACGGTGTGACCGTCAGCTACTGGCTGTGGGATGACCGTCAAGCTCCTCTGTACCAGAAGTGCGCTGACGACTTCCACGCAGAAAACCCGAACATCACCGTCAAGATCACCCAGACCGCATGGGGTCAGTACTGGGATACGCTGACCACTCAGCTGGCAGCATCGAACGCCCCCGACACCTTCGTCGATCACTCCACGCGTCTTCTCCAGTTCATTGATTCCAAGCAGATTCTGGATATCACTGACAAGGCGAAGGAAGCTGGAATCGATGACTCCATCTACCAGCCCGGACTTGCTGATCTGTCGAAGTTCGAGGGCAAGCGTTACGGCCTGCCCAAGGACTGGGACACCATGGGTCTGCTCTACGACACCGAGGTCGCAAAGGAAGCTGGCTACACCAAGGAAGACATGGCCAAGCTGACCTGGAACCCCACCGATGGCGGCACCTTCCAGGAATTCGTTGCAAAGACCACAGTTGACGCCAATGGCCACAACGGACTTGACCCGGCATTCGATAAGAACAACGTCAAGCGTTACGGCTACTACCCCGAGTGGGCAGACGGCGCAATCGGCCAGAACGGCTGGGGCGAATTCGCCGCTTCCAACGGCTTCACCTACGGCGACAAGACCGTGAACCCCACCAAGTTCAACTTCGCCGATAAGAGCCTGGTCGACACCCTCGCTTGGGAACGTCAGCTCATCGAGAAGGGCTACGCCCCCAAGTTCGATAAGCAGTCCTCGCTGGGCACCGACGCAACGATGAACGCAGGTATTGCTGCATCGACCATCGCCGGTTCCTTCACCGTCTCTTCCTACCTGGGTGCAGATGCGCAGAAGAAGTTCGCCTACGCACCCCTTCCGATCGGCCCCGTTGGACGTCGTAGCGCCATGAACGGCCTGCACGACGTCGTGTGGAGCGGTTCGAAGCACCCCGATGAGGCATTCAAGTGGATCGCCTACATGGCTTCCGACAAGTGCCAGATCAAGGTCGGCGAGTCCGGCGTCATCTTCCCCGCCAGCATCAAGGGTACCGAGGCGTCCCTGAAGGCACGCGAGGCAAAGGGCCAGGACAACTCGGCATTCACCACCGTCGTTGAGAACAAGGAGACCTTCCCGGTTCCCGTCTTCTCACACGGTGACGAGGTCAACGCTCTGATCCAGGACGCAATCCAGGAGGTCGCCGGTGGCGCCGATCCTCAGGCGACCATGACCGCGGCCAACGAGAAGGCAAACGCTCTGCTCAAGTAAGCCACTGAGCGGGTCCCGCCCCCGTCGATTACCCAATCGCAGGGCGGCGGGACCCGCTTTCCACACCCAAACCCAAAACTTTCCTTTCCTTCTGCACCGCTTCCCGCGGCCTCGTCAATGAAAGAACGATCATGCAACGTCTGGTACTTTCCCTTCCCAACGCCACTTTGAGCGCGTCAGCCGATGCTCAGCTCATCGAGCAGGGTGACAACTACGCAATCATTGACGCCAGCCGTGTCGCGCTGCTCCACGGAATGGAAAGTGGCCAGTACTACCGCAGTGGGCACAATTCTTGGTCGCCCTCGGGCTGGAATTCGCTGAGCGATGCGCCGCTGCGCGTTCCCTCTGATGAACGTCGGACAACCGCCGATGACCCGGGCGCAGATGACGCCGTCCGCCACCACGGTTCGTGGATCGGTGCGGTCGTTGAAGAAGAGGGTGGCGCAGGTTTCCTCATCGGTGCGCTCGCGGGTGGGCACCCGAAGGTTCGTGCCGATGAAGATGTTTTTGTTGGCTTCGACGAGATTCGTCCGGCTCGCTGGTTTGTGAGCTGGGGCAGTGAAGCGGAGATTTTCGAGGCCTATGTGGAGCAGCTGCGCTCTCGGCGTCGTAGCCCCGGTCAGGCACCGCGCGTGTGGTGTTCCTGGTATTCCTACTACGAAAACGTTTCCTGGGACGTTCTTGCGGGACAGCTTCCCGGGCTTGCAAAACTTGGTTTCACAGCCTTGCAAATTGATGATGGTTGGCAGCTAAATGTAGGCGATTGGCGTCCGAATGCGAAGTTTGGACACGATCTTGCGGCCTGTGCGCGTTACATTTCCGATCTCGGCGTGACTCCCGGTCTGTGGATCGCTCCCTTCATTGCTCGCGAAGGAACGCCTTTCCTTCAAGCGCACCCCGAAGCTTTCGTTCACGACGAAGATGGGAAGCTCGCTATCGCCGGATACAACTGGGGCGGTCCCTACTATGCGCTGGATACGACGCACCCTCTGGCGCAGGAATATCTGCGCGACACCATCGGATACCTGCTTGAGGCTGGGATCCGCTATATCAAGACGGACTTTATTAACGCAGCGGCCATTGAAGGCGTGCGTTTTGATCGCGAAGCAAGCCCCGATGACGCATTTGTTTTGGGTTCGCAGATTTTGCGTGAGGCTGCAGGGGAGGGCACCTACCTTCTGGGTTCTGGTGCCCTGATCATCCCTGCGATCGGGCTCTACGATGGAATTCGAGTGGGCTGCGATGTTGCGCCCATTTGGAAGAACTACGCGACTGATGATCGTTCCGACGCAGAAGCGCGCAATGCTTTTATGGGTTCTGTATCGCGGCTATGGCTGCGTGAGCTCATCGATGTTGACCCCGATGTCATCTTCTTCCGCCACATGAAGAACCTGCTGAATGATCAGCAGATTGGGTGGCTTCAGGACGTTGCTGCGGTCGCCGGTTTTAAGTCATCTTCCGACCCTCTGGTATGGCTGACGGAGCAGGAACAGGCAGAGCTGAGCCAGTGGCTTGCTCGCCACGAGGACGTCCAGCAGATCTCGCGAAATGTCTGGTCTCTGGACGGTCGAGAGGTTGACTTCGGTCCCGGTTTGGCCGAGCCGGAGCACTGCTACCCGGTTTCCTAAGGATTTCCGCGCCGATTAACGCAACAAACATATGTGCAAATTGAATACGGGTGTGTGCTCGCTCACGCCCCTAAAGTGTTGTTCTCACGGACTTTTTGGCGTGCTTTCGCGGCTTCGTATACCGGTGACTATGGTCTGAACTGGACCCCGATATAGGTTCGTCGTTGCGTGGAGCGTGAAGGAGGCGTGGTGAGCCAACAGGCCCAAGACATGAACGCTGATGTCGTTATTGTCGGCGCTGGCCCAGGTGGTGCATCTACCGCCTATCATTTGGCAACCCTTGGTATTGACGTCCTTCTTGTCGATAAGGCACGTTTCCCGCGCGACAAGATCTGTGGTGATGGCCTGACTCCCGCCGCCGTCCAAGAGCTCATCCTCATGGGTGTCGATACTTCTGGTTGGGCACGAAACCGCGGTTTGACCGTCATTGGCGGTGGCCACACCATCCACATGGAGTGGCCCGATCAGGCTTCACTTCCGGGATACGGAATGACTCGCGCGCGCATGGATCTTGACCACGCACTGGTCCAGCGTGCACAGAGTGCGGGAGCTCGCCTCGAAGAAGAACTCACCGTTACCGAGGCCCTCCAAGACTCCGCGCACCGAATCTGTGGTGTTCGCGCGCGTCGAGGCCGTGGCAAGAATGCCCAGGACGTGACAATCCGCGCCAAGCTGGTTGTGGATGCTGGTGGCGTCTCTGCAAAGGTTTCCACCCGCCTCGGAATTGAAAAGAATCCCAAGCGTCCCATGGGCGTTGCGGCGCGCACCTACTTCCGTTCCCCTCGTGGCAACGAAGAGTGGATGGAATCGCACCTGGAACTCTGGGCGGGCGAACCCGGGCACTCGGATCTGCTTCCTGGATACGGCTGGATCTTCCCCATGGGGGATGGCGTCGTCAATGTCGGACTGGGCTCTGTGGCCTCGACGGCAAGTGCGACAAACCTGCCCTATCGTCAGGTTTTCGAACAGTGGATGGCCAACCTT
Organism: Actinomyces sp. ph3; assembly: GCF_000308055.1. Taxonomy (GTDB): domain Bacteria; phylum Actinomycetota; class Actinomycetes; order Actinomycetales; family Actinomycetaceae; genus Pauljensenia. Next base: position 180,598 of record NZ_CAGY01000005.1, read on the forward strand.
CCCGAGGATTGGGGATTTACCCCAGAGAATCAAATCGGTGAGCTCCGCAGCGCAGCTTTGCCGATGAGCCTTAACCGTCAGCCCCACTACACCAATGGATTCGTCATTGTCGGCGATGCCGGCGGAATGGTTTCTCCTTTTAACGGAGAAGGAATCGCACCCGCGATGAAGGCTGGACGCTACGCGGCCGAGGCCATGGCTCAGGCTCTTGCCCGCACGCACCGCGCTGGCGTTGACCGAGCGATGAGCGCCTATCCCCAACGGATCCGCGACGAATACGGCGGTTACTACCAGTTGGGACGCATCTTTGTTCGTCTCATTGAAAATCCGCGAATCATGCGCCTGTGCACGACCTACGGTCTGCCCATCCCGCGCCTGATGACCCTGGTTCACAAACTTCTGTCGGATGGCTTCGAACGCCAAGGCGGCGACTTCGACGACCGACTGATTACGACCCTATCCAAGATGGTGCCATCAGCATGATGGCTACGAAGGTACACCCGATGTGGGAGGAACGATGACAAATCCCTATGTTCCGCTGCTGATCATGGCTGCAGCCGCCATGGTCTTGGCGCTGGGCGGGCTGGGCGCATCCGCAATTCTGGGGCCAACGCGCAAGAATCGCACGAAGGCCGATAACTATGAATGCGGAATCGACCCCACGGAGCAGCACCTGGAGCGTGGACGCTTTCCTGTGCGCTACTACCTGGTAGCTATGACCTTCATTGTCTTCGACATTGAAGTCGTGTTCATGTACCCGTGGGCCGTGAGCTTCAACCAGCTGGGACTTTTCGGATTGGTTGCCATGCTGACCTTCATCGCGGTGATCACCGTCCCCTATATCTACGAATGGCGCCGCGGCGGACTGGACTACTGAGGTAAGAGGAAAACAATGGGAATTGAAGAAAGCCTGCCTGCAGGCATTGCCCTGGCAAGCATGGAGAAGATCCTCGGTCTTGCTCGAAAGCACAGCCAGTGGCCAGTCACCATGGGCTTGGCGTGCTGCGCAATTGAAATGATGGCAGCCGGAACTCCCCGTTTCGACATGTCGCGTTTCGGTTTGGAAGTTTTCCGCGCATCGCCGCGTCACTCCGACCTCATGATTGTCTCCGGACGTGTTTCCCACAAGATGGCTCCCATCGTGCGCCGCGTCTATGACTCAATGGCCGATCCCAAGTGGGTCATCTCCATGGGTGCCTGCGCATCTTCGGGCGGTATGTTCAACAACTACGCCGTCGTTCAGGGATGCGACCACATTGTTCCCGTCGATGTGTACCTTCCCGGCTGCCCGCCTCGTCCCGAGGCCTTGATTCACGCAATCCTTACACTGCGTGAGCAGATCGGAAGTGAACCGCTGGGCGCACACCGTCGCGAAATTGCTCGCAAGGCTGAAGCAGCAGCACTTGCTGCGACCCCGACTCACGATTTGAAGGGATTGCTGGCATGAGCGAAGAAATTAATCGTTTCGGTGCCGAGCAGCCCGAGGTCATCAAAACCCGTCAGGGTCTGTTCGGAGCTCCGGATCAGGGCGATACCACGGGCTTCTCGCAGCAAGTAACTGTTGCGCGCACTGCGCCCGCAGCAGTGCGGCCCTATGGTTCGTACTTCGATCAGATCGTTGACATCCTCGAGGAATTGATTGCCGCCGATGGGCTGGCAGTTGCGGATGTCATTGAGAAGGTCGTCGTTGAACACGGTGAACTCAGCATCTTCATCCCGCGTGAGCACATCCGCCGCGTCGCGCGCTACCTGCGTGATGATCAGGATCTGCGTTTCGAGATGTGCCTGGGAACTAACGGCGTGAACTACCCCGAAGATCAAGGCCGTGAACTCCACGCGATCTACCCCTTCATGTCGATCACGCACAATCGCATGATCCGTCTGGAAGTGACCTGCCCGGATTCGGATCCGCACATTCCCTCGATCGTCGATATTTACCCGGCGAACGACTGGCAGGAACGCGAAACATGGGACCTCATGGGAATTGTTTTTGATGGGCATCACTCGCTGACACGAACCGCTATGCCTGATGACTGGGTAGGTCACCCGCAGCGTAAGGACTACCCCCTGGGTGGTATTCCCGTGGAATTCAAGGGTGCAGTCAACGCACCTGCCGACACTCGGAGGTCGTACAACTAATGACTACTCCTTCACTTCACGCTGCAGCATCAAGTGCAGGCCTGGACATTGACGAGGTTCCCGAGGTTCTTGCCCAGGGCGGAGACTGGAACGACGTTATCGCTGAGATCGAGCGCATCAACCATGAGCGCATCGTGCTCAACATGGGTCCTGTCCACCCCTCAACCCACGGCGTTCTTCGCCTGATCCTCGAGCTGGATGGTGAAACCGTTCGCGAAACTCGCGTTGACACGGGCTACCTTCACACCGGTATCGAAAAGACCATGGAATACCGCACGTGGACCCAGGGCGTCACGCTGTGCACTCGTATGGACTACGTGGCTCCCTTCTTCCAGGAAGTGGGTTACTGCCTGGCCGTTGAGAAGCTCCTGGGGATCACGAATGATGTGCCGGAACGCGCAAACCTCATTCGTATCCTGATGATGGAAGTCAACCGCATCGCCTCGCACATCGTTGCAATCGGTACCGGCGGTAACGAGCTTGGCGCGACGACCATGATGACTATTGCCTTCAGGGGACGTGAAGAGATTCTGCGAATCTTCGAGCGCATTACCGGTCTGCGTATGAACCACGCATACATCCGTCCCGGTGGTGTGGTTCAGGACCTGCCCAGCGGTATGGTCCCGTACATCCGCGAAAAGCTTCCGAAGGTGCGAAACGATATCGGTGAGCTCCAGGACCTGGTTCTGGCAAACCCGATCTTTAAACAGCGCTTCATTGGTGTTGGTTACATGCCGCTGTCAGCAATGATGGCCCTGGGCTTGACCGGTCCGTCCCTGCGAGCAGCCGGCTTGCCCCAAGACCTTCGTAAGGATCAGCCTTACTGCGGTTACGAGAATTTCGAATTCGACGTTCCCACCTATGACTCGAACGACGCCTACAACCGTGTTCGCGTGCGTTTCGATGAGTGCTACCAGTCGCTGCGTATTGTCGAGCAGGTCCTTCGCCGCTTGGAGGCAACTGAAGGCCAGCCCGTCATGGTTGCCGACCCGCATATCAAGTGGCCCGCACAGCTTTCAGTTGCAACGGACGGCCAGGGTAACTCAGCCGAACACATTGCGAAGGTCATGGGAACTTCAATGGAATCCCTGATCCACCACTTCAAGCTGGTCACCGAAGGATTTAGGGTCCCCGCCGGCCAGGTCTACCAGACCGTTGAGCACGCAAAGGGCATTTTGGGTGTCCACCTGGTTTCTGACGGTGGAACTCGTCCCTTCCGCGCGCACTTCCGTGACCCTTCATTCGCAAATCTGCAGTCTCTGGCCATGATGACGGAAGGCGGCCAGCTGGCCGATGTCGTTGTCTCGCTGGCCACTCTCGACCCCGTTCTGGGAGGCGTTGATCGATGAGCTATCCCGTGGAAACCTATGAGCGCCTTGCAGGTGAGGCACGCGAAATCATCGCGCGCTACCCCCAGGGCCACGCTCGTTCCGCACTGCTTCCCATGCTTCACCTAGTCCAGTCTGAAGACGGCTATGTGAGTGCAAACGGAATCGCACTATGCGCTGAACTTCTGGGTATCACTCGCGCAGAAGTTTCTGCAGTTGCGACCTTCTATACCCAGTACAAGCGTCACCCCACGGGTGAATACCTCGTGGGTGTGTGCACCAATGCTCTGTGCGCCGTCATGGGTGGCGATGAAATCTGGGAGGCCGTCAGCGAAAAGGTTGGTGTCGGAACCGACGAAACCAACGAGGCCGGAACCATCACCCTTGAGCGCCTCGAATGCAACGCGGCCTGCGATTACGCTCCCGTTGTCATGGTGAACTGGGAGTTCTTCGACAACCAGACCCCCGAATCCGCATGCGCCCTCATTGATGACATCGAGGCCGGTAAGCCCTTGCACCCCACCCGCGGAAGTGCTGTGCTGCCGACCTTCAAGGAAACCGAGCACGTCCTTGCCGGCTTCCTTGACGGACACGAGAACGAAGGACCCAGCGCCGGCGAGGCCTCGACGCTGGGACTGAGGATCGCCGAAGAACGCGGCTGGAGCGCTCCGGCTGACGTTCCTGCGGAAGAAGGAAAGGAGAAGGACGGTGAGTGAAACAACCGTGGCCCTGACCCCGATTCTGACCCGCGGATGGGGAAGCGATCGCTCGTGGACTTTGGAGTCCTACCTGAGCCGTGGCGGCTATGAGGGACTCAAGAAGGCCAACACCATGGAGCCCGCCGAGATCGTTGAGACCGTTAAGGCCTCTGGCTTGCGAGGCCGTGGTGGTGCTGGATTCCCCACGGGCCTCAAGTGGTCGTTCCTTCCGCCCGATGACGGTTTGCCTCGTTATCTCGTGGTTAATGCCGATGAATCGGAACCGGGAACCTGTAAGGATATCCCGACGATTATGGCAAATCCCCATGTGCTGATTGAAGGTATTGCGATCACCTCGCGTGCCATCAATTGCCACCACGCATTTGTCTACCTTCGCGGCGAAGTCGTTCACGTCTACCGCCGCCTGATGGCTGCAGTTAAGGAAGCAACCGAGGCCGGCCTGCTGGGTGATCTTCGCATCACCGCTCACGCAGGTGCGGGTGCGTACATCTGTGGTGAAGAAACTGCTCTTCTGGATTCTCTGGAAGGCTACCGAGGCCACCCGCGTCTGAAGCCTCCATTCCCCGCTGTCGCAGGTTTGTATGCGCGTCCGACTGTTATTAATAACGTCGAGTCGATCAGCCAGGTGACCGGAATCTTCCAGCACTCCGCACAGTGGTACTCCTCGATGGGAACGGAAAAGTCCAAGGGACACGGTCTGTTCTCAATCTCAGGTCACGTGAAGAATCCGGGCCAATTCGAGGCTCCCTTCGGAATCACCATGCGTGAGCTCATTGAGCTTGCCGGCGGTATTCGCGAAGGACACCAGCTGAAGTTCTGGACTCCCGGTGGTTCTTCGACCCCGATCTTCACCGAAGCCGAACTGGACACGCCTCTGGATTACGAATCTGTTGGCGCCGCCGGTTCGATGCTGGGTACCCGTGCATTGCAGGTCTTCGATGAAACGACCTCTGTGGTTCGTGTCATTACCCGTTGGATTGAGTTCTACCAGCACGAATCCTGCGGTAAGTGCACGCCCTGTCGTGAAGGAACCTACTGGCTCAAGCAGATCATGCTCCGCCTGGAAGCAGGTAAGGGCCAGGAAGGCGATATCGATCTTCTGGACGAGATCGCACACAACATTTTTGGCCGAAGCTTCTGTGCTCTGGGCGATGCGGCAGCAACCCCGATCATGTCGGGAATTAAGAAGTTCCGCGAAGAATTCGAGGCCGGGCTGACCACGCCCGCGCGCGAATTGTTCCCCTACGAGGCCTCGAGCAACTTTGCCAAGGGAGGAGTTCGATGAGCGAGAACCTAGTGAAGGTCACAATCGACGACGTCGAATTGGACGTTCCCGCAGGCACCCTGGTGATCCGTGCGGCCGAGCAGGCCGGAATTCGTATCCCGCGTTTCTGTGATCACCCGCTGCTTGAGCCCGTCGCCGCGTGCCGCCAGTGTCTTGTTGAGGTTGGAATGCCCGATCGCAACACCGGCGAGCTGCGATTCATGCCCAAGCCTCAGCCTTCATGTGCTCAGACTGTCACCCCAGGCATGGTGGTCAAGACTCAGCACACCTCCGAGGTTGCCCGTCGCGCCCAGGAAGGCGTGATGGAATTCCTGCTGATCAACCACCCGCTTGATTGCCCAATCTGCGACAAGGGCGGCGAATGCCCCCTGCAGAACCAAGCGATGAGCGAAGGCCGCGAGAGCTCGCGCTTCATCGATGCAAAGCGCACGTATCGCAAGCCTTTGAAGCTCACCTCGCAGATTCTTCTGGACCGCGAGCGTTGCATCCTGTGCCAGCGCTGCGTGCGCTTCGGTAAGGAAATTGCGGGCGACCCCTTCCTTGATCTTCAGGGACGAGGCGGTGGCACCGCGCCGACCGAGCACCATCACTTCATGGGTGAGCAGGTTGGCTCCTTTGATACCGCGGTCTTGGATTACTTCAACCCGCAGGCAAAGGACAATGTCAAGGCGGGAATTTCCGGACCTTACGGTCAAGAAGGCATTATCGGCTCCCTCAATGAAGGCGATCTTGCCCCCAATGATCGTGATGTTTCGGGCCGCGCATTCGCCTCGTACTTCTCGGGAAATATCATCCAGATCTGCCCGGTTGGTGCTCTGACCTCGAATGATTACCGCTTCCGCGCACGCCCCTTCGACTTGGTATCTACCGCTTCGGTAACCGAGCACGATGCTTCCGGTAGTGCGATCCGCGTGGATATTCGCCGCGGCGAAGTTCTGCGTCGTCTGGCTGGAAATGATCCCGAGGTCAACGAAGAGTGGATCACTGACAAGGATCGCTTCGCATTTAAGTGGTCCGGTGTCCAGCGCCTCAACACTCCTTTCGTTCGCGAGAACGGCCAGCTAGTTCCGACCTCGTGGTCGGATGCCTTGGACCGTGTCCATCGTGCGCTTGCCGGCCTTTCCGGTGACCAGGTTGGTTTTCTTCCCGGTGGCCGCCTGAGCTTCGAAGATGCTTGGGCATGGTCGAAGTTTGCGCGTTCCGTTGTTGGATCCGATTCCATCGATATGCGTTCGCGCAGCCACAGTGAAGAGGAACGTTCATTCCTTGCTGCCCACGTCGCAGGTAGCGGATTGGGTGTCACCTACTCGCAGCTTGAGAACGCCGGCCAGGTCCTCCTGGTTGGACTCGAACCCGAGGATGAGTGTGGTGCGATCTTCCTGCGGATGCGCAAGGCCACTCGCAAGGGCAAGCTCCGCGTTGCTTCTTTGGCTCCGATGACTTCCCGAGGCCTCGCCAAGCTTTCTGGAGAGCTGCTCCGTTGCGCTCCCGGAACCGAGGTCGAGGTTGCCGCTGAGATCCGCGAGGGTGGTGAGTTCGCTGATCTTGCCTCGCGTCTTGACGGGGGAGTGATCCTGGTTGGCGAGCGCGCAAGCCGAACGCCGGGTCTGCTCAGTGAAGTTGTTCGACTGGCAGAGCGCACTCACTGCCGTATTCAGTGGGTCCCTCGCCGCGCCGGTGAGCGCGGTGGAGTGGAAGCCGGTCTTCTTCCCGGTCTTCTGCCTTTCGGCCGTGCGCTTGCCTCTCAAGAGGCTCGCGAGTCTTTGGCATGGGGAGAGATTCCCGCTCAGCGCGGTCTTGATGCCACGCAGATGTTGGAAGCTGCAGCTGATGGTCGCGTTAAGGCACTGGTTGTCGGTGGCGTTGACCTTCGTGACTTCGATGATCCGGCTGCCGCACGAAAGGCGCTTGATCAGGTTGATTTCTTGGTGAGCCTTGAGGTTCGTCGCAGTGAGGTGACCGATCGTGCAGATGTGATCTTGCCGGTCGCACCTCCGCTGGAAAAGAACGGAACCTTCATCAACTGGGAAGGTCGCCTGCGTCCCTTCGGCCAGGCCATCGCCTCGCGTTCACAGACCGATCGACTGGTCTTCGATGCGCTCGCCAGTGAGTTTGGCGTGGATCTTGGTCTGCACGACCTCGTGGGTCTGTACGACCAAGTGAATCCGCTCATGCAGTGGAACGGTCAGCGTGAAGAATTCGTTCCGGCGAAGGCCTCGGAATTGGTTGAGGTCGGCCAGGGCGAGGCGCTTCTTGCCACCCACAAGCCGATGCTTGACGCAGGTCGTCTGCAAGACGGCGCAAGCATGCTGGCGGGAAGCGCACGACGTCCAGTCGTCTTCGCCTCGCGCGCAACTGTCGCGGGCCTCGGCATTGACGAGGGCGAGGAACTCACGCTCAGTACCCAGCGCGGAAGCGTTACGCTTCCCCTGCAATTTGCTGATCTTCCCGACGGGGTTGTCTGGGTGCCCGAGTGCTCCCAGGGATCTATCGTCCACGAATCATTGGGGAACTTCGGTTCTTCTGTCACCTTGAGCGCAAAGGGGGAGGTGGCCCGATGAACCTGATCCCCCTGGATGTTCCCACGTACACCGCTGCGGACTTTACGCAGGAAACCTGGTGGTTGACAGTCCTCAAGGCCGTTTTCATCATCGTTTTCCTGATTCTCAACGTTCTGCTCGCCCTGTGGGTTGAACGTCGAACGATCGGACGCATGCAGACCAGGCCCGGCCCGAATGTTGCCGGTCCCTTCGGCTTGTTCCAAGCAATCGCTGACGCCGTGAAGCTGCTCTTCAAGGAAGACATGTGGACGCGTAAGGCCGATAAGTTCATTTATCTGCTTGCGCCCTCGATCTCGGCATTTGCAGCATTCTCGATCTTCGCCGTGATCCCCATGGGACCGAATGTTTCGATCTTCGGTCACTCCACACCGCTGCAGCTGGCGGATATGCCGGTCGCTGCCCTGTACGTTCTAGCGATTTCTTCGCTGGGTCTGTACGGCATTGTGCTGGGTGGTTGGTCCGCGTCCTCGACGCTTCCCCTCTACGGCGCGGTTCGTTCCTCGGCACAGGTGATCTCCTATGAGCTTTCCATGGGAATGTCGCTGGTTGCGGTGTTCTTGATGGCCGGCTCGATGTCGACCTCGCAGATCGTGGCCTCGCAGGCGCAGACCTGGTGGTTCCTGCCCCTGGCACCCGCCTTCGTGATCTACCTGATCTCCATGGTCGGTGAAGTTAACCGTCTTCCCTTCGACCTTCCCGAGGCCGAAGGCGAATTGGTCGCCGGTCACATGACCGAGTACTCCTCAATGAAATTCGGTTGGTTCTACCTGTCTGAATACGTCAACATGTTCAACGTTTCAGCGGTGGCGACGACCATGTTCTTTGGCGGCTGGCACGCCCCCTGGCCCCTCTCGCACATTGAGTTCCTCAATGGCGGCTGGTTCGGAATCTTGTGGTTCTTCCTCAAGATGTGGTTCTTCATGCTCCTCATGATCTGGACCCGAAGCACCCTGCTGCGTTTCCGTTACGACCAGTTCATGCAGCTGGGCTGGAAGCGACTGATCCCGATCTCGCTGGCCTGGCTGGTCATGGTTGCCATTATTCGGGCAATTACCCAGTGGGTGTCTTTGACCCTGCCGCAGCTGATCGGTGGCGTTGCTGGAATTTTCGTTATTGCATTGATCGTCATGTGGTTCGCAGATTCGCGTGATGCTCGTAAGGAAGCTCTTGCGCAAGCTGAGAAGCAAGAGCGCTTGGCGAACTTTGATCCCATGGCGGATGGCTTCCCGGTACCTCCGCTTCCGGGACAACAGCTACCGCCCTCGCCGCGCGCAAACCGCGTGGTCACTGCTGCCGCATTGGAGGAGACGAATGACTGATCAGAACGACAGCCAGAATCTGCGTTACGAGCAGGATCCGAAGGGGCCGATCGGTCAGTTCTTCGCTCCCTTCGCGGGCTATGGAGTGACCCTGTCCTCCTTCTTCCGCCCGACCGTGACCGAGCAGTACCCCTTCGAGGGCCCCTTCGTCGAGCCTCGTTTCCACGGACGTCACCAGCTCAACCGCTACGCGGATGGCTTGGAAAAGTGTGTGGGTTGTGAACTTTGTGCATGGGCATGCCCCGCGGACGCCATCTACGTCGAGGCCGCATCGAATACTCCCGAGGAACAGTACAGCCCCGGTGAACGCTACGGTCGCGTCTACCAGATCAACTACTTGCGCTGCATTTTCTGCGGATTCTGCATCGAGGCTTGCCCGACTCGCGCCCTGACCATGGGTCACGATTTCGAGCTTGCCGAGTATCGCCGCGCTGATGACATCTATGAGAAGGACCAGCTTCTGGTTCCGCTCTCAGAGGGAATGCTTCAGCCTCCGCACCCGCAGGTGGAAGGCTTTAGCGATGGTGACTACTACCGCGGCGCGGTACAGGGCCCCACACAAACTCAGATTGATTGGGTACGCGAGCATCGTCCAGATGATCCCTCCCTTGCAACTGCCCGTCCCGTCAATGAGGAGGCGCGTCAGGCATGACCTTAATGAATTGGCCTGAAATGGCATCGACGGGGGAGGCGATCCTCTTTGGCTGCGTGGCGGTCTTCATGGTCGCATGCGCCCTGGGCGTCCTCTTTTTCAAGAAGGCCGTTTACTGTGCGATCTGCATGGTCGGAGTCATGCTCGGCCTTGCGATCTTGTACCTCATGCACGGGGCAGCATTCTTGGGCACGGTCCAAGTTGTCGTCTACACCGGCGCAATCATGGTTCTCTTCCTCTTCGTCATCATGATGATCGGCTTGAGCGCCTCTGATAACTACGCGCGTCAATCGCGTGGACGCATCGTCACCTCGGTGCTGATGGCCCTTGGCCTGGGCGCGATCCTCATCGGCGCAATTGCTCGCTCGCGCACCGCGGGAAGCTCGGCCTCGCTCAGTGACGATCCCTACTCGAACGCACCGATCACCGACTTGGCGGCAACGCTGTTCTCGCGCTACTGGTTCTCAATGGAGCTCGCGGGAATTCTGCTGATTACCGCAGCAATCGGCGCGATGCTACTCACTCACTCCGATCAGCTCGGTCCGGTACTCACCCAGCGCACGACAGCAGAAGCGAAGATGCGCGCCTTCAAGGCCTCGGGACGTCGAATTGGACAGCTCCCGGCCCCCGGCGTGTACGCCCACTCCAACGCGGTTGATGTTCCCGCACTTTCGGGTGAAACCCACGAACCTGTCGAAGACTCGGTTCCCAGGGTTCTGCGTGTGCGTGGCTTGGATCGCGTTGTTGGTCAGGTTGAGCCTGAGGTTGCGCAGTCGCTGGCATTGGCCAAGGGCGGCTCCCTCGACCACACGATCTTCGATCCGGCTCACCCCAGCACTCACGAGCGTTCTCAGGCATGGGGTATGCCGGGTGCCGCAGCTCCCACTGGTCTGAAGCAGCCGCAGGCTCCCCAGACCGCTGATGAAGGGAAGGAAGAAGAATGAGCCTTGCAGCCTACTTGGTGCTCTCGGGGATCCTCTTCGCGATCGGAGCAGCCATTGTTTTGGTCCGTCGCAGTGCGGTGATCTCCCTCATGGGAGTCGAGCTCATGCTTAACTCCGCGAACCTTGCCTTCGTGACCTTCGCACGAATCCACGGAAATGTTAGTGGCGAAATCATGGCCTTCTTCGTCATGGTCGTTGCTGCCGCGGAAGTTGTTGTCGGCCTGGCAATCGTCGTGTCCATCTTTAAGTCACGCGTCACTACAAACGTTGACGACCTCGATCTGCTGAAGAACTGAGGAGTAAGCCGGAATGACATTGACACTTTTCAGCACCGCGGCACAGGTCGCAGCTCCTGGCCAGCCCACGGGAATCATTTCCCTGGCATGGCTCATGATTGCGATCCCCGCCGTTTCCAGTGCGCTCCTCCTTGTATGCGGACGCCGCTCCGATCGCTGGGGCCATCTCCTGGCAACTCTGGCATCGTGGGCATCCTTCGCTGTTGGACTCGGCGTCATTATCGCCATGCTCTCCGCAGCCCCCGATACGCGCCGCTTTGAACTCCCACTTTTCTCGTGGATTCCCGCGGGCGAGTTCTCGGTGAACTTCGGCTTGATGATCGATCCTCTGTCGATGACCTTCGTCATGCTGGTCACCTTCGTCGGTTCGCTTATCCACGTCTACGCCATCGCCTACATGGCTCATGACGATGCGCGTCGCCGTTTCTTCGCCTACCTCAACCTCTTCATTGCCGCCATGCTCATCCTGGTGCTTGCAGACTCCTACGCGGGTCTCTTCGTCGGATGGGAAGGCGTGGGCTTGGCCTCGTACCTGCTCATCGGTTTCTGGAACTACGTTCCCGCCAATGCGGTTGCTGCGAAGAAGGCATTCGTGATGAACCGCGTCGGTGACATGGGCCTGCTCATTGCGATGATGGCGATGGTCGCTAACTTCTCGACCGTCAACATCGAGGAAGTGAACGCAGCGGCCGCCACGGTTTCTCCCGTTCAAGCAACCATCATTGGTTTCTTCCTGCTGGTGGGCGCTTGCGGTAAGTCGGCGCAGTTCCCCCTGCAGGCTTGGTTGGGTGACGCAATGGCCGGTCCGACCCCGGTGTCCGCGCTTATCCACGCGGCAACGATGGTTACCGCCGGTGTCTACCTGATTGTTCGTTCGGGTGCGATCTTCCAGGCATCACCTATCGCTGCTACCGCGGTTGTCATCGTCGGTGCAATCACGCTGCTCTTTGGCGCGATTGTTGGTTGTGCCAAGGACGATATGAAGAAGGTTCTTGCGGCCTCGACCATGAGCCAGATCGGCTACATGATGCTGGGTGCGGGCCTTGGCCCCATCGGTTGGGTCTTCGCGATTTTCCACCTCTTCACTCACGGTTTCTTCAAGGCACTCATGTTCCTTGGTGCGGGTTCCGTCATGCACGGAATGAATGACCAGGTCAATATGCGTCGCTTCGGTGCTCTGCGCACCGCCATGAAGGTCACCTGGCTGACCTTCGCCTGTGGCTGGTTGGCAATCCTTGGTATTCCTCCCTTCTCGGGATTCTTCTCCAAGGACAAGATCATCGAAGCAGCATTCGGTGCGACCACCTTCGCCGGTCACGAGGCCGTCTGGGCAGGTTGGGTCTTCGGCATCGTCACCATGGTTGGCGCTGGTATTACCGCCTTCTACATGTCGCGACTGTTCTTCATGACCTTCCACGGCACTGCTCGTTGGACCACCGAGGCCGAAGGTAATGGTGTCCACCCGCATGAGTCGGGTCCGCTGATGACCATCCCGATGGTGATCTTGGCGGTCTGCGCTGCTGTGGTCGGTGGCCTTCTATCGATTGGCGATGTCTTCACGACCTGGCTTGAGCCTTCGCTTGGCGTTGCTGAGCACGCTCACCCGGTTGCTCCTGAAATTGCCATCCAGATTGTCACTTTGCTTCTGGTGCTCGCCGGCGCAGCAATTGCCTGGAACATGTACGGTCGCCGTGAGGTTCCCACCGCCATCCCGGCAGGCAATGCGCTCACGCGTGCTGCCCGCGTTGACCTGTACCAAGACACCGTTAATGAAGCGCTCTTCATGACTCCGGGTATCGCCCTGGTGAAGACCGCAACCCTTGGTGATGACAAGGCGATCGACGGCGTTGTCCACTTGGTTGAAGCGGCATCCACCGGTACCGGCCGAGCGGTTGGTTTCACTCAGTCCGGTCGCGTGCGTACCTACGCCTCTTACATTCTTGGCGGGGTCGTGTGTGCCCTTGCCGCTGTCCTGGCATTTTCGCTGTGAGGAAGTAAGGATCTATGCAGATGTCTCAAATGCTCAGCGCGCCACTACCGTGGCTGTCGATTCTTGTTGCACTTCCCGCACTGGGTGCCGTGCTTCTTCTGGCGATTCCATCCCTGCGTCAAGCGGGGCGTGCCTTCGCACTCATTCTCTCGCTGTGTGAGCTGGTCGTGGCCATCGTTGCTGCGGTTGCATTCGACTGGTCGCATTCCTCCACCTACCAGCTTTCCGAGGCCTATTCCTGGATTCCTCAGATTGGCCTGAGTTGGGCGCTGGCCGTGAATGCTCTTGGCTTGGTGATGATCCTTCTGGCCGTCGCCTTGGTTCCCCTGGTCGTCGTGGCCGGATGGAATGAGGACGAGGACCCCTCTCGTACCGGTGCTTACCTCGGTTGGGTTCTGTTCTTGGAATCCTTCATGGTTCTGATCTTCGCCGCTTCGGATGTCCTGCTCTTCTACCTGGCATTCGAAGGGATGCTGGTTCCGCTCTTCGTGATGATTGGACGTTACGGAGTTGGTGAAAAGAAGGCGCGTCAGCGTGCAGCAATGAAGTTCTTGCTCTTCTCGCTGGCTGGCGGTCTGGTCATGCTCGGCGGCTTGGTCGCTATTTGGGCACTGGCTGCTCGCCGTGGCGACACGCTCTTCATGATCGATACTCTCTCGTCCGGAACTGTTGGTCTTCCCGTGGGAATCCAGATCGGCCTGTTCCTAACCTTCTTCATCGCCTTTGCGATCAAGGCGCCAATGGTTCCCCTTCACACCTGGCTGCCCGACACCGCTGAAAATGCCCGTCCGGGCACTTCGGTGCTGCTTGTCGGCATCCTGGATAAGGTCGGTACATTCGGCATGATCACCCTGTGCCTGCGTCTGTTCCCGCTGGGAGCCGCAAGCCTGCAGTGGTGGATCTGTGGATTCGCTGTCCTGTCAATCCTCTGGGGCGGTTTGGCTGCCATCGGCCAAAACGACATCATGCGCCTGGTTTCCTACACCTCGGTTTCGCACTTTGGCTTCATGGTTCTGGGCATTTTCATCGGCTCGCAGATCGCGCTGACCGGCGCCATGGTCTACATGGTTGCCCACGGTGTCTCAATCGCCGCGATGTTCCTGCTGTCCGGCTGGCTGTCGAGGCGAGGCGGAACCCAAGACATGCGCCAATACGGCGGTATGCAGCGCGTGAGCCCCGTCCTAGCTGGCCTGTGGCTCTTCTCTGGCTTGGCCTCGATTGCGCTTCCCGGCCTCTCGGGCTTCGTCCCCGAGTATTTGGTTCTTATGGGCACGTGGAAGGTTTCGACCCTTCTTGCACTCTTTGCGGTGCTGGGAGTGGTCTTGGCCGCGCTGTACATGCTCATGCCCTACCAGCGAGTCTTCACCGGTCCTCCGCGAGAGGATAAGAAGCATATTGCTGATCTGAACGGGCGTGAAAAGACCGTTATGACCCCGCTGGTCATTGCAATGCTTGTTCTGGGTATTTGGGCGGCGCCTCTGGTTTCTGCTCTGGCACCCATCGCCGATGAGGGCTCACATCTCCTCACCGCAGCGACCGCAACTCTGAGTGAAGGGAGCGCACAGTGAATTCTGTTGCAACGGCCGTTAACTTTACGGTTCCCGAGATTTCGTGGGCCGCGCTCGCGCCGGTTCTGTGCGTTCTCTGCGGAGGCATCCTTGCGGTACTGGCCGAGTCCTTCGTGCCGGTACGTGCACGCCGTGCCTCGGTCTTCGGAATTGCCGTCGTCGCGCTGATCGCTTCCGCAGTCGCTCTGGTGATGCGTTGGGCTGCCGTTCTTGGATCCCCTCAGTCCCTGGGGGAGTACATTGAGGATCCTTTGACGGTTGCAGCTCAGGGAATCTTGGTCCTGATCGCTTTCTTCGCGGTTCTGGTTATTGCCGATCGTTCCGAGGCCGGAGACGGTGCCTTTGCCGGCCAGCCTTCGGATCGTCCCGGTTCCTCCGATGAAGAGCGTTCCGATTCAAAGGGTTACCAGCGTTCGGAAATGTTTGCTCTGGTGCTCTTCTCCACCGGCGGCATGATGATCTTCCCGGCGGCGAACTCCTACATCGCGCTCTTCGTGGCTCTGGAAGTCATGTCTTTGCCGCTGTACATCCTGGCCGCAACGGCACGTCGTCGCCGTCAGCTCTCGCAGGAAGCTGCCCTGAAGTACTTCATCTTGGGTGCCTTCTCCTCTGGCTTTATGCTCATGGGTTCGGCCTTCCTTTACGGTTACTCAGGTTCGCTGCTGATCTCCAACGCGGCGACTCCCACGGCTCAGACCGCTGGAATGCAGATTCTTCTGCTCATGGGCACGGTCATGGTCATGGTCGGCCTGCTTTTCAAGGTCGGTGCTGCTCCCTTCCACGCGTGGACTCCTGATGTCTACACAGGCGCGCCGACTCCCGTTACCGGCTTCATGGCCGCCGCGGTTAAGCTCGCAGCCTTTGGTGCGATGCTTCGCTTCTTCCAGGTTGTGGCAGCACCCCTGCAGTGGAGCCTCATCCCGATCATGGTTGTTGTCATCATCTTGACCATGCTGGTGGGCACCTTCGCCGGTGTCGTCCAGATGGATGTCAAGCGCATGCTTGCCTATTCCTCGATCGCCCACGCGGGCTTCATCCTCATGGGTGTGATCTCGCTGCTGCGCTACTCTGCCGGACACGTTCTCTTCTACGTTCTGGCCTATGCGGTTGCAACCATCGGTGCTTTCGGGGTTATTACCCTGGTGCGTTCGCGCGACGATCAGGACACCATCGGTGGGGAAGTGACGGACCTGCGTCGCTGGGCGGGACTTGGAAAGACCAACCCGGCCCTGGCCTCGGCAATGCTAATCTTCCTGCTGTCTTTCGCGGGCATCCCCTTCACCGGCGGTTTCATTGCGAAGTTCGTCGTTTTCTCGGATGCTTTCGCAGCTGGAAATGCCTGGCTTGTCGCCCTTGCGTTGGCATGCTCGGCGGTCACCGCCTTCTACTACTTCCGTCTGGTTCGCGTGATGTTCTTCTCGGAGCCGCGTGAAGACGTTGCGGTTGTTCGCTCCGAAGGTTTCACAGGTGTTGCCATTACCGTGTGTGCTGTGGGTACGATTGCACTGGGACTCTTCCCGAGTCCGGTTCTGTCTCTACTCAATCAGGTGGTTGTGCTTCTCCCGTGAGCGCCGTAATCGACTTACACGTTCCTGATCTCGAGGCCCGAATTCTTCCGGGCCTCGAGGCCGTTGAGGACCGTTTGCGCCAGGCCGTGTCCCACTCTCGGGACCTGGTTACAGAATTGACGTCTCACCTAGCCCAGGCCGGTGGTAAGCGTATGCGCCCCCTGCTGACCTTGGTTGCCGCGCAGTTTGGTGATCCCGAACGCGCGTTGAGCAACGAAGTCCTCACGGCAGCAACGGGTATCGAGCTCACGCACTTGGCCTCGCTCTACCACGACGATGTCATGGATTCTGCGCCCACCCGCAGGGGGGTTCCATCGGCTCAACATCTGTGGGGCAATAACCGCGCGATTCTTGCAGGAGACATCCTCTTTGCACGTGCATCGGCCATGATTGCCACTTTGGGTGATGAAACGGTTCGCTACCACGCCATCACTTTCGAGCGCCTGTGCATGGGGCAGCTCAATGAAACCTTCGGCCCCCAGGACGGGGATGACCCGCTGAAGTTCTACATCCAGGTGCTGGCTGATAAGACCGGTTCTCTGGTGGCTTCTGCAGCGGCATTCGGTGCGATGCACGCGGGTGCGGATCAGGCGACAATTGATGCCCTCACTCAGTTTGGTGAGCGTTTGGGAGTCGCCTTCCAGATCGCCGACGATGTCATTGATTTGGGGCCCGAGGCCGGCGCTTCGGGGAAGACCCCGGGAACTGATCTTCGCGAAGGCGTGGATACTCTTCCCGTGCTTCTTCTTCGCCGCGCGCAGTCAAATGGCAATCTGGACCCCGAGGGGCAGAAGATTTTGTCCATGCTGGGTGGAGATCTTTCCTCCGATCAGGCTTTGGCTGCGCTGGTTGAACGCCTGCGTGAGCATGACGTTGTGTCGCAGACACGGGAGCTTGCTCGTCAGTGGTGCGATAGCTCTCTTGAATGCATTGCCGACCTTCCCGATGGGGAAGCCAAGCAGGCTCTGATCTCTTTTGCCCACCTGATGGTGGATCGCGTCGCCTGATTGCGCCGCACCCCTCTTGAGGCGTGCCCTGACCTTCTCAGCTGCCCTGCAGGTCGTCTAATTGTAGGATTGGGACAGGATTAGGGTCGCCTTCCTTGGCGGCCAGAGAAGAGGATACGAGTGAGCACCTACAACGTCGCCGTCATCGGCGCTGGACCTGCTGGCATCTATGCATCGGATATTTTGTCCAAATCCGGTTTGGACGTGAATATCGACCTATTTGAACGCCTTCCCGCCCCCTATGGTCTGGTCCGCTACGGTGTTGCTCCCGATCACCCGCGAATCAAGCAGATCATTGTCGCCCTGTACAAGATCCTGCAGCGCGGTGATATTCGTCTTTTGGGCAATGTTGAGATTGGCCGCGACGTCACTATCGATGACTTGCATGCGCACTACGACGCGATCATCATCGCAACCGGTGCTGACCGCGATGCCCCGCTGAATATCCCCGGTGTTGATCTGCCTCAGTCCTACGGTGCTGCTGATTTTGTCTCTTGGTATGACGGTCACCCGGACTACCCGCGCACCTGGCCGCTGGAAGCGAAATCCGTGGCCGTTTTGGGCGTGGGAAATGTTGCTCTGGATGTTTCCCGTGTTTTGGCCAAGCACGCGGAAGACATGCTCGTGACCGAGATCCCGGAAAACGTTGCAAAGGGCCTTGCCGAAAACCCTATTACTGACGTTCATGTCTTTGGTCGTCGTGGCCCCGCCCAGGTGAAGTTCACACCGCTGGAACTGCGCGAACTGGGGCATGTTCCCGATGTTGACATCATTGTTTCCGAGGATGACTTCGACTTTGATGAAGGTTCCGAAGAAGCCCTGCGCGCCTCGAACCAGCAGCGCCAGGTTGTCAAAACTCTGACGAACTACGCGATGGAGGATCCGGAGTCTCACACGGCTTCGCGTCGCATCCATATCCACCTTTTCCAATCTCCGGTCGAGATCCTCGCCGATGAGAATGGCAATGTCAGCGCGATCCGCACCGAGCGCACCGAGCTGACGGGCGATGGATCCGTACGTGGAACCGGTGTCATTTCCACCTGGCCCGTCCAGGCTGTCTACCGCGCGATTGGCTACTACTCCTCGCCGGTCCCCGGTCTGCCCTTCGATAAGCGCGCGGGTGTTGTTCCCAACGTCGAGGGCCGCGTGATTGATTCTGATACGACGAAGAACGAAGATGCCCCGGTGATTCCGGGTATCTATGCAACCGGCTGGATTAAGCGCGGTCCCGTTGGCCTCATTGGCTCGACGAAGTCCGATGCTCAGCAGACGATTTCGCACCTGGTTGAGGACGCCGAGGCCGGTCGCCTGCATGCGACTTCTTCCGAGGTTGGTCACGAGGCCATGGTTGCGCTGCTGCGCGAGCGTGGCGTTGAGTTCACGACCTGGGAGGGCTGGGAGCTTCTTGATGCCTACGAGGCCGCGCTGGGCGAGCAGTTCGGCGAGGTTCCCGGTGGCCGTGGAACGCGCGAGCGCGTAAAGGTCGTGTCACGTCGCGCGATGACCGATATTTCCCAGGGAAAGGATGAGGTTCACAAGGACCTGATCGGCGAAATGGGGGAGATGGGTGTTCCTTCCGCCCCCGAGCGTTTTGAGGACTACTCGGGGCCGACTCGCGCCTGAGACGGTCACTAAGGAGGCGTTATGCATACGCGTCACTATCACAATGGCCTGAAGACCACCGTGCTTTTGGGCGGGATGTGGGCTCTGCTCCTGGCAATTGGCTATGCCATTGCCCTTGGAACGCGGCAGTCCATGTGGATTTTCATCTTCGCCGGGATCGGGCTCATCCAAATCGTCTGGTCCTATTGGAACTCTACGACTATGGCTTTGCGTTCGATGAATGCCTATCAGGTAACTGAGGCGCAACAGCCTGCGATGTATCGGATTGTTCGCGAGCTGTCACAAAAAGCTGGTCAACCAATGCCGACGCTTTGGGTGGCTCCCACAATGACGCCGAATGCTTTTGCCACGGGGCGTAACCCTTCGCACGCAGCGGTGTGCTGCACCGAGGGTATTTTGCACCTGCTCAACGAACGCGAGCTTCGCGGAGTCCTTGGGCATGAGCTGATGCACGTCTACAACCGCGATATCCTGACATCCTCCGTCGCGGCAGCGATGGCAAGTATCATGACCTCTATCGCCCAATTCATCTTGTACTTCGGTGGTGGAAGTCGTGATAATCGCGAAGGCGGAGTTCTTTCTGCAATTGGCGGCATCCTGCTAGCGCTTCTCGCTCCTTTTGCGGCCACACTGATCCAGTTCTCTCTTTCGAGGACTCGCGAATACGATGCAGATGAGGACGGCGCCTACCTGACTGAAGATCCGCTGGCCTTGGCCTCGGCACTGAAAAAGCTTGAGTCGGGAAATGCTCAGTATCCTCTTCAGGCGACGCCGCAGACTCAGAATGTCTCAGCAATGATGATTGCGAATCCTTTCAGAGGAAAGGGCTTGCGTAATCTCTTTTCGACTCACCCTCCGATGGATCAGCGTATTGCGCGCCTTGAGCACATCGCGGGCTACTAGGAAGTGGCTGACTTCTAAGGACAGACGCGTGAGAACCTTGAAGTCAAACGTGATCATCCAGAACTTATGAATAACCTGTGGGGGCATCTAGCAGCGCTAGATGCCCCCACAGTGTTGCTGTCAGTCGATCTGAGTCAGCGGTAGTTTACGAACTGAAGTGCGACCTCAAGTTTTTCTCCCGAGGGGCCCTTGAGCAGTGCGATGACTGCTTGGAGATCATCACGAGACTTTGAAGAGACGCGAATTTCATCACCCTGGATCTGCGCTTTGACTCCCTTGGGTCCTTCATCGCGGATCAGTTTTGTGATTTTCTTCGCAACGTCCTGTTCAATTCCTTCACGCAGGGGTGCAACTAGGCGGTAGATCTTGCCCGATGCCTTCGGCTCGCGATCCTTGAGATCAAGAGCTTTCAGGGATACTCCTCGGCGAATGAGCTTGGTTTGAAGAACATCAACGATGGCCATGACGCGTTCGGGAGTGTTGGCTTCCATCTCGATTGCGTCTCCGCTCAGGCGGATCGAGGCGTCAACGCCGCGGAAGTCGTAGCGCGTTGATACTTCTTTTGCGGCTTGATTGACCGCATTGTCGACTTCCTGGCGGTCTAATTTGGAAACAATGTCAAATGATGAATCGGCCATGACCATCCTCTCTTTGTGCTCTATGGCGCACTTGGGTCGCTCTGATTGGCGCGCGACCCGTTCATTCTGCTATTCTTCCACAGCACCGATTTTTTCGACGCATGGCAGGTTTCCAGAGCGGCCAAATGGATCTGACTGTAAATCAGACGCTTCGTGCTTCGGGGGTTCGAATCCCTCACCTGCCACAGTCTCGTAGAGACTCGTTGTGATGTCATTCTCACTGACAGGAATTGCTTCGCAGTTCGGTTATGAGTTAGGCTTCTCGGCGTTGCCCCGATAGCTCAGTCGGCAGAGCGTCTCCATGGTAAGGAGAAGGTCAAGGGTTCGATTCCCTTTCGGGGCTCAGGTCGCGGTTTCGACCGCAGCCGCTGCGGCGGGGTAGCTCAGCTGGTCAGAGCGCACGACTCATAATCGTGAGGTCGCGGGTTCGAGCCCCGCCCCCGCTACCAGACCAACAGAGTCGCACGCCGACATAAGCAACAGCAAAAGGGGAATCACCGTGGCAAGCAAGTCTCAGGACGTTCGCCCCAAGATCACTCTGGCATGCTCGGAGTGCAAGGAGCGCAACTACATCACCAAGAAGAACCGTCGTAACACGCCGGATCGTCTTGAACTGCAGAAGTACTGCCCGCGTTGCCGCAAGTCTACGCTTCACCGCGAGACCCGCTGACGGCGTCGCGCTAAACCCCGAGGAACGCAAGCTCCTCGGGGATTTTTGTTATCTGTTTCCATTTTTCCGCTAGTGTGGTCCCCATGAGTGCCCGCGTGGATTGTCGTCAGATTGTTGCCCCACTGGATAGGGGCGAGGCCCGCATTCCTGCCCTCGTGACGCTTCCCAGCGGACGCTTGCTTCTCTTTTATGACGAGCGGCCAGCCCCGGCCTCGGGAAATGGCTCGGATTTTAATGGGCTGACGATGGCCTCGGACCTTCCCAACCCGAATCGAATTCGTTGGGTGGAGTGCACTCTTCCAGCCGAAGATGAAAATGCGTCAAAGTGGAGTACGCCGCGCGATCTTCCTCCTGCCCTTCCTGCGATTACCTCTGATGCGTGTGTGGGGATCGATGGTGACGGTCTTCTTCACCTGGCCTGCGCTTCGACTCGTGGTCGAGTGGGATACATGGATTCGCGTGCCGATGGTGAACGCCTTCAGGCGATTCTTGCGTGGGGGAGCGGCCCGGAGGACCTGCAGGCGCGTGATATTACGGATGAGTTGTACTCTCGCACGGGGGCTGATGCACTCTTCGCAACCTCGGGCTCGACTGTGACGTGGCAGGGGGCGGTTCTTCTTCCCTATGTTGTGCGAGTGGGTGATCGCACTCATGTGCAGGTGGTTGCCGTACGCGGCGGCGAGATTCAGTGGCTTTCTGATCCCCTAGTTGGTCCGAGGGGTGTTCTTCTTGATGAGACGACGCTGGCGCTTTGGGATGGACGGCTTGTTGCCAATTGTCGTTTGCAAGGATTTGAAGGCCGAGGCTCGGGAGCTCGTTACCTTGCATGGGGGGATGGGCGCAGCTGGAGTGGCGGTCAGTTATGGGATTGCGAGGACCCGGGATGCAATGCAAAACAGCTCGCCGACTTCTTTATTCACCCGCATTCACTCAGTTCACGTAGTGGAGGAACTGTTGTGCGCTTGACTCCTCCTTGGGAAGGAAATGTGCGCGCCGAGGCCGTTGCTGCCTTGGGTGGGGGAGAGTTTGGGTATAGCGACGTCTGCGTTCGTGGTGACAAGGTTGTTCTTGTGTTTGAACGGGACCGTGGACTGTGGGAGGCCGTGGTTCCTAGGTGCGAGCTTCTGCCCTAGAGTTTTTGTGCTGTGTGGGGCAGATCTCAAGGGGTGTATGAAATTGTTATCTGAATATCTTGCGGGAATTTGTCAGACAACATATGCTTGCATCAGCGGACGTGATAAACGGCCCGCACATCCCATTTCTCGAAGATGAGGAGCGAGAATATGCGTATGCGCAAGCACTTCGCAACCGGTGCTGCAATGGCAGCAGCGGCAACCATGGTCCTGACCGCATGCGGCGGCGGATCGTCCACTTCAACATCAACCAGCAGCAGCAGTAGTTCAGACTCAGGCGCACCCAAGGGCACCATCACCGTTGGTTCCGCCTACGAGACCACTGACTACGGCCCGATCACCACCTCAGCACTGGGCATCGGCGCGGACTGGCAGGTCCTCGAAGGCCTGTACCGCTTCGATATGTCCGACTACTCAGTCACCCCCGCACTTGCTGCCGGAGATCCCGTCAAGGTTTCCGACACCAAGTACGAAATCACTCTGCGTGACGGAGCGAAGTTCTCCGACGGCACGGATGTCAAGGCTGCAGACGTTGTGAGCTCCTATGAGCGCACCACCGATGAAAAGTCGATCTACCGTCAGTTCTTCACCTTCGTCGATTCTGTCGAAGCGAAGGATGACAAGACTGTCACCATCACCCTGAAGCACCCCTTCGCTGCACTGAAGGAACGTTTCGTTAACGTTCGAGTGGTTCCTTCAAGCATGAGCGCAGACGAACTGAAGTCCAAGCCGATCGGCTCTGGTCCCTACAAGTTCGATAACATCTCGGCCACTGAGGTCACCGCTGTTCCCAACGAACACTACAACGGCAAGATCCCCGCAAAGGCAGCCACCCTCAAGTGGAGCGTCCTCAAGGATGATTCGCCTCGTCTTTCCGCTGCTCTCGGTGGCAGCATCGACATCATGGAAGCAGTTCCTGCAGATGCAGCGGATAAGCTCAAGGCTGCGAACTGGACCGTTGATTCCAAGCCCGGCTACGGCAACCCCTTCATGATGTTCAACACTCAGAAGGCTCCCTTCGACAAGCCCGAGGTGCGTCGCGCATTCCTCAAGGCCATCGACAAGCAGAAGCTCGTTTCTGCCGCTCTCCGTAGTCAGGCTGTGGAAGCTAAGTCCTTCCTGCCCGAAGCAAACCCGGCCTACAAGAAGCCTGCAACCGACCTGTCCTACAACAAGGATGCAGCTAAGAAGGCACTTGACGAAGCCGGAGTCTCCGGTAAGGAAATTAACCTGGTCACCACGGACCACCCGTGGATCCTGGCACTGGTTCCTCAGGTCAAGTCTGATCTTGAAGCACTGGGCCTGAAGGTCAACCACCAGCAGATGGCTTCTTCGGCTCTGTACTCGACCGTCACCGATGTTGACAAGCCCGACTACGACATTGTCATCGCCCCCGGTGACCCCTCGGTCTTCGGTGTTGATCCCGGCATCATCATTTCTTGGTGGAATGGCGACAACGTGTGGACCAAGAAGCGTAACGGCTGGCAGGTCTCGGATCCCGAGTCCTTCAAGAAGCTGCAGACCATCATGGATGAGGCTGTCCAGCTTGAAGGTTCTGCGGCTAAGGAAAAGTGGGGAGAAGCTCAGGATCTGCTCGCCGAGCAGAGCGTGATCTACCCGCTCGCCTTCCGCAACATGATTACCGCATCTAACCCCAAGAAGGTCGATGGCTTCAAGGCAATTTCCGCCACCAGCCTGCAGCTGCTTGGAGTAAGCGCAAAGTAAGCCCTTCGAGGCTTCACAGAAAGGAGGGGTGGGATGCTCGCCCTGAGGCTCTAGCCACAGTGGGACCCCACCCCTCCCTTTCTTTGCCCAATTCCGCTTGACATGGAGGTCTAGCAGTGAATAACCTTCTGCGTCTTCTCGCGCGACGACTAGTGTGGTTGCCGATCATGGTGGTCGGTGTATCCTTCCTAGTCTTCTCAATTATGTGGCTGTCTCCCATTGATCCCGCCTACTCGGCGCTCGGTGAGACCGCAGCCCCTGATGCTCTTGAGGAATACCGCATTCAGCACCACCTCAATGAGCCCTTCTTCGTTCAATACGGCCTCTACCTGTGGGGGATGCTCCACGGTGACCTTGGAACATACGGTGTCGGTACCGGCTATCGCGTCAGCGACGAGATTGCCAAGGCTCTTCCTCTCACCCTGCAGCTGACATTCCTCGGTCTGATCATTGCCGTTCTTATTTCCTTCCCCCTCGGAGTCATCGCCGCGCTCTACCGTGATCGTTGGCCCGATAAGTTGATCCGTGTGATCTCGGTCGTTTCGATTGGTACTCCCTCCTTCTGGCTGGCAGCGTTGCTGGTCCTGCAATTCGTCGGTACCTCGATCCCCGTGTCGGGTGACGTTCCTGCTTTCAGCGATGACCCATCGAGTTGGTTCCTCCGGATGATTCTTCCGGCTATCGCACTGGCGGTTCCCGTCATCGGTCAGATGACACGTGTCGTTCGTACCTCGATGGTTGAAGAATTGGACCGTGACTACGTCCGAACTGCAATCGGTGCGGGTATTCCAAAGACCGTTGTCGTCGCGCGTAACGTTCTGCGTAATGC
Source organism: Actinomyces sp. ph3 (assembly GCF_000308055.1). GTDB lineage: Bacteria > Actinomycetota > Actinomycetes > Actinomycetales > Actinomycetaceae > Pauljensenia. Next base: position 205,495 of record NZ_CAGY01000005.1, read on the forward strand.
GCTGATCACCCCCGTGACCGTCCTTGGTCTTCGCATTGGCTACCTCATGGGTGGTGCGGTTGTTATTGAAATCATCTTCGCCATTGATGGAATGGGCAAGCTGGTGCTCCTGAAGGGTATCCAAGACAATGCTGTCGCCCTGGTGCAGGGCGGCGCATTGGTTGTCGCAATCGCCTTCATCATCGTCAACATCCTCGTTGACATGCTCTACCTGCTCATCAATCCGCGTATCAGGTCGGTGTGAGTCATGAACCAGAAAGCAAAACTCGAAAAAGTTACCCGAAAGGGCGTGCGTTTCTCGCGTATCGGAGCGATGTCTATCGGAGCCAAGATCTCAATGGTGGTCCTTGCTCTGATCGCTCTGGGCTCGATCTTGGCGCCCTTCATTGCACCCTATGATCCCGATGCGCTGAATGAAGCCTGGCAGGCTCCTTCTGCCGCACACCTCTTCGGAACTGATCACCAAGGACGCGATATTTTCAGTCGCGTGCTCTACGGCGGGCAGTACTCACTGTTCATCGGTATCGCCTCGACCATCATTGCCCTCTTCTTCGGTGCAATCATTGGTTCGATCGCAGCCGTGACGCGCAAGGCCATCTCCGAAACCATCATGCGTATCTTGGACATCGTCATGGCGGTCCCCGGTATCGCAATGGCGGCTGTTACGGTTCTGGTCTTCGGTCGTGCACTTTCCCAATCGGGCAATAAGTTCGGGCTTGTGATGGTGATCGTCTTCTCGATCGCCTTTGTCTACATCCCGCAACTGGCACGTATTGTTCGCGCAAACGTGATGGCCGCATACGGTGAAGACTACGTGCGTGCAGTGATCGTCTCCGGTGCTCGTGCACCATGGATCCTCATCAAGCACGTGATGCGCAATACCGCTGCTCCGGTTCTGGTCTTCGCTACGGTTTTGGTTGCAGACGCGATCATCCTCGAGGCCTCGCTGACCTTCATCGGTTCGGGCCTGAACCCCACCATGGTTGCGACCTGGGGCAACATCCTTTCGGAAGAATCCACCCACCTCTCAGTCATACTTGGGATGTGGTGGACGGCCGTCTTCCCCGGTGCATTCATCATGATCACCGTCTTGTGCTTGAACATCCTCTCCGAAGGCATCACCGATGCCATGGTTGCGGCTCCTTCGACGGCAGCCGTTGCCCAGGTCGATAAGAACTCTGATCGCGAAGCCGACCGTATCCTTCTGGATCCTCGCCGTGCATACGCCGAGCAGGCCGAGTCCCTGCAGCAACGCCTGGACGATCTGGAAGTTGTCGAAGGCAAGCGTCACGATCGTTTCGTTGCCACTTCGAAAGAAGCACCTCTGCTCGAGGTCAAGGACCTGTGCATCAAGTTCGAGCGTCACGGCGATGTCAATGTCGTCGATCACGTGTCCTTCAAGGTGCGCGCTGGCGAAACCATGGGTCTGGTCGGTGAGTCCGGATGTGGTAAGTCCATTACGGCACTGACCATCATGGGCCTCATTGACCCGAAGGCAGAGATCACCGGTGAGATCCTCTACGAAGGCAAGAACTTGCTGGAGATGAAGCCGGAAGAGCGTCGCGCGCTTCTGGGCCACGAGATGGCAATGATCTACCAGGATGCGCTTTCCTCGCTGAACCCCGCCATGCTCATCAAGGCACAGATGAAGCAGCTGACCAAGCGCGGCGGAACCCGCAGCGCAGAAGAACTCCTTGAGCTGGTGGGCTTGGACCCCAAGCGCACCCTCGAGTCCTACCCGCACGAACTCTCCGGTGGCCAGCGTCAGCGAGTTCTGATCGCAATGGCACTGACCCGCGACCCGAAGCTCATCATTGCTGATGAACCGACCACCGCACTGGACGTCACCGTTCAGAAGCAGGTCATCTCGCTGCTCAATGAGCTGCGTGAGAAGCTGGGATTCGCAATGATCTTCGTGTCCCACGACCTGGCTCTTGTCGCAGAGGTCGCCCACAATATCACCGTCATGTACGCCGGTCAGGTCATTGAGCAAGCTCCCACTCAGGAACTGCTCACCCACCCGACCCACGAGTACACCCGCGGCTTGTTGGGCGCGGTCCTTTCCATCGAGTCCGGCTCGGGACGTCTGCACCAGGTCCCCGGGACCGTGCCCTCGCCTCGGGACTTCCCGATCGGCGACCGCTTCGCCCCGCGTTCCTCGCACCCCGACTATGGCCTCGACATCCGTCCGATCCTCACCGAGGTTGGCCCGGAGCACGTGTATGCGGCACTGCCGCCTCGCGAGGAGGTTCTTGTCGTAAGCGAGACCGTCGTCATCGAAGAAGGTCAGGAGGAAAACTGATGAGTACCGAAACTCTGATTGTCGAAACCGAGACGGTGATCGCTACACCCGAACCTCCGATCATCGAGCTCAAAGACGTTGAGGTGACCTTCAACTCCCGTACTGGATCGCTGTTCAAGCCGAACAAGGTCTACGCGGTTCGCGGCGTTGATATGCGCATCGAGCGCGGACAGACACTGGGTATCGTCGGCGAATCCGGCTGTGGAAAGTCCACGACCGCCAATGTCATGTGCGGCCTCCAAATGCCAACGAAGGGCCAAGTGTTCTTCAACGGCGAGGAAGTCACCAAGCGCGGTGCGGATGCGCGTAGGCGTATCGGACGAGTCGTTTCCGTGGTTTTCCAAGACCCCGCAACCGCACTCAACCCGCGTATGCACGTTGCTGACCAGCTTGCTGATCCGCTGCGTGTGCACAAGATTGGTGACGAGGCCTCGCGAGCCAAGCGCGTTCGCGAACTGATCTCCTTCGTGGGCCTGCCCTCGAGCGCTTTGGATGCGCTTCCTGGTCAGCTCTCCGGCGGTCAGCGTCAACGTGTGGCAATCGCCCGTGCTCTGTCCATCGGTCCCGATGCGATCATCGCTGACGAACCGACCAGTGCTCTGGACGTCTCGGTTCGCGCACAGATCCTGAACCTGCTCACGGACCTGAAGAAGGAACTGGGCTTGGCGATGGTCTTCATCTCGCACGATATTCAAACTGTTCGCTACGTCTCTGACCGGATCGCTGTGATGAATGGCGGAAAGGTCGTTGAAGAGGGACCGGCAGCCGAATTGCTGGCGTCCCCGAAGGATCCCTACACCCGCAAGCTCCTGGGGGCTGCACCCTCGCTGCTGCATCCAACACTCGGAGGAGAGAACTAATGAGTTCACAGATTCGCGGCGTTGTCCCGCCGTTGGCTATCCCGCTGAAGAACGGCGAGCTGGACGTTGCCTCGTTGGAGCGTCACATCAATCGCATGATTGGTGCGGGCCTGAACGGCCTCTTCGTTTCCGGCTCTACCGGTGAGGTTGCATTCTCGACCTCCGAGCGTCGTCAGCAGATCCAGCGTGAGGTTGTTCGCATTGTCGACGGTCGCGTTCCGCTGCTGGTCGGTGTGATCGATACCGAAACTGAGCGTGTCATTGAGAACATCAAGGCAGTTGAAGAAATCGGTGGAGCTCTGGGCGTCGTTGCAACCGCTCCCTTCTATGCACTGGGCGGCCAGGCAGAGATCGAAAAGCACTTCCGCATCCTCAAGGAGAACACCAACCTTGAGCTGTGGGCCTACGACATTCCCGTCTGCGTCCACACGAAGCTGCAGAACGATCTTGTTCTTCGCTTGGGTAAGGAAGGCGTTCTTGACGGTGTTAAGGATTCCTCCGGTGACGATGTGGGCTTCCGCTGGCTGTCCCGTGCGAACGAGGCCGCTGGCCACCCGCTTCAGCTGCTGACCGGCCACGAAGTGGTTGTCGATGGTGCCTACATGTCGGGCGCAGATGGCTCGGTCCCCGGACTGGCCAATGTTGACCCCGATGGCTACGTCCGTCAGTGGCAGGCTTTCGAGCGCGGTGACTGGGAAGCCGTGCGCGCCGAGCAGGACCGTCTTGCGGACCTCATGCGCATCGTTTTGGTGAAGGGTGTTCAGGGCTTCGGTGCTGGCGTTGGTGCCTTCAAGACTGCTCTGCAGCTCCTCGGTGTCTTTGATTCCAACGAGATGCCGCGTCCTGTCGCCGCCCTCGAAGGTGACAACGTCGAGCACGTTGCTTCCGTCCTGCGCGAAGCTGGCTTGCTCTCCTGATCATCAGCGAGGCCGAGGTGGTCCTCCTCTCGCGTACGCGCGAGCGTGCGCCCGCCTTGGCCTCGCTGATTAACATTTTCATCCGTTATTTATTGGAGAACTTTCATGACTACGCTCCTCGCCCTTGATATCGGCGGAACCAAAGTCGGTTGGGGCATTGTCGAAGTTGGACAAAACTATACGGTTGTTGAGCGCGGCTCAATTCCTACTGAGGCTTCCCGTGGGGGTGCCGACGTTGCCGAGCGAATCTGCTCGCTGGCCTCGTCTCTCAAAGAGACTCACCCCGAAGCCTCGGGTGTCGCAATTGCTTCTGCTGGGGTCGTTGACCCCGCTGAAGGAAAGATTGTCTCGGCAACTGACATCATGCCCGGGTGGGGAGGGACCCCTCTGGGGAAGCTCGTTGCGCAGCGCACGGGACTTCCTGTGCGCGTCCTCAATGACGTCCACGCACACGGTCTGGGTGAGGCGACCTTGGGAGCCGGACGCCCCTATTCCTCAGTCCTTTCGATCGCAGTAGGTACGGGAATTGGTGGTGCCCTGGTTGAAGACGGCCATGTCACTTTTGGCTCCCGAGGGATCGCTGGGCACGTCGGTCATATCCATCACCACTTCGCCCCCGATATGGCGTGCTCCTGCGGTCGGCTTGGTCACATCGAGGCGTTCTGCTCCGGATCAGGAATTACGGCTTGGTACAACTCGCTGCGTCCTCAAGACGCTCCCGAAGTTGATGGTGGTCGTGCACTGCAAGAACTTGCAGATGCGGGTGACCCCCTGGCTAGCGCCTGCTTCTCGCGCTCTGCGTACGCACTGGGCGAGGCCACGGCCTCGCTGGTTAACTGCGTAGACCCCGCAGCGGTTATCATTTCTGGCTCAATGACTCGTTCCGGAGATATCTGGTGGGATGGCCTGCGTGAAGGTTTCGCAGCCAGCGCGATGACTCCCGTTGCTGATACACCGATCCTCATTGGTTCCCTGGGCGGCGACGCGCCGCTGCTCGGAGCCGTTTCATTCTTCCTCAACGCATAGGAGAAACCATGCATCCGCTTATTGCTGGCCTGAAGGGGAAGCTCATTGTTTCCGTTCAGGCTTACCCGGGAGAGCCCATGCGGCACCCCGAAACCATGGCGCAGATCGCGCGCGCTGCCGAAATCGGTGGAGCCGCGGCAATTCGCTGCCAAGGTCTGTCTGATATTTCCGCAATCAAGGGGCGCGTGGATGTACCCGTCATTGGTTTGTGGAAGGAAGGCCACGAAGGCGTCTACATCACTCCTTCGCTTCGACACGCGCGTGCGTGTGTGATGGCTGGGGCCGATATTGTCGCTCTGGATGCGACCGGTCGCCCGCGTCTTGATGGTCGTAGTTTTGCCGAAACCGTTGCAGCTCTTCGCGAAGAAGAGACTCTGGTTATGGCTGACTGCGGATCTTTTGAAGATGCACAGCGCGCCGTTGATGCCGGTGTCGATATTGTTTCAACGACTCTTGCTGGCTACACCGGAGATCGCCCGAAGACCGATGGTCCTGACTTAGAGCTTCTCGAGCAGACGGTTCAGGCATTCCCGAATGTTCCCGTAATCTGTGAAGGGCGTATTCACACTCCGGAGCATGCCGCAGCTGCTATGAAGCTCGGCGCGTTCGCAGTGATCGTGGGTACCGCAATTACTCACCCGACGTCGGTAACTGGTTGGTTTAAGGCCGCCGTCGAAAACTGACTTTTCTTCCGAATATCAGTCGGTGTCCGTGTGGAGCTATTTCACACGGACACCTCTTTTTGCGGCCTTTAAGCACGGGTCTATCGGCGAGTAAAATTTCGAATCATGTCTATTCCCTCATCGCGTGCTCACAGTGCTCTTCGTGCGACCTTTGTGGTCTATGCAGGCCTAGGTTTCGCAACCTCAGCGTGGCTCTCACGTTTGCCAGATGTACGCGATCATCTGGGATTGACCCCGGGCACAATCGGCATGATGCTGCTGATTGCCTCCCTGGGCTCTTTGCTGACCCTTCCCACTTCGGGTCCGATCGTCATGAAGATCGGTGCACGGTGGGCTGGGCGAATCGGCGTATTCATTTGGGCATTGGGCATTGCCGGAGCAGCGACGGGAACGCTTGCGAATTCTCTTGTGCTCTTCACCGCTTCCCTTGTCTTCATGTCCGCCGGGACGGGCCTGTGGGGATCGAGCATGAACATCGAGGCTGGTTTGGTCCAAGCTGCTGTGAGGCGCTTGGTCGTGCCCGTGATTCAGGCGATGTATGCCGTGGGTATGCTCGGCGGTGCGCTCGTAGGCGCACTTGCCGCACGTGCGGGACTTCCAGTTGCAGCTCACCTTTTTGGCTTGGCCACGCTTGAGCTTGTGGTCTGTGGCATCGCTGTCGGTTTCTACCTCAGCCACGGCGAGGTCGCCGCTCTTGAACCCGCTAAGGAAAGCCCTGCGGGCGAAGGGGACGAGGCCTCGGGAAACAATGCGAAGAAGGGCCTGACCCGCTTGGCGTGGCGCGAGCGTCGCACGGTTCTGATTGCGCTCATGGTGATGAGCGGTGGACTCCTGGAAGGCGCTGCTAACGACTGGCTGAACCTGTCGATGGTCGACGGTTATGGTTTTGCGACTTCTTCCGCGTCGGCGATCTTCGCTTTCTTCTTGCTGATGATGACGATCATGCGTTTCGGATCCCCGCGTTTGGAGAGGCGTTTCGGAGCGCCGCATTTGCTGCGATTCACAATGGGCTGCGCGATCATTGGCCTGACGCTTGTCGCTTTTGCTCCGCATCATATTCTGGCGATCGTTGGCGTTGCCCTGTGGGGTATTGGGGCTTCTTTGGTCTTCCCGCTGGGTATTTCCGCCCTGAGCGTTGATCCCGTGATGACGCCTGCGCGAGTCTCGGTCCTCTCGACCGTGAATTATGGTTCGGCGCTCATTGGACCGCCGATTTTAGGTCTTATTGCGGATCACGTTGGCTACCACCGTGCGCTCGTTTTCGTCGTGCTCCCGGTGTGTCTGGCCATCGTGTTGGCCGGCCAGGTTCCGGACCAGCGGGGGCGCGTGCGAGCCGTTGCACCTCTTGACGATTAATCTTGAGTCATGACGACTCTTGCTGAATTGACGACCTTTCGCGTGGGCGGAGAGGTTTCTCGCTTTGTTCGCGTGACTTCCAGTGAGGAATTGGTTGCTGCCGTTCGCGCGGCCGATGAGGAGCAGCGCCAGCTTCTAGTCCTAGGTGGCGGATCGAATCTGCTTGCATCCGATGCTCCATTTGATGGAACTGTCGTCGCCGTACGTCCGGGCGCAGAGATTGCACGGATCGTTGAAGAGGATGCGGATGGCTTGGTGATCGTCCGCGTGTGGGCCGGCACGGTCTGGGATGACTTTGTTGCGTGGAGCGTCGACGAACACCTTTCCGGTATCGAGGCCTTGTCGGGGATCCCCGGAAGCGCGGGGGCATCCCCGGTGCAGAACGTGGGTGCCTACGGACACGAGGTTGCTGAAACAATTCACAGCGTCGAGGCCTACGACCGCCTCGAGCAGCGCATCGTCCGTCTGCTCCCCTCCGAGCTAGGTTTTGCCTACCGTTCCTCCGCGATCAAGCACAGCATTGGTCAGCCCGGTCTTCCCGGCCGCGTGTGGGGGCCGACGGGGCGTTGGGTTGTGTTGAGCGTCGACTTTCGCCTCGAGCGCTCATCCTTGAGTGCCCCCGTCATGTACTCCGAACTTGCGCGGCGCCTGGGAGTGGAAGCTGGGGAGCGTGCCGAGGCATCCTTGGTCCGTTCGACCGTGCTCGAGCTGCGCGCGGGGAAGGGAATGGTCTTAAACCCCGAGGACCACGATACGTGGAGCGCGGGATCTTTCTTCACAAACCCCATCCTCCCCGAGGCTGTGGCCGCTGCGCTCCCCGAAGAGGCTCCTCGTTTCCCGGCGGGGGAGGGACTCGTGAAGACCAGCGCCGCTTGGCTCATTGACCACGCAGGCTGCTCCAAGGGTTTCCATCTTCCCGAGGCCGGTGACCCGCCTCGCGCATCCTTGTCGACCAAGCACGTGCTGGCGCTGACGAACCGCGGGGGTGCAAGTGGTGCAGATATCGAGGCCTTGGCGCGCGCTGTGCGCGAGCGAGTCTTTGATGCCTATGGTGTGACTCTTGTTCCTGAGCCTGTTGCCATCGGTATTGAGTGGTAACTCAGATCTTCTTCAACCTTGTGAATAGGCGAATTATTTACCCGCGAGGCTGCTGTCTATCTGCCTGAAGCGCGGTGCGTAGGCGTTCGATCATATCGGGAACATTGCGGGTAACGGCCGCCCACAGAAGCTTGTCATCCATGCTTTGGTACCCCGAATGTGCCGCGATGTTCCCAGTTGTCCGTAGTGCGCGTTTCTCGACCGAGGTGAGGGTATCCATGTATGGCGCGTATTCCTCGCGCTCCAGGAAACCAGCTAGCCGGATGATCACCATGCACGCGGAGTCGTATTCGGGGCAATCGGCGTTGAAGGTCTGAGGGGGGACTCCAGCAACCCGCTCGATGCGTCGAGCGATAACGTCAAGTTCACGTAAGAAGTTATCAACGTCGAAGCTAGGTGTTTGTCGTTTTGGCGCGCGTGGCCGAGGCGTGAAAGACGCAGGCTCGCTCACAGTGGTACCGCCTCGTCGATGATCTTCCGCAGAGCGTCGGGTACTTGTGTATCCGCGTGGACTTCGGTAGGAAATCCCGTGAGTTCGCTTGTAAACGATGCGATATCTGCCAGCTCAAACAGTGACAGCTCGCGGGTGGGAGTACCGATCAGATCAATATCCGATTCAAAGCCGTCCGTTCCCTGAGCGACGGAACCAAAGACGCGGAGGGAATCGAGGCCCCGTTTCATGGCATAGCGGCTAATGGAGGGCGCGTAGCGGGCTAGTGGCAGGGAGGGACGATAGTCGGCGGCGCGAAGAATTTTCTCGAGAAGCTCGGTGGATACGGCACGTTTCCCGGCTTCGATTTGTGCGAGGGTTGACTGGCTCATCCCGGTCATGCCTGCTAGCTCAGCCTGTGTGAGGGAGGCGTCAGTGCGTGCTTCGCGCACAAGCAATGGTGCATCCTCCCGATTAAAACGCGTCATAAGTGCATGATAGTGCACGCGTGCACTATTGGTGAAGAGAGATACTTAGGCCGCGGGCGGGGCCGCAAGCCACTGATCGATTTCCGCTTTCCACACGCGTTTCGATGCCTCGCTAGCCAAAGAAGCATCAATCGACTGACGGGCCAAATCCGCTAGCTGCGCGTCAGAAAGCCCGAAAACATCACGCGCGGCCTCGTACTGGGCAACCACGCGCGAATGGAACAACAAGGGGTCGTCAGCCGAAAGAGCAACGCGCGCGCCGGCCTCGATAAAGCGCATGAGCGGAACAGATGCGAAATCTGGGAAGACCCCCAGGTGAATATTCGAGGTCGGACACACTTCGAAAGAAATATCCGCGTCAATCAAACGCCGCAGCAAATCGGGATCTTCACTGGTGCGCACGCCGTGCCCCAAACGCGTCGGGTGCAGGGCTGAAACAACATTCATCACAGACTCCGGGCCCAAAAGCTCCCCGCCGTGAGGAACCGAGGCCAAACCGCCATCGCGGGCAATACGGAAGGCAGGAGCAAAAGCAGAGGTGTCGCCCATGCGTTCGTCATTCGATAGACCAAAGCCCACAACCTGTCCGGGGCCATCACCGGCATACTGAACCGCCAGACGAGCAAGCGTTCGCGCGTCAAGAGGATGGCGAATCCGCGAGGCCGCAACGATCAATGCAACTTCAACGCCCGTGCGCTTCCCCGCGGCGATCGCCTCGTCAATGATGATCTCCAAAGCGGGAGTAATCCCGCCAACCCAGGGCGCGTAAGACGTGGGGTCGACCTGCATCTCGAGGCGACGCGAGCCCTCGGCCGCATCATCTTCCGCGGCCTCGGCAACGATCCGCCGCATCGCGGCTTCGGAACGGACCAAAGCTCGCGCCGCATCGTAGGAACGCTGGAAACGGAACCAACCGCGGGCGTCCGCGGGCACGGTTAAGGGGTCCAAGTCCAAGAGGTGAGGAGGAAGGCGGGTGCCTTTCTCGCGGGCCATATCGATCAGAGTTTGCGGGCGCATCGCCCCAGTAAAGTGCAGATGCAGGTGTGCTTTGGGGAGCGTGGAGAGCGGCCGACGCCCGGGGGGAGTTGGTGCTGGAACCGTTAACGAAAGCTGGCGAGATGCTTGACGCTGCTCCATCAGTGCTTCTCGACCCACAGGAGCAAGTCGCGCAGGACCATGGCCTTCTCAGGCTCGTTGAGAACCTCGTGGCAGGCCCCGTCAATGACACGCAGGTGAATATCCGCACCGGGGTGAGCTTCGAGCACGCGCTCAACAAACTCTGCAGAGCCTTCCGGCGAGGTGAGCTCATCAGCGCTGCCGTGGAAAATCAGCGTGGGGCAGGTCAGGCGATCCGCATGATCAAGCGCCTTCTTGCCCTGAATCACCATGGTCGAGGCCGTCAGAAGCGGGGGAGCGCCGTGGTAGTTGAGGGGATCGGCGTCGAAAGCTTCTTGGACGCTGGGATCACGCGAAAGCAAGGAATGTTCGGGCGTGGACTGTGCCGCCGGAACCTGTACTCCCGGCAAATAGCGAGCCAGTTTCCCAAGTCCGCCAACCATGGGCATAGGAAGCTGGGGGAGTGGAATGAAAGCGGGTCCGGTGAGGACCATGCAGCGCAGATCCTTGCGGTAGATCAGCGCAGAAGCAGCGCTAATCAAACCACCCATTGAATGCCCAAAGAGGATCAATTCATCGCAGCGTGAATTGTGAAGAGCCTGTTGGCGAGCAGCGATGTGGTCCTTGATCAGTAGACCGACGTCGACCTGGGCGCGAGGACCTGGGGAAGTGCCATGACCGTAGTGGTCGTAGGTTGACACATCGTAGCCAGTCTGGAGAAGCGCATTGACCAGCCCTTCAAAACGTCCCGAATGCTCGCCATAACCGTGGGCGACAAGGACGTGTCCATTGGGTTGGTCGAGGTGTGTTCGCCGCGTCGAAAGGTCCATATGTCAATTGTGACAGCTCAAGCTCAATTTTGGATAGCGCTATTGGGGTATTTATTGACGCGGAGTAAGAAAAACCCGGGCGGTAGCACTGTGTCGCTACCGCCCGGGTGTATTGAAGTTTTGTATTCGGCTGTATCAGTGAGCTTCTGCCAGAAGTTCCTGGATGCGGCCAACGCCCTCAACAAGGTCCTCGTCTGCCAAGGCATAGGACAGGCGAATAAAACCAGAGGGGCCGAAGGCCTCGCCCGGAACGACTGCGACCTCGACCTCATCCAAGATCAGGTCGGCCAATTCGGCGGAAGTGGTTGGGACCTTCCCGCGAATCTCTCGACCAAGAAGATCCTTGACCGCCGGGTAGGCGTAGAAGGCCCCCTTAGGTGTGGGAACCTGGAGTCCGTCGATTTCGCGAAGCATCTTCACCATGGTTTGGCGACGACGATCGAATGCTTGGCGCATGTGTTCAACGACATCCAGTGGTCCATTGAGGGCGGCGATTGCAGCGCACTGAGCAATGTTGTTGACATTCGACGTCAGGTGCGATTGGAAGGAGGTCGCTGCACGGATCACGTCGTGAGGACCGATCATCCAGCCCACACGCCAACCGGTCATCGCATAGGTCTTCGCGACACCGTTCAACACAATGGTTTGGTCGGCAAGTTCGGGGACCAGCTTGACGATGTGTGCGCTCTGCGCACCGTCGTAGAGAAGGTGCTCGTAGATCTCATCGGTGATCACCCACACACCGTGCTTGAGTGCCCACTGACCGATGGCCGTCAGCTCAGCGGGAGTATAAACGGCGCCTGTTGGGTTAGAGGGCGAGCACAGAAGAAGAAGCTTGGTGTGAGGGGTACGCGCGGCCTCGAGCTGATCAACGGTGACCTTGTAGTCCTGATCAGCACCCGCGAAAACTTCCACCGGGGTTGCGCCCGCGAGCTTGATGACCTCGGGGTAGGTGGTCCAGTAGGGGGTGGGGAGGATGGCCTCGTCTCCGGGGTTCAGCAGCGCTGCGAAGGCCTGGAAAACCGCCTGCTTTCCACCGTTAGTCACCAAAACCTGGTCGGGGCTGACCTCGTAACCCGAATCGCGCAGAGTTTTGTGCGCGATTGCTTCCTTGAGTGCAGGAAGGCCCGAGGCCGGGGTGTAGCGGTACATCGCGGGGTTGCGTGCTGCTTCGAGCGCGGCCTCGACAATGTAATCGGGGGTGGCGAAATCAGGTTCGCCCGCACCGAAACCAACGACGGGACGCCCCTGTGCCTTCAGCGCCTTAGCCTTAGCGTCGACGGCAAGGGTTGCAGATGGAGTGATATTGGCGAAGCGCGTTGAGATGCGCGAAGCTGATTGAGTATCCACATCAGTATTGTGACATGGCCGCAGTCATTTATTGGTCTGAGTCACAATTTGAGCGTCTATGAGGCAATGTCGCGCGGATGAGTTGGACATGGGGCGCGTTCTCCCCTAAACTCAACCAGGCAACACTTTTTGAAGAGTTGCAGTAGGGCAGTGGCGCAATTGGTAGCGCACCGGTCTCCAAAACCGGCGGTTGTGGGTTCGAGTCCCGCCTGCCCTGCCACTTAGGTGCAGAACTATTGGAGGAACGATGAGCGGATCCCAGGCTCGCCGTGACGAATCGCCCAAGGCGGATCGTACAAAGAGCGGTGCAACGCGCTCTCGTAAAGCCTCCTCCTCTGAGAAGACCCAGGAAAAGCGTCCGAATATCTTCAAGCGCATGGTGATCTTCGTCTCTCAGGTTGTCGCTGAGATGAAGAAAGTTGTTTATCCCAGCGGATCAGAGACCTGGACCTACTTCATCGTCGTGATTGTGTTTGTTACCGCAGTTATGGCTTTCACTGGAATTCTTGATTTCCTATTCGGTAGACTAAGTGCCATCGTATTTGGCTGAAACCGTGACCCGCCCGCAGGAATGCAGGCGGGTTTCTTCTACGGCTCGGCCGTGAAGCACCGCGCAAGCGGTAACCACAGGAGGAAAACCCGTGAGCCAGGACAAGATCGAGGGCCAGGAACCCGATACTTTTGACGGTGGAATCGCCCCCGAAGGTGAGCTGGAGACCGCTGCACAGCGCGAGGACGAGCGCGAAGAGCGTCTTGAAGACGCCCCCGAAGAGCGCAAGGAAGCTCTTGAAGAAGGCGAAGCGATTGCTGGCGTCGAGGAAGCAGCTGAGGAAGCAGCCTCGAGCGAGGATGATCCCATCGAGAAGCTGCGCCGCGAGCTCTACATGTCTCCCGGTGACTGGTACGTTATTCACACCTACTCCGGCCACGAGCGCAAGGTGAAGGCAAACCTTGAGCAGCGCATCACCAGCCAGAACATGGAAGAGTCGATCTTCCAGGTTGAGGTTCCCGACGAATACGTCATGGAGTACCGCGGCAATGTGAAGAAGCGCGTTCGTCGTGTGCGCATCCCTGGATACGTCATTGTCTGCATGGACTTCAACGAGGATTCCTACCGCGTGGTGAAGGAAACTCCCGCGGTCACCGGCTTCGTTGGCGATCAGCACAATCCCGTGCCGCTGTCGATCGACGAGGTCGTCATGCTGCTGACCCCGAACGTACTCGAGGCTGCTGCCGCCGAGGAAAAGAGCGCTCCCGCTCCCGTTCAGGAAGTCCACACTCAGTTCGAGGTTGGCGAGGTCGTCACCGTTACCGATGGTGCATTCGCCACCATGAGCGCAGTGATCTCCGAGATCATGCCTGAAACCCAGCGTCTGAAGGTCTTGCTGACCATCTTCGAACGTGAGACCCCCATGGAGCTCACCTTCGATCAGGTCGAAAAGATCGAAGAGTAATTTCCCTGAAACGCAATTGGGGCTCCCTTTCTGCTGATGCAGTAGATGCTTGCCGATTTCTCGATCGGCGTGAGCTGCAGCACCTAGACTTGGGGAGTCACCCACATCGCGTTATCATGTAGATTCGTGCGTCTAGGTGGACTTTGTCTACAGGTTGCTCTTCTTGTAGATCCCACATGGACGTATGCCGCGGTAGTCTCCGCGGCTGAGTAAGAAATAGAAAGACCCGAAATATGGCACCGAAGAAGAAGAAGGTCACCGGCCTTATCAAGCTGCAGATCGCTGCAGGCGCCGCGACCCCGGCTCCGCCCGTTGGTCCTGCACTGGGCCAGCACGGCGTTAACATCGTTGAATTCACGAAGGCATACAACGCTGCAACTGAGTCGCAGCGCGGTTCGATCGTCCCGGTTGAAATCACCGTTTACGAAGATCGTTCCTTCACCTTCGTTCTGAAGACCCCTCCGGCCTCCGAGATGATCAAGAAGGCTGCAGGTGTTGCAAAGGGTTCGGGTACCCCGAACACCGCCAAGGTTGGATCGATCACTATGGACCAGGTGCGTGAAATCGCTCAGGCCAAGATGGTTGACCTCAACGCCAACGACATTGATGCTGCATCCAAGATCGTTGCGGGCACCGCACGTTCCATGGGCATCACTGTTCAGGACTGACCCTTTAATTTCCGTGGTAGGGCAGGCGCTGCCCGACACCCACACCTGCAAGGAGAAGAAGCAGAATGACGAAGCGCTCTAAGAGCTACCGCGCAGCGGCGGAGAAGATCCACGCTGGCGAACTGTACAGCCCCCTGGCCGCAATGCGTTTGGCCAAGGAAACCTCGGTCACCAAGTTCGATTCAACCGTTGAGGTTGTTATGCGACTGGGTGTTGATCCCCGTAAGGCCGATCAGATGGTCCGAGGCACTGTTTCCCTGCCGCACGGCACCGGTAAGACCTCCCGGGTCTTGGTCTTCGCCGTTGGCGAGCGCGCACAGGAAGCAATCGACGCCGGAGCCGACGAAGTCGGTGGCGACGAGCTGATCGAGAAGGTTGCCAAGGGCTACACCGACTTCGATGTCGCCGTTGCAACCCCCGACCTCATGGGCAAGGTTGGCCGTCTGGGCCGCGTGCTTGGTCCCCGTGGCCTCATGCCAAACCCCAAGACCGGCACCGTTACCATGGATGTTGCTAAGGCCGTTAAGGAAATCAAGGGCGGTCGTATCGAGTTCCGTGTCGACAAGCACGCAAACCTGGCATTCATCGTCGGTAAGGCTTCCTTCACCGCCGAGCAGCTGGTCGAGAACTACGCTGTCGTCCTGGAGGAGATCCTGCGTCTGAAGCCGGCTTCCGCAAAGGGCCGTTACATCCTCAAGGCTACGGTCGCCACGACCATGGGCCCCGGTATCCCGCTGGATGCCACCAAGACTCGCGCCCTGACCTCCGAGGACGCTTCCTGAAGCGCTAGAGGTTAACGGCAGATAGTCGTTTCAAGGGGTCCCCACGAGCAATGCTTGTGGGGACCCCTTGCTTTGGATCTGGTGCAGCGAAAATCCCAGTGTGTGTTTATGAGTGTGCTGATACACACTTCCAGAGCTGGAACCCCTACTGCGATGCGTGTTAAGCTACTCGTTGCCGAAGACCGTCGGTCATCCACCTCGGTGGATTCCAAGTGCGAAAGCTTCCGACGCAGGTGAGTGACTTCTTTTGAAGTGGGTTTCATTTGAGCCCGGCCGCTTTCCTGCGTGCCGGGCTTTTTCGTGCGTCCGGCGGTGAATTTTTGAAAGGAGGACCATGGCGAAGTCCGACAAGGTGGCAGCAGTTGCCGAGCTCGTGGAGCGTTTCCGCGCAGCCGACGCTGTCCTGCTGACCGAGTACCGCGGTCTGACCGTTGGCCAGCTCAAGCAGCTGCGTCGCGGCCTGGCTGGCAATGCGACCTACGCCGTGGCAAAGAACACGCTGGCGATCCTGGCGGCTCGCGAAGTTGGTCTCGATTTCCTCGAGGCTGACCTGAAGGGCCCGACCGCTATCGCTTTCGTCACCGGTGAGCCCGTTGAGGCTGCCAAGACGCTGCGTGATTTTGCCAAGGAGAATCCTCAGCTGGTACTGAAGTCCGGTGCTATGGAGGGCGCGCAGCTCTCCGCTGAGGCTGTCAAGAAGCTTGCCGATCTCGAGTCTCGCGAGGTCCTGCTGGCCAAGGCTGCAGGCGCCCTCAAGGCGAAGATCTCTCAGGCGGCATACGCCTTCAACGCGCTTCCGTCCAAGGCGGTGCGCACCATCGATGCTCTGCGTGAAAAGCAGGGCGAAGCGGCCTGACGTGACAGGCCCGCGAAGGCACTCGCCTTTGCGATCACATCCACAATCTGCTCACGTAGCAGGCCAAAATCGAAAGGATGCCAATCATGGCTAAGCTCTCCAACGACGAGCTCATCGAAGCTTTCAAGGAAATGTCCCTCATCGAGCTCTCCGATTTCGTGAAGCTCTTCGAAGAGACCTTCGACGTTACCGCTGCTGCTCCCGCAGCCGTTGCCGTTGCTGCTCCCGCAGCAGGCGATGCTCCCGCAGCTGAAGAGAAGGACGAGTTCGAGGTTGTCCTCGAGTCCGCAGGCGACAAGAAGATCGCCGTCGTCAAGGCTGTCAAGGCTCTGACCGGCCTGGGCCTCAAGGAAGCCAAAGACCTGGTTGACGGCGCCCCCTCGACCATCTTCGAGAACGCCAAGAAGGAAGACGCCGAGAAGGCTAAGGCTGAGATCGAAGAGGCCGGCGGCAAGGTCACCCTTAAGTGACTTTCCCCGTCTGATTCATTCAGACTTTCGCCCGTCATGGGCCGCGAAACCCCGTTCTGCTTTGGCAGGGCGGGGTTTCCGCTTTGTGTGCCACTCTGGACCGCCTGCGAGGATCCTCCCTGGCCGCTGCGACGGCCCGCCCGCTCACCGTCCGCGCCGCGAGCTTTCGCTCGGCGCATCGGCTCGAAGCCCGGCCAGGCCCTGCCGTCGCCCGCGGCCATGCAAGTTAGCCTCGGTCTCGTGAAGTGGCAGCTTCGCAATCTCGTGCGCATTCGACTTGAGCATGACGCGGCGTGAGACTTCACAATGATTGCCATGAGCGATGACAACAATCTCTACACCGTTGGTGAGGTCGCTGAGCGCTTTTCGGTGACTGTGCGAACGCTTCACCACTGGGAGGCACAAGGGCTCCTCGCTCCCGCCGAACGGAGCTGGTCAAACTACCGGCTCTACTCGGTCGAGGACTGTGCTCGGGTCCAAAGGATCATCATCTATCGAGCGACGGGGATGAAGCTGGGGGACATCAAGACACTCCTCGATTCTGGGGAATCGGCGCTCTCGCACCTGAAGCGACAGCGAGCAAGCCTTATTGCCCATCGCCAGCAGACGGACAAAATGATCAAAGCAATCGATACCTTATTGGAGGATGCAATGAACGAAAATTCTCTCAGTGTGGAAGAGATCGGGGAAATCCTTGGGGATGCTGACTTTGCCGCGCATCAGGAGGAAGCTGAACAACACTACGGTGATAGTGACGACTGGCAGGAATCTCAGCGCCGCACTGCATCGTGGAGCTCGGCGGACTGGCAGGGAAATGCTGACCGTTTTCAGCAGGTCGAGAAGGACATGATCGCAGCCATCCGTCAGGGCGTTCTTCCCGATAGTGACGAGGCGGCAGCTCTTGTCGCCTCGCATCGGGAATTGCTCAGCGAGTTCTTCCCGGTGACCCCTGCAAAGCACTACGTGATTTCACGTTCCTACATTCACGACGAGCGTTTCCGCTCGCACTACGACTCACAGCTCGACGGTTTTGCTCAATGGCTCGCGACCGCAATTGAGTGCGCTGCTCGCGATAGTGGTGTGGATACGGACAATCCCGAATGGAAGTAATTGGTATGTGAGGCAGGCCATGAGCGTAGGAAGCTCTCGGATTTGCTCTTGGCCCACTTCATCGCTACTATTTCTTTTTGTCGCTTTCCCGCGTAGCTCAACGGCAGAGCATCCGACTGTTAATCGGACGGTTACTGGTTCGAATCCAGTCGCGGGAGCTTCTCCCCGGTACTTGGTACCGGGGTTTTTCTTTTTCAGTGAACTCCCAACTGTCCATCTTGCACTCTGAGGCTGAGAGTGCCAGACTTGGATTTAGCACTCGGGACTGCCGAGTGATAAGCACTAAGGCCGGTGAGGCTTAGGAGTTACCTGAGTCGTCCGTCGCGGGCATCGGTCCAATCCGCATCGCGGAAGGATAGAAGAACATGACGAAGCTCATTCACTTCGATGAGGAGGCACGCCGCGGCATGGAGCGCGGTCTGAACCTTCTCGCCGACACCGTTAAGGTCACCCTGGGCCCCAAGGGCCGTAATGTCGTCCTCGACAAGAAGTGGGGCGCCCCCACCATCACCAAGGATGGCGTTTCCGTTGCTAAGGAAATCGACCTCGAAGATCCCTTCGAGCGTATCGGTGCAGAACTGGTCAAGGAAGTTGCCAAGAAGACCGATGACGTCGCAGGTGACGGCACCACGACCGCTACCGTTCTGGCACAGGCACTGGTCCGTGAGGGCCTGCGCAACGTTGCAGCCGGTTCGAACCCCATCGCCCTGAAGCGCGGCATTGATGGCGCCGTTGAGGCAATCGTTGCCCAGCTGCACAAGGATTCCAAGCCTGTTGAGACCACCGAGCAGATCGCTGCCACGGCCTCAATCTCCGCAAACGATCCCGAGATTGGCAAGCTCATTGCTCAGGCCTTTGAGAAGGTTGGTTCCGAAGGTGTTGTGACCGTTGAAGAGACCAACTCTTTCGACACCACCCTTGAGACGACCGAAGGTATGCGTTTCGAGCGCGGCTACCTCTCTGCATACTTCGTTAACGATGCAGATCGCCAGGAAGCCGTCCTTGAGGATCCCTACATCCTGCTGGTCGACACCAAGATCACTAATGCCAAGGAACTGCTGCCTGTCCTGGAAAAGGTCATGCAGACCGGCAAGCCGCTGTTCATCATTGCCGAGGACGTTGAGGGCGAAGCCCTGGCAACCCTGGTTGTCAACAACATCCGTGGCACCTTCAAGTCTGTCGCCATCAAGGCTCCCGGCTTTGGCGATCGCCGCAAGGCCATGCTGAAGGACGTTGCAATCCTCACCGCCGGTGAAGTGATCTCCGAGACCGTTGGCCTCTCTCTTGAGAACGCCACCCTTGAAGATCTCGGCCGTGCACGCAAGGTCATTGTCTCCAAGGATGAAACCACCATCGTTGATGGACTGGGCGCAAAGGATGACATCCAGGCACGCATCCGTCAGCTGCGTAAGGAAATCGAGACCACCGATTCCGATTACGACCGCGAGAAGCTCCAGGAGCGTCTGGCAAAGCTCTCCGGCGGCGTGGCAGTCATCAAGTCCGGTGCTGCAACTGAGGTTGAGCTCAAGGAACGTAAGCACCGCATCGAGGACGCGATCCGTAACGCTCGCGCAGCCTCCGAAGAGGGCTTGGTTGCCGGTGGCGGTGTTGCACTGATTCAGGCAGCCTCCAAGGCTCTTGGCTCGCTGAACTTCAGCGGAGATGAGGCCACCGGTGTGAACATCGTTCGCGAAGCTGTCTCCGCACCGCTCAAGCAGATCGCTGAGAACGCTGGCCTTGAAGGTGGCGTTGTTGCTGACCGTGTTGCTCAGATGGAGCCCGGCTTCGGTCTGAACGCTGCAACCGGCGAGTACGGCGACCTGATGACTCAGGGTATCTCCGACCCGGTCAAGGTCACCCGCTCCGCTCTGCAGAACGCAGCCTCGATCGCAGGTATGTTCCTGACCACCGAGGCCGTTGTTGCCGACAAGCCCGAGCCTCCGGCGCCGGCAGGAGCAGCTGCTGACGGCGGAATGGGCGGAATGTACTGATCCCCTAGGGGTTAGAAAACAGCATTCCCATTGAATGTCCCTGTGGGGGCGCGCTTCAAGCGCGCCCCCACAGGCATTTATTAGGCGGTTTCATTGACTAGGCCAGTCTTCTAATGCGCGAAGAGTCCGATGCTCTGTGCTTCAGCATCTGCGTAGACCTGAGCCGCATGTGAAAGTGAGCTTGAGATCTGGTCTAGGGAGCTTTCAACTTGAGCTTGGGTGAGCTGCCAAGAAGCAACAGAATCGGAGAATTGCGCAGAGGCGCCACCTTGCCAAGTATCTCTAAGCGCCAGTAATTCGTTCATGAGTGCTGAGACTTCGCTTCGAATTGAGTCGCAGGTAATTTGGATCCGCGAGGCGCATGAAGCGATGTGTGCGGAGTCGACGGAAAACGCGGTCATTGTGCCCTCCTAGGCTGGGTGAATGGGTGTTCACAGCCTAGGAAGAGAAAAATGATGTCACCGTGCAGATGAGGCGATCTGTGCAAAAAACGGTTCAACCTGACACGGTGGATGAATACGATGATTCAACCTTAAGGATTTAGGACAGTGGGGGAGGAGTTGGAATGTCCAAGTCATCCAACGCTGACTCCAAAGAAGAAGTGTCGTCATCATCAACAGCAGATCTACGCGAAGGACTCTCTGCTGCAACACCCGGCAGAGGGGTGTGGACGGTGCTGGGCAGAGAAACATGTTGAAAAGAAGGCTCTGCCATGCCAGAGGGCGTGGGAGCTGCCTCTCCGCTTGGAATCCCCAGAGCAGGTGTCTCAGTGTTTTCAGGAGGAAGCGTTGGTGATACGGGCACAGTATCCCCCGCTGACTCCTCCGCGCTATCAGATGCGGCATTGGAAGGAGCCTGAGCGGAGACTGAAGCCTCAGCCCCACTGCCAAGGGGAGCGGGCGTCACAGGTACGCCAGCGGCCTCGTCAGTGGCAAACTCATCGGAATCAACGGAAAGGGTTGACTTTGGAAGCTCAACAACAGCGGAAGGCGAAGACTCGCCGGGAACATTCGGGGTATCGACATGGTCGAAAGGCTCAGCATGACTCTTAATGTTGAGGTGACGACGACGGATAATCATCGTTCCAGAAGCAGGAGTATCCGATGAGAGCGTCTCGTGGTGTTCCTCTGACCCAAAATCTTCTTCGGGCTCATCAAGATCAGCCTCGGGGGCGCATTCTTTGAGAACTCGGGCGAGCTTGGCGCTTTCGGCCTCGAGATTAGCTCGTGCGCTTTCTTCCCATGCAAGTGCAAGGGGTGAGTGGAAGATCTGCTCGCGCGCCAAGATTTTCTTAATTGCCAGGCGGCGTGCACGTACGTAATCCGTATCGCACAAATCAGGGTATTCTTCGCGCAGTGATTCACGGAAGCGCTTAAAGTCCTGAGGGCTAGCTGCCAGCATTCCCAAGTCGGCATCAATGAGGACTTGAGCATCCATGTCAGAAGGATCCGCGCGGTGCGTGAAAAGCGCCATCATGAGCTCTTGAATGCGAGAAATAACGTCTTCGCTCAGCCCCAGTGTTTCCATGCGAGAACGTGCGTGGTACAGCGCAGAGAATTCCTGTTCATCACTGTTGGTTCCGCGTTGGAAAACATCGAAACTGCGGTTAAGTACCGCTCCTTGATACCACAGAGCAACCCGCAGAACGTCAGGATCGTGTGCTGTCGAAGCGATCTCGTCGATACGCGCCAAAGTTTTGATGAGATGGCGGGTATTGTGAAGGATTCGTCCCTTGGCATTCCAGCGCGAGATCAAATCGCGAGCTTCAGCCTCCAGAAGGGGAATCGGAGCGCTTGCCCCAATTTCTTGCATCGTGTCCACGAAGGAACTAAAAAGCCACTGAGGTGCATCGGCACCCATGCGCGCTCACTCCTAGTCTGACAATGTTACTTGGCAATGCTAGCCACTTTTTGGGCGCTTGGCACGGAGCTTGCCCACTCAGCGAAGGATTTGCAGAGGTCATGCAGCGCGTGATCACTTAATTCCCAGCGGTTTTCTGCGTCATTCTCAAGGAAAAACAGTGCTGCTTAGGTAGTTGAGATTCGCAAGACATTCGACGTGGAAAGGAAGTGGCGAAGATCGAATTCCGTCAGTTTACGCCTTCATGCGTTCTTTGGACTGCACGATTGGCATATCGATCTTGACGGTGAGACCACCGCCCGTGGTCTTTGCCAGCTGTGCGTGACCGCCGTGTGCCGAGATGATTGAGGACACAATGGAAAGGCCCAATCCGGAGCCACCCAGCGAGCGGGCACGCGAGCTTTCTGTTCGATAGAAGCGCTGGAAAACTTTTTCATAGTCTTCCTTCGCAATTCCAGGTCCGTGATCCCTAAATTCCATCAGAACAGAAGTGGGATTCTGACTTACCGCAATCTCAACCGGTGTTGAACGCGGGGTATAACGCACAATGTTGCCGATGATATTTGTGAGCACCTGTTGCAGGCGGTCGCGGTCGGCCTGAATCCATACGGCTTGTGGAATCGGCTGGTCATTGATCCCCAGAATCTTGACCTGGCGAGTGGGATCGAGGGCTTGAAGGTCAAAGCGAGCATTGCGAAGCATCGCGATCACGTCAACGTCCACGATTTCTAGCGGCCGGCCCTCGTCCAAGCGAGCCAAGGTCAAAAGGTCCTCAACCAATGAACCCATGCGAGTTGATTCGGATCGAATGCGCCCCATGACTTCGCCGGTGCGCTCTGCCGGAACGCCGCCCATTGAGTAGAGCTCGCAGTAACCGGAAATCGCGGCTAGGGGAGTGCGTAGTTCATGCGAAGCGTCGGAAACGAAGCGACGGATCTTGCGCTCAGATTCTTCGCGCGCTGCGAATGACTGCTCCAGCTGGCTCAGCATGGAGTTCAATGAGTTCGAAAGCGAACCGACTTCCGTTGAAGGCGGAGCGAATGGAACACGCTGGGTGAGGTCGCCAGCGGCGATCTTCCCAGCAGTCGTCTCGATTCCGCGCAGAGGAAGAAGCGCGCGCCGGACTAGGTAGGTCGCCAGGCCGGTGCCGATGGCGATGATCGCAATTGCCGTCGTCGCAACGTATCCAGCCATATTTTGAATGGTGAATTTTACGTCGTTGAGCGGGAGTGCGACGGTGAGCCTGCCCGTTGGGGTGATATCGCCACTGCGCGTAATGGGAACAATAATCACGCGCCATGTAGATCCCTTCTTCGTTGATTCGACAGTAACGGGGTCAGTCCAGCCGGTAGCCGTCTGCGCGGATTGACCTGGCTTGAGAAGCTCCGGAATCAGCGGTTTACCCGCGTGGTCGCGTGTCGAGGCCGAGAGCAGCGTGACGTCTTCTTCGTTGGCTCGTTGGATGTTGAGGTAGTAGAGGGTGGGGAGGTTGGGCTCTTGGGTCAGCTCTTGGGGGTTCTCAATGGCCTTGGGGGCCAATGACAGAACTGTTGATGAGAGCTGGTCATCAACTTGGGCAATGAGGTGGCGCTGCAAGAGGCCGATCATCACCGTTGCTGAAAGGGAAAGTCCAAGGGAGAGAAGAAGTGCAGTGAGCGCAACAATTCTGGCCGTCAACGAACGTGACGACCAGAATCTGCGTACTACACCGCGTGGGTACATTTTTTAGTTATCGTCTCGAAGGATGTATCCAACGCCTCGCTTGGTGTGAATGAGCTCGCCGCTGGCGCCTTCGACGGCCAGCTTGCGACGCAGGTAGGAAATATAAGATTCGACGATTGCGACCTCGCCATCCCAGTCGTATTCCCAGACGTGATCGAGGATCTGCATCTTGGAAACGACTCGTCCCTGATTGATCATGAGGTAGCGCAGAAGCTTGAACTCGGTGGGGGACAGGTCGATCGGTACTCCAGCGCGAGTGACTTCGTGTGCGTCTTCGTCGATGACAAGGTCAGCGACGCGCAGCTTGCCATCGTCGCCGCTCTCGCCCAGCGTACGGCGCAGGACGGCACGAATACGTGCGACGACTTCCTCGAGGCCAAAAGGCTTCGTGACGTAATCGTCGCCGCCGACGGTGAGTCCCTGGATCTTGTCGCGCATATCATCGCGAGCTGTCAGGAAAAGGACGGGGATGGTGATACCTGCATCGCGCAGGCGACGAGTCACTGTGAAGCCATCCATGTCGGGGAGCATGACGTCCAGAACGATCAGGTCAGGGCGTTCTTCCTGAGCCTGGTGGTAAGCAGATGCTCCGTCTTCTGCCGTGATGACATCAAAGCCAGCAAAACGCAGTGATGAGGCCAGAAGATCGCGAATATTTGGTTCATCGTCAACGACAAGAAGTCGTGCTTCTCCAGTGTTTTCAAATTCCGTCATAGTCAACATTTTGAGTGAGATAACTGAATGTATCCTGAACGCCTGCTGTGTGAAATTGTTTTTCTGAGAATCCGCATGAAAAAGATGTTGAAAGGGAGATAATGCAAGCATGACTCAATCCAGCTCTCAAAGCCTTTTTGAACCCCAAGGTGTGACTTTTAATCCGGTTAAACGCTCGCTTGCCCTGGTGCGGCGGCTCAACGTCAGCGTTTACTTTGTCATCGGTGTTGCTGCAGTATCGGTCGCCATGGTGATGGCACCAGATCTTCCGCGAGAGTGGGGTTTTGGAGCCATTGCGGGATTGAGTGCCGGATGGCTCTACATGATGTGGATCATCGGTCGGCAAGTACGTAATTTCGCATGGGCACAAGGCGAGCATGATTTCCTCATTCGTCGAGGTGCTTTCTTCCGCTCGATGACAATCGTTCCTTACGGTCGTATTCAGTACGTTGATATTTCAGAAGGCCCCGTTTCCCGCTTCTTTGGTATCTCCACGGTGATCATTCATACCGCCTCGGTCTCTACTCGTGCCTTTGTTCAGGGGATTCCCTCCGAGGATGCTGCCCGTCTGCGCGATCAACTCGCCCAGCGTGGAAGCGCTGAGATGGCAGGGCTGTGAGCATGAGTTCTTCTCAACACGTGTATGCAGCGGACCAGGGCGTTGATCCCTCGCTGTGGCGCCGCGTCCACGTCATCACGCCTCTTCTGGAGATCTGGCAAATCCTGGTGGCAGGTTTTGCCTTAGTTACTTATCGCAATTTCAGTGAAATTCAGGAAATGCTGCGCTCTGAGTATCTTCTCTCTTTCTTTTCGGAGCGTTTCTTTTATTTGGCGGGGAGCGCGCTGATTGTCATCACCGTCCTGGTTGGTTTTGTTTTTCTCCAGTGGTGGTCCTTGGCCTTTGCAGTCACGGAAACCGCAGTGTGGTCGCGCCGCGGGATTCTTAAGCGTCAGCAGCGCCATGCGCGCTTGGACCGTATTCAGGCCGTTGATATCTCCCAGCCGGTCCTTGCACGAATTCTTGGCTTGGGCAAGCTTGATGTTGAAGTTGCTGGTGGTTCCTCCTCCAACATCACCATCGGTTACCTCAAGGTCTCCGAACTTGAGGCTCTGCGCGGAGAAATCCTCGCTCGTGCCGCAGGGCTGAGGGTAGAGGCGCAAACCTCCCCCCAGGCCTCGGAAATGGGGGGATCGCCTCAGTCTCCGTACGCCCCCGCCCAGAGCGGGTACCCAGCCGCAACGGCGGATCCCTACGCTCCTGCTCAGCCCACGGCCTCGCAAACTCCCGGAAACTACAGCTATACCGGCGAGGTCTATGCGCCTTCCTCAATCCCGGTCGCACCTGAGCGGGAGCTCTATCAGGTCTCAATGGGACGCCTGCTCGGATCGCAGATGCTGTCTTTGGGCAATATCATTGCCATTTTGCTTCTGATTGCGTTCCTCGTTGCAGGAGGCATTGCCGCTGTACAAGAAGGCATTGTTGTCGCCATTGCATCATTGGGTGGTTTCCTTTCTGTGGCAATGTCGATCGTCGGTGTGCAGTGGAATCGTTTTGCCTCCGAGGCCAACTTCCGCCTCGCGATTTCCCCCGATGGTATCCGCGTGCGACGCGGTTTACTCAGCACGCGCGCACAGACCATTCCTCCCAGGCGTATTCACGCGATTCAGGTTCAGCAGCCCTTCTTTTGGCGTTTCCTGGGTTGGTACCGTGTGAGCATTCTTCAGGCCGGTTACGGTGCGAAAGATACTGACTCGGACAAACAGCAGAGCTCTCACATCCTTATTCCAGTGGGTACACGCCAAGATGTTGAATTCGCACTGTGGATGGTTTTCAACGATCTGGGTGTCGACGATGTTCCTTCCTTTATCGAGGCTGCGCTCGCGGGAAAGGGAAGCGGGCAGGGCTTTGTGCAGATGTCGCCTCGAGCGCGCTGCCTGGACCCCTTCGCCTACCATCGCCGCGCTCGAGCGATCACGCGGACCACATTCGTTATCCGCGATGGTTGGTTGAATTGGAAGAGCCTGTGGGCACCTATTGCTCGTCTGCAGTCGGTTCGGGTGCAATCGGGGCCACTAGAACGCAAACTGGGTGTGGCAAGTCTGCACATGGATGTGGTTCCCGGTGCATTCAGGATGATTGCGGCGCATCAAGATGCCTCGCAGGCAAGTGCAGATATTTTCACCTTGCTCGTTGAAGGGCAGGCCAACCGTGCCAGCGAGCCTCCTGAGAAATGGATGCTGCGCGTTGAAAATGGGATGCACAGTTAATTTCCAATGACGCACCTGCGAAGATAGCGCCGATCATGGCGCAGGTTCAGGCGCGGCTTGACACTCAGGGCCATTCATCAGACACCACAGCAAAGGCGGAATATGCGCGGCGGTCGACTTGATATCGGCATTATCGGCATGGGACATGTTGGCCCTGTGATTGGCTCGGCCCTGCGCGCGGTTGGACACACGATTGTTGGGGTGAGTGCCTCTTCAGAGGAATCACGCGAGCGCGCCGATGCTCTGTTACCGGGGATTCCCATTCTTTCGGTGGAAGAGATTGTCTCTCGATGCCAGATGGTTGTTCTGACCGTTCCCGACGACCAGCTGGAAGGCCTGGTCAAGGGGCTGGCCGAATTAGGTGCTTGGCAGCCCTCGCAACTGGTTGTGCATACTTCGGGGGCACATGGAATTGATATTCTGCGCCCCGCCTCCGCTATGGGGGCAATCCCCCTGGCAATTCATCCGGCAATGACCTTCACGGGGACCTCTGTTGACGTTCCACGTTTGGTGGGGACACCCTTTGCGGTGACTGCTCCCGCAATCGCTTTGCCCATTGCTCAAGCGATAGTCGTTGAAATGGGCGGTGAGCCTTTTGAGATCGCGGAGGAAGACCGCGGGGTTTACCACGCTGCTTTGAATCACGGTGCAAATTTCCTTGCCACCGTAGTCGCGCAGTCTAAGCAGATCCTCTCCACCGTCGGAATTGACGACCCGGGAACTTTCTTGCGCCCCCTCTGCGAGGCCGCACTCGATCGCGCGCTACGAGCAGGAGACCGCGGGGTTTCTGGCCCCATTCCACGGGGTGACGTAGGAACAATTCGCGAGCACCTGAGCGTTCTAGAAACCAAGGCCAAGGAAGAAAACCTGGCGGGGGAGGGCCAGTGGGCACACCGCCTCGAGGATGCGCGCTCGACCTACGCGGCAATGACTCTGCACACCGTCGACCTACTGGAATTCGAGGGGAGAATCAGCTCTCAGGTGGCCTCGGAAATTCGCGCAGCCGTGCGCGAAATGGGTGAAAAGTGATCCGTTAGACCCCCGCGAAATGGCGTTTTGGGGGCCTTTCGGGCGAAAATAAGTCATATGAACTCTACGCCTCAGTTGACGCATACCCGAGAAGAGCTTGCGCAAGCACTATCCCAACTTGAGGGGACGCGCGCACTGGTCATGACAATGGGAGCGCTCCACCGAGGGCACCTTGAGCTTGTCCGGCAGGCACAGGAGCTTGCCGATCACGTCATCGTCACGATCTTCGTGAACCCCACCCAGTTCGCTCCCGGCGAGGACTACGACGCCTACCCGCGCACATTAGATGCCGATATGGAGGCTCTGTCAACGGTGGGTGCTGATCTTGTATGGGCTCCTTCTGTCACCGATGCTTACCCAACTCCTGCAACCACCCGTATCGACGCTGGCCCGGTTGCTCACATTCTTGAAGGCGCAACCCGCCCGACGCACTTTGCCGGCGTTGCTCTGGTCGTCTCAAAGGCAATGAATCTGATTCGTCCTGATGTTGCGCTCTTTGGCCAAAAAGATGCCCAGCAGCTGGCGGTTATTCGTACCTTCGTTCGTGACTTGGATATGCCCGTGCGCATTCAGGCCGTTGAGATTGTTCGCGATAGCGATGGCGTTGCGCTGTCTTCGCGTAATCAGTACCTCAGCGAGGAAGAACGCGTACATGCGCGTTCCCTGTCGCGTGCGATTGACGAGGCCCGCGCTGCTGCGGCTTTGGGTGTTCCCCTTGACGAGGTTTTGCGTGCTGCGTCCTCTGTTCTCGAGGCCGAAGAGGGAGTCGTTCCCGATTACGTTGCGATCGTGGATGATGACGATTTCACCCTCCTTGCAGGGAGCGGAAGCGCCGCAGAGCAGGTGGACAAGGATAGCCGTGAGAAAGCCCTGGAAGCTGCGGCAACGCAGGGGAGCCTTCGCGCTCGAATTCTTCTTGCCGCGCGGGTTGGAGCGACTCGCTTGATTGATAACGCGGATGTCGTTATTTCTGTTGCCGGAGGCGCACGTCATGAGTGAAATGACTCGGACCATGGTGATTGGAAAGATTCACCGTGCACGAGTAACTGGAGCCGATTTGCATTATGTTGGCTCAATTACCATCGACGAAGACCTCTTGGATGCGGCCAATATCGTTCCCGGCCAAAAAGTAGATATCGCGGATGTGAACAACGGATCACGCCTGTCGACGTACACAATCGCCGGCCAGCGTGGAAGTGGTGTCATTCAGCTCAATGGAGCAGCGGCGCATCTGGTGAACCTGGATGATTTGGTCATCATCATGGCCTATGCCCAGGTCCCCGAATCTCAGGTTCGCTCTGTAACGCCCAGCGTCGTTTTCGTTGATGCGCAGAATCGAATTATCGAAGAGGGGAGTGCTCTGGGACAGGTCCCTGAGTCTTCGCCCCACGCCCAAAGCTTGGGCTTGAAAAGTTCGGGTGTGTGAATTTCAATCCGCTCATACGCATGGGCGTGACTAATCGCTGACTTTCGCTACCATTGAAGTCATGACTGATTCGCCTGTTGACGATACCCCTGAACAAGTACAAATCCGCGCTGCCAAGCGTGCACGCCTCATGGAGGCAGGGATTCCCGCCTACCCTGTGAAGCTTCCTATCACCACGACCATCGCAAAGGTCCGTGAAAAGTACAGCCATCTGGAAGCCGGCGAAGAGACCGATGACATCGTTGCTCTCTCTGGTCGCGTGGTTTTGGCACGTAACGGTGGAAAGCTCTGCTTCGCAACCCTCATGGATGGTGCGGGCAACAAGATCCAAGTGATGCTCTCAGCTGCCTCGGTTGGTGCAGAGTCGCTGGCGCAATACAAAAACGACGTTGACTTGGGGGACTTCCTTTACGTTCACGGTCGCGTGATTTCCTCCAAGCGCGGTGAACTGTCGATCTTCGCTACCCCGGCTGAGGTCACTCCCGAGGCCCAAGCCGCTTACGACGCGGCCCCGACTGCTCTTCCCGCTCCTGACGCCTCGTGGGCAATTGCCTCAAAGGCCCTGCGTCCTCTGCCAAAGACATGGACGACCGCCGAGGGTGAAGAAGTTACTCTTTCGGAAGATCAGCGAATCCGCCGCCGCGAGCTCGACCTGATCACCCGTCCTGCCGCGCGCAATATGATCCGTATTCGCGCTGCAGTGAACCGTTCCATTCGTGAGAACTTCTTCCGCCGTGATTACATCGAGCTTGAGACTCCGATGCTCCAGGTCATCCACGGTGGCGCCTCGGCACGTCCTTTCATCACGCACATGAACGCGCTGGATATGGACCTCTACCTGCGTATTGCTACCGAGATTTACCTCAAGCGCGCAGTTGTCGGTGGCGTGGATCGCGTCTTTGAGATGAACCGTAACTTCCGTAACGAAGGTATGGATTCCTCTCACAGCCCCGAATTCACTTCGCTGGAGGCCTACGAAGCCTATTCCGACTACAACGGAATGGCTGCCCTGACCCGAAACCTTATCCAGCAGGCTGCTCGTGATGCCTTCGATCTTCCCGAAGGCCAGGAAATTGTCACTCTTGCTGACGGCACCGAGTATGACCTTTCGGGCGATTGGGACCACATCGACCTGTATGGCTCGACCTCAGAGGCTTTGGGTGAAGAGATCACGGTCGATACTCCTCGTGAAAAGCTGCTCAAGTACGCCGACCAGATCGGTATTGAGGTTGATGATTATGCAGTCAACGGCAAGATCGTCGAGGATATCTTCGAAGAGCTCGTTGCCTCGAAGCTGTGGGCACCGACCTTCGTCTATGACTTCCCCGAGGACACTTCTCCGCTGACCCGTTACCACCGTTCACGTCCGGGCCTGACTGAGAAGTGGGACCTGTACGTTCGTGGTTTTGAGACCGCAACGGCATACTCCGAGCTCGCTGATCCCGTTGTCCAGCGTCAGCGTTTTGAAGCGCAGGCTCTGGCAGCTGCCAATGGCGATCCTGAAGCCATGGTCCTGGATGAGGACTTCCTTATCGCCATGGAACAGGGCTTCCCGCCCTGCGGTGGTATGGGCATGGGAATTGACCGCCTGCTGATGGTGCTGACCGGACAGGGAATCCGTGAAACGATTCCCTTCCCCTTGGTGAAGCGCCTGGGCTGAGTACGTAAAAGCGGCCGGCTTTCGTCAATTGACGAAGCCGGCCGCTTTTGTATGTAGAGAGTGCACCTAAGTGCTGGTGGGGGTTACCTGAAAACGCTGTGTTAAGACGTCACAGGTGCGGGTTAGGCGTGGGCGCGGTGACGCACCAAATCCAAGAGTTCACGTGCAGCGCCATCATCCAAAACAAGATCGGTGATGACACCGGCGTGGAGTGCTCCCAGTAGCGGTAGTGCCTTGGATGCACCTGCCACCACGGCCAGGCGACGGGGAATCTTCCGTAGCGTTGCCGGGCTTGGCCCAGATGCGCGTTTGTTCAGATCCATGTCTGTCGATCCATCTTCACGCAGAAGGACCGTGCAGACATCCCCAACAACGCCGTCTTCTTGCGCATGCGCAATTTCATCGGGATCCAAGAAGCCTCCCGAATAGACGCGCGATGGGAGTCGGGCAGAAAGTGAGCCGATTCCAAAGAGCGCGACATTCGCCGAATCAATCGTCGCAAGTACAGAGGTAACCGAACGTTCACGCCACAGTGCTTCCTTTGTTTCTGCGAAGTCAAAGAAAGCAGGGACGGGGAAGTGAACCATTCGGGCACCCAAAGCAGTAGCTGCGCGAGAAATAATGGCATCCGCATAGGGGACACCCGATTCTGTCGCAGTTGCAGCGCCATTGAGTTGCACCACTGTTGAACCAGGGAGATTCACTCGGGGTAGGCATCGGGTGACTTCGGAGGTCGTGTTACCCCATGCAATTCCAAGAGTGTCTCCGGGCTTGAGCATATCCACAAGGCGTTCAGCGGCTACTCGTGCAACATTGTGCAGCCGATTCACTTCCGTGTGAATGTCATGAACGGGAACGACTGATGTTCGAATTCCAAATATTTCGTTAATTTGGCCCGAGAGTGAACCGCGGTTTCCTGGGGTCGCAGCAACGGAGATGCGCACCAGACCGGAGTTTCGAGCGTAGGTCAGTAGGCGTGAAACAGACGAACGTGAAACACCGAGGTGGCGGGCGATGGTCTCCATCGTCTGCCCCTGCAGGTAATACATCGAGGCCGCTTCGTGGGCCTGTTCATCACGTATTGTCACATTTCCTAGTATGCCATCCATAAGCACGCACTTGTAGCTGTTTAGTCACCAATTTGCCTATAGGCGAAGTGGGCTCCAAATGATGTACTTGTCCACAGGTTGACCCAAATACATGAACAAACGTTCATCCATTTGGGGTGAAGGGCAACAAATGAGATACTAAACGTGATCCACAACGCATCTTCGAATGAGGGTGGTCTGGTGGTACTTGCATGGCGGTGAGATCCCGCCAATGACCCCGTCGCGAAGACGCGACGGAGAAAGTTAGGGAAATATGCTCGCAACAATTCTCCCAGCCTTTGACACGTCACTTCCGGTGACAACGGCACAGGTCTTCTGGTCTGAGTTCCTTGGAACTGCAGTGCTTCTTCTCCTTGGTGCTGGCGTCGTTGCCACGAACCTGCTCCCCAAGTCCAAGGGCAAGGGTGGCGGTTGGCTCATGATCAACTTCGGATGGGGACTTGCAGTATTTGCAGGTGTTTATGTCGCTTTCCGTACCGGTGGACACCTGAACCCCGCAGTCACCATTGCAAAGGTTGTCGCCTACCTCTTTGACCCCAGCCAGACTCTCAACGGCGTTCCGGCAGAAAAGGCTGGAGCTGTTCTTGTCACCGGCTCGAATGTTGCCGTATACATCATTGCCCAGTTCCTCGGCGCATTTGTCGGTGCTGTCCTGTGCTGGCTCACCTTCAAGAAGCACTTCGATGAGGATTGCGATCCTGCTCTGAAGCTCGGTGTCTTCTCTACCGGCCCCGAGATTCGCTCTTACGCTTGGAACTGCGTCACTGAGGCCATCGGCACTGCCGTCCTGGTCCTGTGGGTCTTCGTTTCCGGTCACACCGAAACCGCGATTGGCCCGCTTGGCGTTGCCCTCATCATCGTCGTCATCTGTAACTCCTTGGGTGGCCCCACCGGATGCGCAATCAACCCCGCTCGTGACCTCGGCCCCCGTATCGCTCACGCAATTTTGCCGATCAAGGGCAAGGGCGGCTCCGACTGGGCATACTCGTGGGTTCCCGTCGTCGCCCCCATCGTGGGTGCTGTGTTGGGAACTGTCCTCTACTTCCTCGTTCTTGTCTGAGTAAACACAACGACGTGACACAACTTTCGAAAGGAAACTCATGACTACTAAAGAATTCGTCATGGCAATCGACCAGGGTACGACTTCGACCCGAGCAATCATCTTCAATCACTCCGGTGAGATTGTCTCTGTCGGACAGAAGGAATTCACCCAGATCTTCCCGAACCCCGGTTGGGTTGAGCACAACCCGATCGAGATCTGGGATACCACGCGTCAGGTCGTCGCTGATGCACTGCAGAAGGCGGAAATTAACCGTCACCAACTGGCAGCCGTCGGCATCACCAACCAGCGTGAAACCACCGTCGTGTGGGATAAGAACACCGGTGAGCCCGTCTACAACGCGATTGTCTGGCAGGACATGCGTACCTCCGACATCGTCAAGGAACTTGAAGGTGACGAGGGCCCCGATCGCTTCCGTCAGATTTGTGGCCTTGGACTGTCGCCCTACTTCTCCGGTTCGAAGATTAAGTGGATCCTCGACAACGTGGAGGGTGCGCGCGAGCGTGCCGAGGCCGGCGATCTCTACTTCGGCAACACCGACTCTTGGGTTTTGTGGAACTTGACGGGCGGGGTGAACGGCGGCGTTCACTACACCGACGTCACCAATGCTTCGCGTACCATGCTCATGGATATCCGCACCCTCCAGTGGCGCGAAGATGTCTGCGAGATTTTCGGCATCCCCATGTCGATGCTGCCTGAGATCAAGTCCTCCTCAGAGATCTACGGTTACGGCCGTAAGAACGGCCTGCTCATCGATACGCCGATTTCGGGCATCCTTGGTGACCAGCAGGCTGCAACCTTCGGCCAGGCTTGCTTCGAAAAGGGCATGGCAAAGAACACCTACGGCACCGGCTGCTTCATGCTGATGAACACCGGCACCGAGCCTGTGTTCTCCAACAATGGTTTGCTCACGACGGTTGCCTACAAGATCGGTGATCAGGCTCCCGTTTACGCCTTGGAAGGATCTATCGCTGTTGCCGGCTCGCTGGTTCAGTGGCTGCGTGACAACCTGGGAATGATCGTGAAGTCCTCCGATATCGGCGAACTGGCACGTACGGTCGAAGACAACGGTGGCGTCTACTTCGTCCCCGCATTCTCCGGTCTTTTTGCACCGTACTGGCGTTCCGATGCGCGTGGTGCAATCGTCGGCTTGACGCGTTACGTCAACAAGGGCCACATTGCTCGCGCGGTTGAGGAATCCACCGCTTTCCAGAGCGCAGAAGTTCTGGATGCAATGAATGCCGACTCGGGTGTTCCTCTCAAGGAGCTCAAGGTCGACGGCGGCATGACGCACGACGATCTGGTCATGCAGTTCCAGGCTGACCTGTGCGGCGTCGATGTCGTTCGCCCGAAGGTCATTGAGACCACCGCGCTGGGTGCTGCCTACGCTGCGGGTATGGCTGTTGGCTTCTGGTCGGGCACCGATGATGTCGTTGCCAACTGGCAGGAAGGCAAGCGCTGGACTCCTTCGATGGCTCCTGCAGAACGTGATCGCACCTACCGTCTGTGGAAGAAGGCCGTCACCCGTACTCTCGACTGGGTTGACGAGGACGTGAAGTAGTCTCAAGGTATTGAGGCATAAGAGGCCGGGGCCGCATCTGCGGTCCCGGCCTCTTGCGTCTCAGGCGCCTCGCGATGAGGATTTCTCCTTAATTCACGTATGCGTCGAAGCCCAGAAGTATAGGATTGGACTATGAATCCCCCTGACGCAGAAGCGACATATCTCCTGATCGATGGCGAAAACATCGATGCCACACTTGGGCTTTCCGTTCTGGACCGCCGTCCCACTCCCGATGAACGTCCCCGCTGGGATCGAATTCGTGAAGCGACCGAACAGCTCTGGCATCAGCAAGTGCGCGGCCTTTTCTACCTCAATGGAACCTCGGGTTACCTTCCCATGGGCTTTATTCAAGCGCTCCATGCAATGGGCTACCGCGCTCTTCCCCTAGCGGGTCCAGACGATATGAAGGTCGTTGATGTCGGTATTCAACGCACCCTTGAAGCCATTGCAGAGCAGGGGTCAGGCTCAGTTATTTTGGCTTCTCACGACGCCGATTTCCTGCCACAAATTCAAGATCTGCTTGAAAACGGACACCGCGTTGGGATTATGTGTTTCAAGGAGTTCCTCTCCAGCCAGTTCCACGAACTGGAAGATCTGGGCCTTGAAATCATTGACCTTGAATACGATGCGCACGCATTCCAAGTACAGCTTCCGCGTATTCACATCATCGATATCGAAGACTTCGACCCCTTCGACTATCTCTGACATATAAAAATGTGGGCCCTGGATCAGGGCCCACATTTTTATGCTGTCAATCAGTGCTGCTGCTTCAGTGCTGCAAGACGAGCTTCGATTTCAGCCTGAGAAGAATCGGTCTCCAGCTCTGCGAACTGTGAATCCAGCGAGGAGGTTGCAACCTCAGTCTTGCCCTGGGCCATTGCCTCGGCTCGACGAACCTTGTCCTCGAAGCGAGAGAGCTCGGAGGTCGGGTCAAGAACATTGATCGAGGCAACTGCATCCGAAACCTGTGCCTGTGCCTCGGCGGCCTTCTGGCGTGCAACCAGCTGATCGCGCTTGGTCTTGAGCTCGCTGAGCTTGTCCTTCATCTGGACCAGACCGTTCTTGAGCTTGTCGACGACCTCGCGCTGAGAAGCGATCAGCGGCTCAGCGTTCTTTGCTTCGCCTTCGAACTGGATCTGCTTGCCGATGGCAACGCGAGCCAGATCGTCCCACTTCTGTGCGCCGGCCTGGTCGCCGGCTGCGCGCATTTCCTCTGCCTTTGCCGAGGCCGCGGCTGCCTTGCGTCCCCAATCTGCAGCTACAGTGACGTCCTCATCGTGGTCCTTCTCGGCCAAACGGAGGTTACCGACGGTCTGTGCGACTGCGGTCTCTGCTTCTGCGATCGAGTTCGTGTAGTCGCGAATCAGCTGATCAAGCATCTTCTGAGGGTCCTCGGCGCGGTCGAGGAGCGCATTGATGTTTGCCTTTGCGAGCTGAGAAATACGACCAAGAATGGTTTGCTTTTCCGCCATTGTTTCCTCCTTTGGGAAGCGGGAAAAATTATGGTTGAACTATATCCTATTTCAGAACGATCCGGTGTGACCTGATCCGTTGGAGCCGCCGAAGCCACCTCCGCCGAAGCCACCTCCGCTGAAGTTTCCTCCGCTGGAACCGCCCCCGCCGAAGTTTCCTCCGCTGGAACCGCCCCAACTGGAGCCGCCCCCACCCCAATCGTGTCGACGCGAACTTCCTCCGTTGAGCATTCCATTGAGAACGGACCATACAAGCATGCTGCCCAGCCCAATCCCGTTAACAATTGAGTCACCAGTTGTGGAACGTTGCGGAGTGTTCAGGGGAGCATTGATTGCTGCCTGCGCGTAGGT
Organism: Actinomyces sp. ph3; assembly: GCF_000308055.1. Taxonomy (GTDB): domain Bacteria; phylum Actinomycetota; class Actinomycetes; order Actinomycetales; family Actinomycetaceae; genus Pauljensenia. The sequence goes on from NZ_CAGY01000005.1 coordinate 241,514, forward strand.
GATTGCGTTTCGCGCTTGACCGGCAGCGGTCTCATCATTGCCTTGGTCGTGATAGGAGTGCGCACTTTGAAGTGAGGACTGTGCAAAGGAAAGATTTGAGCGCGCATCGAAACCAACCAGCGTGCCGTGACTTGTCACGTGTTGACTTGCGCGCGCGACATCGGAATCAGCCTGAGCCAAAAGTGCGTCAATTCCTGACTCAGCACGTTGGCTGCGCTCTTCTGCACTACGTAAGGGAGCCAAGGCCTCGTCAAGGGCGGCTTCCGCAACACGCAGGGATTCAAGCGCGACTAAAGGATCGCCCTTCCCGTTTTGCGCGGCATTGCCAGCGTTAATTGCTTCTTGAGCGGAGGCAACCAGCTGCTGGAATGCGATCGGATCCGCGTGAAGGCGAGTCACATCAGAAATATCCGAGGTGATTGAACCGATTGCAGCGGTCAAAAGCTCCGAAGAACGCGAAAGCTGATCGGGAGCTTGAGTGATGGCTTCCAGCTGATGGCGTGCCAGCGCCAAAGCGCGACGCGCAACTTCGAGGATCTGAAGCGCGTTCTGGCCATTGCTCTCGTTTGCTAGAGCCTCGTTTGCACTGCTTTCGGCCTGATCCAAGAGCGCGCGGGCCTGGTTGGGACGTTCCTTGAGGGAGGCGACGGCCTCGGGAGAATAGGCGAGCTGGAGGGTCTGAAGGTCCTTCTCAGCCTGATCCACCTGAGTACGAGTCTGCGCAATCATCTCGAGCAACTCGCGGGCTTGCTGGCCGACATTTGCAACCTGGTTACGGCGCTGAGTGAAAGCGTTCTTCTCCGCAACCAACTGGTTCATTGCGACGTTGAGTTTCCCGACAAACTCTTGGAATTCGTAGGGAGAACGCGGGTGGCTTCCATCCTCATTCTCGCGCTGCATGGTGAAACCCTTATTAACCAGTGCTCGCGCCGTTTCAAGCGCCGCAGAGTAGGACTTGACGGACTCGGGGCCGAATTGAGCCTTGGCAAATTGGATTTCGTCGTCACTTGAACGAACGATGTCGTCTGCGTCCAGCAGGAGGCGTGCGAGATCCAAGGTCTGTTGAACATGCTCCTGAGCCTGATTACGCACGACATTTTTGTGTGTCTTGCGTTGAGAACGCATGATGATAAACAGAAAAACGAGGATGATAACAGGAAGCAGAAGGAAGGGAGCGAGTGCGCCGATGGCGATGGCCAGTGAGTTCGAGTTTCGCTTGGAACTGTGAGAAGTCGTCGCGGCGGACTTGGTTGCCGTCGGCGAGGCCGTGATGGATTTAGTTGTTACTCCCACTTCCAGTTCGGTGACGAAAAGGCTGAGGCCAGTAGCTAAAGTTGATTCGTCTAGAGGATCTGCCTTGCTCAGCACTTCCCTTAATCCCGAGAATGCGCTCACAACCGTCGCGTCATCGATACCTTTTCCGTTTGAATTGCCGCAGGTGGCAGTCTGTCGTTCTTGCGTTGCAATCACTAAGACCAGTGAAGAACTGGATAGGCCCGATTGGGTGCCAACTGTATTGCACCATTCAAGAGGGGCTGTTCCTGAAAAATCTGGGACCACAACGATGTAGGTATCCAGACCTTTTCTTTGAAGGGCACGCAGTTCGGTATTAATGGATTGGACTGAGTTTTCAGACAGGAACGAGGCCGTATCCGTCAGGTTTGTTGTTACGGTCACCGGTGAATCGGCGCGCGCAATTCCGGCGGGTAGACACGTCGCGACAAGCACCGTAGCAAGCGCGGCGAAAAAAGCCATACAACGAGAGCGGAAAGCGTGGTAAAACATAGCCACTAGTTTACGGCTAAGAAGCGTTTAATTGACGTGCCATCTATGATGGAGTATACGTCCTTAGCCGATGACACAGGAAGGAGTGCGTACGATGCCCACTGGTAAGGTGAAGTTTTTTGATGCTGAGCGCGGTTTTGGCTTCATTATGGGAGAAGACGGTGGTCAGGTTTTCCTGCACTCTTCCGCGCTGCCTGAAGGAGTGACGCCTCGTCCCGGAACCCGTGTTGAATACGGGGTTGCTGATGGGCGCAAGGGGCCTCAGGCGCTATCGGTTCGTATTATTTCCACGCCGCACTCCGTGGCGCGTGCCCAACGACGCAAGCCCGAAACTATGGTGCCCGTCGTCGAAGACTTAATTAAACTGCTCGATGCCTCTTCTGAATCTTTGCGCCGCGGACACTACCCGGAAAATGCAGGAAAGATCGCGAAGGTCATGCGGGCCGTTGCAGAGGATTTTGATGCCTGAAAAAACTGCGTCCGCGCGTGGGCGAATGGATCAGCAGCTCGCTCAAGCGGTGGACTTTGCGCGTGAAAACGCGGTCGAAGTTGGGGGAGAAGTCTCGGTAGGAGAGCACCTCTCTTTCGAAATGGATGCCGAGCGCCTTGGCACCCACTACTTCGCCTGTAACGATGCCGGTTATGTCGGCTGGCGTTGGTCGGTCACTTTGACGCGCGTTCCGCGTTCGCGGAAGATCACGGTGTGCGAAGTTGATTTGGTACCCGGTTCTGGCGCGCTTTTGGCACCCGAGTGGCTCCCGTGGGAGGACCGCCTGCAGCCGGGTGATGTGAGCCGTGAGGATGTTCTGCCGTACCGTGACGATGATGATCGCTTGATTTCGGGGCTTGAGGACACCGGAGAAGATCCGGATTTGCCTACGGACCGTGAGCTGGGTTTGGGCCGCGTTCGCGTTCTTTCTGATAAAGGTCATGACGATGCTGCAAAGCGCTGGTATGCCTCGGAACGCGGTCCTAAGCGTGGCCGTCGGCCTAAGCAGACGTGTTCGACCTGCGGCTTCCTTATGAAGATGTCCGGTTCGATGCGCTTGGTCTTTGGTGTCTGCGCAAATGAATGGGCACAAGATGATGGCTGTGTTGTGAGTTTGGATCACACTTGCGGTGCGCACTCGGAAACTGACGTGCCCAACAATGGAACGGATTGGCCAGTTCGTCCCTCGCGTATCAACGATTTCCTTGTTGAATCTGAGCGAATCGGGTCCTGAAAACGAAACTGGTTCTAAATAAGAACTATAAGCAGGTCAATCCGGGAAATCAAAGTGCATCTCGCTGGATGATAAGCGCTTCACTTTGAGTGTTTTTTCAGCGAATATGTGGGGAGTGAGCACACAAGAGAAAGCGCCATCGAGCGCAAAGCCACTGAATCCCCTTGACACTTTCTTCCACATCACTGAACGTGGATCCACAATTGGTCGCGAAATCCGAGGTGGCGTGGTCACCTTCTTCGCAATGGCCTACATCCTTGTTGTTAACCCCTCAATTCTTTCCGCCGCTCTGCCTCAAGACGGCTCCATTACCCCCGCGGGAATTGCTGCAGGTACCGCACTTGTCGCGGGCATCATGACCATCCTCATGGGTGTTGTTGCGAACTACCCGCTGGCACTGGCTGCAGGTCTTGGCCTGAATGCAATTGTTGCCTTCACCCTGGTCCTTGGTTCAGGACTGACCTTCCAAGAGGCCATGGGCCTGATCTTCTGGGAGGGTATCCTCATCACCCTTCTCGTTCTGACAGGGTTCCGAGACGCGGTCTTCCGCGCAGTCCCGTACCAGATCAAGACCGCTATCTCTGTAGGTATCGGTCTTTTTATTACCCTGGTGGGCCTGATCAACGCGGGCATTATTCGTGCAGGCGCAACCCCGGTTCAGCTTGGTATTAACGGCTCCCTGCAGGGATGGCCGACCCTGGTCTTCGTTGTTGGTCTTGGTCTGACCATCATCTTGTACGTGCGCAAGGTCAAGGGCGCTATGCTCATCGGCCTTATCACCTCGACGGTTTTGGCCGCGATTCTTCAGCTTTTCGTCCACCTTCCCGTGCGCAGTGAGGGCTCTCCGACCGGTTGGGGACAGACCATTCCGGCTCTGAGCGGCTCTCCGATTTCGATCCCCAGCTTTAACTCGCTTTTCCAAATCGACTTCTTCGGAGCTTTCGGGAAGCTTGGCGTTGTTTCGGTTATTCTGCTGATCTTCTCGCTGATGCTTGCAGACTTCTTTGACACCATGGGCACGATGGTTGCTGTTGGTGCCGAGGGTGGTCTTCTGGACGAAGGCGGCAACCCGCCTCACTCCAGCCGCATTCTGCTCATTGACTCCTTGGCTGCTGCTGCAGGTGGTCTGGGTGGTGTCTCTTCGAACACCTCCTACATTGAGTCGACCGCCGGTGTTGGTGAGGGTGCACGTACTGGTTTGGCCTCGGTTGTCACCGGTGTCCTCTTCCTGCTGTCCACCTTCCTGTCACCCCTGGTTCAGCTTGTCCCGACCGAGGCCGCCTCGACCGCTCTGGTATTCGTTGGCTTCCTCATGATGGCTCAGGTTCTTGAGGTTGATTGGAAGGACCCGGAGTATGCAATCCCCGGCTTCTTGACCATCGCTTTCATGCCCTTCGCCTACTCGATCTCGGTGGGTATCGGCGTTGGCTTCATCGCCTACACGGTCATTCAGATCACCCTGGGCAAGGCTCGTCAGATCCACCCGCTGATGTGGCTGACCTCGATCCTCTTCGTGGTCTACTTCCTCTTGGGACCGATTCGGGCCGCTTTGGGAGCCTGATCCCTTATTCACCTTTTGTGGGGGCCGGCATGTGTCGGCCCCCACACGTGTATTTGGGCGTATCCTCAAAAATAGTGTTTAGTGAAGCTGGGGGGGCTTTTGTGTCACGAACTTTTCAGTCATTTGAGTACCGGAGTTTCCGGCATTGGTTTGTCGCCAATGTGCTGGCTGCTTCTGCCCAGTGGATGCAGCGCGTTGCTCAGGACTGGCTTGTTCTGACCGTATTGACGCAGAACTCGTCTTTCCAAGTCGGTGTCGTCACGGCTCTCCAGTTCCTCCCCATTCTTCTTTTGAGTCCCTATGCGGGCGTCGTGGTCGACCGTCTCGATCGCAAGGGCATCATCCAAGTAACGCAGACATCTTTCGGTGTTTTCGGCCTGCTCTTGGGGATCATGGTTTTTACGGGGCATGCGCATCTGTGGCTGGTCTATGGCTTAGCCTTCGGTGGGGGAGTCGCTGCGGCTTTTGATTCTCCTGCGCGTCAGGCTTTTGTTTCCGAGCTTGTCCCCGCTTCATCGATTACGAATGCTGTAGCGCTCAACTCCGTTGCTTTTAATTTTGCCCGTCTGGTAGGCCCCGCAATTTCGGGCCTGATGATTGATTGGGTGGGCGAGGCCTGGGTCTTCTTTGTGAACTCGGGAATGTTCCTGATTGCCGCGATGTTCACGACATCAATTCGCCATAAAGATTTAGTGCCTCGTCGGCCGGTTCCTCGGAAGAAAGGGCAGCTGCGTGAGGGGCTTGTGTATTTACGAGGCCGTCCCGATCTTATTTTGATCATTGTTGTAGTTGGTTTCGCTTCGGCTTTGGCCTTAAACCAGCAGCTCACGACGGCCGTCATGGCGACAACGGTATTCCATAGGGGAGCGGGCCAGTACGGTATGTTGAGCGCACTGATTGCGGTCGGATCGTTTTCTGGGGCACTTTTTGCTGCGCGGCGGAAGCTTCCGCGTCTTCGTTTGGTCGTTGGCTCAACTATTGCATTGGGCGTTGTATCAACGATTCTGGCATTTACTCCCACTTATGAAACCTATGGGATCATGTGTGTTCCTACGGGTTTTGCCATGATTACCATGCTCACTTCTGCGAACGCGGCAGTTCAAACGACGACTGCGGAAGACGTGCGTGGACGGGTTTTGGCCCTGTACGGCATGGTCGTTATGGGGTCGACACCTATCGGTGCTCCCTTTGTGGGGTGGATTGGTCAGGTGATTGATGCTCGTGCCTCGATTTGGGTGGGTTCGGTTTCAACCCTGATCGTGACGATTATTACCGCCGCGGTGTGCATGAAACGGTGGGATATTCATCTGCATGTTCGCGCGGGTGCGCACCCCATTGAAATTGAGAACCCGAATGCTCATTACGATCCCTATATGGGGAATTAGAAACATCGGCTTATCTCAATTGATGTCGAAGTTGTTCACCTGACTCCCCGTGACGCGCGGTTTTCTAGGCTAATGAACACAAGGGCACAGAAATATGTACTCTGAGGTCAGAAACTACCTATGGAGGAATCGTGAGCGATCTGATCGATACCACCGAAATGTATCTCAAGACGATTTTTGAGCTTGAAGAAGACGGTGTTACGCCTCTTCGCGCTCGAATTGTCGAGCGATTGGGGCACTCTGGCCCCACGGTTTCGCAAACAATTGGGCGAATGGAGCGTGACGGCCTCGTGCATGTCATGGGGGACCGGCGGTTGGAACTGACGGCTCTGGGGCGTGAGCGCGCCATTGAAGTTGTTCGCAAGCATCGCCTTGCTGAGCGTCTTTTGACTGATGTCATCGGTTTGGATTGGGCCCACACCCATGAGGAAGCGTGTCGCTGGGAGCACGTCATGTCGGACCAGGTTGAACAGCGTCTTGGGGAAATTCTTCATAACCCGACGACCGATCCCTATGGAAACCCAATTCCTGGAACGGATGGGGTGTCAGACGGTATTTCGATGGAACTGGCATTGCGAATGGGGGAGTCCACCTCTGGAACGGTTACCCGAATCGGTGAACCCATCCAAGCAGAGACGGAATTGCTGGATGCCTTCGCACGCTGCGGAGTGCGTCCGGGGGCTCGGATTAACTTCGAGGCTGACCCTCGTGAGGTCATTCTTGAGGTAACTCACACAGCTGATGGGAAGGAATCGGCGCCCGGTCAGGCCGTTCAACTGCCTTTGACGCTTGCTCCGCACCTTTTCATTACGCTTAATTAAGCTCCCTGACCAGCAATTCTGAAAGTAAGCTGCAAAACCTTAAGAAAACCTGTAATATGTTCGTCATCGTTTCGTTACATTGGCGTGACATTTCAGGGCCGGTAGGATAAACTCATACATGGCCGCACTGGCCGACCGTTCTTCGTTAACCGAGGTTGAACCGCGAAGAAATAGGTAAGACGAAGGTTCAACGCGGGGAAACCACTTACGACCCTTGGGTCTTGGGGTGAAGCTTGGGAAACCAAGCCGGGCTCTCCCGCCCGAACCCGACAGCTCACCTCGCAGGTCAAAGAGGAGATTACTTGTGACAACTGGTAAGCCCGCGCCGCGGCACCGCAAGGCACGCCGCCCGATGGCCCCTGTTTTCGACTTGGCTGACACGCTCACCGCGTTCAAGACACCGCTTCGTGGCACCGCTGCTGCGTCGGCCGCTGGACTCGCTCTGACCGCTGTCGTCGGTGGCACTGCAACCGCAGCCCCCACTGTCCACGATGCCGCAGTCGATACTTCGAACAACACCGCGACCGTTCTGCCTACGACGGTTTCGGTCCCGGATATCGCCTGGTCTGCTAGTGACGAAGTTTCCGCTTCGGCTGAAGCTCCGGCTCCTGTTGCAACGACGAATGCTGCTTCGCGTGATTACACTCGCGCGGATCTTGGCGCTTCTGCCACTTCGTCTGCAGCGGTGAACCCTTCAGGTAACGACATTGTGTCGATCGCAATGTCTCTCACCGGCATTCCTTACGTCTACGGTGGCTCTACCCCCGCGGGCTTCGACTGCTCTGGCTTCACCCAGTACGTCTACGCTCGTGCAGGTATCTCCATTCCGCGTACCTCTGGTGCGCAGGGCGCAGCGGGTACTTTCGTCTCCGCTTCTGAAGCGCGTCCCGGTGACCTCGTGTGGCACGCCTACGGTCACGTGGGTATCTACGCAGGCAACGGAATGGTCGTCGAGGCTACCACCCCCGGTTCTGTGACTAAGGTCCAGCCGCTGTGGGGTAACTACAGCTTCGTGCGCTACTGAGTTTTTGTGTGATAGGAAAGGGGTCGCTTCGGCGGCCCCTTTCCTACATCTGCCCGCGCTCCGTGATATCGAGTTTTTCGCTGTGGAATCACTGAAGTGCTGACATTTCACGTGTGAATAGGGCAAAATAGTGGTGACGTAATCACGAGGAGGTAGTCATGGGGACATCAGAAGTGATTTTGGTCGGTGTCGATGGCTCAAAGGAGAGCTTCGCAGCAGTCAAGTGGGCAGCCGAGCGTTCAAAGCTTCGCTCATGCAGACTTCACATTATTTGTACTTATGCCGTTGCATCGTATGCCGCGGCAACCCTAGATGGCGGATATGCGGTTCTTGACGATGCAGCTCTTAAAGAAGGAGCCTCGCAGATCGTTAAGCAAGGCGTTGACCTGGCAAAGGAAATCGGCGCTGCTGACGTTCACGGCCTCGTTGAGGCTGGTGATCCCGCGGGGATTCTTATCGACATGTCCCGCGAAGTCGACTTGATTGTCGTTGGCTCGCGCGGTGGTGGTGGTTTCGCCGACCGCCTCCTGGGAACTGTCTCTTCCGCACTTCCTGCCCATGCTCATTGCCCGGTTGTTATCGTGCCCCGTCACACCTCCGGTAAGGCATTTACTCCCGTTGAGCGTATTGTCGTTGGCTCTGATGGCTCCGAGGGTGCGACCTCGGCGCTCAAGCGCGCGGTTGACGAGGCCGAGCTGTGGGACGCCCGGCTGACCGCAGTTGCCGCAGTTCCGATGGCTACGGGTACGACGATGATGGCTTGGCTTCCTGCCAATATTGATCGCGACAAGCTCCTCAAGGATGTCAAGGAGGGGCTTGATAACGCTGTTGACGCAGCCTTGGATGGACGCCAGCGCAAGGTTGCTCGTCATGCCTTGGACGGGTCCCCCTCATCGTTGCTCATTGAGTTCTCGACTGCCGTTGATTTGGTTGTCGTCGGCACCCGAGGCCGTGGTGGCTTTGCCGGCATCTTGCTGGGTTCGACTTCGCAGACGGTGATCGCGCACTCGACCTGTCCGGTGATGGTGGTTCCATCTGCTCACCATGATGTGTCACCTGATCCTTCGCAGGAGTGGAGCAGGCGCTAACGATACGTTTTCAAATAGCGGCGACATCTTCGGGTGTCGCCGCTTACGTATAGGCATTGTTTGTCGAGAGTCTGAGAAACGAAGAGGTGGGTGATACCCTATGTGGGTGCGCCCTCGTAGCTCAGGGGATAGAGCACCGCTCTCCTAAAGCGGGTGTCGGACGTTCGAATCGTCTCGGGGGCACTGAAATGCAAAACGGCTTGGTCTCAGGCCGGTTTTGTGTTTTCTCTATTCAGAAGGCTACCCGGGCACATGGTTGTGGCATCGGGTGAGTGAAAGACGCCGGCATAAGCAAGATGGGGGAGATGTGAACAGGGTGCTTGGGCGCTTGCTGAGCCATCCTCTCACGCGCAATTCCGCTTTCATGCACCTGTGGGCGGGCCAGACCGCAGCCGAGTTCGGTTTCCAAGTAGCCACTCTTGCAACCTCTGCAATCGCTATCTCTCTATTGCACGCCACGGAGTCTGAAATCGGTATCCTCACTGGTTTGCAAACACTCGCATTTCTTCTAATTGGTCTTCCCGCTGGTGCATGGGTTGATCGGTGGCGTAAACGCCGGGTCATGATTGTTTCTGACCTTGTGCGGGTTCTTGCGCTGATTTCGATTCCGATCGCCTATGAGTGGTTTTCGCTTACGCTCGCGCACCTGATGGTCGTTGCTGCACTCTTGGGGCTTGCGACGGTCTTCTTTGATGTTGCCTACCAGTCCTATGTTCCGGTAATTGCATCCACGCGCTACATCGCTGCTGCAAATGGGCGGTTCGAGGCCTCGTACCAGGTTGGTGCTGCGGGTGGCCCTGGTTTGGGCGGCTGGCTTTTGGGCGTCTTTGCGCCTCCTTTGGCTTACGTTTTTACCGCAGTAACTTACCTGTTTTCAACGGTGGCAATTTGGCGGATTCGAACGCCCGAACCCCAACCAGTGCGCTCCAGTGCTTCTCTGTTTGCGCAAATCCGTGAGGGACTGAGCTTCGTCCGACATGAGCGTCTGCTTTTTCCCTTATTCTCTTGCATCTCCTTTGCTGCGTTTACAGGTTCAGGGGTACGTGTTCTCCTGCCGATTTTGGTGCTTCGAACACTGGGTATGAATGCGACACAATTGGGGGTGCTTCTGAGCGCAGGTGCGCTTGGTGGAATTCTTGGAGCAATGACTCGTTCCCTGTGGCTTGAGCGCCTAGGGATCGGGCGTTGTATTGTTGCCACCTACGTCGTTGGAGTTTCAATCCTTGTTTTGCAGCCGGCAGCGCTCCACGTGCCCGCGATTGCTGGCTGGGTGATCGCCGGTGCGGGAGTGGTCTACTCCTATTTCATTACCATCTACAACGTCACGCAGATGAGCTTGCGGCAGGAGATCTGCCCTAAACAGATGCTTGGGCGCATGAATGCGACCTTCCGTTTCGCGGTATGGGGAGTGATGCCCCTGGGATCGGTCGCTGCAGGTATTCTTGCCTCCATCGTGGGTGTCGAAGCAGCCATGTATATCTTCGTTGTTCTGTCAGTGCTTGCTGGTGTCGCGATGGCTTTCACTCCCGCGGCTCGGATTAAAGATTCTTATATCGCTTTGGATCCGAGCCAAAACTGAATATTGTCTGAGATGTGAGACATCTCGAGTGTCGCAATTATGTGATCTATCAGCCTTCTTTCGTGTGTATTTATTCAGCTTTTGGGGTATTTCTCAATTCTTGCTGAAATTCATCTGCATATAGGCAGTGTTAACATTTGAGAGTCTGAATATTTTTTAACCTTGCTGAAGAGGTTTATCGCGTTATGGAGTCAGGTATGAAGTGCGCTTTACGGGTTCCGTCATGGCTTGCAACAGGGGCAGCGTGTGCCTTGGTGGGTGTGAGCGCCTTGGTAGGAGTTGTGGCGGCTGACCAATCTGCAGAGGCTGCTCAAATTGATGCCGTGACTGGAGCGAAGATTACTAATACGTCGACGCCAGCCGGTCCGAACTATGTCTATGACAATTTCAAGCTCGAGCTGACTTTTGACACTAGCGGCAAGACAGTTGCTGAGAACGATACTCTGAATATTCAGCTTCCCAGTGAGCTACGAACTCGCAGTGCTTCTTTCGACGTAACCGATACGGAATCGGGTGACGTTGCGCTCCGATGCACTGTTCCGGCAGGTGAGGGGCCAGAAGTAACCTGTGTTTTCACCGACTTTATGGCAACGCATGTAAATGCCAGGGGAAATATCGTCCTTGTTGCAGATTCGGTGAAAGCAACAACAAGCGAAGTGCTTCATGCGACGATTAATCACTCAGTTGATATTCCGATGACCCTTGATCATGGCTCAATCGTCAAGGACACAAGAGGTTTTGCGCCGGAAACAGCGTATAAGTACGGGTGGCAGCTTCACGATGGGCACCCCGAACGCTTCACCTGGGAGGTCTACATTCCTGAGCGCAACATTGGTGAAAACACCATCATGATCAACGATACTTTTGATTCTTCATATGGTGGCTACCGTCTTTTCAATGATGAGAGCAGTGAAAATGCGTGGCAGCGCACCCACCTTATGAAGTGGAACTCGCTGGAGGACTTTAAAGCGGATCCCAGTCATGAACGTCCTGCAGAGACTGTTTCGGTAGGGGGTGCAATTAATGGGGGTATCTTCCAGATGACGGATACCGAGAATGGCTTCCGTGTTTCATTCCCGAATACTCACGGCGATGCCTACTACCTTCTCAAGTACTACACAGTCCTGAATGTTCCAGCTAACGCGAAGGTTGGCAGCACTTTTACAAATACCGCGGTTGTAAATGGGCAGAAGGCTGAGAAGACTATTGCCATCAAGACTGCTGGTTGGGGAGATCTGGATGCGGATCAAAAGACCACGCCAACTCCTGAGCCGACTCCGTCTACAACGACGCCTGAACCTACTCCGTCGACGACAACTCCTGAGCCTGAGCCCACGCCGTCGACGACTACACCTGAGCCGACTCCTTCAACCACCGAGCCTGAGCCTGTTCCCTCGTCATCGACTCCGGAACCAGAGCCGACTGTTTCGACGACCAGCCCAGCCCCGGCCTCGTCAACAAGCGCAAGTGTGCCCCCTCAAAAGGTTCTTGCCCGCACGGGAAGTGACGCGGCGCTGATTGGACTTTCGGTGCTGTTACTTGGAATTTCGGGAGCTGCACTCATTGCTCGTCGAGAACAATGAGTGATCGGTGATCGTGAACGTGGCTGGTGCGTAATTTCGCACCGGCCACGTTTTCTATAAGGATCTGAAATTGTCATATGGCCTTCAATTGCATAGGGGGATTCTGGATGAATAGAGTTCGCTTCTCGCGTTATAAATCAGGTATTTTCCGTGCAATATCTGAAAAATGTGGAAAGTGTGAAAAATATCTGAATTTAACCTGCATGTTGCTGTGATAGCATTCGAGGGATCTCAATACAGTTCGACGTTCTCAACGAAAGATAATTTGTAATGAACTCTGAAGTGACACGCGTCCGCCCGGTGTCTTCTTGGGGAGCAACGGCACTCGCCTGTGCGCTGGTCGGCGCTGGAGCTGCTGCCGGTGTGATGACCTCGAACGGCGTCGCACAGGCTGCGGATGTCAATGTGGTTACCGATGCATCGATCAAGAACACCACGCATCCAAATGGTCCCAACAATGTCTTCGACTCTTTCAATGCCGTTTTCTCCTTCGATACGACCGGCAAGACTGTAGCCGAAAATGACACTCTTACTATTAAGCTTCCCAAGGAATTAAGGACTCGTCAGGCATCTTTCGATGTGACTGATGCTCAGACCGGCGGCGTAGCGCTTCGCTGCTCGGTTCCTTCTGGTGAAGGACCTGAACTTACCTGCGTTTTCACCGACTATATGAAGACGCATGAAAATGCGAAGGGGCAGATTCACCTGGTTGGTGATACAGCCGCCGAATCTTCAAGTGAGAATTTGAACTTCACTGTCAACCACACAGTGACACTTCCTGTTCCCATGCCCAATGGAAAGATTGTTCCGAAGTCTAATGCGCACGCTCCTGCCAAGGCCTATAAGGATGGCTGGCAGCTTCACAACGGGCATGATGAACGCTTTACCTGGGAGGTCTACATCCCTGAGCGTCAAAACCACGCAACTACCATTAGTGTGACCGATACCTTTGATCCCGCCAACGGTGGCTACAAGCTTTTCAATGATCCAAATGGTGCATGGCAGCGTACGCGTCTTCTGAAGTGGAACACGCTGGAAGACTTCCAGAACGACCCGAAGCGTGAGAATTTTGCTGAAAAGGTCGACGTTGGTGGCTCGATCAATGGTGGCACCTTCACCATGACAGAGACCGCTGACGGTTTTGTTGCGTCTTTCCCGAACTCGGGTGGCGATGCCTACTATCTGCTTAAGTACTACACAGAACTGAAGGTTCCGGCCAGTGCAAGCGTCGGCAGCGCTTTCAAGAACACTGCTGTCGTCAATGACCAGGTTGCCGAGAAGAGTATCGTCATTAACACCGCCGGTTGGGGCGATGTTGATGCAGATAAGAAGAAGACGCCGACCCCGACCCCGTCTACCACGACGCCAGAACCTACGCCGTCGACGACTACTCCTGAGCCGACTCCTTCAACGACAACTCCTGAGCCGACCCCGTCCACTACGACGCCTGAGCCTGAGCCCACCCCGTCTACCACGACACCTGAGCCTGAGCCCACCCCGTCGACGACTACTCCCGAACCGACTCCGTCCACCACGAGTCCAGAGCCTGAACCTACCCCGTCTACCACGACGCCTGAGCCCGAACCCAGTGTTTCAACACCGAGTGAAGCTCCTAAGGTCTTGGCTCGTACGGGTGCAAGTACAGCGGTTGTTCTTATCGTCGGCGCCTTAGCTGGCACGCTGGGCGCAATGATTTCGCGTCGACGCGCACAGTAACTTAAACTCTCGCTAGTTTGATTGGCCGGTGTCTCCGTGTGTGGGCATCGGTCAATCGCTATGTGGGGGGGGCTCCGTGTTGTGATCGGGGGGGGAAGCGTGGGACTTCTGTATCCATTCATCCTCATGCTGGAAACGTGGGCGAAAGCGTTACAGCAAGGTGTATTTCATTTTCAGTTAAAACTGGGATTTTGCTATGAAAATACACACATGTATCGGTCTTTGTCTGAAAAAATTTCCGAATACCCGCAGAAAAAGCCGAAAGTTCTGATGTTGTTCGGGGTGCAACCTGAGTTGAAGCTGAATGAAGGCGTGATAGTCTTCTAGTGTTTGGTCACTCGTGTGACAACCCTCCAGAAAGAAATGGCTTCATGATTTTCGATGCTACAAGCGCGCGTGCGCGTCGCGCTTCGGTTGCCGGTGCTCTTGCATGTGCGCTTGCCGGAGCCAGCGTGATGTCTGTCGTTACCGCTTCTTCTTCACAAGCCGCTGATCACTATCCCGTTGAGGTTGATCAGGTCGTCAAAAACCTCGTGATGAAGAATAGTTCGACACCGAATGGCCCCAACCATGTGTGGGATAACTTCACCCTGGATTTCAGCTTCGACACGACTGGTGTGGATGTTGCTGAAACTGACACCATTACCATTCAGCTCCCCAGCAACTTGCGTACTCGTGCGACCTCGTTTGATGTCACTGATAAGAACACCGGTGGCGTTGCAATGAAGTGCATTATCCCCAATGGTGAGGGGCAGACGCTGCGCTGTGCTTTTACCGACTACGCAGATAACCACATCAACATGAAGGGCGATATCCACGTCCTAGCTGACGTTACGCGCGCGACCACTTCAACTCGTTTCGAGTTCAAGTTGAGCCATGACATTACCCTGTCTGCAGATATTGACCACGGCAACGTCGTTCCGAATACGAATGGCTATGCTCCCGATACTCCATGGAAGCACGGCTGGCAGCTGCACGAAGGTCATAATGAACGCTTTACCTGGGAGGTCTACATCCCAGAGCGTAATATTCGCTCCAACACCATTTCGGTGACGGATACCTTTGATACCGCTCATGGTGGTTACAAGCTGTTCAATGATCCCTCAACGGATCCGAATGCATGGCAGCGCACCCGCTTGCTCAAGTGGAATTCGCTTGCGGAATTCAAGGCGGATCCCGGCCACCAGAACTACAACGAGAGTATTCCGGTTGGAGGTGCCGTCAACGGTGGCACCTTCACCATGACTGAGACCTCAACGGGCTTCGAAGCTTCTTTCCCGAACTCGAACAGCGACGCGTACTACATGATCAAGTACTACACGGTGCTGAATGTTCCTGAAAATGCGAAGGCCGGAAACGTTTTTAATAACAAGGCTGACGTCAATGGGATGACCGCTGAGCGCAGTATCAAGATTGAAACGGTTGGCTGGGGTGACCTCTCGAGTGACAATCGCCCGACTCCTCCCGCTCCGTCGACCTCGACTCCTCCGGCTACCACGGTGACCCCCTCGCCTTCTGAGTCGACAACCGAGGCCACGCCTTCCCCGTCGACCAGCACCACTCCTTCACCGAAGACTCCCTTGGCTCGTACAGGTGTTATGACTGCTCCGATGATTGGCTTGGGCGCGTTGGGAATGGCATTGGGCGCTGCGCTGATGCGTCGTCGTCAGCAGGCCTGAGTCTGAATGAAACACGCTTCTCGGTCGAGAAGTAACGGCTGAATTGTGGGCCCCATCCTGATGGATGGGGCCCACAACTTTATCCAGAGACATTGTTATCTGGGCGATTTCATACGAATATGTGGCGGTGGTCAGTTGCATGTAGCCAGAAAGACGCGAATATGTATTGCTGGATAACTTGAGGCTTTCGAATCTCTAACACTGTGTCAATAACTGGGATTTACTCAGGAATATTCAGGAATGTATCGGGGAATCGGCTGATATTGAATGTGTATATCGTTGATATTCTGCGGATTTCCTGAAATTGACATTGTTGTTTGGGGAGTAATCGCTTGACCAAAGCTGAAGATGAAAGTGTTAGCCTGAAAGGGCTTAGCCGCTTAAGCGGCATCCCTCCAGAAAGACATATACGTCATGAATAACGAAGCTACGCGCGCGCAGTTGCGTCGCGTTCCTCTCGCTGGCGCACTAACAGTCGCTTTGCTCGGTGCCGGCGCACTCAGCGTTTTTGCGCCAACTGCTCCAGCGGCCTCGGCAGCAGAAGTTAACGGTGTGGTGACCGGTGTATCGATGAAAAATGAGTCCAGCTCGACTGGCCCGAACATTATTTGGGACGAGTTCTCGGCAGACTTAACCTTCGATACAACAGGGAAGAACGTTGCTGAAGGCGACACCCTGACGATCCAACTCCCTCGAGAACTGCGTACACGCAGCGCAAACTTCGATGTCATTGACAAGAACGGTGGTGGCGTTGCACTCAAGTGTTCGGTCCCCGCGGGCACCGGACAGATCGTCAACTGTGTTTTCACCGATTACGTCAAGACCCACATCAATGCCAAGGGTGATATCCACGTCCGAGCCGACATGGCCATGACCACAACGACGGATCGCTTCACTTTCACAATTGGGCATTCGGTGACAATCGAAGCCAAGATTGATCGCGGCAACGTTGTTTCCAACAAGTACAGCTGGGTTCCCAAGCAGCCCTGGAAGTACGGTTGGCAGCTGCATGAAGGCCACAACGAGCGTTTCACTTGGGAAATTCACATTCCCGCCAAATCGGTGCAAGGATCGGTCATTACCGTGACCGACACATTCGATACCGCTAACGGTGGCTATAAGCTCTTCAACGACGGCAAGAAGAACCAGCAGGCACGTTTGCTGAAATGGAACACCACCGAGGCCTACCGCAACGACCCCTACCACCAGAAGCCCAGTCAACTGGTGTGGGTGGGAGGCTCCATTAATGGTGGTACCTTCACGATGACTGAAACTGCTAATGGTTTTGTCGCGTCGTTCCCGAAGACGGACGATGACGCCATTTACGAGCTCAAGTACTACACCGAGCTCAACACCCCTGAGGGACTGAAGATCGGAAACGTCTTCAAAAACACTGCGGTGATCAATGGTCAAACCGCTGTTAAGAACATTGAGATTGAAACAGTCGGTTGGGGAAACGTTGAGGGTCAGTTGAAGACGACTCCGCCTACTCCGTCGGTGACGACTCCTCCTGTGACGACTCCTCCGACTCCTCCGGCAACGACGGTGACCCCGTCTCCCTCTGTGTCAACAACCGAGGCCACGCCTTCACCCTCGACCAGTACCACTCCTTCGCCTAAGACCCCCTTGGCCCGTACAGGTGCTATGACTGCTCGGGCGATTGGTTTGGGCGTGCTTGGACTGGCATTGGGTGCTGCGCTGATGCGTCGTCGTCAGCAGGCCTGAGAGCAGGTCTGAAGCTGCGGCTTCAAAACTGAGGTTTAGTGCCTGAAGAGTAGATCCCCTCGATCAACAGAAATGTCTCAGGCGTAAACGCAGTACACGTACTGGTGGGCTCCATCTATATAGATGGGGCCCACCAGTGTTGTTGGTGAGTCTGAATGTGTAGCGATAGGTGTCTTGAAGTCTCTTATACCTCTGCATGCTTCTAAGCGTTCTTAGCCGCGCGTAGTGACATAGTTGCGCATAGCGACGGAATAGGCGCGTAGTGACGGAATAGTGCCGTTTATAGCCTGAGTTCATGTCTGGCAAGGCGTGACCGGCTCTGCGTAGGGGAGTGGGGGTCGCTTAGCGGGAAGATGGAGAGAGCTTAGAAGCGCGTATCTGTAAATGTAATGGGGGGGCGCTGCCAATCAAATTGGCAGCGCCCCCCATAGTGCGAACAAACGCGGATCACGTCATCCGCTTGCCTGATCTCTTAGATCTGTCACATGAAGTCGACGAAAAGCATAGGTTATAGCCTGTGTCTTTTGCTGACTTCGTGTGGAGTAGATGGCCGGATGGGCCGGATGGGCCCCCGGCGCTTTATGCGCGTGCGTCGAAGTGTTGAAGGCCGGAGTCCTCGCGAGAACCGCCCTGACCATCGCCGACATCGTGGTAGTCGTGAATCCATTCGATACGGTGAACCCACTTGACCATCTTGTAGCCGTGCTGAGAATCAGCACGCAGACGCAGGGGACCGCCGTAAACGTCGGGCAGAGGCTCGCCGTTCATGGCCCATGCAAGGATGCACTCATCATCGTCAACCATGGAAGGCTCCAGGCACTCGTAGTACGGAGTTGTTGGACCGCCGTCGTACATATGCCCCACGTGTCCGTAGGAGGTGACCATAACGTAGCGTGCGCCCTCAGTTGGCTTCACCAAAGCTAAGACGTCCTTCAAACGGATGCCTTCCCACTTTGCAATGCCAGTCCATCCCTGCATGCAGGTGTGCATGGTGATGTTGGTGACGTGGCCAAGAGCCTTGAGCTCATCAATCGAGAAGGACTTCTCTTCCTCGACCAGACCGCCAATCTCCAAGCGGTAGTCCTCGAAGCCGCGTTCACGCATTTCAACCCACTCTTCGGATTGCTCGCGTGTCGGGGGACGAGTGTTCACCCAGTGGAAAGGCGAAATATCGTCTTCGGTGAAGGTGCCTGTCTTGACCTGACGAGAGTGCATCTTGTCGAGGGTGAGCGAACGGATAGGCTGGGTTGCTCCCCAGACCAGACGCTGTGCGCGGCGCTTATCTTTCAATGACCAGTAGGACGCGCCGATCCATAGAGCGATTGCAAAAACAATTCCAAGAATCAGCATTGTCACAGCTTGAGCGAATTGCGCTGCAGTGATGTCGTTGTAGTTTTCGCCCAGCATCATGTGTGCAATGTTGTACTGCGGGTGAACCACGAAAACCAGGGCAACGTGAATCACAACAAATACGCAGTAGAAAGCCATTCCAAGGAAGTGAATGGAACGCGCCGTCTGACGGTTATGGAAGAGCTTGACGTAACGAGGGAAGCGTCCTGCGAAGGTCGGGGACATGATCGGTCCGGTTGCAATCATCAAAGGTGCAACGATGAAGACGACTGTGAAGTACATGAGCTTCTGCAGGGCGTCATAGGGCTGGAAGTGTTCGATCGAAGGGATCTGCAATCCCATGTAGATCTTGGCGCTTTCCCAGGCCTCGGGGAAAATCGACCATGACGTAGGGACGATTCGGCGCCACTGGCCGGTTCCAAAAAGCAGAGCAACATAGATGAAGCCGTTGAGCAGCCAGATTGAGGTAACCAGGGCGTGCCATGCGCGTCCAAGTCCAATTTCGCCTCGTCCGGGGAGGGAGATCAGCGGGTGAAGACTGCGCTGATCGTCGCGAGCGGTGAACTCGCCGGGGACGGTCGAAACCTTGTCCTTGGTGAATTTGATCCACTCAGAGCCGGGGGTGCAGTGGTTATTCCAGTACAGTCGCGGGTGAGATGCTAGAACTTCCCAGCCGGATCGAATGAGGAACCCCATCATGATGAAGTTGATGAAGTGGGTAATTCGAAGCCACGCGGGGAAGGTATCCAGATCAACGCCATTCACGATATTCGCGACTGCAATAAATGAGTGCGACATAGTGATTCCTTAGTTGATTCTGACACTGTGACATTTTTAGTTTAGGACGCCTTCGTCATAAAAAAGGAAAAAACCGAATTTATTTACGAATCCAGCTCAATTTGTCACAATCGTATGGTTGTGCAAGAAAATAACGATTTTAGGAAGAATGAAGACGATATTTTTAAGCTGCGGAAAACTGTGTTTATTGGTTGAAATTGTTGATAAGGGTGTCAAAAGCGATTCAGGACTTTTGTCCTAATTGACGAGGCCGTGGCAGGGCGTGCGAAGAAGTGCACACAACCCAGCCACGGCCTCGTCAAGGAGAAGAAGCGCTATGAGGAAACGAAGAAAGCGCTCCCTCAGACTTACAGGCGCGGAATGTTACGCATATTGGAAGTCGCCATTGCGACAGCTTCGCCAGCGCCGCGGTTGAGGACAATCTTGCTCATCGCGGTCGCGAAACCAATGACCTGTCCCGAACGGATCTCAGGCGGAAGTGAGAGCGCATTCGGATCGGTCATAACCTCGATCAAAGCGGGGCCGTTGTAAGCGAAGGCCTCTTGGAGCGCTCCGCGCAGGCGACTGGGCTCGGTGACGCGCTCGCCGTGGAAACCAATTGCGCTTGCGACTTCCGCGTAGTTCACGTCGTGGACATCGGTGCCGTAATCGGGCAGACCGTTTACCAGCATCTCGAGCTTCACCATACCCAGAGTCGAGTTGTTGAAGACAACAACCTTGATGGGCAGGTCGTACATGCGTGCGGTTACCAGCTCACCAAGGAGCATCGAAAGTCCGCCGTCACCGGAAACGGAGATAACCTGACGGTTCGGGAAGGCAACTTGCGCACCGATTGCGTGAGGAAGCGCATTGGCCATCGAACCGTGTAAGAAAGAGCCGATCAGACGGCGGGTGCCAAGTGGATCGATGTAGCGTGCGGTCCACACATTGCACATCCCCGTGTCAGCCGTAAAGATCGCATCCTTTGATGCAACCTCATTGAGGATGTGAGCAGCGTACTCGGGGTGAATCGGTTTCATGTGCTCCGCATTGCGCGTGTAAGCGCCAACGGGGGAGTGCATGATCTTCGAATGCTTCTTCACCTTGGCCTTAAGGAAAGCGTCCGAACGATCGCGGTCGAGCAGCGGCAAGAGCGCCGTAATCAAAGGCTTGACGTCACTGTGGATCGGAAGCGAAACGCTGGTGCGACGTCCTAGTTTTTCCGGATGGTTTTCGACCTGGACGGTAAATGTGTCAGGCAGGAATTGATCGTAGGGGAAGTCGGTGCCGAGCATGATGAGGACATCTGCATCATTCATGCCCTCAGCTGCTGCACCGTAACCCAGCAAGCCAGTCATGCCCACATCGAAGGGGTTGTCGTACTGGATGAAGTCCTTGCCACGCAGGGTGTGGCCGATGGGGGCCTTCAAAGCGTCGGCAAGCTCGATGACCTCGTCATGAGCGCCTTCCACACCAGCGCCAGCAAAGATTGCAACCTTCTTCGCCCGATTGAGAACATCTGCAAGCTGGCGGACATCTTCCCCATTCGGGCTCAGCACGGGGCGTCGGGAAGGTACGTACTTCGGTGAAGGTGAAGTTGCCTTTAGGTCGGAGACATCGCCGGGAAGGCTGATAACCGAGACTCCAGAAAGTTCAACAGCGTGACGGATTGCAGCGTTAACGACGCGCGGGGCCTGCTCTGCGCTGGAAATCATCTCGTTGTAAACCGAGCACTCATTAAACAAGCGATCGGGGTGCGTCTCTTGGAAGTACATCTGGCCGATTTGGACGCTGGGGATGTGCGAGGCGATTGCCAGAACGGGGGCGGCGGAGCGCTGTGCATCGTAGAGCCCGTTGATTAAGTGAAGGTTGCCCGGTCCGCACGAGCCTGCGCATACTGCCAACTTTCCGGTCAGTTGTGCTTCAGCGGCTGCAGCGAAAGCAGCGGCCTCTTCGTGGCGGACATGAACCCAATCGATTCCGCCCTTCTTGCTACCGCCAGACTTACGGATTGCATCGACAACGGGGTTGAGCGAGTCTCCAACAATGCCATAGACGCGGTGGACACCAGCGTCGATCAGTTGGGAGACAAGCTGCTCTGCAACGTTCATAGTCGCTCCTTGGTCTTTGTGTGAGCATTCCGTGAAATCTGGGCATCCAGCCCAAATAAATACGATCTGCTCCGAACAAGACCACCCTACACCGACTAAAGTCCTAGTACTTTGCGGGAGTGAGGCAAAGAACGAAGCTGCGAGTTGTCAGCGTTTCCTGTTCGTAAAGTCTTCTCCTTATGCCTCACCCTCGCCGCTGAGTTCCTTCTCGATCTCGCGGGCAAGAGTGCGGAGCTTTCCTGAGTGAAGGGAAGTGGTCTTAATGGTTTCCTTCACTTCGATGAGCAGATTGTGAAGCGCATCGGTGTCTCCAAGTTCGGAATAGCACTGAGATAGTGCAGCCAGTGGGAAGACATAGTTTTCGGCGTCCTTGATCTCTTTTTGGAGAGTGAAAGCTTCTTGTAGAAGCGGAATTGCCGGATAGGGATCGTGGGATGTCATGTACACCCATCCCTTAATGTAGGTAATCCCGGCACGGAGGAAAGCCATCTCCTGCGGGTCGAGTTCTTCTGGGAAGGAATCAAGCCAGGCAGATCCGGCATCTACAGCTTGAAGGGCACGTTCTTTATCGGCTTCCGACACCTTTCCCGTTGGGGTGTCGACGTAAGTCTTTGCGGCCATTCGAGTCAGAGCGATGACATCGTGGGGAGCCTTGAATGCTTTCGCGATCTCAAGAGCTCGCTCGATCGCTGCTAGCCGCTTGGGACGATCGTGCAGTCGCTTTGCGGCATCGTTGGCCAGCGATCCCGCGCGCGAGGCAGCGCGCAGGTTACCGCTTGCGACGAGTGGGTCAATGGCCGCCATTGCGGTTTCGTAGGCTTCTTCGTCTTGGTCGATGGACAGGTAGTAGCTTGCCAGGGTGAGGCGAATAAGCGCTGTCAGAAGCCGTGTGAAGGAGGAGTCGCCTGCCCGCGAAATGGTTTGCTCAAGGAGCTCAATTGCTTCTTCGATGCGGTGTACACCTTCGAATGCATCCGAGATGATTGTCGCGGCAGACAATCCCAAGGAGCGCAGCGGTGTGCGCGTGATGATTTCGCTCAGGCGCAGGGCTTGGGAAACAGCCTCGGCTGATTCGTAGGCCTTGATGCTGGCAGTACAGATGATCAGTCGGGCAAAGAAAGCCGTGTAGGGGTCGCAGTGCGTCTCTAAACGAAGAGTCTGATCAGCCAGCTGAGCAGCTCGGCGGTAGTCGCTGATTTCAAGGTAAAGCTGTGCGCCCTCAAGGCTAAGAGTGCGCATGAATGCAGCCTCGCTGGTACCACTGTGCAGGCAAGCGGGTTTGAGGGATTCGATCGTGTCAAGGGCTTTGAGCGCTTGCTTTGATTTCTCTGAATCAAGGAAGATTTCGCCACAGGTACACAGGCAATCAATGATTGCTGCAATATCCTCGGCCTTCGTTGCGCCCCGGTTCAGTGTTGACGTCATGGACGCAATTTGAGAGACGAAAGCGTCGCAGAACGCCACTGCGTCCTTTTGAAGGTCGCTCGGCGCTTCCATACCGAGCCACGAGTAGCGATCGAGCTCGCAGGAGTACCGAAGTAATTCCAGCTGCGTGATACTCAGATCCTTGCGACTGAAAGACGCTTGGGAGCGCCCGAAAATCTTCGCGAAGAAACCGGGGGTGACTAGGGGAGCGTCTTCAGACATTGAACGAATAACTGGCGCTACTCGCTCATAGACGGATTGAAACTTCTCGTGTTCTTTCCGCAAGGACAGAAGAGTTTTTGAAAAACTTGCAAAGGAAAGAGCCGCTTGAGGATCGCTTTCGTCAAAGTGCAGTTCATCGACATTCAAGGTGTTAACAAGACACCAATCTGTCAGAAGATTGGTCTCCACGTTGTAGCCGATGACATCCGTCTGTGCAGCGTAGCGATCAAAAGCCTCTTGCATCGAGGTCGGCAAGGGAGGCAGTGAATAGTCAATGGGCGGATAGGGGTTTGACTGGTCAATGGTCTCGGCCTGTGCGCGAGCGGTACGGGATGAGACCTGCTGCGCGGGCAACTCTTCACCCTCAATAGTCGACAGAGGATCGGGCATCGTCTCGCGCTCACCGACCAGCTCTAACTGCCATTCGCCCTGCGCACGTGTTTCTGCCTGTTCGTCGACTGCCCCGGCTTCAAGAACCTCACGCGCTAAACGGGTGTAGTAGTCATTCCCGTTACGCTGGTCAAAGAGAGAGGCAACATCCAATGCCCACTGCGAGAGCTTTTCGGCGGCCTCGGAAAGCGGAGTATTGACATCGAGCTGTGGTCCCTGGCACCACTGCGACTGTCCGGTGCACAGGGCCCCAAAAGGTTCATTGCCGTGACCGCGTCGTGTGGCCTCGATAGCCGTCAGCGCAGCGGCCGGAAGATAATCAGCAAGAAGCGAGGCACTTTCAAGGGAAGAGGTCATGCCGATACTGTCTCGCAGGATCTCTAAGGCGCGTTGCCAGCGCCCTGAACGCACGAGGTATTCGAGATGCAACCCGATGTAATCGATGCTGTTGGCAACGCCGCGGTGGTGCCGGTAGGAGCGAATATGTGCTTCCCAAGCGGCCTCGGGACGCCCCGACATCAACAGCGGGATCATTGCTTTGGCGCGGATTCCGTGGGGCTGAGCTCCGCAGGCGCCCTCCTCGTCGAAAAGCGGCATCGCGGTGGCAACTGCACGTTCCCAATCCTTGTGAGCGACGGCCTCGTTAATCTGCTTCATAGGGTCGCAGCCTTCGCAATCACTAATCTGATCGCTCGGCGTAGAGCGCCACAAGGTCAGTGCTTCGCGGGCGTCATCCAGACGCCCCGTTCGCAAGCCGACCATCGCGCGCACCCCGTGAACTGCATGCATCGAAAACCCCTGGCCCGATACGAAGGCCGCAAGCGAGGTAATCAGTTCATCAATTTGCTCAATCGAGACCGCGGGGTTTCGACCTGCGGCGGCCACAGCGCTCTTGAAAAGCCATGCGAGTTCTTCGGTCTGCTCGGGAGTAAAGTCCGCTGAGTTCTTTTCAAAGCGGCTCAGAAGGAGTGAGACCGGAGCCAGTGCCTTCCATTCTTCGTTGCCCTGCTGATAGGACAAAGTCAGAGCGAGGTAGGCATCGATCTGCAATTCGGCCTCGCCCTCCAGCGCATCTGCCCAGACAACCGCCTGTGCGACTTGGCTACTACGCGCCGGTCCCCATGGAAGCTGGGAGGTGAAGTCCAGGAGTTCGCGTACGTCTTCAGCGTTTGGCATGGGAGATCCTTCCGAGCGTTGGAGAATTAGTTGTCGGTCGTGCCGAGTGCCGAATCGAGCAGTGAGCCGAGGAGCTGTGCCGCCCAAGCCCGTTCTTTGGGCCCCAAAGTTTGGCGTCCCGCCAAGAGGCTTTGGACGTAGAGCCCGCGCAGGACACTAATAGCGGTCTGTGGGGAGCGGCTTGCCACGATCAATCGTGTCACCAATGAATTCGAACGATTCAGTACCAGTCTGGGCGGCTTGGAGTTCGCGAAGGGATCGGTAACCCCCATGATTCCCGCCCACAGTTTCGAGGCCTGTGCCTGAGAATTGCGCTGAACGTGGCGTTCCGCGAAGTCCGGGTCAGGCAGGTAGAGTGCTGGCAGAGTAATTGGTGTGAAGCGGCGCAGTACTACTTCACAATCAGAGGGATCGATCGCCTCGGCCGCGAGCAGCATGAGGTCCATCGCCTCAGCTTGCTCCGACAAACTGCATTCTTCGAAGGCGTCGAGGAGCTCTGAGGGGTCGACCAGTTGAAGCTTCTGCGCCAAGGTCGAGTAACGGGGATCCGTCATCAGCGCATTGATGAGCTCTTCGTCGTAGGCATAGCCCGCATTCACCAGGACTATGGACTGTGAGGCTGCGACATCGGCCAAGGCTCGGTACTGATCGACGGTACGCGTGTATCGGATCGTCTCCTCAGAGGAGAGGAGCGTCAGTATCGGAGCGGCTCCGACCGTGCTTTCCATGGGAACATAGCGAGCGGTGAGGTCAAGCATATAAGGGTCGCGCATGGCTACAGCACGCAGCCCCATCGCATGGGTGGAAATGAACTCGTTAAATCGCGAAGGTGAGTGTTTGGCCATCTCCTCGAGCCAGGTGCGGATCTCGCTACCAATAGCCTCGCGAGTATTTTCCAAGAGCTCATCGTCGCTGAGTTGCTCGCGGGAGGCGGTCAAGCGCAAGTAATTTGCATTCCCAATGAAACGAACAAAATACGCCCACTGCGGAACGATTCCTTCGCAGGTCCGCGACACCAGCATCTTCTTTGCATATACCGTGTGGTTGGAGCTGGAGAGCGTATTCGGGCGCTGTGAAACCACCGCGATACCTTTAACTCCAGCGGCGGGAACATCGATGGGGATGATATCCATCCCTGAGGAGGCAAGATGCTCGTCGCACCACTGCTGTTGTTGCGAAGGCTCCAGTTCCCATACCGGCGTCTCATTCCCGTGGAAAGTTGAAGCGGAGTCGGAACGTACTTCAATCGAAATCGGAAGAAGCGAGGCGAATTCGTCGACCAGGGCTCGCACGGTATCAGGATCGATCCAGGGTTCGCCGGGGTGGGCCTCGAGAACCACTTCGGTACCGGCCTCACCCAAGTTGTGGGGGTCCGAGGCCGAGAGGGGCTGAGTGGTGTAGGTGCCTTCCGTCTTCCCTTCCCAGATCACGGTGGGGGAGTCAGGAGACTTAGCCGAACGCGAGTAAACGGTGATTGAGTCGGAAATCATGAAGCATGAGAGCATGCCGATACCGAACTGGCCTAGGAAATCACTGCGAGCCATTCCCAATTCATCACGTTTTGATGAGGCGCCAATAGTCGAGAGCAGTCCCGCAGCTTCCTCCTCTGTGAGTCCGATTCCGCTATCGCGGCACTTCAGAGTGCGCCCTTCAATTGTGATGGTGACGCGGCGCGGGCACTCAGGATCCAGTGCGCTACGGGCCTCAATAGCGTCGAGGCCATTTTGGAGGAGCTCGCGAATGTATACGCGCGGACCGGAATACAGATTTCGGGAGAGAAGGTCAACCATCCCCCTGAGGTCCACTTGGAATGTCGACATTCACTTCCCCTCTGATGTTGCTTTTTCGTCGCCCGTTGCGGTAGAAGAACGACGATCCAGTCGCTTTGCGGAAATAAGATCCTTGAGACTGACAATAATAACGCCTGCCAAAATTAAAGCCATACCCGCGATATCGACAGGCGTGAAATGGGTTCCAACAAGAAGGAACGAAAAGAAAGTCGCAGAAATTGGCTGAAGGCAGGAAATGAGGCTTGCCCGTACCGGGCCGATATCGCCGACTCCCTGCAGGAATAGCGTGAATGCGAAGGTCGTGCCGACTAAGACCAGTCCGGCCATGGCCATCACCGACATGAAATCCCACTTGATGGAGTAGGACCAGACGCGAACACCGAGGCCTAAGATGATTCCGCCGATGATAAAGCCATACGCAACGACCAGTTCGCTGCCGTAGTGGCGGATGAGTTTGACGGGGATCAACGTGTAGAGAGCGAAACCGATCGCGCTGGCAAGACCCCAGTACAAGGCATCGGTGGAAATAGCCAGAGAGTCGATCTTCCCGTGGGTTGCCAGAATAAAGGTGCCCAATAAAGCAAAAGTAATGGCAAAGAGCTCGGTGTATTTCGGAAGACGGCGTGCGGTGATACAGACGAAAACGACAATCAGGATGGGACCGAGGAATTCAATGACCGTTGCCGTTCCCGCATTGGAATAGCCGATCGCGACAACATAGGTTAACTGGCTGCCTGCAAGTCCGAGAACCGAATAAATGACCATCGGCAGGTAGGAACGACGGTTTCGCAGGAGGCTTCTGTGCAAGGCAGAAAAACCTCGGTCTTTAAAGAGAAGGAAGCCCATCGTAGTCGGTGCGGCAAGAAGCATTCGCATCGCGGTGAGCCAATAGGGGTTCGCGCCATAATCCTTCATCAGGAATTCACTACAGACTCCCGAGAAGCCCCAGGCAATTGAGGCGAGGATCGTGATGAGATATCCACGAGTGCGCGTATTCATGGTCTTCCTTGGCGGTAATACTCGATGCACTCCACTCTATTCTTTTTCCTCCTAGGGCTTAAATATAGTGCGCTATTCGGACAAAAACGACACAATGGCGTCATGAGCAATACACCATCGAAAATTGTGTACACCGCCCGCGCTGAGGTGACGGGTGGCCGTTCTGGACAGGCCCACTCTTTTGAGCCTGATCTCACCCTAGATATGCGTATGCCTCCGGCTCTTGGCGGACCCGGTGGTGGTGCAAATCCTGAAGCTCTCTTTGCCATGGGATATGGTGCATGCTTCCAGGGAGCTCTTGGCTTGGCCGCAAAGGAAGCGGGGGTCGATGTTGCCGATTCGAAGGTCGCTGTGAGCGTCGGAATCGGTCCCGAGGGCGAATCCTTCGGTATCACTGTTGACATCCGTGTTCTGATTCCCGGTCTTGAGCTTTCGCAGGCGCAGGCATTGGTTGAGCGCACTCACCAGCTTTGCCCCTATTCGAAGGCGGTTGCTGGGAACGTTCCCGTTTCGGTTTCGGCAGTAACGGATCTGTCCTAAAACTATTTGTGTTTGTGGGGGTAAGGGCACATGATCCTTGCCCCACAAACACGCGGGTCTAAGACTGATCTTGAGCCCCGGGGTCTTCCTCGTCGATGAGTTCTTGGATCGCGCGAATGAGCGACCTCAACCTAGTGGGTTTCATCGAGGGTAGTTTTGTCATCTCAGTGAGTTCGTCGACGCACTCGCGCAGGCCATCGAAATTCCCCGTGACGTAATAGCAGCGTGCAAGAACTTCCATCGGGTAACCGGCCTCGTCATATTCTTCGTATGCGCGGAAGCACGCGATCGATTCGCGAAGAACATCCATAGCCTCAACCGGTTTGCCCGCCTTCAGCATTACCCACCCCAAGGTGTAGTTGTTTTCGGCATGCGATATGGCTACTTGTTTCTCGGTTAGCTCTGTCTTGATTGAGGCGATGAGCTGACGATCTCGTTCCAATACAGATAGAGCGCGCTCAAGATCGTCCTCTCCCACGTTTGGTCCCTTGACCATCGCCGCTGCCTCGCGGCGAAGGTACTGATGCTCCCTGAAATACTCTTTCCATTCGTGGCTCAATTCTGCGGCAAGATCCGCAGCGTCGGCCTCGGCAATGTAATTCCCCAACTCCTTCGCCGCATTGCTAGCGGTGTCGGCAAGGCTCAGAGCCAGTCGATACATTTCATTTTCACGCAGCACGGCGGAATACTTCATCGCAAGGTCGTAGGCATCTTGGTATTCCTCGATGCAGAGGTAGAAGTGTGCCAAAGTTGGGGCAGCTTCGGCCAAGCGCATTCTGATATACGGGGAATCATTGAGAGTGCTGAAGGCCTCTTCAAGGATTTCAGTTGCTTCGATAAAACGATCTTTTTCAGCAAGAGCTTGCGAAAAAAGACGCGCGACACTGACATTCCACACCGCGGTTGGGAAAGCGTGAATGACGTCATTGAGGTGCTTGGCTTGGGCAAGAGCCTCGTCAGGTTGGTGTGCCTGAAGTGAAGCCGAGCAAATCGTCCCGCGCGAGATGAGGGCGGTATAGGGATCGCACAAATCGTTCAGACGCAGAGCTTGGTCGGCGTATTGGCAAGCTGCCATGTATTTTTCGCGTCCAAGCTCTAATTCCTGATATTCCAAAAGAAGGTCAAGCGCAACATGCTTCTTTGAAGGTGCAAAACGGGTAAAAGCCCTCTCGAGGTTTTCCCAAAGCGCGTAGCTTGCCTCAGTGTCATCGAAGTTTTTGCACATTGTCGCAATGGACGCACATTGGCTGAGAATCAGGCCAACGAGCTGAATATCTTTCCCCGTTCCCTGATTGCGATTCAGCTCGGGGGCCACTTCTTCAATTAATGCGCGAGCGTTCTTGATACGGGCCATCGCATGAGTCATTACTTCTTCGGGGATTTCCTCATCGCGAATGGAAAAATACATGACATCACAGGAAGAACGTTGGAGGTTGATCCATGCAAGGTTGAGCTGCTGGCGAGTGAGGTGAGCGCGACGTCCCCTGAGCTTTGAGAAAAAGCCGGGAGAAACAATAGTCGTGTCATCGTCCAGTGCAATAACCGCCTGTTCTGCCTGGTCGAGGAGGCTGCGAGCAGCATCAAAATTTTGGTGCAATTTGAGGATGACGCAAGCGAAAATGTAGTAGTCCATGACGTCTGCGTGACTGAAATCGATATCCAGAACTGACTCGTTCATGACAGTTGCGTGGTCGACGATGAACTGGCGTTCCGGATCGAAACCGGTTGTGTCCGAGAGTGCTGAGAAACGATTGAAGGCTTCTTGCATCGAGGCCGGGGGAGTAAAGGGCCTTAGATCAACACGCGGGTAGGGATTCGTGTCATCGGTGGTCTTCACTTTCTCCTGCTTGATGCGACGCGTGGAGTATTTCGGTGTTTCATCGACGTCACTACTTGAAATCGCTTCGGGAAGAACTTCGCGCTCGCCCACAACCTCAAAAGACCAGGTTTTTTGTGCGCGTTCTTCTGCTTCACTGTTAACGGGGCCTTCATCAAGAACCTCGCCAGCAGAGGCCGTGTAAAAATCATTGCCATTTCGCGCATCGAAGAGCGTGGCAACAGAGAACAACCATTCTTTGAGTCCTGAGGCAACATCTTCCAAGGGAGTATTGACATCCAAACGAGGCCCCTGGCACCACTGAGATTGCCCGGTGCAAAGCGCGCGGAAAGCATGTTTTCCTAAACCTCGGTCGACGGCCTCGCGCGCTGCCAATGCAGCACCCTTGAGGTAATCAAAAAGAAGGGCTGCGCTTTCTGCGCGGGAGGTCACTGCAATGGAGTCGCGCAGGATATCGAGCGCACGCTGCCAACGCCCGGAGAGTACAAGGAACTCCATGTGTTGTCCCAAAAGATCCATGTACTGCGCATTACGGCGATGCTGGCGATAGGAACGGACGTGGCATTCCCACGCTGCTTCGGGGCGTCCTGACATCAATAGAGGAATCATCGACAGTGCTTGGACTCCTGCAGGCTGATTTCCGCAGCCCTCGCGAATGTCGAGCAAAGGTACAGCTGTCGCAACTACGCGTTCCCAATCTTTCGCGACGACGGCCTCGGTAATCTGGCGTTCGGGATCGCATTGGACGCAGTCGGAAACCTCATCGCGTGGGGTTGCCCGCCACTTCACTAATTCTTCATGGGCGGCCACGGGATCACCCATCCGTAGCGCGAGGGAGAAACGGACTCCGTGGACCGCATGCATCGAATAGCCCTGATCCTGGATGAATTTCCCAAAGCCTTCGGAGAGCTCCAGTGCTTGTTCCTTCGAGACTGCGGGGTTGCGTCCGGTTGCGCTGGTCGCGTTCTTGTACAGCCATGCTAAGGATTCGATCTGATCCGCTTCAAAAGCACCGGGATTTTCGTCAAATTTTGTGACGAGCCATGCCGTCGGGGCTAGCGCTTTCCATTCTTCATTTCCCTGCTGATAGGCGGTAGCCAGCTCCATGTAAGCCTCGATGCGTAGCTCTTCTTCGCCCTCTAAGGAATCGACGAGCACCACTGCACGTGCAAGCTCGGCACTGCACGCGGGCCCCCACGGCATCTTCGCTGCGCGTTCGATAATGTCCTTCACTTCCTGGACGGTGCTCATCATTGATCCCTTCTGAAAGCAAGCAGGAAATTAGATGAGATGATCATAAATCCAATGTGATGGAGAAGATAAAAGAGCAGTTCAGGGAGTGCTTATGAAGCGTTTCTGCAGAGTTTAAGTGTGCAATAGGCGCGCAATTTCTATGGGAGGGACAAAGGTGTCACTTGCGTCGATAATGCTTGCCTAACCTTGGTGATATGCAACTATCACAATTTCCACTACGGACTCGGGCTCGCCTCGGAAACATGGAGGTTTCCCCCGAACACCGACTCCGTCTGTATGAACTTGGAGTTCGCCCTGGAAGCGAATTCTTCATTGTGAACAAGGCCGCTTTCGGAGGCCTCGTCGTTAATATCGCCGGTGCGCGCGTTGCCGTTGACCGCCGTAGTGCTCGGGCAATCGAAGTGGAGGAAATCGCATGAGCTGCCCACACTGCTCTCCCAAATCAGATGTCGCTGTGTTGGACACTCCGACCTCAAGTGGTGGAGAAAAAACGATTGTCTTAGTTGGTAACCCAAACGTTGGGAAATCAACACTGTTCAACGCGATTACCGGTTCCCGCCAGCACGTCGTTAATGCTCCCGGTACCACGGTTGAGATGAAGCGCGGTACCTGGCGCGCACTGGGTGCAAACCTTGTCGATCTTCCGGGAACCTATTCCTTGATCGCGTCTTCTCCTGACGAGCAAGTTGTCAGTGACACTCTTTCTGGTGCCGAGGGCTCATTCACCGACCCTCGAACCGGACGAAAAGTTGATCTGGCTATTGTCCTTTTGGACGCCAGCGCAATGACGCGTTCGCTCTACCTCTTGGGACAAGTTGCACAAGCTGGTCACCCCGTAGTCGCCGTCGCCACAATGGTTGATGTTTCTGAGAAGGATGGCCAGAAATACCCGGTCGATAAACTTGCCGATGAATTGGGAATTCCCGTTCTCGCGGTAGACCCGCGCCACTACGACAACCCTGATCTTCTTGAAGGAATTGTCCGTCACGCGCTCGAACACCACACACGTCCGAAGGGCCTTCCCGTCAACGCGGCTGATGGAAGCTGTACCTGCGGATGCGGTGGGCTGACCCAAGCAGATGAACTCTTCGCCTGGGTTGATCGCGTCGAAACCGCAGTAGTCGGAAAAGCCGAAGGCGACCCCATCCTCTCGACCTCTGACAAGATTGACCGAGTCCTGCTCAACCCCTGGCTGGGAATCCCGATCTTCTTTGTCCTTATGTGGTTCCTCTTCAAAGTCGCAGGCGAATGGGTCAGCCCTGTTCAGGACTTCTTCGACCACATCTTCTCCTCAACGGATGAAGGCTTCCCCTCTTTGGCAAACGGCATCACCTACCTCCTCACGCTTGGGGGACTCCAAGACGGCTGGCTCCACAGCTTCCTCATTGGTGGTCTGTGCACCGGTTTGGGCGTGGTTTCTTCCTTCATCCCCCTGATGTTCATCATCTTCTTGATGATTTCCATCCTGGAAGACTCCGGTTACATGGCTCGCGCAGCCTTCCTTGGTGACCGTGTCATGCGTGCGATCGGTCTGGATGGCCGTGTGATTTTGCCGCTGATCATGGGATTTGGCTGCAATCTGCCGTCACTGGCAGCAACACGAACACTTCCCAACACTGCCCAGCGAATCGTCACGACCATCATTACGCCTTACACCTCGTGCGCAGCGCGACTGACCATCTACTTGATGATCGCGCGGATTTTCTTCCCCGATAGTGCTGGAACAGTGATCTTCTCGCTCTATGTTCTCTCGCTCATCATGGTGGTCCTGGGAGCACTTATCCTCAAGCCGTTCTTCACGAAGAAGACCACGGACTCTCCACTGTTCCTGATACTTCCCGCCTACCAGGTTCCGCGAGTTTTCGTGATCTTGCGGACTACGTGGTTGCGCGCGTGGGCCTTCGTGAAGGGCGCAGGCAAGATCATCTTGGCCATGACCTTCGTCGTGTGGCTCATGGGTGCCATTCCGATGGCAGGAAACTACTCTTTCGCCGACTCGGAACTCCCAATGGAGGACTCCCTTTACGGGCGCACCGCTCAGGTGCTTGAGCCTGTCTTCAAACCCGCTGGTTTTGGTGAGTGGCACATGACCGGTGCTCTGATGACCGGTTTCGTTGCGAAGGAAACAGTGATCTCGTCGATCGTCACTTCCTACAACATGGATCCCGAAACAGAAGGTGGAGATGCCGAGGATGGCGGTGATGATCTTGGTTCGCTGCCTCAGTTGGTCACTGAATCCTTCCAAAAGTCTGCGGGAGATGCAGCGCCGATCGGTGCCTTCGCGTTCTTGGTCTTTGTTCTGACCTACACGCCCTGTATGGCGACAGTTGCTGAACAGGTCCGCCAGATTGGCGGTAAGCTCACCGCAGCCGCCGTTGCCGTCCAGCTCTGCAGCGCTTGGCTGTTGGCTGTCGGCGTCTTCCAGATCGGACGGTTGCTTTTCTGATGGCTTCTGCGCAGTTTGTGTCTCCCGTCCAGCGTCTTAGAGAGGCGCTGGCGCGGGGGTGCACCCTGGAAGCCGCGGCAGCGCAGGCACAGGTGTCGAAGGCATTCGCCACTGTCGTCATTGAGGACATGGAGCGCCGAGGCCATGCAACCAGCGCGCAGTCGCTGTGCGCTTCGGGTTTGGGTGCGTGCCACGGGAATAAGGCACCCGAGGTGATGCTTCACTGTTCGGGATGTCCTCTGGTCATCTAGTAGTGCTCTGAGCTCAACCAACAAGAAGGCTCCCTGTCGATCTGGATGAAGCAGTGATCGACAGGGAGCCTTCTGTGCAGTTTCTTTTAGGCTTACTTCACCCCAGTGATTTCACCGTCAGTGGTCAGCCCAATTCGCTCTGCCGCAGGGTGAGCCGACAAACCGGGCATTGTTGAAAGCGTTCCCGAAATTGCGTAGACATAGCCTGCACCAGCCGCAAGACGAACTTCGCGAATGGGAAGAGTCCAACCCGTAGGCGCGCCCTTCGCCTGCGGATCGGCACTGAGGGACATCGGAGTTTTAGCAACCACAACCTTGAGTGAACCAAAGCCAGCTGCTTGGTATTCCTTGAGGCGCTTTGCGGCGGCAGGAGTGTAATCCACTCCCGATGCCCCGTACATTGCAGCAACCTTTGCGATCTTGTCTTCGAGGGAATCCGAATCTTCGTAGAGGGGACTAATCTGCGCATCGGCGGATTCTTTACACGCCGCGGCTACTTCACGTGCAAGCTCGCGCGCGCCTTCGCCGCCCTCAACGACACCGAGGGAGCGCGCCACACGCACCCCGGCCTCGGCACAAATTTTCTCGATCTCAGCGAGCTCGGCCTCGTGGTCGGTGGGGAAGACATTGATTGCAACTACGGGGTTTAGGCCGAAACCGCGGACAATTTCAATGTGCTTGAGAAGGTTTGCGCTGCCCGTGCGAATCTCTTCAACGTTTTCCTCGGTCATGGCATCGGGCAGGGGTTTGCCCGGAGCAAGACGGTACTTGCCGGAGTGGGACTTGAGTGCACGAACTGTCGTGACGATCACCGCGCAATCGGGACGCAAACCGCCCACGGGGCACTTGATATCGAAGAAACGCTCGGCGCCCATATCCGCGCCGAAACCGGCCTCGGTCACCACGTAATCACTGTGCTGTCCAGCAAGGCGGTCCGCGATCACCGAGGAGCAGCCCGTTGCAATATTGCCGAAGGGGCCGGTGTGAACCAGGACCGGGCTGCCCTCAGTCGTGCGCAAAAGGTTCGGGCAGAGTGCATCGCGAAGGAGCGCGGCCATTGCTCCCGCAGCCTTCAGGTCCTCAGCGGTGACATATTCGCCGGCCTCATTTTGGCCAATGACAATGCGTCCCAAACGCTCGCGAAGATCAGCGTAAGAGGTGGCAAGGGACATGATGACCATGACCTCACTGGCGGCGGTGATATCAAAGGACGACTGACGAGTCACGCCATCAATTGCGCCACCCAAGCCCGTGACGACGTGGCGCAAAGAGCGGTCATTGACGTCCAGAACGCGCGGCCACGTGATGGAGCGTTCCTTGATGTGGAGCTCATTTCCCTGATGTAGGTGGTTATCAATCATCGCCGACAGCAGGTTGTGTGCAGCTGTGATTGCGTGGAAATCGCCGGTCAGGTGCAGATTCATCTTCTCGAATGGCAGGACCTGGCTCTTGCCATTGCCGGCCGCTCCGCCTTTGACGCCGAAAGTCGGGCCCATTGATGGCTGGCGAATTGTCAAAGTTGCGTTAGCACCTTCAAGTGCCAACCCCTGAACGAGGCCAATAGCAGTCGTCGTTTTCCCCTCGCCGAAAGGAGTGGGGGAAGTTGCCGTCACGACGACGTAGCGGGCTCGTTGGGGAGCGGAAGTGTCGACAGCGGCCAGATCAATCTTTGCCAGATCAAATCCGTAGGGGAGAAGGTGCTCACTGGAAATACCCGCGCGTTCGGCCAATTCGACCAGCGGTTCCAGCTTGGACGCAAAATCAGTTGCAACAGTGCTCATGGAGATAGCTTAAGTCACTGCGGGCAGCCGGACTCGGTAGCCCGAGTGCTGGGAAAATGTTGCCTTACGGCGTTCCCTCTCGTGGCGAAGGAGTCATTTCCATTACGGTGGTTTTGTGGCCGTTAATTTCTTTTCTCGATCGACGCAAGATTCCTCACGGGAACCGGTAGATACCGTTCCTGAAACGCCGAGCGCACCCAGCGACCATGTTGTCCAAGAATGGCGTGCGCAATTGCGCCTATTGACTTCGCAGGAAGGTGGAAACTCTTTCCCAAGCCTGACCGTCTCTGAGGCACACCCGGGAGGATTGGCACAGCTTTATGCTGGACGACCCACGAAATTGTCCAGCCTGATCCGTGAAAGTGTGGCCCATAAGCGTGCTCTCGAGCGCGCGCGTTCCCTGGTTTCATTCGCTCACGAAATGGCAATGCGCCACGGTGTTGCCCCTGTTCACATTGCCATCGGTCACGCGCAGTGGGGTAGTGGCGAGGCCAGGCAAAGCGCCCCCGTTTTCCTCCGCCCGCTGCGTCTTGCCGTTGAAGGTGACGATGTCGTTATCACCTTGCGTCATGGAATGGAACTTTCTGCTGCTTTCGAAGATGCGCTCGCGGACAAGGGCGTGCGCATCGATATGGATGAAGTTGCGCATCTGTCGACTCAGACGCACGGTTTTTCTGCATCTGTGGTTTTGGACCATGCCCGGCGGGCGGCCTCGGTTCTTGAGAACTTCGATGTCCGTGAAGAACTGACAATTGGGATTTTTGAACACCCAGCTGCGCTTTTGCTTCGCGAGCTCGAGCAACCTGCCGTTCTGATGAAGAACCGCGTAATTCGCGCTCTTGCTGGGGACGCGGCGGCCAGAAGCGCGACCTCTGGTCCTCTTCCACAATCCAACCCCAATGACCGTGACCCCGATGAGGAACGCGGTGCAGGTGATCTGACCCCGCGTCAACAAGACGTTGTTGAGGCCGTCGCGGAGGGCCATTCCTTCATTGTCGATACGCCTTCGGGTGCAGATGATGCTTCCCTTATTTCTGCGATTATTGCCGATAGTGCCGCGAATGGACGCACGCTGGTTCATATTGCAGGTTCACCCTCGCGCTCCCTTGCGGTTCACGGGCGCCTTCGTGAGCTCGGTATCGATGAGGCCGCGGTACGTATTGACGGGTCGAATGCGACCGACGCACTGTTGGGGGAGAAGCTTCTTCACGCGGCTGAAGATACGAACTCGGTTGAAGATACGGCCGAAGTTGCGCAGATGCGTGCGCGTTTGCGTACCATCCGTCAAACCCTGTCTTCTTACACCACCTATTTGCACCGCCCCTTCAAGAATTTCGGTGTCAGTGCTTTCAATGCCCTTCAGGTTCTGACTGATCTGACGGCAACAAAGCCTGCTCCCCGAACTCGCGTACGCCTTGGTGAGGATGTTCTTCTTGAGATCGCTTCCGACCAGGGAGAGAGTGCCCGCGAACTTCTTCACGAGGCCTCGGCCCTAGGAGTTTTCTCTCGCCAAGCGCAGGTTGGTCCCTGGAAGGGGATCGTCATTGGTTCCCAAGAGCAGGTTCCTGATGTTCTTGAGCGAGTCGATCGCCTGGCAAAGGAAACGCTTCCGCAATTGCGAGTCATCATGTCCTCGGTTGCGGGTGAAAGCGGGATCACCCCCGCTGTTGATATGCGTCAGTGGTATGCGCAGCTGTCGATGTTCGAGGGTGTTCGTGAGGTTTTGGATATCTTCCAGCCCCGCGTCTTTGAGCGCTCTGCAGCCGATATGGTGATTGCGACCGCCTCGAAGAAGTGGCGTCAAGAGCACGGTATTTCGATGTCTCGTTCTCAGCGAGTCCGTTTGGTCAAACAAGCGCAGGACATGCTCCGCCCGGGCACCCACGTCAATGATCTTCACCGCGCTCTGCTAACCGTCCAGGAACGACGTGATGTGTGGCGCCAGCATTGCGATTCGGATGGCTGGCCGACACTGCCGTCGAACCTGACGCAGGCCGTGGAACTGACCCAGGATGTTGCGGAAGATCTTGAACATCTGACGCCCATGTTTGCGACGGCTCACGGTGATCTTGAGGCAATGCCGATTGCCGAATTGGCGAAACTGTGCGAAAGGCTCAGCGCTGATCCCGAAGGTGGTTACGAGCTTCCTCGTCGCGTTGCGGTATTGAAGGCTCTGTCCGAGCTTGGTCTTGAACCGCTGACCCGAGATCTTCGCCAGCGTCATGTCGCTGACGACCAACTGGATGCCGAACTCGACCTAGCGTGGTGGGCCTCGATCTTGGGCTTGATGCTGGCAACCGATTCGCGCTTGGGCGGTTTTGATCCTGCCGTTTTGGAGCAAACCCTGATCGAGGGCCGCGATTTGGACCGCCGCCAGGTCGCATCGCTGGTTCCGCAGGTCATTTCGCGTCTGCACCGGGTACGTACCCAAGCCTTGGCTGATGATCCGCAAGCCTTGCGCGCTCTTGAATTAGCCGTCCAAGACCAGCATCCGCTGACGTCTTTGTACGCGCAATTCCCCTTGTCGTGGAAGCTTATTCCCGCGGTTTTGACGGTCCCGACGCTGGTTCCCCAAATTCTGCCTGAGCAGCAACAGGTCGATGTCGTGATTTTGGACGGCATCGATGAGCTCCCCATCGCAGAGCTGGTTCCGATTATTTCGCGAGCATCGCAGGTGGTCGTCTTTGCCGATCTTGCGCAGGAACACAGCGAGGATGCCGTCGAGGCCCTAGCCGAGGTTCTTCCGCAGGTGCGCATGGATGTTCGCCCCACGCGCTTGAACGATCAGATGGCATTGCTTCTTGCCCGATATCGCGTTGACCACACGGGTGTTCCGGTTCCTTGGACTTCTGCCAGCGCACCGGTGACCGCGGTGTGGACAGAGGGCACAGGGATGCCGACTCCGGGAAGTGAGGCCGTTGAGTCGACTTCCGTGGAAGTCGATGCCGTTGTCGAGGCTGTTCTTGAGCACGCGACTTCAACCCCCGATCGTTCTCTTGCTGTCGTCGCGTTGAATGCACAGCACGCTGAACGAATCCGCGCCCAACTGACGCGCACGATTGGCGCCGAACCGGGCTTGGCCTCTTTCTTTGATCCCGCGCGTGTGGAACCTTTCGTGGTTGTTGACCCCGATGGTGCACGAGGCCTGGGCCGCGACCACGTCATTATTTCTGTTGGTTTCGCGAAGACTCCTCACGGTCGCGTTATTCACCACTTCGGTGTTTTCTCTTCCCCTGCGGGTGCGGGAGCAATGGCTGATGTCTTGCGCTCGGTGCGCGGAGATCTGACCGTTGTCTCTTCGATTCGACCCGAAGAGATTGATACTTCGCGTTTGTCCCAGCGTGGTGCGCTCATGCTGGTCGATTTGCTAGAGATTGCTCAAGGGCAGTCGGGTGTGGGTATTGATGCCTGGCCGACCCTGGAGATTGAGCCGGATCGTCTGCTCATCGACCTAGCGGATCGTCTGTACGGCTTGGGTCTTGAGGTTGTTGCAAATATCGGTATTCCCGGTGGTTTGCGGATCCCCCTTGCGATCGGACACCCCGAGGTTCCGGGACGCCTACTCCTTGCAGTGCTTACTGATGACGATGAGTATGTTGCTCAGCCTTCATTACGTGTGCGCGATCGCCTGTGGCCTTCGATGCTTGAAGAGCAGGGCTGGAAGGTGCATATCGCATTGTCGATGGCCGTCTTCATTGACCCGGCAAAGGAAACGGATCGCATTGTCCAGCTGGTGTTGGATGCAGTTGATGAGATCAACGGTCCCGCCGCGCCAGTACTTGAACTTCCCGAGGATCCTGACGCTGAGTTTGGTGTAGCTGAAGAAGAAGACGCTTTCGCTTCTGTTTCTGCTGAGGCTCCGCACGGTGATCAGGAAGATGACGAGGCCTCGCAGGCTCGTCAGCGCCGTGATGAGTTGGTTGAGGATGCTCGTGAGAACGAGGCCGTGGCTGAGTCTGAAAACGATGCTGATAGCGCGCGTGGAGAGCGTCCCGCGATTGCACGTGGTTTGCCGCTGGCGGCCTATAGCGATGACCAATTGGATGAGGTCGCACTGTGGGTGGCATCCGATGGTGTTGAGCGCAGCGAAGAAGAGGCAGTTGATGAGCTCTGGCGTGCACTTGGATTGACTCGTCGCGGCGCTCAGACCGATGCGGTCTTGCGCCATGTGATTCGTAGGAATAGTAAGTGAGTGACCCCTTTGAGGCGACGCACTCGCACTCTCGTGAGTCGGATTTAGGAAGTGGAGATAACTCTGCGGGATCCGAAGAACATGCGACGCGAGCACGGAAGCGCAGGCGTGTACTTTTCGTCAACGAGGTTGATGAGAGGCTGATTTCGCGCGGGATCCCTACCTCTCTGGAGGATCGAGTTTCCGACCAAGAACGCCAGGATGCTCTGGATAAGGCTCATATAGTTGGCGAGGCGGATCAGTCGAATACTGCCCGCCTCGCCGCTAATGTCCCTCCGCATTCCCAAGCGCGGATTTAGCTATCCCTATTGGATATCTAGCGGCACTGGGTGCCGCGGTCGCGGGAATGCGGAGTCGAGAAGATCGAGTTCAGTTTGCGAGAAGCAGATTGATGCAGCCTCGATGTTTTCTTTCATGTGCTTCAAGCTTCCGGTGCGTGGGATTGCAACGACGTCCTTATGAGCAAGGACCCATGCAAGCAGGATTTGGAAGGGCGTTACACCGCGGTCGGCAGCCAGGGTTTGGATAACTTTATTTGTGATGAGGTTGTGCTGCAGCCTTCCAGCCTGCGCAAGAGGACAGTAGGCGATCGTCGTAACTCTATGTGCGGCGTGCAAAGGTTGTAGATCGACTTCGATTCCTCGCGAACCAAGGTGGTACAGGACTTCGTTGACTTGGCAATGCTGTGAGCCTCGAACCTCCAAGAGCTCTGACATATCAGAGCAGTCGAAGTTAGATACTCCCCACGAGGAGATCTTTCCCTTTGCGCGGAGGCGCTCCAATTCTTCGACGGTTTCTTCTAGGGGCACTGCTCCACGCCAATGGTAGAGATACATGTCCAAATAATCGGTGTTGAGGAAGCGCAAGCTTGTGTCGAGCGAGTGCTCTATACGCTCGTGCGAGGCATTAGAGGGAAGAACCTTCGAGATCAGGAAAATAGAATCGCGTTCATAGGGGCTGATTGCTTCGCCGACTAGATCTTCAGATCGTCCGTTTCCGTACATTTCAGCGGTATCGATAAGCGTTGCGCCCGCTTCGATTCCGTATCTCAGGGCGGCAATTTCTTCGTCTCGTGTGCTTGCGCTATCGCCGAGATACCAAGTTCCCAAGCCAAGCTGGGGGATTGAAGTTCCGTTTTTAAGAAGGACCATTGACATCTGTGATCTCCTAGAGTTCCTTCGTCGCATTGAAGTCTTCTGCGACTGCATTTCGGAAGCGTTCGTCGTAGCCGAAGTCGAGCGCCACACTTGCGAGGCCAAAAGCACCATCAAGCGCTGCTTGGTCCCCTGAAGGTGATGCCGCGGCGGCGGCTAATTCTTCTGTGTGGAGCATCAGCTGAGAGTCTCCAACAGAAACTAGCGGATGGATTGCCGGTATACGGATTGATAGATTTCCAAAGTCTGTTCCCGCCGCGATTGTCTCTGATAGGACTCCGAATGGCAGGGGGTTTCGTCCGCGTCGACGCTGTGAACGTACCCACGATTGGAGGAGCCACTTATTTGATATAACGGGCGCTTCGTTTCGATTTGCTTCTTCGATAAAAGTGACCGCTGTACCTGTCATCAGTGCTGCCCCGCGGAAGATATTGAGTACTCGTTCAATAAGGTTGCTCAGTCCCGAGTCGTATTTTGATCGGATACACATGCTGAGTTCGGTTTTCTCTGGAATGACGTTAGGCACGTCGCCGCCATTGGTAATGATGGCGTGCATGCGGTCAGTTGGTGAGAGCTGCTGGCGAAGCAAACCGATTCCAGTGAGAGATAGGACTGCAGCATCGAGCGCATTACGCCCCATGAAAGGTGCCGATGATGCATGCGAGGGGACGCCTGTAAATTGGATTTTTAAGCGTTTTTGCGCGAGCCACGTTTGGTGTGCAACATCCGTCCCGTAAGAGTGGGCCATAACAACCGCGTCAACGCCATCAAATGCCCCTCGTTGGAAGAGAACTTCTTTGCATGTCGAGCATTCTTCTGCAGGTGTCGTCTGGAGGATCACCCGCATGGGGAGGCCGTCGGGCAGTTCTGAATTGAGTGCTGATAATGCTAGAAATGCCCCCACTGTTTGGGCGCACATAACGTTATGTCCGCAGCCATGCCCAATGCCCGGGAGGGCGTCATACTCGCAGGTTAATGCAAATACCGGTGCATCCGGGTTGGAGTTTCCGATGCTTGCACGAAGTGCTGTTGGAATATCGAAAACTCCCTTCTCACTACTAATGCCGTGTCGCGCGAGTACTTCGGCGACTGTGTTCATTGCAAAGTACTCATTAAAGCCCGTCTCAGGGTGCGAATGAATTGTGTGAGAAAGCGAAATAATCTCGTTATTTAGATGAAGAATTGCGCTGCTAAGTGCATCGCGAAGGAGTTCAGGTGCTCCTGTTTCTTCATCGAGTTGCTGTGAATCTCCGAGAAATGCGCGGCGTTCCTCGGTCTCTTTCTGCATGAACTCGGTATATAGCCGGGTAGGTGTTTCGGGTGTATCGAAATGGAAGATATCGGTCACGATATTTTTCCTTCTTGGTGTATAAAAAATGAATTGTTACCGGCTTACTTTTGACTTGCCGTAAGTTTCTGGACAACCCGAGTAAGGGCAGTTTCATCACCGACATTTCCCGGGAAAACGATGTACGGAATTCCCAGCGCAGGACCCGAGCATGCTGTCCAGAGCGAAATGATTCCTTCGAGCATCGGCCCAATGCACATTGCGTGCCGCATCTGAAGTGCCTTTGAGGCCAGATCCGATGAAGTAATCCCTCCCTTCGCAATGACAAAACGGGGGGAAGTCCCAGTGATGATTTCTTGAACGAGGCGGACAAGGGAAGCCGATACGAGGCGCGCAATAGCAAGCGAGGCCTCGGGATCGGAAGCGGTGTGAACCTTCCGAGAGGTGGAGATCAATACAGTTTTTTCAGATAAACAATCGATTGCTTCACGCGCGAGCTCGTTGAGGTACATTTCGCGTTGAGAATCATCAATAACCTGCGAAACATCAAGCTCGATGTGATGGAGCGGCACGTTCGAAGTGAGATGGTTGAGCTGCGCATTCGTTACCGCAACATGCGATCCGACTACGACCAAGCCGCCGGGAACAAAAGCACGCTCAGAGTCGATGAGAGTGTTGATTTCATCGCTAGTAATCGGAGCATGACGGTCCTGGCCAATTCGAGCTCGCATAAAAGGAGGACCGACGTGGTAGACAAAGTGCTTCCCCTGTGCTTCTGCTTGAATCAAAGCGAGACTTATTGCGCGCAAATCTTCTTCGCAAGCTGCATCAGGTGCGAAGACCATTCCGTTACAAATCGACATAACGCGTGAGAGAAGCTCTTCAGGCTTGGTGCGAACGCAATTCAGATCCGCAGTTACCACATTATCGAAGGGAATTTCACCCCCACTCTTTTCTTCTACCCAAAGAGCAAGTTCAGATGAATGAAAACCAAAACTTGCATCTCGCGCGAATTCGCTTTGCCCAACAGGGATATAACTATTGTCTTCTCGGCAGTAATGGACGCCATTTATGGTCAGTCGACCGGCATCTGGGAAGGCAGGAATAAGGATAATTCCATCAATTCTTTGACCGTTTTGCTCAATTGATTTCGCAATCGATGTAGCCTCAAGTGGAAAATGGCAACGTAATGTCGAATCTGAGCGCGAAACAAATGAGATAGGAATATTTAGTTCTCGAGCCGCTTCACTTGCATTCTGAACAATTTCATTGATGATAATTGCGACTTCTGAACGCGGTAGTGAACGCGAATTTGTCATGACATAAATTGCGGGTTTTTCTTGCATAAGTGCCCATTTGCAATCCTCCAAACCCCAGGTTGTTAATACCGGGATATCCGCAACGGACTGGGTGCCGGTGGGGTCGTCGTCAAGGACGAAAAAGACCGGTTCGCTTGCCGAGTTCTCTTTGATCTTTGCGTGAACTGCACTAGCGCTGATATCGGGGGCTTGAGCATATGGGCTGAGAAGCTGATCGAGGGACACCATGA
Source organism: Actinomyces sp. ph3 (assembly GCF_000308055.1). GTDB lineage: Bacteria > Actinomycetota > Actinomycetes > Actinomycetales > Actinomycetaceae > Pauljensenia. The sequence continues at coordinate 285,215 of NZ_CAGY01000005.1, forward strand.
GAACCTCCATGTTCAGTATGTGACCGTCCTAGGGGGCTCACTGTAGTACAGGGCGCGGCTGGAGTGTCAACAATATTTAAAGTAACAGGTATATGTGCCACGGTTTTCCAGAATTTGTTAATGTGCAAAACTAAATGCTGGAAAAGTTGTGAGAAATGGGCATGAAGTTTCTGAGAGTTTTTAGTCAGGGTGTCAAGATTGACACTTTTCAGTCCTTATTTTGTGTGCGTTTGAACGACAGAAACGCGCTATAAAGCCAAAAAGCGAGGTGTTTTGCTGCGTTGCAACTCTGTGTACCATCACTCGTACCGACGGCGGCTCGGATCGTCGAATCGGCCTATTAGCGATGTAGCTGATAACTGACTTCTGGGAGGAAAGATGAAAATTCTCGCGGTTAACGTCAATACCACTGCTGCAATGACTGAGCAGATTGCTGATGCAGCACGCGCCGTTGTGCGTGAGGGTACGGAAATCGTCGGGGTGACTCCACAAGTTGGTGCGGAATCAGTCGAAGGTAATTTCGAATCGTATCTCTGCGCTGTTGCGGTGATGGACAGCGTGGCAACCTATCCTGATACTTTTGATGCTGTCATTCAATGTGGCTTTGGTGAGCATGGCGTTGAAGGACTACGTGAGATTGTTGATGTTCCGGTTGTTGATATGACCGAGGCGGCTGCTCATTTTGCAATGCTTCTCGGCAATCGTTTTACCATCGTGACGACACTTGATCGTGCCGTCCCTCTTATTGAGGAGCGTCTGCTGAGCTTTGGGCTTGATAGGCACTGTGCGAATGTTCGATCGACTTCGCTTAGTGTTCTGGAGCTGGAAGATCAGGAGCGCGCGAAAGATGCTATTCGGGAGCAAGCGCAAATTGCACTCCTTGAAGATCATGCCGAAGTAATTGTTCTTGGTTGCGGAGGTATGGCGGGCTTGGATCGAGAGCTAACTGAGCAACTGAATGTTCCTGTGGTCGAGGGGGTTGCGTGCGCTGCACTCTTGGCTCAGGATCTTGTTGATCTCGGTTTGACTACCTCAAAAATCCGCACCTATGCGCCACCGCGCCCTAAGCGGGTTGCGAATTGGCCAATTTCGAGAACTAAGTAGTTCTCAGAGCATTTCTTGTTGAACGGAATTCTTTCCGTTTGAGCAAAACTTCAATGACATACGAAGTGGCGGAAGCATACTCAGGTAATGCTACAAGCTTCAAAGAATATTGATGAGGTCTCATACGAGGCGGAAACCAAAGCGTGAACTGATGGCATCCCCTTTGTCTGCGTCTTCATAGATTTTCAGAAGCGTCTATTCGGTTAATTCTGGAGCTCGACAACGTTGTCGGGCAGAAAGTAGGAAAGATGAGTGAGAAGGTACTAAATCCCTCATCGGCTGGCGTTGAAGATGGCGCCATGCCGAGGGGTGTTGATGCCAGTCTTTTCAATGACGATCTTGCTCCAGCAAAAAGTCGTGACTGGAGTTTCTACTCGCTGTTCGCGATGTGGATGTCAGATATTCACTCGATTGGTGGATATACATTTGCGGCGGGTCTTTTTGCGCTTGGACTCAGCGCTGCACTCGTGTTTGCAGGATTGTCAGTTGGAATTGTTATTGTTTTCCTTCTAATGAACCTCGTGGGATATGCGGGTCAAAAAACTGGCTTGTGCTATCCGGTGCTGGCACGTATTTCATTCGGCGTTTATGGGTCGAATCTTCCTGCCTTGACACGTGGCTTCGTTGCCATCTGCTGGTATGGGATTCAAACTTGGCTTGCATCCAAGGCTGTGATTGTTCTTGTTGGTTCAATCAATAAGTCGTGGATCGACTGGGGACACACAATGTTCCTTGGTGAGAGCATTCTCGGCTGGGTTGCATTCGTCTTGATGTGGACGCTTCAACTGCTCCTGCTTCGTAACGGCATGGAAACGATCCGTAAATTCCAGGACTTTGCCGGGCCTGCGGTTTGGGTCGTCATGTTTGTTCTGACGATTTATGTACTCTACAAGGCAGGTTGGAGCATCTCGCTCACGGTTCCTTCGAAGCCTGCTGAATGGGGAATGCTGCATGCGTTCCTTGCAGCCATTGCCTTGACAGTCGCTTATTTTTCAACGCTCTTGTTGAATTTCTGCGATTTCGCGCGTTTTTCTCCAAGCAAGAAGGCCGTTTTCCAGGCAAATATGTGGGGACTTCCTGTTAACTTCATCCTCTTCTCGGTTGTCTCAGTCCTGGTAACTGCAGGTTCGTTCCAGATTTACGGTGAGTATGTTTACGATCCTGTCGAAATGGTTTCGCGTATTAATCACCCGATTGCCGCGGCCCTAGGCGCAATCACCTTCTCGGTCGCAACATTGGGAATTAACGTCGTTGCCAACTTTGTTTCCCCGGCATACGACCTGGCAAATGCATGGCCGTCGAAGATCAACTTCGTTCGTGGTGGCTTGATCTCCGCGGTGATTGCTCTAGTTATCACGCCTTGGAACCTGTTCAACAGCCCTGTGATGATCAATATCTTCCTTGCGGCTTTCGGTGCAGTCCTCGGTCCGCTTTTTGGAATCATCATTGCGGATTACTACCTCTTGCGAAAGCAGCATGTCCAGGTGTCAGAGCTCTTCAAGGTTAACGGGATGCACGCTTTTACCAAGGGCTGGAACATGCGTGCGGTCTGGGTGTTTATTGCTACCTCGATCCCCACAATTTTGATTGCGGTTCTGCAGATCGATTTCTGCCGCTTCCTCAGTCCATTCTCATGGTTTATCGGAGCAGGGCTTGCCTTCGCATGTCACTACCTGGTCTCCAAGAATGACCCCTACGTCATCAATGCAGTGAAGCAAGCGATGACGGTTGACCTTGATGCCGATCGCGATGCGATTGCCCGATAGAAAGCTGAAAGACATGGAAACTCAAAAAGTAGACCTTGTTATTAGAGCAAAGCGGACCGTCTTCCCTGATGGAATTCGTCCTTGTGCAGTGCGCGTTAGCGATGGGGTTATCGATGGAATCGATGAGTTCGATGCTCCGGTTAATGCAGTGAAAGAAATTATCGTTCCGGACGATCAAGTGTTGATGCCAGGGCTCGTGGACTCGCATGTTCATATTAACGAGCCAGGCCGGACAGAATGGGAAGGCTATGAGAGTGCGACTCGCGCCGCACTCGCCGGTGGAATTACAACGGTTCTCGACATGCCTCTTAACTCGAATCCTCCGACGACAACCCTTGAAAACCTCAATGTAAAGCGAGTTGCAGCAGAAGGGCAGCTCTCTGTTGACGTTGGTTTCTGGGGTGGCGCGGTTCCGGGGAATGTTCCTGATCTGGAAACTCTTTGGGAACACGGAGTTTATGGGTTTAAATGCTTCACAGCTCATTCCGGTATTGATGAGTATGGATATCTGACCTACGAGCAGATCAAGGAGACGCTCGAGGAAATTGCACGCCTTGATGCAGTCCTTATCGTGCATGCTGAGGACTCAGAAATCCTCGCGCAGGCACCCCAGATTGGTGGACAAAAGTACCAGGATTACTTGAACTCGCGTCCGCGGAGTGCTGAGAACACTGCTATCCATAACCTGTTGGAACTGGCTAAAGAGACGGGCGCTCGCGTGCATATCTTGCACCTGTCCAGTTCAGAGGCTATTGACGATATTAAACGTGCTAAGGCCGAAGGAGTGCGAGTCACTGTTGAGACGTGTCCTCACTATCTGACCTTTGCGTCTGAGGAAGTTCCAGACGGTGCAACCCAGTACAAGTGTGCGCCTCCGATTCGTGAGGATGAAAATCGCAAGAAGCTGTGGCAGGGACTCATCGATGGCACGATCGACCATATCGCTTCTGACCACTCTCCATGTACTGCAGATCTGAAGCACCTTGAGATCGGTGACTTTGCACAGGCATGGGGCGGTGTTTCATCCGTTCAGCTTGGCTTCTCTGCCATTTGGACAGCTGGCAAGCAGTTTGATATCGAGCTTCAGGATATTGCTCGTTGGTTCGCTGCAAATCCTGCCCGGAACTTCGGCATTGCTCACAAGGGTGAAATCGCGGTCGGGAACGATGCTGACTTTGCCATCATTGCGCCAGACGAGACCTTCACCGTGAAGGTTGCTGAACTGGAGCATAAGAACAAGATTTCTCCCTACGACGGTCGGGAGATGCGCGGAGTTGTGAAGCAAACAATCCTGCGCGGAAACACAGAGCTGACTAGGGATTCAAAAGTGGGAACGGAATTGTTCCACGCCTAAGGGCGCTCTTCATTCAATAGAAAACACTAAGTAACACAGGAGTTATTGTGTCTGAACACATGCGCTCAATGCGCGAACTGATCGATGCCGTTGACCACGCTGGCAAGAACTTCATTTCGATCAACGATCTCTCGAACGAACAGCTCTACAACCTGTTCGAACTTGGTAAGGCCCTTGAGCTGTTTAACCGCTCGAAGATCGACCTATTTGATGACAAGATGCTCGCGCTGATGTTCTTTCAGCCGTCAACGCGTACCCGTATGAGCTTCCAGACCGCTATGGAGCGTATGGGTGGCCACGTCATTGTTGAGGCAAATCCGAAAGTCACCTCTTCGGTGGCGAAGGAAGAGTCGATTGAAGATACGATGCGCTGCATTTCGCAGTACGCCAATTTGATCGTTCTCCGCCACTACGACGAAGAGGAAGCTCGTCGAGGAGCCGAGTCCGCAGAATGCCCCGTGATTAACGGTGGTTGGGGCCACTGGGAACACCCCACCCAGGCGCTTCTCGACCTCTACACGCTGTGGCGTCGTTTTGGTCGTATCGAGGGCTTGAATGTTGCAGTCGTCTCGCCTGACATGGTTGAAGCACGAACCGGCCACTCGATGGCTTACGGGCTTGCCCGTCTGGGTGCAAATGTCTCTATCGCCTCTGATTCCGATCGCCGTACTCCTTCTGAGGTGACCGACCGTATTCGCAATGAATTTAACGTCGAATTGAATGAGGAATTCGATTTCGAACAGGATTCCTTCAACGAATTTGTCCGTAAGCAGGACCTGATCTACCTGCCGGGTTGCTCTGCTCCTGCTGGCGCCAAGGCAGAAGAGTTCAAGACCTTGATGGATCGCTACTTCGTCCGCTACGACACCCTCAAGGATGAGGCAGAAAAGGGTCACATGATCTACGTGACGCACACCCTGCCGCGTCGTAAGGGCGAGATGGATTTGCGTATTGATAACACTCCTCATCAGTTGCACTTCCGCGCAATTTTGCAGTCGGTTTCCATCCGTATGGCTCTGCTTGCATCCATCCTGGGCAACTGATTACAGACAGAACAATAAGAAAGGAAAAACAAATGCTGCTCGAAATTACCGCCGGTGGATACACCTTCAAGGCGCGCTATGAAGAAGAAGCTGCGCCTAAGACCGTTGAAGCGTTCAAGAAGCATCTTCTTGGCCTAACCTCAAAGATCATTCATGTCCGTTGGTCTGGCCAGGCCGGATGGATTCCTTTTGGCGATCTTGATCTTGGTATTAAGCCTGAGAACGGAACCTGCTACCCGCACCCCGGCGAGCTCGTGATCTACCCCGGTGGTGTATCTGAGACCGAGCTGCTTCTTGCATACGGATACGTCAACTTCGCCTCGAAGGCGGGGCAGCTGGCTGGCAACCACTTCGCGACGATCATCGAAGGCAACGAGAACCTTGCTGCCTTGGGCGAAAAGTTCCTTTGGGAAGGTGCTCAAGAGATTTCGTTCCGCGAAATTGATGAGTAAGCACGCATGACACTCAGGGTGTCCTGGCGAGATGGTGATCTCGCCAGGACACCCACAGAAGAAGAAAGGATATGCATTGAAACAGGAAGAAATTGAGAGCCTCGAGCAGACTGCTCTCGAGTGCCGTCGCGATATTGTGCGAATGGTGCACCATGCGGGAAGCGGCCATCCGGCTGGTTCTCTTTCCGCCATCGATGTGTTGGTGGTTCTGTACATGAAATACATGCGTGTACGTACTAACGAACCTCACTGGCATGGCCGTGACATGTTCTTTCTTTCAAAAGGACACTGCACTCCCGCCTACTATGCCGCGATGAGCGCGCGCGGGTTCTTCCCTCGCGAAGAGCTTATGACATTCCGAGACATGCACACTCGTCTCCAAGGGCACCCCTCGAATCTTCACCTTGACTGTGTTGATGCGTCTTCGGGCTCTCTGGGGCAGGGGCTCTCTGTTGCAAATGGTGCAGCACTGGCCGCTAAGCATGACGGGATGGATTCGCGTTACTACGTCATGCTTGGTGATGGAGAAATTCAAGAAGGTCAAGTTTGGGAGGCTGCGATGTCAGCTGCAGCCTTCGGCCTTGATAACGTCTGTGCAATTCTTGATTACAACAAGATCCAACTTGATGGTCCTGTCAATGAGGTTTTGTCTATTGGCGATGTCCGTGCAAAGTGGGAAGCCTTCGGCTGGAACGCCATCGAAATCAATGGGCACGATATCGCAGCGATTGATGCTGCTTTCGAAAGTGCAATGCGGTTTAAGGGGAAGCCGAGCATCATTATTGCCCACACGATCAAAGGTAAGGGTGTGTCCTTCATGGAAAAAACCGCAAAGTTCCACGGCCTCGCTCCGACGGATGAAGAACTTGCACAAGCTCTGGAGGAATTGAAGTGACGACTACTACCGAACCGCGTGAAGGCTATGCGCGAGCGCTTATTGAACTGGGACATCAGCATGATGATGTTTTTGTTCTTGATGCCGATTGTGCGAAGTCGAATTACACGAATCGATTCCGCGACGAGTTTCCGGACAGATTCTTCAATATGGGAATTGCCGAGTGCGACATCGTTGGAACTGCTGCGGGCATGGCCGCGCTTGGGAAGGTCCCATTTGCCAATGCATATGCCAACTTCCTCACTGGACGCGGATATGACCAAGTTCGTATTTCGGTCGCATACTCCGGTAGGAATGTGAAAATTGTTGGTCACAATGCCGGAACTTCCGCAGCCCAAGAAGGCGCAACGCACCTTCCTCTTGAAGATATTGGACTGATGCGTGCAATTCCCGACATGACGGTGATTGTTCCAGCAGACTCGTGTGAGATGGAAAAAGCAGTGCGTGCTGCATACGAGTTCGACGGCCCTGTATATCTGCGTGTTGGGAAGCTGAAGGTCCCGGACGTGACGACCGTTGATACTCCGTTTGAAATTGGTAAAGCAATTCGCTTCCGTGAAGGCAGCGACGTCACGCTGATCTCAACGGGCAATATGCTTTTTGAAACTCTCAAGGCAGCCGAGATCCTTGCGGAAAAGGGTGTTTCTGCTGAGGTTCTTCACATGCACACGGTAAAGCCGATCGATTCGGATGCAATTGCCGAATCCGCAAGGAAGACCGGCGCAGTTGTCACAGTTGAAGAGCATTCGATTCTGAACGGCTTGGGATCGGCTGTCGCCGAAACCCTGTGCGAAGAATGTCCAGTCCCACTGCGACGGGTTGGTACAAAAGACGTATTTGGCCTGTCTGGAACCATGGACGAACTCATGGATTACTTCGGACTTCGAGCGGAACCCATCGCTGCAACCGCTTTGGAAGCAATCCAGGCAAAGTAACCACAAACTCGGAAAGAAGATCAAAATGAAACAGTCGTTACATGACTACATGCGTGTTGGCATTGTCCACTTTATGGCGTACCCGTTCGCGATGTCCGGTGAGGGACCGATCGCGGATTCTGTTGCCAAGATTGTGTGTGATGAATTCTTCGAGTCAATCGAAGTCACCCATGTTGATGTTCCTGATGAACATGAACGAGTGAAGAACCTTCTCAAGACCTCGGGTGTTCGTGTTGGTTTTGGCGCACAACCATTTATTTTGCGCGGCAAGCTTGACCTGAATTCTCCCGACCCAGAGAAGCGTCAGCAGGCAATTGATGTACTTAAGGGAGCAGTTGATCAGGCCTACGCATTCGGTGCTCGTAAGTTTGGTTTCCTCTCTGGTCCGCGCCCTCAGGCGAAGGAACAGCAGGAAAAGGCTCTTGAACTCCTCGCCGAATCAATCACTGAGATTGGCCGTTACGCCCAGTCAAAGGGCGACCTGATGCTGTCGCTCGAGACTTTTGACGACTCCACAGACAAGCGTGCGCTTATCGGTTCAAACCGACTTGCAGTCGAACTTGCACAGGAGATTCGAAAGTCGGTCCCCAGTTTCGGTTTGATGATCGATCTTTCGCATCTGCCGATGCAGACCGAGACCATCCATGAAGCACTTCATGTGTCTGCGGACTACATCAACCATGCGCATATCGGAACATGTGTGATCAATGATCCGGCGGATCCGGCATTTGGCGATAAGCATCCCTATTTTGGACACCCAAAGGGCGAGTGCAAGGTTCCTGAGGTCCGCGAATTCCTACGTGGTCTGTTGGAAAACGGTTACCTGGTTGAAGACGCTGCCGATCGAAACATCGTTGCTTTTGAAGTCCAACCGCTGGGCGAGCAGACTTCTGAAGCCGTTATTGCTGATGCGAAGCGTACTTTGCGCGAGGCTTGGCGCACCCTCTGAGTGACGAAGAGAAAATGGAGGGAATGATGGGCGCAGGGAACCGCATGACGGTAGGCTTTGTCGGCATTGGCACTATGGGGTTGCCAATGGCAATTAACCTGCTTCGTGGTGGATATTCCGTTAAAGGATATTCTCGTGTTCCTGAAAGAAGTGAACGCTTTGGAGAGGCTGGCGGTACAGTTTGCTCCTCCGTTGAAGAAGTTCTTTCGGACGTCGATGTCGTTATCACGATGGTGCCAAACGGTAGCGTTGTCAACGATATCGTGACGCGTTATAAGCACCGCATCACTCCCTCCACCCTCTTCATTGACATGTCAACCACTTCTCCGGCAGATGCGCGTGCTGCTGCGGAGCAGCTAGCAGAAGTAGGAGTGGATTTCTTGGATGCGCCGGTGTCTGGCGGACTTGCCGGCGCATCCGAGGGGACATTGTCCATCATGGTCGGAGGCCATGAAAGCGTCCTTGAAAAAGCGCGGGGAGTCCTTGCGCTTCTCGGGCGCTCAATTACTTACATGGGACCGGTAGGTTCCGGCCAGGTGACCAAGGCGGCCAACCAACTCATTGTCGGTGGAACTCTGGCATTGGTAGCGGAAGCCACTGTTCTACTGAAGAAGAGCGGAGTTGACCCAGCGACTGCACTCTCCGCTCTTAGAGGTGGGCTAGCTGGCTCACGAATCCTTGATCTGAAAGGACCGCAGATGATCGAGCGCGAATTCGCGCCGACCTTCGCAGCGGGACTCCACCTAAAAGATATGGATATCGCCATGGCAGTGGGACATGAAGCGCAATGTGCACTTCCCGTAACCGCATGCGTATTGCAGCTGTTTGAAGCGGTTTGTGCATGCGGATTCGCGGAGCAGGATCACTCGGCCATCATCAAAATCATCGAAACACTTAGTGGAATTGAAGTCGAACGGAGAAACTAACCATGTCACGAATGCGCGCTGTTGATGCAATCGTTCGTATTCTTGAGAAGGAGGGGGCAACACAGGCATTTGGGGTGCCCGGTGCTGCTATCAACCCGCTTTATTCAGCAATGAAAGAGCATGGTGGGATTCGCCATGTGCTTGCACGTCACGTTGAGGGCGCTTCCCACATGGCAGAGGGCTTTACACGTGCAAAGTCTGGCAATATCGGTGTTTGCATTGGAACATCGGGTCCCGGTGGCACAGATATGATCACCGGTTTGTACTCGGCGAGTGCGGACTCAATTCCGATCCTGTGCATCACTGGCCAGGCAACCCGCCCAATGCTGAATAAGGAAGAGTTCCAGGGCGTGGATATCGCATCGATTGCGAAGCCTGTCACCAAAATGGCAGTTACGGTTCTCGAACCAGCGCAGATTCCCGGAACCTTTGCCGAGGCCTTCCGTCGTATGCGCTCTGGTCGCCGTGGTCCCGTCTTGATTGACCTGCCTTTTGATGTCCAGGTTGCTGAAATCGATTTTGATATCGATACCTACGAGCCTCTGCCAGTGTGCGAACCGCGTATGACTGCCCTCCAGGCAAATCGAATTCTCGACATGCTGGATGAGTCTGAGCACCCAATCCTGTTGGCCGGTGGAGGCGTCATCGGTGCCGACGCATCTGCGGACCTCATTGCCTTGGCTGAATATCTTGGGGTCCCTGTGATTTCGACCCTTATGGGTTGGGGAAGTATCCCTGATGATCATCGCTTGGCTCAGGGAATGGCGGGAATCCAGACATCGCAGCGCTATGCAAATGCAACGATGATGGATTCAGACTTGGTTATCGGTATCGGTAATCGTTGGGCTGCACGTCACTGTGGCAATTTGGAAACCTACCGAAAGGGTAGGAAGTTCGTCCACGTCGATATCGAACCAACTCAGATTGGTCGCGTGTTCCCGCCGGACTTTTGGTCGGTGTCCGATGCTAAGGCAGCACTCGCTGAATTGCTCGGTGCTGCCAAGGAGCGCTACGGTGCGGAGCTCACTCGATACAACCAGTGGGTGGATGAATGTAATGAGCGTAAGTCGACGATGCTTCGCAAGACCCATTTCGACAACGTTCCGCTTAAGCCGCAACGTGTCTACGAAGAGATGTGCCGCGCATTTGGACCTGAAACTCGCTATGTCACGACGATCGGCCTTTCGCAGATCGCTGCGGCTCAGATGCTTCACGTATTTAAGCCCCGCCACTGGGTGAATGCCGGTCAAGCCGGTCCTCTCGGATGGACGATTCCAGCAGCCATTGGTGCGTCTGTTGCCGATCCGGATACTCCGGTTGTTGCACTTTCGGGTGACTATGACTTCCAATTCCTCATTGAAGAACTTGCAGTCGCTGCGCACTTCAATATTCCATATGTGCATGTTGTTGTGAATAACGCCTACCTGGGACTTATTAGGCAGAGCCAGCGAGCCTTCGATATGGATTACCAAGTCCAATTGTCGTTTGAGAACATCAATGCCCCTGAAACAGGGGGGTACGGCGTGGATCATGTTGGTGTGGTTGAAGCACTTGGATGTAAGGCAATTCGCGTGCACAACCCCGATGAGTTAGCGGCAGCGCTCGCGGAGGCACCGAAGATCGCAAAGGAATACCGTGTCCCCGTTGTGGTTGAAGCGATCCTTGAACGCGTGACGAATATTTCGATGGGAGCCGCTATCGATAACGTCAACGAATTTGAAGAGGTCGCGGAAAACCCCACAGAAGATGCACCTTGCGCGATTGGACTCGCGAAGTAGTAGCGAACCGCGTCTTCAGTTCTCTTCCTGCAGAAAATACCGAAAACAGGTATTTGAAGTAGGGGGTAGCAGCATCATTTGTGGTGCTGCTACCCCCGGGTAGTAACGATGCTGCCCAGACCTTTAGCTATCGCATTCCTCGGCATCGTCCTCTCTGTAGTCATGCGATGTCATGGATGGAATCGCACTGATCCAGCGATAGGCCTAAAAATGCATTTTCAAATAACGAGGGAAGGAGTGTATCGACTTGCCTTTGCTCTGGTGCTGAATGCGTCTAAGCGGAAGCGAGTCTTGAACGGAGTTAGCCGTTCATTGTCGGCAAGAGATGCCGAAAAGCCGGGTAATTTACTCGGGAATAGTGATGATCTTGCCTGTTGGATCAGTTTGTGATGATCCGTTTTTATCGCAGAACAATGGAGTTTTAGGAGAATTATTATGAGAGCCCAAGAGCTGTCATTTGAAGAAATAGAAAAGGGTGATCCAGAACATCGGTTATGTAATCGTGATCTTGCACCGGCAAGTTCGGATGACCGAGTGTGGAATGGCTATTCGCTTTTTTCCCTGTGGATGAATGATGCCCACAATGCATCGAACTACACTTTTGCTGCTGCGCTATTTATTGGTACCGGGACGTTGATGGGCCTTACGCCTTTCGCAATCGTTATCGGCGTTCTCGTTGCTACTGCAATTATCTTTGCTGCTTGCTGCCTTTCTGGAATGATGGGCTACGAGACAGGCGCTCCATATCCGGTGGTTTCTCGTGTTACTTGGGGTGTTTGGGGAGCGAACTTCCCAGCAATTGTCCGTGGCATTGTTGCTATTGCTTGGTACGGAATTCAGACCTATATTGCGTCGATTTCACTTGAGCTGCTCTTAATGCGAATTTTCCCAGCAATGCGAGAATGGTCGACGCCTTTCCTTGGGCTACGCCTATCTGGTTGGTTTGCATTCCTGTTGTTGTCAGCGGTCCAGCTGCTGATTGTCTGGCGAGGAATGGAAGCCGTCCGCCACTTCCAGGGTGCAGCTGGTCCTATCATCTGGGTCATTATGATCGGCATGGCCGTTTGGATGCTCTCACAGGCAAACTGGAGCTTCTCGTGGATGACGAACGCTAGCGGTGAGACACCCGATTTTGGCACCCAGCTCTACCAGATCTTTGTGACCGTTGGCTTGACAGTGGGAACTCTTGCGACGCTAATGCTGAACTTTGCAGACTTTGCTCGCTATGCTCCGACGAAGAAGGCCGTCTATGTGGGTAACCTTCTCGGCCTTCCTCTGAACTGGACGGCGTTTGCGCTCACTTCAGTGATTTGCTCGGCTGCGGCGGTCCAGGTCTACGGTGAAGCCTTCAATGATCCAGGTGATTTGCTTGACCGTATTGATAACAACATTGTCTTCTACCTGGTGTCGATTGGCTTCATTGTCGCAACTGTTGGCGTCAATATTGTGGCAAATTTCGTGTCAGCGGCTTTCGACCTCTCGAATGTGAGCCCGAAGCATATTTCCTTCCGTATTGGTGGAATCGCGGCAGTCGTTCTGTCCATTGTTGTGACACCGTGGAACCTGTACGGAAGCCCCGCAGCGATCACCTACTTCTTGGGATCTTTGGGTGCGCTTCTCGGCCCGTTCTTTGGAATTCTTGTCATGGACTACTACTACTACAAGCGTTCCACTGTGGATCTGAAGGACTTGTATTCGCCTCAGTCAGCAGGCCGCTACTTCTACCATGGCGGGTGGAATTTGCGTGCTGTCGCTGCTTTCATTCCCGCTGCGGTCGTCGCATTGTGTGTTGCACTTGTAAAGGTGCCTTTCCTTGAAGCGATTGCACCCTTCTCCTGGTTCGTTGCGGCTCCGCTCGGTGCACTGTGCTACTGGGTGGTTATGACTGTGACCCAAACTCCACGGGATTGTGCTCCCGTGTCTGAGACCGTCGAAACAGAGAGTGAAGTCCTTAAGCTCTCATGACGTTCTCGTAGGTATAAAAAGAGGTGGCGGCAAGCATGATGCTTGCCGCCACCTTATATATGAATCAGATTCAGTTGTTGCTCTGAGCCTTGAGCAGGTCGCGGATCTCAGAGAGCAGCTGGACGTCCTCGGAAACTGCGGGAGCTTCCTCGGCCTCTTCCTTCTTGCGGCGAGCGTTCAGAGCGTTCATCGGCATGACCACAAAGAGGTACAGTGCAAAGGCAACGATCAGGAAGTTGACCAGTGCAGTGATGATGGCGCCGGGCTGAACAGTTGCCGTGCCAACGGTGAACTCCAGGAAGCTGTCGAAGTTCGGCTTGCCGACCAGACCACCGATGAGGGGGTTGAGGAACTTCTCAACCAGAGCGGTGACGACTGCGGTGAAGGCAGCACCGATCACCATACCGACGGCAAGATCAACAGCGTTTCCGCGGGAAATGAATTCTTTGAAGCCCTTGAGCATGGAAAACTCCTTGAGTTATTGATATTCAGCTCTGAGTCCAGTTAGGAATCACCGAACTCGCACGTGTTGCGTGACGCTTATGCGTCAACCAAGGAGAAAGCCTATCGGCAACACCAGTGCCTTGGGAAGCGCGAAATACGCAGTCTTCCTCACATATTGCGCCTAGCCTGTGCAGGAGTTATTCACTTGATTCCCAGTTTAATGAAGTGCGAAGGCGTAATGACTCCGTCTACCGGAATATCGTGATCCTCGTGGGGGAGCAATTCTTTTCCTCGATACTCCCAATCAAAAACGCATGCAATAACTGGGGCTGACACGCCCTTATATAACAGTGCACGGTCGTACCAGCCGCCACCCTGGCCAAGGCGAGTGCCTGCCTCGTCGACTGAAAGACCGGCGATCAGGACAACCGAGGCCGCTTCAAGAGCCTGGGCTTCGCGGATAGGGGCGCGGCTTTGGGCAGGGAAGCGCGGGTTAGGGCGAGTGAGCTCGTCACCTCGGGAATGAAGAGCCCAGCGGGGTTCGCACAGCAGCGTGCCGTCCTCGCGCGCAAGAACAGGAAGTAAAACGGGGTCAAAACAGGCAAGGATTCCAGAAATATCTGGCTCCTTTTCCATCGGATAAAAAGCTGCAAGGGGATGGCTACTACTGGGAGTGACGCCAAAAGCATCAAGCGCTTCACGGAAATGTGCGGTCAAAGCGTCACGCTCACCCTGTTCCTCGCCGCGGCCTCGGGAATCCCAATACAGGCTCCTACGCGCACGAATTTCAGCACGAAGTGAGTTTTTATGCATGGTCATTTCGCTCCCATGCCCCTTCCTCGACTACTCTGGTGACTATGACAGATCGAAATGTACCTGTGCGTCACGCGGTTGTTCCGGCCGCCGGACGCGGCACGCGTTTCCTGCCAATCACAAAGTCTGTGCCTAAGGAAATGCTGCCTGTTGTTGACCGTCCTTCAATTGAATATATCGCTCGAGAGGCAACGGATGCCGGTATCGACGATATGCTCTTCGTGACTCGAACCGGTAAGGAATCCATTGAAGCTTACTTCGATGCCGACCCCGGTCTCGAAAATGAGCTCGAGAAGGCAGGCAAGGACGAGCTTCTTGCCCTCTCCCGTGAATACCTCAAGCTTGCGCGCATGCACTCGGTGCGTCAGGGACACCCGTTGGGTCTGGGACATGCTGTTTTGCAGGCCCGTCAGCACGTCGGAAATGCTCCTTTTGCTGTGATGCTTCCTGACGACCTCATGCACCCGAATTCCACGCTGCTCAAGCACATGATTGATGTGCGCCATGCTCTTGGTGGTTCGGTTGTCGCACTTTTGCGCGTGACTCCTGAACAAGCGACTGCCTACGCGTCGACTTCGGTTACACCTCTGGAGATCCCTGAAGGCGTTTCCCTCAAGGACGGCGACCTCATGCGTATTGATCGCGTTGTTGAGAAGCCGCCGCTTGAAGAGGTCATGAGTGAGTACGCGGTTGTTGGCCGCTACGTCTTCGACCCCGCGATCTTCGATGAACTGACGAAGATTGAGCCCGGTCGCGGTGGCGAATACCAGCTGACTGATGGTTTCGCTCGCCTGATCGACCGCGATCCCGAGGACGGCGGCGGCCTGTACGGTGTCGTTGTCAATGACCGTCGTTTCGACACCGGTGACAAGCTCGGCTACCTCGAGGCCAATATTGCCTTGGCTTTGGAAGACCCGAAGCTCGGTCCGAAGTTGGCGGAGTTCTTGGTGAACGAGGCCGGTACCCAGCTGAAAGACCGTCTGGCGAAAGTTCTAGGTCTGTAATGCGCTCGGTCGCTGATTTCTATCAAGACTGTATTTCTGCCGTCGGGCAGCAGCCCCCTCTGGATGTCCAACTTCCAGACGCTGTGGGCTGCGTCTTGGCAGAGGACGTTGAGGCTCCCTTCAACCTGCCGGTTGCTGACCTGGCTGCGTGCGATGGCTACGCGGTTGCTGCAGCCGACCTTGAAGGCGCTCGCCCGGATGCTCCTGTTGTCCTGCCCGTTACGGAAGAGATCCGCGCGGGGGATATTCACCCTGCTGCCCTGATCCGAGGCCGCGCGATCCGTATCGCGTCTGGCGCTCCTATGCCTCAGGGTGCGGATGCAGTTCTTGCTCTGGAATTCAGCGACCATGGCATTTCTAAGGTTTCCGCGAAGACTCAGCCTGCGGTAGGAGAGAACATTCGCCGTAAGGCCGAGGACGTGGAAGAGGGAACCGTTGTTCTTCGAGCGGGGACCCGTGTGGGTGCCCGTCAGGTTGCTCTGCTTGCCGGCGTTGGTCGTTCCCGCGTTCTGGTTCACCCACGTCCCCGCGTGGTGATTTTGTCCATCGGTGATGAGCTCGTTGAGCCCGGCCGCGAGGCTCGCCCCGGAACGGTATTCGATGCCAACGGCCACGCACTTTCGACGGCTATCACTGATGCGGGTGCGCAGACCTTCCGTGTGTCTGCTGTTCCCGATGAGCGTTCTGTTCTTCGTGAAACTATTGAAGATCAGTTGGTTCGTGCCGATTTGATCTTGACGACGGGCGGTATTTCTTACGGAAGTGGCGATACAGTCCGAGAGGTCTTGTCAGCACTTGGTACGGTTCGCTTCGATTCGGTTGCTGCATGGCCCGGCCACATCCTTGGTGTGGGAACTGTCGGCGGTGACGATCAGGGGCGCGCAGGTACCCCTATTTTCTGCCTTCCCGGTGACCCGGTTTCCGCCCAAGTCTGCTTCGAGGTCTATGTGCGTCCCGCATTGCGCCACATGCAGGGGTGGACCGTTCTCAACCGTCCCAGCGTTGAAGCACGCGTGGATCGCTCGTGGTATTCACCGCGAGGCCGTCGCGAGTTCGTGCGAGTGCGTCTAGTGGGCGAACCGCGTACGGGCTATCAGGCGAAGGTGATGGGAGCTCCTGCCTCGTTGCTTCTTTCGGCTCTGGCTGAATCGAATGCGCTTGCGGTGGTCCCCGAAGACGTGACGAATGTGCGCGTCGGCGATACTTTGCGCTGCATGGTTTTGGACTGATTGGGCACCTACTCGGAATGGGACTGCGCGAGCTTTTTGCACCCGCTGCGGTGTGGGGGCGCGATCCGTCCTTCTTCAATGTGCGCATTGAAGATCCGGTCTCGGAAGGTTTCATTCGCGCATCGTCCTCTGCCTCTCCTAAGGTCTTGACCATTCGTCCCCTTCTGGGCCGCGACCATCTGCGTATTGATTCGGTACGACGTGCGAACTCCGCTTGGCTGAATCCCTGGGATGCAACCTTGCCTGAGGGGGCAGTGGAAGAACTACCAACCCTGTGGGATTACATGCGACGCGCAGACCGCGATCAGCGTGAGGGGCATTCTTTAATATTGATGCCCGAATTTGATGGGAAGCCGGTCGGGCAATTCACCCTTTCGCAGGTGCAATGGGGCGCAATGAGTCAAGGAATCCTTGGCTATTGGGTCGCTCAAGAAGCTGCTCATATGGGCGTTGCTTCTTTGGTTGTTGCTTACATGATGGACCTGGTCATTGGAGAGCTCGGTCTGCATCGAATTGAAGTGAATGTCCGGCCAGAAAACGAGCGCTCATTGGGTCTTTGTCGCAAGCTTGGTCTGCGCGAGGAAGGCTACCGTGAGCGCTATATGAACATCGCTGGACAGTGGGCCGACCACGTGAGTTTTGCGATGGATGCAGAGTCTCTTCCTCAAGGTGGCATGGTTGCTTCCTTGTACGGTCAGTGCTTGCGCTAGTTTCAGTCCCATCCATGTTGTCAATGGTGTGCGTGTGACAACTGTGATTGATGTGAATTTACTGAGGTATTTTTCCTGCAATGATCACAGACACGCGCCCACTATAGGACTCCGTCATGGCGCTGAGGTTTTAGCGTTAGAGGGTGGTATACGGAGGAGTTTTGGTTGCAGTGGCGGTCATCGTCACCCTTGCCACCCTCCCGTACCTTATTGCTCGCCGAAGCGCGATGATGCAATCTCGAGAGAACGATCGGTTTTCTCCCAGCTTGCGTCTCGTTGAATCGGCTAGCGTCGTACCCGTCGACGAATGCGCTGACGACTCGCCCGCGCTACTCAACGGCACCCGTCCCGTGCAACGAAGGAGCTTTCCAGTGGCACACAATGCTCCGGTCCTGACCGCAGAGGCCGCCCGCGCTCGCAGTTGCGGAGTGCGTGAGATTTCTGCACTGCGCGCCCGTCGCGCCGCCCGTTTGAGTGCCGAGGCCGCTGCTGCCCGCCGACGTGTGCTGCTCGTGGCTGTGGCTGCCCTAGCAACCCTGATCCTTGCAGGTTGTGCCGCAGCAACCTCGCTGTCATGGATGTGGCCGCTTCTTCCCTTTGCCGCGGGTACGGCAACCCTTGTCTTTTCTCGGGCGTGTGCGATTCGTTCCCAGCGTATTGGGGAAGAGGAAGTCGCACAGCTCCACAGGCTTCGCGACCAGCTTTCTCGTTCATCGGCGTCCGCGAAGGCGTCGGCTGAAGTGACCACGGTCGAAGCTGAAACTGTCTACTCGTCTGTTTCAGATGCCTCGGAAGAGAGCGTTGAAGAGGAAGGTCTGGGCGCGGACCAGGTTACGGATACGGCTGAGGAACTCGCTGAAGATCTTCAAGATGAAGCGCAGGCTGCTGTGGAGGAAACTGTGGCCTCGGCTATCGAGGAAGAGATCCCCGCACCGGTGGAACGTCGCACCTGGACTCCTGCTGCCATTCCGGCGCCGACCTATGCGATGCGTGCTCGACTGAGCGGGCGCATCGTGCATCCCGATACCGATATTCGCGGAATCCCCAGGGTGGATGCGCGTATTCCTGCGCGCCCGATCGCCGCTGGCCCGGTGCCAAAGGATGCGCGTTCGACCGAGGAAGTCGTCGCCTACGAGGCAGTTGTCTTGGATGTCGAGGCCGCGCTGGATTCGCGTATAGCGCAGTAGTTTCGCGTGCGGAGCCTTGCTGGGGCTCCGTTTGGCCAAACGGACTTCTGCCGCTATGATGGTGAGGTCCTTGGGGCTATGGCGCAGTTGGTAGCGCGTCTCGTTCGCAATGAGAAGGTCGGGGGTTCGAATCCCCCTAGCTCCACAACTTGGGTCGGGCTGATTGCCCGGCCCTTTTGTGTATCTCCTGTTCTTTTGGGTATAGAAATTCCCGGTCACCTCAGTGAGGTGACCGGGAATCCTATTTTTCGAGAGCTTTGCAGAGGGAATAGGCTTGGGGCAGCGCTAGGGCCTGCCCTGGGCCTTGCCCCTAGCTAGTCCTGCCAGTAATCCAGCTCCTGGGTGATACCGATTGAAGAAGCCTTGAAGGTTGGGTTAAGTCCCGCCTTGCGCTGCTTCTGGTAATCAAGGGCGCACCGGATGGCCTTGTTGCCCAAGATGATGATCACGGGCAGGTTGATCAATGCCATTAGGCCCATGAGGATATCGCCAATGTTCCATGCGACCGAGAACTCCAGTAGTGCGCCTGCAAAGACCAACAGCGAAGCCACGGCGCGGAAGATTGTTAATACCCAGTGTGGAGTGGGCTTGTCGCCGAAGAGGAAACGCAAGTTGACCTCGGCGTAGTAGAAGTTGCCGACCAGAGTGGTGAAACCGAAAAGCAATAGAGCAAAGGTGGTGAAGGGGCCCGCGAAAGAACCAATGGTCGAGGCCATTGCGTTCTGAACTAGGGGAGCGCCGGTCACATCGCCATTGAGCTCAACATTGGAGGAGAGGATCACGAAGGCGGTGATGGTGCAGATGATCATGGTGTCGATGAAGACGGAGAGCATCTGAACCAGGCCCTGCTTGACCGGGTGTGACACCGAAGCCGAAGCTGCAGCGTTCGGTGCAGAGCCGACGCCGGCCTCGTTCGAGTACAGGCCGCGCTTGATGCCTTGCATGATAGCGGAGCCAGCGAAGCCGGAGAAAATCGCCTTGAAGTCGAAAGCGCCCGCAAAGATTGATTCGAGCATCGAGGGGATGTTGTGCCAATTGATCAGCACGACGATGATTCCCACGCCCAAGTAGACAATTGCCATGACCGGGACGAGGAAGGAAGTGATGTCGGAAAGGCGGCGGGTTCCGCCGAAGATTGAACCGGCCATCGCGATCGCAAGTAGGCCACCGATGATGTAGGGAGTGTAGCTGGCGTCGTACCAGCTGTATGCGCTAAATGCCTGGTTCACGTTGAACGAGGCAAGCAGATTGAAGCCGCCCATGTAGGTGACGATCAAGGCAACTGCGAAGACAACCGCCAACCATCCCTTGCCCAAGCCATCCTTGATGTAGTACGCGGGGCCACCGAAGGAGTGACCGTGAGGGGAACGGCGCTTATAGATCTGAGCCAGGGTTGATTCGATGAAAGCCGAGGCCGAGCCGACGGTCGCGATAACCCACATCCAAAAGACTGCACCAGCACCGCCCAGCGCGATAGCCGTTGCAACGCCGGCGATGTTGCCGACGCCCACTCGCGAGGCCGTGGAGATCATCAGTGCTCGGAACGATGAAAAGTCGCTATCTTTCTCCGGCTTTTCCATAACGACACGAATCGACTCCCAGAACATGCGCAGTGGAAGTGCCTTCGTTCGGATAAAGAAGTACAAGCCAGTACCGATCAGAAGAATGATCAGAATGTAGCTGTACAAGGCAGTAGAGATTGCATCCAGGATGCTTGCCATGAGAGCTCCTCAGTCGAAATGGTCAGTAAAACCGCAGAATTTAGCCGATTGAAAGGTGTCAACTGGCACTGCGAAAACGTTGAGATAAGCGTATAGCAAAGGTAAAGAATTGGCAATAACAATAAAAATCTGGGGCCTAAAACGGTAAT
>NZ_CAGY01000004.1 GCF_000308055.1 Actinomyces sp. ph3
CCAGATCCACAGACACGAAAAGCCTCCCATTCCCTGGACTTCAATTTCGATGTCCAAGAAACGGGAGGCAGTTCAGAAATCGCCACCGGGACTGTGTTTTATCCGGGGGTAAAGAGTGATGCCCTCCTTCAAGCCTTCGGGGAGCTTCTCGATGCCCTACATGGCCTTTCCTCTTAGTGGATACAAAAACACCGTCAGAAGGGTGTAACAAACCCGTCTGACGGTGTTTCCTTATGTCTTAAAGCGGAAGAGCTCAGCTACTTTCGCGATTGCGAGGAAGGAGAGGTCCAGTAGTCCTCGTCATCCCAGTGGTCATCCTGGGAATCCTGGTCATCTTCGGCGTAATCAGCGTAGCGTGCATACAGATCGTCTTCGTCTGGCTGCTCTTCGCTATGCGTCTCATGCCCGGCTGCAAGCTCCCTTTGGAGTGCATCCAGGTCGGTGTCAGGGCTGAAATACTTCAGCTTGCGTGCGACTTTCGTCTGCTTGGCCTTTTGACGGCCGCGCCCCATGGCGTCGACCCCCTCTACTTCGGTCGGGTCCGCACAAGCGGTGCCCTAGGTGTTCAAAATGTTTCGTGGGAACATCATACCTAAAAACGATGCCCGATCCCCACCCGAAGTGTTGGATGGGGCCAAATTATGCCTTCAGCGGGAGTACTTAGAACCCGAACGCCTCACGCGGGAAGTAATACGCCACGCAACAAGACCGACAACTGCCACGACAGAGCATGCGGCAATTCCCAGAGTGCGCATCGCGTCAGTATCACCTTCGCGTGCCAGCTCCCAAGTCGAGCGAGCACGTTCCTTGAGCTCTTCAACCTTTGCCTGAGCGTTCTGCTTTGCCTGCTCAATTTGGTACGAAGGGTGAAGCTGTGTCACAAGCTGATCAACCGTGTTGGTGAGCTCAATACGCGTCATGCGTAGCTGGGCTTCAATCTCATCTGCGCTCAGGTCCGCTTGAGTCTGCTCGTTGCTCACTTTTGAGCCCCTTTCTTCACGGCGTCCACATCTTCCTTCAGGCCCTGCTGGGGTGCGGGAACGTTCTGGCTAGACTTCTTCAGCTTCGAGATGCCAACCAGAGCGAAGATGATGACGATCAAGAAAATCACGCCACACACGATGAGTGACGCTGCCCAAGCGGGAAGGACCAAAGCCAGCGCAAGCTCCGCACTGTGCAGAAGCCATCCCAGGCCGTAGAGGGCGAAAACCCCCGCAATAACCAGTGCGATGATCCCCGCTTTTGCGAAGTTGAGGAAGGTCATCGCCTTGGTCTTCGTCAGTTCGATTTCTCCGCGGATGAGCGTGGAGATTTGTGCCGTCATACGGCCGAAAAGCTCGCCAATACTGGGGGGTTTGGGCTCAGACGGAACCTGCCCCAAAGAGGGACGGTAATTACTCATACCTTCATCGCTTCCTACGAAGATGGGCACCGAAGTGCAGTCACTCTTTAATTTTGACACGAATACGTGTCACTTAGCATCCGACTCGGGTGCAGAATCCTCATCCGGCATCACCGAACCGGGGAGCTCGCCCAAGATTTTTTGTGCATGCTCGATGAGCGCGAGTTCCTCGGGGCTTGCCTCAGAACCGGAAGGCAAATCCTCATTGAGTTGTTCTTTGAGTTCATCACCCAATGAAGCGCGCGCCTGATCAATGCGATGGAAACGCTGTGCCTGGGCAATCGCAGCAAGGGCGATCTCGGCGGTCTCAGGATTCTCATCCCACTGCGAAGTCACTGGCTCGGGGAGCGGAGAGTCCGCTGTGCGCACAACCCGAGTAGTCAGCGGGTGCCAATTAGGCGTGATCGCGGGCTCCTCATCCTCTTCCTCGATTTCCGAGGCCGCGTTGGTGTCCTCGTCACGGCTCTCCTCTGCGGGGAGGGCTTCTTCATCCGAGGCCTCGTCATCTTCGGGGGAAAGGGCGGGAGCGACTTCCGCGGTGTCGGTGCCGGCGGGAGAATCGGCCTCGTCACTGGGGGAGGAGGGGGGAAGAATCGGGTCACCCGCGCGTGGAATCGGTCCAAGATAGGAAGTGGGGTCTTCGTTGATGGCCTCGTAGGCCATGCGGATGAATTGCGCGTCAACCTTCCCGGTGTCTGCGGCGACCGTGCTATTCGCGATGATGAGAACGCGATCGGCGTGCTCGGCAGCTTGGGCCAGATCGGTGAAGAAAACGACGCACGCGCCGCTGGAACGCAGGGGAGCGAGAGCTTCGAAGAACTCGTCAAGGAAATCGCCCTGATCGACGTCGGCGGGAAGATCGCTGATAATCACCAGGTTTGCGCGGTAAACGATCGCGCGTAACACCTGGAAATCCAGCAATTCAGAGGCGGAAAGATCACTGGCGGAACGCGTGAGATCGATATTTAGGGCAGAGGCTGTCGACTCGATGACCTCGGGGTCAAGGGTTTGCCCCATCGTTGCGCACGGAATTACCAAGTTTTGGAGGAGCGTTAGGGAGGGGTTCAGAACTTCATCGGGGCTGATCAGGGTAGTCCTGCTGCCCGTCGGCATCCAGACCGAACCTTCATCAAGTGGGCTGATGCCAGAAAGAACGCATGCGACATGATGGCGACGCGCAGATTGGGGGTCGAAAACAGCAACCGTTGAATCAGCGCGGAAAGCAAGATCTGAGCGGTCGAGGTAGTGGGCCTGGGTTGAGGGATCAATAATGGTTGCACTTCGAGCGAAATAGACGACTTTGCCCCCAGCAGTGCCGGCTGCGGTGCCCTTACGCGTTTGCCACCAGCGACGCTTGGGTCGGGGGGCGACAAAAGCTGCGCGTTCTTCAGCAGTGGGAGCGTGAGTTGTCATGCTCCAATTGTGCCAACAGCCTTGCGAATTGATGCCGCGCGCGCGCCGAAAGTGGCGTTTTATTGCGGAAGAAGTGAGGCGAATATGTGATCGATGCGCTGTTGCAGTAGAGGGGTCAGGCTTTCGTGGATGCGTTGACGTGGCATGGTTGCCAGAGGCTCCAGAGAAATGATGTAACGCATGGTGACTACGCCGTACAGCATGGAAAGGATGATCTCGAGTTCTTCGCCAAGGCGTCGAGCCCGTTCGGGGTCCGCGGCAAGGAATTGGCTGATCTGCTCTAAGACATCGCTGCGGATATAGGTGCGAAAGCGCTGAGAAGTCGAGGTATCGGTGATCAGCGCGCGCATAAGTGCCAAGAGGGTGTCTGAAGTGAGCGTGTGCTCGTAGAGGTCCAGGATGTAGTCGACTAGGCGTGTGGCCGCTCCCTGTGGGCCTGGGGTAAGAAGCGCGATGATTTCCGAGGCCGGGTCGAGGGGAAGGTCCATGCAGGCGCGGAAAAGTTTCTGCTTAGTTCCGAAATAGTAGGTGATGAGCGCGGGGTCGCATCCGGCTGCTCGGGCGATTGAACGCAGGGTTGTGTGGTCGTAGCCCTGAGAGACGAATTCACTTCTGGCGGCAGCGATGATGTGCTGTTTGACTTCGCCGCGGCAGGCGCTGGGGCCACGGTGGATTTTAGATACAGATGATGTTGCGTTATTTGAATCAGAAATTTCAACACCTGATGAAACTTCAGTGCTAGTTGTCAGGGAACCTGAAGGCGCTTTTCGCTGTTTTTCCGCCCTTGGTTGATGCATCGTCGCCATGAGCTCAGTCTAATTTCAACAGTTTGGAAATTAGAAATCAGGGACATAGCGTGCCCAACATGGATACGCAGATCATTGAAGGCTCGCGTCTACACGTCGAAAGCACGCCCGAGCACCCGTGCCAGCTTGGTATTGACGTGGGGTCAACGACGGTCAAAGCCGTTGTCTTGGATGGCAATCGCATCCTCTTCTCCGACTATCGCCGCCACAACGCAGATGTTCGCGCCGAACTCGGATACCTCCTCGAAGATATCGAGGACATTTACCCGGGATTGGTCGTCCAAGCCGCGATCACCGGATCGGGTGGTTTGACGACCGCTCGAGCAATGAAAATCCCCTTCGTTCAGGAAGTTATCGCCGGAACGGAATCCACTCAGCGACTCCACCCAGAAGTCGACGTCGTTATCGAATTGGGCGGTGAAGATGCCAAGCTCACCTACCTTCACCCCACCCCTGAACAGCGAATGAACGGAACCTGTGCGGGTGGAACCGGAGCCTTTATCGACCAGATGGCGACGCTTCTCCACACCGATGCTTCGGGACTGAACGCGCTGGCCGAAGCGCACACCCAGCTTTACCCCATCGCCTCGCGCTGCGGTGTCTTCGCGAAATCGGATATCCAGCCACTGATCAACCAGGGCGCCGCGCACGAGGACCTTGCGGCCTCGATCTTCAGCGCGGTCGCAACCCAAACCATTGCGGGACTGGCCTGCGGTCGCCCCATCCGCGGAAACGTCATGTTCCTGGGCGGACCCCTGCACTTCCTCCCTCAACTACGCGAGGCCTACAAGACCCTGCTCCCCAAAGCAGACTCCTTCATCACCCCGGAAAACGCGCAACTGTACGTCGCTATCGGAGCTGCACTCTTGGCCTCGAAAGAAGCAAAGAAACGAGGCGAAGAAGAAGGAAACGCGCTCGAGCAACTGATCGACCGCCTCGCCACCGCACACGTCGAAGCCGAATCCGCTCGCATGCGGCCCCTGTTTGCGACCCCGGAAGAAAAAGAAGAATTCGTCCAGCGTCACGCACAAGAAGTCATCCCCAAGGCCGATCTCTCTCAGGCTCGCGGGCGCTGCTGGCTTGGAATTGATGCGGGTTCAACCACTATCAAGGCAGTTCTGATCGACGAAGATGACCGGATCGTCTTCACCCACTATGCCTCCAACGAAGGTGACCCCGTCGCTGCAGCGGTAGAAATTGTTCGAAGGGTCCGCAGTGAACTGCCTGAAGGCACCGTGATTGGTCGATCCTGCGCAACCGGATACGGTGAAGGTCTGGTCACCGCGGCCCTGACCATGGACGAGGGCGAAATCGAAACAATGGCGCACTACCGCGCCGCGGAATTCATCCAGCCCGGCGTCACCTCGGTTATCGATATCGGCGGCCAAGACATGAAATACCTGCGGATCAAGGATCACGCAGTCGATTCAATTTCCGTCAACGAGGCCTGCTCCTCGGGTTGCGGGTCCTTCCTGCAAACCTTCGCGCAGACCATGGGAACCGACGTGCGAAACTTCGCGCAGATGGCAATGGAATCGAGCAGCCCCGTCGACTTGGGAACGCGCTGCACGGTCTTCATGAATTCATCGGTCAAGCAGGCGCAAAAAGAAGGCGCGGATGTGCGCGATATCAGCGCTGGTTTGTCCTACTCGGTCGTGCGTAATGCCCTGTACAAGGTCATCAAGCTCAAGGACCCCTCGGATCTGGGCGAACGCGTCGTTGTCCAGGGTGGAACCTTCCTCAACGACTCGGTTCTTCGCGCATTCGAGCTGCTCACCGGCCGCGAGGTTGTTCGCCCCGATATCGCCGGACTTATGGGTGCTTACGGCGCGGCGCTTACGGCCCGCATGCACGACAGCGGTGAAGGTGAGTCGACGCTCGCTCGCGTGGAAGACCTCGAGGACTTCCAGGTCGAGACCACGCGCAAGACCTGCCGCCTGTGCCAAAACCACTGCCAGATGACGATCTCGACCTTCTCCAACGGAGAAAGGCACGTATCGGGTAACCGTTGCGAACGCGGAGCAAGCCTCGAAAAGGTCCCACGCAAGTCGGACCTACCCAACCTCTATGACTGGAAGTACAAGAGGATCTTCGGATACCGACGCCTCACCGAAGCCAAAGCCTTCCGCGGAGACATTGGCATTCCCCGTGTTCTGGGCATGTACGAGAACTACCCCTTCTGGTTCACGATGCTCACCGAGCTCGGTTTCCGCGTGATGATCTCCGGGCGAAGCAATCACGAGCTATTCGAACAGGGAATGGAATCGATCCCTTCCGAAAACGTGTGCTACCCGGCCAAGCTCGTCCACGGACACATCGAATCCCTGTTGGATAAGGGAATTACAACGATCTGGTACCCCTGCGTTGATTTCGAACAAAAGCTCACCGACGCGGATAACAACTTCAACTGCCCGGTCGTTGCAACCTACCCCGAAGTCATCCGCAACAATATGGAACGCCTGAATGAGCCGGGCGTGAAGTTCATCAGCCCCTTCATCAACTTCGGCAACCGCGACTACCTACCCGCACACCTCGTGCGCACCTTCGCCCAGTATGGCTACGACATCAGCGTTGAAGAAATGAGCCGCGCACTGGATAAGGCCTGGGAAGAAGACGCAGCAGTCAAGGCTGAAATCAAGGAAAAGGGCCGCGAAGCACTCGAGTGGATGCGCGAACACGGAGTGCGTGGAATCGTCTTGGCGGGCCGTCCCTACCACCTCGACCCCGAAATCAACCACGGTATCCCCGAGGTCATTGTCGGACTGGGAATGGCCGTCCTTACCGAGGACTCCATCATTGACCAGCGCCTTGAACGCCCTCTTCGCGTGCGCGATCAGTGGTCCTACCATTCGCGCCTGTACGAGGCCGCTGCGCACGTGGGCGATGAGCCTGACCTCGAGATGGTCCAGCTCAACTCCTTCGGCTGCGGCGTTGACGCAATCACCGCCGACCAGGTTCAAGAAATCCTCGAGGGCCGAGGCGACGTGCACACGGTCCTCAAGATTGACGAGGTATCGAACCTGGGTGCCGCGAAGATCCGCTTGCGTTCCTTGGAAGCGGCGGTTGCGGAGCGAGGAACCATGGCCTCGGGAACGATCGACACCGCGGTCCACGAGGACCCCGCATCTGTTGCCGCGCGCGAAGAATCCGAGCAGGTCAAGGCCGGACACATTGAAGCACGGGCCGTCTTCACCGAGGAAATGCGCGATGCGGGATACGAAATCCTTGCCCCGCAGATGTCGCCCATCCACTTCCGCTTCCTCGAGCCCTTGTTCAGGCGCGCGGGATTGAACGTGCGAGTGCTTGAGCACACGAGTCGCCAGACCATGGAAACGGGCCTGAAGTACGTCAACAACGACTCCTGCTACCCGGCGATCGTTGTCATCGGTCAGTTGATCGACGAATTCGTATCGGGTCGAGCAGATCCCGATAAGACCGCAGTCGGCATCACACAGACCGGCGGAATGTGCCGAGCAACGAACTACGCCGCACTGTTGCGTAAAGGTCTGCGCGACGCTGGATATCCGCAAGTCCCGGTCATTGCGCTTTCCGTTCAGGGGCTGGAAGACAACCCCGGCTTCAAGATCGGAATTCGCCACATCCACAAGGCGATCCAAGCCTTCGTGATCGGCGACGCAATCCAGTCCATGCTTCTTCGTGTGCGTCCTTACGAGGCCGTGCCCGGAAGCGCGATGGAACTGTACCGTCGCTGGGATCAGATCGTGCGCGAGTGGGTCGTCAGTGATCGCTCTGAGACTTTGGGACGTGTCGGTCCGACGGGTCTCCTGACGGGGCGCTTGCGCTATTCGACGCTGATCAAGCGCTGCGTTGCTGAGTTTGACGCCCTGGAATTGCGTGATATTCCGCGTAAGCCTCGCGTTGGTTTGGTGGGAGAGATCCTTGTGAAGTTCCACCCCGATGCGAATAATCATGCGGTTGACGTCATCGAGGCCGAAGGTTGTGAAGCCGAGCTTCCCGGACTCATGCAGTTCTTCCACAATTCGGTCGCGACCGCGGAGTGGGATTACGAGAATCTGGGGATCGACGGCAAACAGCGCAAGATCATGCCTATGGCTCTGTGGCTGCTCAAGAAGTATGAAATCCCAGTTCACAAGGCCTTCGAAGAGACAAATGGGAAGTTCGAAGCCCATCGCGATATCGAAGAGATGATCTCGCGTTCAGAGGACATCGCGCGCCTTGGTAACCAGGCTGGTGAAGGTTGGTACCTGACGGCTGAGATGGTCGACATGATTGAACACGGATGCCCGAACATCATCTGCGCACAGCCTTTCGCATGCCTACCGAACCACATCGTTGGAAAGGGTATGTTCCGCGCGCTGCGTAACCGCTACCCGCAAGCCAACATTGTTGCGGTCGACTACGATCCGGGCGCTTCGGAAGTCAATCAGCTCAACCGAATCAAGCTGATGCTCGCAACCGCTGTGCAACAGCACAATGCCGCCGAGCGCGATGGTGAAGACGATGGCGTGCTGCAGCTGGTTGGGATTGATTTCGATTCCGAAGATCTGGGTGGCGAGGCCGTTGATGGTGCCTCCTGCGGTGGTTGCGGATGCGGCTCTGGTGGTGGTTCCTCTGATGGTGAGGGACGCCGCGTGGTCGGTTTGGGTATGCCCGCGATTCCGCCGAGGCGTGGTGCTGCTTTCCGCTGAGTTCAGCGTTGGGGTGTTGGCTGGGGGCGCTTGCTTTCGGAGCTGGTACCTGTACTGACGTTTGCAGGCAATCGCTCGGTCGGCGTGCTCCTTCCTAGCGGAATATCCTCAGGAATAGCCGTGTTTAAATAGTGGATATTTTGTGAAACGGAAGGGTAACAATGCGCCTCTCAGCACTGGAACAGGTTCCGCTTTTTGACGGATCGACTCCGCATCAGGCACTAGAAGACATGGTGTCCTTGGCTCGCGGATTAGAAGAGATGGATTTCCATCGCTTCTGGATCGCAGAGCACCACAACACACCGGTCTTTATGTCCTCTGCCCCCGAGTTGGTGATGGCTCACCTTCTGGATCGGACCTCGCGTATTCGCATTGGTTCGGGTGGTGTGATGGCCATGCACCAGGGCAGCTTGCAGATGGCAGAAAAGTTCTTCACTCTGGCTACATTGTTCCCCGGCCGTGTCGATATGGGATTGGGACGTGCTCCCGGCGGTGACATGATCTCCGCTCGCGCGCTCAATCAGGGAGCAACGATTGATCCGGGGTCGATCAATGCCTTGATTGATGAAACTCTTGCTTTCATGCGAGGAACTCTGCCCGAGGGACACCCCTACGCCTCAGTTGGTGTCTACCCGCGCCCCGATGAGCTTCCCGAACTGTGGTTGCTGGGTTCTTCAGGCCAGAGCGCAGCTTGGGCGGGGACTCGAAACATGAACTATGCCTATGCGCAGTTCTTTAGTGGACAGCAACAGCCCGAGGTCATGGACCATTACCGCGCACACCTGCCCGAAAACCTGAGTGAAGGCCAAGGACAGACTCTTTCTGCGCTCGCGGTAAGTGCTGCAGAAACTGAAGCGGAAGCGCTTGAACAAGCACTTCCAGCCTTAAGTTTCCGCATGTGTTTGCGACTGGGTCGCCCCGTGCGATTCCAACGACCCGAGCAGATGAGCGCCGAAGACCGAGAAGACGCACTGCGATGGGCACAACGTGATCGCTCGATCATCATTGGCACCTACGACCAGGTTGCTCAGACGATTGCGAACTTTGCGCGTAACCACCACGTTGATGAAGTCATGCTGATCAGCTACATCGCTGATGTTCAGCAAAAGCTTGCCCAGTACCAAGAACTCCAAAGGCGTCTTGGATAACGCCTGCCTGCAGGTTGTAGATAGTGCCCGTGGATAAGCTTGT
Source organism: Actinomyces sp. ph3 (assembly GCF_000308055.1). Classification (GTDB taxonomy): domain Bacteria; phylum Actinomycetota; class Actinomycetes; order Actinomycetales; family Actinomycetaceae; genus Pauljensenia. Next base: position 9,483 of record NZ_CAGY01000004.1, read on the forward strand.
GGCCCCCGCCAAAAGGTGGGGGCCACAAGCTTTGAAGCTAATGAGCAGCGATCACAGGGCTGCTGCGAAACGCTGTGCGACGTTCTCCCAGTTCACAACGTTCCACCAGGCCTTGACGTAGTCGGCCTTGACGTTGAGGTAATCCAGGTAGAAAGCGTGCTCCCACATATCCAGCATGAGCAGCGGAACGGTTGCAACGGGGATGTTGCCCTGCTGATCAGTCAGCTGGTAGGTCACGAGGCGCTTGCCCAGGGTGTCCCATGCGAGAACGGCCCAGCCGGAGCCCTGAAGACCGAGGGCTGCAGCGGCGAACTGTGCCTGGAACTTCTCGAAGGAGCCGAAGAACTCGTTGATAGCGTCGGCCAGATTGCCTTCGGGACGAGAAGCGCCGTCACCGGTCATATTCGTCCAGAAGATCGAGTGGTTGGTGTGGCCACCCAGGTTGAAGGCCAGGTTCTTTTCCCACAGGTTGATTGCGGCAAAATCGCCAGCTTCGCGAGCTGCTTCCAGCTTCTCCAGTGCAGTGTTTGCGCCGGCCACGTAGTTAGCGTGGTGCTTGTCGTGGTGCAGCTCCATGATCTTTGCAGAGATGTGGGGCTCCAGTGCCGCGTAATCGTAGGGAAGTTCGGGAAGGGTGTAAATGCTCATCGGGCTCTCCTTACACTTAGGGGTTGATACCCCAAGACTAGTACTTAAGTCCCTACGTGTGAGTGCATAGGTGGGCGAGTTCACTCAGCGCTCAACGCACCACGCAAAAGGGGAGAGGGGGAAGGGTCAGTGGCCTCGGCCTCGGCGGAAAAGATGGGAAACCCCAACGACAACTCCGGTGATCAGCGAGCCGAGCACAATGCCAAACACTGCCGCGCACGCGGTCTCAACGAGCCAGCCAAGGAAGCCGCCGCCCGAAGCGAGTGTATGTTCGATCGTCGACACGATGTTGTGGAAGACCTCGACGCCCACCTTCGCGAGGTTCTCGATAACGAGGTGGCCGCCCACCCACAGCATGGCAACCGTTCCAACAACGCCGATTGCGTTGAAAACCTTGGGCATCACGCGCACAATTCCACGGCCGATATTATCCGCGGGACCGGGGCGATTATCGTCCGGATGCGTCGCACCCTTGGCCAAGCGAAGCCCGAAATCATCCATTCGTACCAGGACGGCAACGATCCCGTAGACAAAGAAGGTCATGAAGAAAGCGACGGCGATCAGGACCGCAACGCGCATCGACATGGACTCGGAGTTCAGTCCGTCCATGGAGACCAGCATAATTTCCGAGGAAAGAATGAGGTCGGTGCGCGAGGCCGAAGAAACGATGCTCTTTTCCAGGTCTTCCGCGCTTTGAGGGGCTGTGTCTTCGGCCGAGTCTTCGTGTTCGGGAAGCCAGTGCAGGGCCTCGAGAACCTTCTCGCCGCCCTCAAAACACAGGTATGCGCCGCCCGCTATCAAGAGGAAGGGTAGGACTTGGGGTGCAAACCAGGTGAGCAGCAGCGCGACCGGCAGAATAACAATCAGCTTATTGATTAACGAGGCCTTGGCGATTTTCCCGATAATCGGCAGCTCGCGTTTGGGGGATAGGCCTGAGACGTACTGCGGAGTGACAGCGGTGTCGTCGATGACGACGCCAACCGCCTTGGCCGATACCTTCACCGCGCTTGACGCGACGTCATCAATAGATGAAGCCGTGGCTTTTGCGAGGGTCGCAATATCGTCCAGAAGTGCTACCAGTCCGCCAGACATCCACTCATCCTTTTCCTTGGGGACACAGGCATTCTAATGGGTGAGCGGGATGGCCTGCGCAGCGGGCAAGCTCGTGGGAATATGTGCCTGAGAACTTGCATGAATAAGTCGACGCAGATGCAGGTCAGGCGTGAGAAAGTATTGCTATGACGGAATCACTGATTGACACTCTTCCCAGTCCGACACCGGGATTGGAACCCGGACTGATCGCGCGCTTGGCTGCGGACCTAGGTAGCGCCGGGTGGAGTGTCGACGCGATGGGAACCATGATCAGCCCGACGGCGCGCGCTGCGCTCATGCGCAATCAACGGGTTCCGGCACTTCGCGAACTTCAGCGGAAAGATTCCCCAGCTGCGGTGTTGACACGCTTCTTTGTCTTGGGCTGCGCGGAAAGTGGGGACGTCCTAGCACAAGCTCTGCCAACTCTTGGAGTGTGCGGCGCGGTCGACTTAGGTTTGATTTTTCTCGCACTCGATGTGGAATCACCTTCAGGTCAGCAACTCTTTAAGGCAAATTACGACCTGCGTCCTCACGCGGCGCAGCTTCAAGGTGGCCTTAAGAACTGGTGGATTCTATCGGACCTGGGTGAAGACGTGACGGGAGAACCCATTCGTCCAGATCACGTTCTGGGAATCGGTGGGGCAACGACCTCGCTTTTGAAGGCGACGCTTCGAACTCCTGTCGAATCCGCCTTGGACCTGGGGTGTGGATGCGGAATCCAGGCCTTGTATTTGGCCACACACGCTACCCGCGTTGTCGCAACCGACCTGTCGGTGCGAGCCTGTGAGATCACGCGCTTCAATGCCGCGCTTAACGGTGTCGAATTGGACGTTCGTCAAGGATCCCTCTTTGAACCGGTCGAAGGCGAAGAATTCGATCTCATCGCCTCGAACCCGCCCTTTGTTATCACGCCAGATTCGCTTCGAAGCTCAGGGGTTCTGGAATACCGCGATGGCGGAATGAGTCGCGATCATCTGGTGCGCACGGTGATCCGGGAAAGCCCGAACTACCTCAAGCCCGGCGGTGTTGTGCAACTCCTTGCGAATTGGGAGATTCCCGGACGCTTGGGGCACCCTGACGACTGGGAAAATGTTGTGCGCTCGTGGGTCGAAGATCTTCCCGTCGACGCGTGGATTGTGCAGCGCGACCGGCTTGATCCCGCGCACTACGTTGAAATGTGGCTTCGTGACTCCGGTCAGCAATTGCATCAGCGCGAAGACTACGAACGCGAATACGCTCAGTGGCTTGATGACTTCGTTCAGGCAGGAGTTGTCGAAATCGGCATGGGTATGGTTGCCTTGCGAAAGCTCGATACGTCGCGCCCGGGTGTGTGCGAATGCGATGAGCTTGAAGGGGGAGAATCCCCGTCCGGCGAAGACGTTCAGCGTGCGCTTGCATCCTTGCGGCTTCCAGATGATCTCAGCGATCTTCACCTGTTCTTTGCTTCAGATGTTACGGAAGAACGATATTTCCTACCCGGAGCACAAGATCCCTCCGCATTGGTTCTTCACCAAGGGGGAGGACTTGGACAATCGGTTGCCTCGAACACTGCTCTAAGTGCTCTAGTCGGCGCATCAGATGGTGAACTCAGCGTTGGTCAGATTTGCGGGGCGCTTGCAGCCCTATTGGAATGCGATTCACTGCAGCTTCAAGAAGAACTCTTCCCGCAGGTGCGGACCTTAATTCGCTGGGGATTCCTTCGAGTTGAATCGGATCAGGAGTAACTGCGATGCCACTACCCGCACCTCTGAGCCATCAGCCGCCCCTGTGGGTGTGGTTCCTTGTCGGCACATTTGAATTAGTGATCCGACTGATTGCATTGGGCGTAGTCCCGAAGCGGAGGCGTGCATCTACGTCAACCGCGTGGCTTTTACTCATTTTCTTATGGCCAGTTGTTGGCGTTCCGCTCTATCTGATCTTCGGATCTTGGTGGGCAATGGGAAAGTCTCTGCGCTCTGATCCGAAGGCACACCAATTGGTGAAGGGCATTCTGGGAGGGACCCCAAACGCGCCTCATAATGGCGGAAACCCGCAGGAATCGGCAGAAAATGACGAAGGCAGCAGCGCTCTGCCTGAGCGAACGGCCTCGTTAATGCAGCTCAATAGGAAGCAGACCTCCTTCCCCGTCAGCAGCGGGGAAGTCGTGCAACTTCTCAATGACACCGACGAGACCTTCAAGGCAATGGCCCGTGAGGTCGATCGGGCGCAACACCACGTCAATGTCCTGTACTTCCAAACCTCGTGGGATCACTCTACTGATCCGCTCTACAAGGCTCTTGTCCGTGCCTGCGCTCGCGGAGTGACCGTGCGATTGCTGGTGGATCATCACGGGGTGCGGACAATTCCGGGCTGGCGCGATTTTTGTCGAGTCTTGGATGAATCCGGTATCCAATGGCACATTATGCTTCCCTTCAATCTATTCAAGGGGCAAATTCGACGGCCAGACCTACGGAACCACCGCAAACTCCTGCTGATTGATGGCGAATCTGGCTTCATCGGTTCGCACAATATGGTGGCCGCGGACTATGACACTCCCGCCTATCAAAAAGCGGGGATTGAATACCACGACACTTCGGTTGAAGTACGTGGCGAAATCGTTCGCCAGATGGAGGCGGTGTTCGCGACGGACTGGTACTACGCCTCGGGCGAAGAACTAACGGTCGACGATCTTAACCTTGACCAGGCAGAGCCAACCCAGGGCAAACCTATGCAGATTATCCCCTCGGGGCCGGCTTACCCGACAGAGCCCAACCTGCGGATGTTCGTTTCGATGATCTCGCAGGCGCATACGCATGTATCTATCGCCAGCCCGTACTTCATTCCGGATGAACCACTCCTGACGGCATTGACAAGTGCAGCGATGTCGGGTGTTGACGTCCATCTCTATGTTTCCGAGCAATTCGATCAGTTCTTGGTCGGACACGCGCAACGTAGCTACTACGGTTTTCTCTTGAAAGCAGGGGTAAAGGTTCACCTCTATGCTTTGCCCAATATGCTGCACTCGAAGTACGTCGTGGTTGATGGGGAACTCGCAGCAATCGGATCATCCAACATGGATTACCGCTCCTTCGGATTGAACTACGAAGTCATGCTGCTAGCCCAAGACTCGCATCTTGTTGATCTTCTCCTCGAAAACGACCAGCGCATCATTGCGCGATCTCGTTTGCTCACCATCGAAGAGTGGGAAGCGCTTCCCTGGTACAAGCACTACATCGATAACATCTGCCGCCTGGGTAGCGCGCTGCTCTAAAACCGCGGGAGCTACTGGCCGTAGTGATAGCGGCAGGAGATGATCCAGAGGGTTTTACCGTCGTCGCTGATCTGGTAGATCAGGCGGTGACGTGAGTCGATCCGGCGCGACCAGTACCCCGAGAACTCGTAACGGAGGGGTTCAGGTTTGCCGATACCCTCGTTCCCGTTGCGTTGGATGTCCTTGATGAGGGCGTTGATGCGCTTGAGGGTCTTGCGATCCTCGAACTGCCACCAAACATAGTCGTTCCAGGCTTCTTCGTCCCACGTGATGTGCATGGGTCAGTCCTCGTCGAGCTCAACGAGGTCGTGGACGACACCCTCACCAGCACGGTGGCGGGCGATCGATTCGCGCAGGTGGCGGGCATTTGCGGGGGACTGCATGAGGTAGACGGTCTCCATGAGGGACTCGTACTCGTCGAGCGCCATGATGACGGCACTCTCGTGGCCCTGGCGGGTAATGATGATTTCCTCGCGGTCGTTGATGACCTGGTCGAGGACCTCGGCATAACGTGCGCGCGACTCGCTGTAGGTCATGGTCTTCATGGAGGCTCCTCTCATCGTCACGTATGTACAGAACATTGTACAGGGGCAGTTACTGTGTCTCTAGTTGGCTTACTGCCGATGGATATGGGCGCACTCTTGCCCGCAAAACTCCGCCTAGGCCTCGGGAATTATCCACAAAAGACGCGCGGAAAAACATATCGGTTCCCGGAAAGCCCCGTAACGCGGTAAGGTCCTACCCAGTGGCACTCCGGCGGCGCTCGCCATCGGAGGACCAGCAAAGAGTGCTACAAATACGAGGTAGCAACGGAAGGGACAAACAATGGCAGCGACCAAGCTGGTGATCGTGGAGTCTCCCGCCAAGGCGGCGACGATCGAAGGATACTTGGGACCCGACTACCATGTGACCGCCTCGATCGGTCACATTCGCGACCTTCCACAGCCCTCGGAGCTACCCGCCGATATGAAGAAGGGCCCCTACGGGCGCTTCGCCGTCGACGTCGAGGACGGCTTCACCCCTTATTACGTTGTCAATCCCGACAAGAAGAAAAAGGTCACCGAGCTCAAGAAGCTCCTGAAAGAGTCCGACGAACTCTTCCTGGCAACTGATGAGGACCGCGAGGGTGAAGCTATCGCTTGGCACCTTCTCCAAGTCCTCAAGCCAAAGGTTCCCGTGCGCCGCATGGTCTTCCATGAAATCACGAAGGAAGCGATCCAGCGCGCTCTGGACAATACTCGCGAGCTCGACACCGACCTTGTCGACGCCCAAGAAACTCGTCGAATTCTTGACCGTCTTTACGGGTACGAAGTTTCACCGCTGCTCTGGCGCAAGATTCGCCCCTCCCTGTCCGCGGGTCGCGTGCAGTCGGTCGCAACGCGCTTGGTTGTTGATCGCGAGCGCGACCGCATGTCGCATGTGAGTGCAGAGTACTGGTCGATCGATACCCAGTTTGCCGCTTCGGGCCAGTCTTTTGGCGCAAAGGTTTCACACATCGATGATCGTCCCGTTGCAACCGGTTCTGACTTTGATGAAAACGGTCGACTTTCCGCGAAGGCTGTGAAGAACGAGGCCTTCCACCTGGACTCCCATTCCGCGCCGCTCTTCGCCGCAGCGCTCGAGTCCGCGCGCGATTCCGCAATCGATTCTGTCCAGCAGAAGCCCTACCGCCGTCGCCCGGCAGCACCCTTTACGACATCGACGCTGCAGCAGGAAGCCTCACGCAAGCTCCACTGGAACGCTTCCTCGACGATGCGTACCGCTCAGTCCCTGTACGAGTCGGGCTTTATCACCTACATGCGTACCGACTCTACGGCCCTGTCCTCGCAGGCCATCAAGGCTGCCCGTCAGCAGGCCAAGGAGCTTTATGGGGCCGAGGCCGTGGCTGAGAAGCCGCGCATCTACGGCACCACCTCTAAGGGCGCGCAAGAAGCTCACGAGGCCATTCGCCCCGCCGGGGATCACTTCCGCACCCCCGCGCAAGTTGCCTCGGTTTTGAATCGTCAGCAGCTTGCACTTTATGACTTGATTTGGAAGCGAACCGTCGCTTCACAGATGGCCGATGCCCTTGGCTTTACCGCAACCATCCGCGTACGTACCGATGTCGAGGTCGAAAGTCAGCCTCACGCAGTGCTGTCCAGCGCCTCGGGAACGGTCATTACTTCCCCCGGCTTCAGGTTGGCCTACCAGGAAGGTCAGGACAAGGGACGCTACGATGCGGAAACGACCGATGCTGAGAAGACCCTCCCGCAGGTGAGCGAAGGGGAAGTCGCGCTGCTTGAAGAAGCGC
>NZ_CAGY01000003.1 GCF_000308055.1 Actinomyces sp. ph3
CACCTGACCCCGGGACTTTTATGCAGACCTCAGAAATTCACCGTGCGCACCACGGCCTCGGACTCGGTCAAAACCCGGCCAGCGCGGAAGTTTGCCAGAACGGGAGAACCGAAGCTCAGCGCGTGGAACCAGTCCTCGGCATCCAACACAATGAAGTTTGCGGTGTTTCCAACCTCGATGCCGTAATCGGAGAGGTTCAGCGTGCGCGCAGCATTATGAGTAATGAAGTTGTAGGACCCAGTGATCTCGCTGCGCGCCATCATCTGGGTGACGTAGAGGCCGTTGAGTACGACATCTCGCAAGTTTCCGGTACCCATGGGGTTCCACGGATCCTCAATATCATCCTGACCGAAGGAGACGTTGATTCCTGCCTCGGTCAGTTCCTTCACTCGGGTGACGCCTCGGCGCTTCGGGTAGGTATCGACGCGCCCCTGCAGGTGCGTGTTGACCAGCGGATTCGATACGAAATTGATACCGCTCATCTTGAGCAAGCGCACCAGGCGCAGGAAGTAGGCGTTGTTATACGAGTGCATCGCGGTCGTGTGCGAGGCGGTGACTCGCGGGCCAATCCCGGCCTCGAGCGCGCGCGTGGCCAGGGTTTCCAACCCGCGCGAGGCCTCGTCGTCGATTTCGTCGCAGTGCACATCCATGAGCAGTCCGTACTCCTGCGCAAGCTCGACTGCGAAATTCAGCGAAGAGACGGAGTATTCGCGGGTGAACTCGAAGTGCGGGATAGCGCCGATTGCATCGACACCCATTTCGGCCGCGCGACGCATGAGGTCGCGTCCGTTCGGGAAGGACTCGATGCCCTCCTGCGGGAAGGCGACCAACTGCAGGGTCATGGAGTCCTTGAGTTCCTCACGCAGGTCAATGAGCGCGCGCAGGGCTGTCAGGTCCGGGTCAGTGACGTCGACGTGCGAGCGCACGTACTGGATGCCGAACTGTGCCTGCTGGCGAAGTGCCCGGCCGGCGCGATCTTTGACGTCCTCGTAGGTCAGGGTCTGCTTGCGTTCACTCCACACCTCGATACCTTCGAAGAGGGTGCCGCTTTCGTTGTAGCGCGGTTGCCCCGAGGTGAGCGCAGTATCCAGGTGCACATGCGACTCGATATAGGGAGGCAGAACCAGCTTGCCCGTGTAGTCACGAACCTCTTCGCCTTCACGTGGCGCCAGACCCGCGCCGATTTCGGTGAACTTTCCGTCCGTAATGCGGATGTCGACTCCTGCGGGGCCGTCTTCAATGCGAACGCCCTTGATGAGAAGATTTGCGCCTTTTGCTCCCATTGCCGAGGCCTGATTGCGGGGTGCGCTGCTGCCCTGAGTATCCGCGCTCATCGACGGATTCCCTTCTCGATTGCGCTACCGATGAAGTAGACGAGGATGGCGACGACCATGGCATTGATTGAAACGATGCCAAAGCCAGGGGTCAGCCAGCCGGTGAGCGCACCCGCGATCAGAGCAACGATCGGTGCCCACTTGACCTCGGGTTCATTCGAGCCCAGATCCATGTAGCTACGGCGACGTGCGAAGTAATCAGCAACCAGAACTGCACCGATGGGGGGCAGGGTGGCGTTGAGCAGGCTAAGCCAGCCGACGAAGTTGTCGTAGAGCCACAGGGCTCCAAGAGTTCCGATGATGCCCGCGATCAAAACCAGAGGCTTCTTGTTGACTCCAGTGATGTTCGCGTAGCCCAGACCGGTGGTGTAGAGGGCGTTGTTGTTTGTTGTCCAGATGTTTGCACCCAAGACGATCAGCGCAGGAATCAGCAGGCCCTGGGCGATCATCACGTAGAAGATATCGTCCTTACCGGTGAAGGCTCCGCCAACTGCTCCGAAGGAGAACATCAGGGTGTTACCGATGAAGAAGGCGATCACGGTGGTGATGACTGCCGAGGTTGTGGACTTTGCGAAGCGCGTGAAGTTGGGGGTTGCGCTACCGCCGGAGACGAAGCTTCCGATCACGAGGCCGATGGCTGCGACGGTGGTCATGCCCTGGTTTTGACCAAAGACTGCAGTAATACCGCCACCTGCGTTGATTGCACTGACCATTGAGTAGCTTCCGAGGAATGCGATCAGAGGTACTGAGACAAAGGAGACGATCTCAATGGCCTTGATTCCGAAGTAGGCGGAGGCGGTCATCAGGCCACCCGCGATGATGACGACGGGCCACGCGTTGATGTGCAGGGTCTCAGCGGTGGGGATTGCGAACATCGCGACGCCCACGCCGAACCACCCCATCTGGGTGAAGGAGATCAACGCTGAGGGCAGGAAGGAACCGATGCGACCGAAGGTGCGACGGGCCATAAGGTCAAAGCTCAGACCGGTCTTTGCGCCGATGTAGCCCAGCGCGCCCGTGTAGACCGCAAGGATTGCGCCACCGACGATGACTGCCCACACGTATTGGCTGTAGTTCAGACCATTACCAAGCTTGGCACCCACGCTCATCGAGGCCGAGAAGAAGGTGAAGCCGAGCATAACAAAACCGACGGCCCAAAATGACCGTCGGTTCTTTGATGGAACTGCTTCAAATGAGAAGTCATCATCATGTCGGATGACGTCCTCTTTGTGTCGTTCAGGTGCGATTGTGCTCATCGGTTATCCTTCCAGGTTCTAAGGTTTCGTAGCGCGTCGTTCGTTATCTGTCTTGTTTGGTCCGTCACCTCTGTCACCTAGGCACACCCGGTTTTCATGCATGTGCAGACTGGGTAATGGCGTGATGAACAAGATTGGATCTAGGCCAAATTGTCAATAGATTACCGCGCGCAACGCATCCAGCGCAAAGTTCAGCACTGTGACTCTGCACGCATCAATCCCAAACCCTAAGATAACCTTTGATTAACCTAAAAACTACCTGATAATAAGACTGTGGCCCCATCTCTCCCTCCTAGAAGATGGGGCCACAGCCTGATGGAACACGAACAGCTAACATTCGCGTTCCGCTGTCAGTGTGCACGGATTGTCAAATGCTTGAGTGGATGACATTCCACTTTTCGGAAGAGTCCCCCTGAACTGCCAGAGTTTTTTCAGTCCTCGCTTTTTGTACTTTACGTAAACTCTGGCCACGACCGCCGTCACAAACAATGGAAACTCACGCGAGGAAAACCCGCGCCCTCCACGGAGCAAGGGGAGCATCCATCTCTTCCCAGACATTTGCATTGGTCAGAACTGGGACAAACTCCGGTGCGGCCTCGGAAATGTCTGAAGGAAGTGATGGCTGGGCATCACGCGAGGAAAGATTTGCAATAACTATCAGCTCGCGTTCACCCAGAACTCGACGATATGCGAAGATTTCACGGCTCCCCGCATCGATGCGCTCAAAACTTCCGTTTGCAACTACTGCCAAGCGGTGACGCAATTCGATCAGAGCCTTGAAGTAGGCAAAGACCGAGGTCGGATCACCCACCTGCTCGGAGGCATTAATCACCGGGTAATTCGGATTGAGCACAATCCACGGCGTGCCCGTAGTGAAACCGGCGTGCGCAGAACCATCCCACTGGACGGGAGTGCGTGCGTTATCGCGGCCCATGGCACGCAAACCGGAAAGAACCGTCTGAGGATCTTCGCCACGTTCCACAGCCAAGCGATAGTAATTCGTTGATTCAATGTCTTCGAAGTCCTCAATTCCTTCGAAAACAGTATTCGACATGCCCAGTTCTTCACCCTGATACACATAGGGAGTTCCGCGAAGCAGGTGAAGCGCGGTTGCCAGTGCGGTTGCACTGTCATACCAGTACTTTTCATCACCGAAACGACTCACAGTCCTTGGCTGGTCGTGGTTGCACAGGTACAGACTGTTCCAACCCCTCTCAGCAAGGCCTTCTTGCCAACGTGTCAGGCAATCAGCAAGATCTCCCTCTTCCAAGGTGCGACGACCAAACTTTCCTTCGGGAAGCCCCAAAATGACGTGCTCAAATTGGAAGATCATATTGACTTCGCGCCGCGCGGGATCGGAATACAGGTGCGCGTTTTCTAATAGGACGCCGGGGGTCTCTCCGACAGTGAAGAGAGCGCCGCGACCAACGAAGACCTCGCGATGCATTTCTTGAAGGAATTCATGAAGGCGCGGGCCTTCCATATAGAAGGGGCTTCCATCGGCCAGAGCTCGACCGGGCGCAGGAGTTCCATCAGGCAATCCCGGGACCTTCGAGATCAGGTTAATAACATCCATACGGAAGCCATCGACACCTCGGTCCAGCCACCAGCGCATCATTTCGTAGACGGCCTGACGAACTTCTGGGTTCTCCCAGTTCAGGTCTGGTTGCTGCTCCGCAAAAAGGTGCAGGTAGTACTGCCCTGTCGCCGGATCATACTTCCACGCCGGACCGGAAAAGAAGGACTCCCAATTCGTTGGTTCCGCTCCGGGAGTTCCGCCTTCAAAGCCTGGCCGCGGATCGCGCCAGTAGTACCAATCGCGCTTGGGATTATCCACTGATGAGCGCGATTCAAGGAACCACGGATGTTCATCCGAGGTGTGGTTGACGACCAAGTCCATAACCAGCTTCATGCCCAGAGCGTGAACATCGGCAATGAGCTGGTCGAAGTCTTTCATGGTTCCGAAAACCGGATCAATATCCTGGTAATCACTGATGTCGTAACCGTTATCAGCCTGTGGCGATCGATAGATCGGCGAAAGCCATAGGACATCAACGCCCAGCTCTTTCAGATATCCCAGTCGAGAGCGGATCCCCTGAAGGTCCCCAAAACCATCACCATTGGAGTCTTGGAATGAGCGCGGATAGATCTGATAGACAACCGCGCTCTTCCACCACTCATCAGCTGAAAGCTCGCTTAGGGCATTGGTTTTGGGAAGTGAAGCCTCAGAGAATAACACGAAGAACCTGCCAAACTTGTAGCGGTGGAAGATCCACCTTTGCCTGCGCTCCCTCACAGTGAACACGAAGTTCTTCTAGGTGTCCACTACCGTCTGGGTCCGCCACAAATACGCGGGGAGTACGCTCCGCGCAGCAGCGCAATGTCAGTCGTCCACCTTCGACAAGAATCCCTGAACGCTTAGGTCCATCCCACAGAGTGTCCTTTTGCCCGACAAGATTGATGAGGTGAACAACCAATCCGTGGCGGGTGGTCGTTACTCGCCTCCACACTGCCCCTTCCTTGGGATCTTCCGTCACGCACAGATTGTCGTAGGCAACCTCGACATCCTCATTCAACGGGCCAGCGAATGAATCAGTTACTTCCGCAATGCATGGATCCATCAGGATCTCATCGTGCTCAACGAGGAAGTCGTACCAGCGCTTGAGCATCTCCAGGGTGCTGTCAGCGGCCTGGTGGTTATTGACGTAGTAGGGGTCGACGAGGACGTTTCCTCCTTCTCCCGCCAAAAGCTGGGTTGCTCCATGAGAGAAGAGCGTCGCCATGGTGAGCTTATTTGCCTGCTCCGATTCTTCTGCCGAGGCCTTGGAGTAGACGCTTTGGTACGCCGCAAGAACCACGGGCTTACCTTGCGCAACGCTTCTGGCTCGAGCCGCAACACCCGCGAGCGCACCCAGCGTTGTGATGGGAGCCCAGGGTTCGATGTACACAGCATCTTGGGGAGTACCAGCAGTGGCCCAAGTTGGGAAGTCATTGACATTGTTGAAAACAAGGACAGCGTTTGGAAGCCCCTCGCGCGCAGCGTTGATCATGCGTGTGAAGCTCTGCGACAAGTCGATAAGTTCTCCGTCGGCGCGAGTTGCATACTTTGGGTATCCGTATTGATCTAGGTGGAATCCCTGGAAGCCCACCTGTTCAACGCACTTTTGAAGGTCACTGATGAAGTGGGCAAGCCACGCCCTAGCGGCCGGGTCGACAATCTGAAGGAAACCACCCAACTCATAGGGGGTCCCATCGCACTGCATCAGGGCGGCATCCTTCCACTGGTCCCAGTCTTCATTCCCGACGCCATAGACAGCGGCGTATCCGAATGAGCGAGATCCAGCCTGCGCCAGCGCATGGATAAGGCGACGAACTGTTTCCAGCGAAATCGGTTGGTCAAGAGGATCGAGATAGTTCTCTCCCCCGCCTACAAGATCAGCGTGGCGGTAGGCCCAGTCGTAGAACTGAATGCCGTTGAGGTGCAGCTTGCGCGCCAAGCGGGCTACGGCCTCGACATCCTTATCGGGGGTATAGCTGGCAACGAAACCGTAGCGAAGTCGCCGACGGGTATCGTCAAGAACCTGAAGAGCGGTGGAGGCAAGGACCTCGTCCCCATCACACAGCAGAACGCCGTATCCTCCCTCCTCCAAAGTGCCAAAGGACACCGATTCACCCAGCGGGGGTTCGGCCTCGGCAATAACGAGGCCCAGGTGGGTCAGGCGCAAGGTGGCACTGGGAGGAAGGGGTGAATCGGCAACAATGTCGATGCGTACATCGTCTTTGACCTGAAAGGCCGCGGACACGGGAAGAAGTTCGAACATGGGATTAAATCCTTTCACTGCACCAGTCCTCACCTTCGTTAGAGTTCTCTGCGTCATCGCACTGGGTCTCTTCGTGAGGCGGTCATCATTGGCCACTGGAGGTTATTTCACCAAATAAAAATACTTGCGTCAAGTATGTGATCTATAGTCTAATTACTCTGCTATTTATTTAATTTGGTAAAGAAAGGCGCTCATGATGGGGTGGCAGCCTCAGGATGAACTTGCGCAGAGCGTGGCACTCGAAGTCCTCCTTCACGGACCACTCGGCCGCTCCGAATTAGCCCGTCGTCTTTCACTGGCCCCCGCGACGCTCACCCGCATCAGCACCGATCTGATCGCCTCGGGACTCCTCACCGAAGTACGCAGCACCCGCACCGGCACATCCGGCCGCCCTTCGATCCCCCTGGCCGTTGTTCCCGATAGCCATCATTTCCTTGGAATCAAAGTCGCCGACGACTGCCTCACCGCCGCGGTCATCAACCTGAAGGCACAGGTCTTAAGCTACGACCACCTTCCTCTTCCCACTCACTCCCCCAAGGATGTTGTTGAGGGCATCTCCTCTTTGGCAAGCCAAGCCGAAAAGAGTTTTCACATCGATGCAATTGGCGTGGGCATCGGCGGTGTTGTTACAGATCAGGGCGTGATCAAATCCGCGCCTTTCTTGGAATGGGAAGATGTTGATCTTGTCGGTCTTTTGCGCGAACACATCAAAATCCCTGTTTTCGTCGCAAATGACCTGACGGCCTACACGCAGGCGCAGCACTGGTTTGATCTAGGTGCACAGCACCGGAATTTCGCGGTCCTGACCCTGGGCATCGGCACCGGCTATGGCTGCGTGGCAAACGGGCGGCCGTTGGAAAACCAGGATTCAGGCATCGGTTTGGTTGGGCACTGGCCCCTAGACCCGCTGGGCCCACTGTGCTCGCAAGGGCATCGCGGCTGCGCAGAATCGATGCTGACAACCCCCGCGATTACCCGCTCTATTTCAGAAGCTCTGGGCCGTGAGGTCAGCTGGAGCGATGTGATCTCTTTGGCCGAGGCCGAAGACCCCGCCGTTTCCGCCGTCTTGCGAGCATCGGGATTGGCACTTGGGCGTTTAATTGGCGCAATCGCTAACCTCACGGCTCCGGAAGTCGTCATTATTGGCGGCGAAGGCGTTGCATTGGCCTCGTTAAGCAATCGATGGATGCGCCAGGGCTTGGCGGAAACCCGCGACCCACGAGCCTCGCTGGTCAAGATCGAGTTGGCCTCGCCAGCGAATGAGACCTGGTGCCGGGGAGCAGCGGTTATCGGGCTCCAGGGCTACGTGTCCAAGCGCCGCTCCTAAGAGCAACTCGGCCCGGCCTCGGCAACGGCCTCTTCCTGCCTTTCAGGCACAAACTTGGGGGCACCGGCCCACACACCGATGCCCCCAAGCAACTCACCACCCAACTTTTAGGGTCAGGATTTCACCCCTTCGTCGCGCCGCCGGCAAGGCCGGCAACGATGTACTTCTGAAGGGCGACGAACAGGATCAAGACGGGGATCGCAATAACCGTTGCGACCGCCATCAGGTCATTCCAGTTCGTTGCGTACTGGCCAATGAGTCGGTTCAGGGCAACCGTCAAAGGCTGCAGATCTGCCTTCGTGAGCAAGGTCAAGGCAAAGGTAAATTCACCCCAGGTCATCAAGAAGGAGAAGGAACCGATCATGATGACGCCTGGACGAATCGTCGGGATGACGACTCGGACGATGGTTCCAATGATGCCAAGTCCATCAAGTCGCGCGGCCTCTTCAACTTCCTTGGGGAACTGCTTGAAGAAGGGACGCAGCATGATGATCGCAAAGGGTAGTGTTCCCGTCACATCCGCCAAGATGATCGAGGGAAGGGTATTGACCATTCCAGCGTGGCGGAAAAGCACGAACATCGGAATCGAGATTGCGATCGCGGGAAGCAGCTGAACGACACTGAGCAAGATCAACATGCCCGTTGTGATTGTGCTTCTCATTCGCGCAATTGCGTAGGCCGCGGGAATTGCGAAAAGCAGCGTCAGCACCAAACAGCCGGCTGCGATGATTGCTGAGTTTCCCAGCGCCTTCCAGATCCCGAAGTTGTCGCTGAAAGCGACCTTGAACGAGGCCAGAGTTGGGTTTTGCGGAATCAGGTGCGGGGGCTGCGCAAAGGTTTCCATCTGCGTCTTGAAGGCCGTACACACCATCCAGTAGACGGGGAACAGGTAGAAAATTGCCATGACCCACGCGAATGCAGATTTCCCAATCCGGACGCGCCCCTCGCGCTTTTCACGCTTCGTCTTCGCTAAGCCCTTCGCTCCCGAGGCTGCGGAAAGCGCTCCGCCCCTGGGTGCACTTTCGTCCGTCACGGTCTGGACTTTTTCTTGAACTTCAGCGGTCTTTTCAGACATCACTGGTCCTCCTTATCCAGCGAACGAACGTAGAACCACGACAGAGCCAGCGGCAAAACCATGGTCAGCATTGAAGCCGCAGCACCGTTACCGAAGTCGAAAACCTTGAAGGTTTGCAGGTAGGTGAAAATCGGCAGGGTTGTTGTCGCCTCGACAGGACCACCCTTGGTCATGGTGTAAATCAGGTCGAAGACCTTGTAGGTATTGATGACGCCAAGCAAGAGCAGTGAAATCACCACGGGGCGCATGAGAGGTTCGGTGATGGAGAAGAAGGTACGAATCGGGCCAGCGCCATCGACCTCTGCGGCCTCGTACAGGCCGTCATCGATGGTGTGAAGGCCTGAAAGGATCAGCAGCATATTGAAGGGCATGCCAACCCACAGGTTTGCAACGACGATTGCAATCATTGCGGTTGTCGGGCCGGTCAGCCACATCACCGGGTGATCAATAATGTGCAGGGTCGTCAAGAAGTAGTTGATCACGCCGAAGTCAGAGTCGAACATCCAGCGGAAGATCGTGCCCGTGACAACAGCGGGAAGGATCCATGCGACCAATAGGAGCGCGCGAATAATGCCGTTACCCGGGAAGGGCTTGCGGAAGAACAAGGCCAGCGCGTAACCAACAAGGAATTGCAGGGCAAGCGAGGCAACGGTCCAGATGATGGAGAGCTTTACGCCATTCCAGAAGCCTGGGCTCTTCACCATCGCTTCATAGTTCGCAAGGCCCGTGGGATGATAGTCACCCGAAATGAGATTTGCGCCGTTCGCGTCAGAGATGGACAGCCAGATGTTATAGATCAGTGGGACAACAAGAAAAATCGTTATGTAAATCAGTGCGGGTAACGCCAGAAGCAGTCCTAGGCGCCGTGTTCGCGCCAAAGAACGTGATCCGTCGTCGTGGCCCGCTGTTTTCGTTCGCGCCATCGAAATTCACTCACAGATCCGAGGTTTGTGTGGGAATACTGTTTGGCCTGGCGGGCTCCGTAGCCTGTCAGCACCCGAACAGGGGTGTTTCCCCACGCGAGTGGAAGATTCGCTGCGGCATCAAACCACTGCTCATCGTTGCGTTCCCACTCGCGCGGGGAACTTTATGTGTGTGTTGGTTGCCTAGGAGCGATCACCCCAGGCGAACCGGTTTCTTGCGCTACTCAGTTCTTGGGCAGCAAGGGGTTGATCGTATCCGCGGCCTTCTTTGCTGCGGCCTCGGGGGTTGATGCACCCGTCAGAGCTTCCTGCATGGACAGCTGGATAGCCTCGGAAATCTTCGGGTAATCCTTGCCGTATGCACGTGCGTGTGCGTCAGCAAGCTGGCTTTCGAAGACCTTGAGCTTGGCATCGTTCGAGAGCTTGAGCTTGCCCTGCAGGTCGGGGCGAGAGGACAGCTGGCCGGAGCCATCGCAGTAGATCTTGGCGCCTTCTGCGCTGGTCAGGAACTTTGCGAGCTTGACTGCTGCATCAGACTGCTTGGCACCGTTCATGACGACAACGTTTTCGCCACCCATCGAGGTTGCTGCGCGCTTGTCCTTGGGCAGAGGTGCAACATCCCAGTCGAACTGGGCATCCTTGGTCAGGGTTGCCAGCTCCCAGGGGCCGTTGATCATCATTGCGGACTTGCCGGTGATGAACTGGGTACGCGCATCTTCCTGGGTGTAGTTCGAAACGGCCTCGGACATGGAGCCGTCATCGATCAGGCCACGCAGGTAGGCCAGAGCGGTCGCGCCAGAGGTGGCGTAATCGTTCAGGTCACCGCCGGTCTGCCACACGAAGGGCAGAATCTGGAAGGTTGCGGACTCGGACTTCACGGCCGAGATCGCAAGACCCTTCACGTCACCCTTGGTGGTCTTCTTTGCGACGTCCTTGAGGGATGCCCAGTCGGTCGGAACCTCAACGCCTGCGTCCTTGAGCATCTGCTTGTTGTAGTACAGAGCCAGGTTGTTGGAGTTGAGCGGAATACCGTAGGTCTTGCCCTCGTAGACGACCGAGGACCAGGGGCCATCGAAGAAGTCAGACTTGTTGATTCCGTCGTTGCTCAGGTCCTTGAGCATTCCCAGGGATGCGAAGTTCTGGTTGTCGACAACGTCGACGACTGCGACATCGGGAACCTGACCGCCGACCGATCCCTGAAGGATGGACTTGGACAGGTCTGCAAACGCAAAGGTGGTGCGCTTGACCTTGATGTCGGGATTGGCCTTCTCGAACTCAGCGATCGATGCATTGATCGAGTCATTGGCGGTTTCACCGCTCAGGTAGTCCCACATCTCAACGGTTACTTGACCGCCGGATGCGCTGCCGGAGTCGGCCGAATCCGTCTTCGTCCCGGAGCATGCTGCCAGTCCCAGTGCCATAACTCCGGCACCGAAGAAGGCAATCCCGCGCATTGCGCGCTTAGATGCGTATGCCATTCTTTCTCTCCTTTGAGTGTCGATAGTTGTCCGTCAACCAACTATCTAGATCCGTGTTTTCACGGATGAATAATGGGATGCACTCCAGTGGTGCATCGATGGTGAGTTCACTTCCGCCTTCGAAAGTCTCACCAAGCATGTACGAGGCCGTGGCCTCTTGATCCTCGCCGCCGCGGCTTGGGGCGATAAGAAGTTGGCGCCACCGCGCACCTCGGGGAAGGTAGACGCGGGCAGTGCGGGAGCCGGCCTCGGTAATCGGGGAAACCAAGAGGTCGGGACCCAAAAGGAACTCTCCGTCCCAACTCCAACAGCGCTCATCCTCGGGGAATTCCAGGAAAAGGGCGCGCATGGCGGGGATTCCGCATTCGCTGGCCTCGTCCATCACGCGAGTGAGGTAGGGGCGCAGGGTTTCGCGCAGGAGGATGTAGCGGGAGCAGATATCCGCGACTTCCTCGCCGTAGGACCAGATTTCGTTGGGGCCGCCGGGGTTTTCCGAGGCCACATCTTCGCGGGGTTCGCGGTGTCCGTGAACGCGCATGAGTGGGCAGAAGGTTCCGAATTCGAACCAGCGGGCGAAGAGTTCCTGATATGCGGGGTCGCTGGCGTCGCCTCCGTGGAAGCCGCCGATATCACTGGTCCACCAGGGGATTCCTGCGATTCCAATGGATTGCCCAGCTCGCACCTGCGTGTAGAGGGCCTCCCAGGTGGGGCCGATATCTCCGCTCCACACGGCGGCGCCGTATTTTGCCTGGCCTGCCCAGGCGCTGCGGCACAGGGTCAGGAATTCGTCTTCGCCCTCTTCACGCATACCTTCCCAGATCATGCGGGCATTCTCGCGTGGGTAAAGGTTCGAGACATTCAGGCCCTTTCCCGCATAAAAACGCAGGTTAGAGGGGTGACCGGGATTGAGTTCAGGCTCGCAAGCATCCAGCCAGAACACCCGCACGCCCAGATCGAAGTAGTTGTTCTTGAGCTTGTTCCACACGTAGTCGCGCGCGGCGGGATTCGTGGGGTCGTAGAAGGCGACGGGAAGCGGGCGATCCATTCCCTTATCGCGGAAGGTTTGGTGGTATTCAACTCCGGCCTCGGTGCCGACCAATAGACCTTTTGCGCGGATTTCTGCATCGGTTTCGGCAAGGGGGGAGACCGTGGGCCACACGGAAACCATGAGCTTGGTGCCCATTTCGTCCAGTTCGGCCATCATCGCTTCGGGGTCGGGATATTCGCTTGGGTCAAAGCGCCACTCCCCCATGGCCGGCCAGTGGATGAAGTCGGTGACGATCACAGATAGGGGCAGGCCGCGGCGCTTGTATTCGCGCGCGACATCCATGAGTTCTTCTTGGCTGGTGTAGCGCAGCTTGGATTGCCACAGGCCAAGTGCCCACTGCGGAATGCGCGGCGCGTGGCCGACCGCGTCGGCGTAGGCCTCGAGGATTTCCTTGGGGGTATCGCCCACGCACACCCAGTAGTCGATCCATTCGCTTGCCTGCGCAACCCAGCGGCTGGCTTCTTTGGCGAATTCCACGCGGCCAACGCTGGGGTTGTTCCATAGGAATCCATAGCCTTTATCTGAGAGGACGAAGGGGATGGAGACTTCGCCGTTTCGCTGGACCAGATCGGAGACGACACCCTTGTGATCAAGGAAGTCGTAGGAGTGCTGGCCCATTCCGTAGAAGCGCTCAGCGGGGTCCGAGGCAAAGCATTGGTGCACTTCGTGTCCGCCGAAGCCCGGGTAGATTCCGTGGGCTCCCGGCCACCAGAAGTGTTCGGGGGCTTCGCGCAGGATGGATTCGCCGTCCTTGTGGAAATCCAGAAGGAATCGGGCAATTCCGGTCCCGCCATCAAGGTTTGCAACCACGCTGATTCGTCCGTTGGAAAAGACTTCTTCGGGGCGATCGTAGCCGGGGATTTCGGTGACAGAGCAAGGTTCATTCCCGGTAGCCCCTGTCGAAGCCTGGGTGAGCGGATCCGTGGATGCTCCAGAGGTCGCGCCGAGGCCACTAAGGGGTGCGGCCTCGAGCGCGCCCAGTCCCTGGGGGAAGTTCGCATTGGGGCCTATGCGGACGCGAAGTGCATTGCGACCCCAGGCCTCAATGCGGATGAACTCGTGCGCATAGGAGAGTTCGACTGCGCCCGGGTACTCCTTTTTCGTGTACACCTATGACTCCTTAGCGAAGGGTACGAATACGTATTCGCTCCATGCTTCTATGCAGGAGATTTTCTGGTAATATCCATTACGCATACGTATTCGTCATGTAAAAATTTTTTGCGAGCATCGCTGCTCGCGTGTGATGTGAAACTCAAGATAAGTTGTAAAAGCGGTCCTGTCAAGAGAGCAGGAGGAACTGATGGCACGCCAGCCAACCAGTAGAGATGTCGCAAAACTCGCGGGAGTCTCACAAACCACGGTCTCCTACGTCATGAGTGGCAGACGGACGGTGTCTCCGGAGACGGAAAAACGTGTCCAAATTGCAATGAAGGAACTGGGTTACCAGCCTCATGCGGGTGCTCGTTCACTGCGCTCACGCAAGTCGCGAGTCCTAGGAGTTGTCATCCCCTACCACGAGGGTGCGGATGGGGCGGACCAGCACTACATGCTGATCTCACTGGCACAGCTCTTGCGCGAACATGATTTTGATCTACTCTTGATCACCGCGAACGAGGGTGCTGCGGGTCTGCGTCGCGTCATGACGACCGCGCTATGCGATGGCCTGTTCATCATGGAAGTTCGCTTCAACGATCCCCGCCTAGAGGTCGTGGCTGAGGGCAAGATCCCCACGGTTTTCATTGGCACTCCCGGGCCCGGACCCTTTAGGTCGCCGATCCAGTCCATTGACGTGGACTATTACGAGGCCGGCACCCAGGCCGTGCACCGCATTCGCGATGCGGGGGCACGGAATGTTGCTTTCGTGCACTCGGCCAGCGCAGATGTGCAGTCCTTGAACTTCGTCGCGCAGTTTAAGCAAGCGGTTGTGGATACTGCCGGTGAGCTTGGGATTCCTTTGCTCTCACGCACCTGCGGAACTGGAATTCAGGCAATTCGCCACTTGGTTGGCCAAATTGCCGGCGAGGGACGGGTTGATTCCTACATTCTTGGGCCGACGATTTCCGCCGATGACTGGTGCAATGCGCTGATGGATCTGGGGATTAGACCGGGACGCGATGTCTCGCTGGTTGCCAGCGGATGGCATGCGGAACGAGCCCACTGCCTTTTCGATGTCGATCATTTTGATACCCGGCCGGATGAGCTTTTGAGGCGAGCGGTTGAGATGCTGGTTGCGCAGATCGATGGGGAGCCCCGGAAGGAAACGGACGCGGATATCGAGGCATGGGCACATGAGTCGATGGCATCGGAAGATTTCGAGGCCAAGATCCGTCGCCCCGTGCACGGCTTGACCCTGCTTGATCCGATCTTCGTGCCCGGAAATACGGTGATCGAGGCTGATCGGTCATAGTGTAAGGGCTTTTAGGGTTCCAGTTTTTCTTTTGTAGACCCCGAAAAGCCCACGGGGCCCTGAGCCACAACAGCTCAAGACCCCGTGAGATCGGTATGAGAGCTCAACAGCCCTTACTTGCGCCCACCGCGCGCGGCGTAGTTTTCCGCGTGACGCGCAAGTGCGGCGCGAACCAGGCCCGCGAATAGCGGGTGAGCCTTCGTCGGACGCGACTTGAACTCGGGGTGCGCCTGAGTTGCCACGTAGTAGGGGTGCAAGGAACGATCCAGTTCAACAAACTCGACCAGGTTTCCATCGGGTGAGGTACCCGAGATATGCAGGCCAACCGATTCCAGCTGATCGCGGTAATCATTGTTCACTTCAAAGCGGTGACGGTGCCGCTCCGAAACCTGAGTCTTCCCATAGGCCTCGGCAACAATAGAACCTTCCTGAAGGACCGCGGGGTATGCGCCCAATCGCATGGTTCCGCCCAGATCGCCATCGCCCTCAACAATGTCGACCTGCGAATCCATGGTGTGAACAACCGGATCCGGCGTCTCGGGATCCATTTCCGTCGAGGAAGCTCCAGCCAAGCCAAGCAGGTCACGAGCGGCCTCGATCACCATGCACTGCAAGCCCAAGCACAATCCCAAGGTCGGAATCTTGTGCTCGCGTGCCCACCGCAGCGCACCCAACTTGCCTTCAATGCCTCGGATACCAAAACCGCCGGGGACGATGATCGCATCAACGCCACCCAGGGCTTTCTGCGCACCCTCGGGGGTTTCACAGGTGTCGGAAGCAACCCAACGCAGGTCAACGCGAGCGTTATTCGCAAAACCACCGTGCTTCACGGCCTCGGAAACGGAAAGGTAAGCGTCGTGCAGGTCAATGTACTTACCGACCAGCGCAACCTCAACGCGGTACTTCGGCGACTCAACGCGCTCAAGGAGCTCGTTCCACTCCCTCCAGTCCACGTCACGGAAAGTCAGGCCCAGACGCTGAACAAGGAAGGCATCCAAGCCCTCGCGATGCAGTGTCGGGGGAACCTCATAGATCGAGGCCGCATCCTTACATTCGATAACAGCATCCCGGTCGACGTCGCACATGAGTGCAACCTTGCCCTTAATTCCCTCGGGCAGCGGGCGATCCGTACGCAGCACCAGCGCATCGGGCTGAATACCGATAGAGCGCAGCGCGGCCACAGAGTGCTGGGTCGGCTTGGTCTTGAGCTCACCGGCAGCGGGAAGGAAGGGGATCAGTGCGACGTGCACAAAGGCAACATTGTCGCGGCCCAGGTCGGCGCGCACCTGACGCGCAGCCTCCAAGAAGGGCTGTGATTCGATATCGCCTACCGTGCCACCGATTTCGGTGATGATGACATCGGGGGCATTGCCCTCAGCATCGGGCACAGCCTGGGCACGCATGACGCGCTTGATTTCATCGGTGATGTGAGGGATGACCTGGACGGTATCGCCCAGGTATTCGCCGCGGCGTTCCTTTGCAATAACCGTGGAGTAGACCTGACCGGTCGTCGCGTTCGCCGCGCCGGAGAGGTTCACGTCCAAGAAGCGCTCGTAGTGGCCGATATCAAGGTCGGTTTCCGCGCCATCTTCAGTGACGAAAACCTCACCGTGCTGGAAGGGGTTCATCGTCCCGGGATCAACGTTGATGTAGGGGTCAAGCTTTTGCATGGCGACGCTCAAACCGCGCGAACGCAGCAGACGCCCCAGCGAAGAGGCCGTCAAACCCTTACCTAAAGAAGAAACCACACCTCCGGTGACGAAGATGTGGCGAGTAACGTTTTCCTGCGTCTCTTGGCGACGTCCATAGCTGTTTACCATGGAATCTCAGTTTACAACCACCCGTTTTCTGTTGCTACCTTGAGTGCTTCAGCTCTCGTTCGCGCGTGGGTCTTATCCATCGCCGAGCTCACGTAGTTGCGCACCGTCCCCGCCGACAACATGAGCTCCGAGGCCACATCCTCCACGGTCCCTCCGCTTTCAAAAGCGCGCAGAACTTCAACTTCGCGCGCGCTGAGCGGGCTTTGACCTTTCGTGAGCGCATCGACCGCGAGCGCAGGATCGACCGTGCGCAGTCCTTGGGAAGTTCGTCGGATTGCTTCTAGGAGCTGCTCGGCCGGTGCGTCTTTGACAATGAATCCAACGGCTCCCGCATCCAATGCGCGCTGGACGTACCCGGGACGCCCGAAGGTTGTCACCATGAGGACTCGTGCATTCGCCACGCGGTCTTTCAAGGCCGCGGCTGCACTGATTCCATCCATTACGGGCATTTCGACGTCCATAATGACGACCAGTGTCGACGCGGCTTTCGCAGCCTGGTCACCGCTGGAATTCTCAGCGTTATAGGCCTCGACTGCGGCGATGACCTCACGACCATCAGCGGCCTGAGCGACGACGCGCATATCGTCTTCCAAGTCAATGAGCGCGCTCAAGGCACCACGAATCAAGGCCTGATCATCGGCCACAATCACGTGAATCATTGGTATTCCTTTTGCGCGCCAGTACTTGACCCGCCAATTCTACCTTCCGATTAGGCGGACTCCCCGCGGAAAGTCAGGCGCAGTGTCCACGTATTCCCCTGGCTCCCCCACGTCATCTCCCCTTCCGAGGCCGCCCTCTGGCGTAGTCCTTCCAATCCGGCTCCTCCCCCTGCCGAGGCCTGTGAATAGCTGCGTGAATACCCGTCGTTTTCCACCAGGACCTCACCAGGAGTCAGGCGGACGCTGATTGTGGAGGGATGAGCGTGGGTAATCGCGTTGGCAGTCCCCTCTCGGATGACATGTGCGGCCAAATTTGCCCTGGGACCGGGTGGTATTTCTCCTTGGATATCGGCGGTAAATTCGATTCCCGCTTGCTCGCATAGTTCACGGGCCGACTCGACCTCTTCCTCGGCGGACAGGCTTCGCGAAGCGGCGATGATCCCACGCAGATCTTCTTTCGCCTGGCGGGATAACTCCAGGGTCTGCGCAATCTGCTCACTGGCCTCGGCAATCTTTCCCACGGAGAGCAAGCGCTGGGCAAGCTCATTCTTCATGGTGATGACCGTCAGCGAGTGACCCAGAATATCGTGAAGATCCCCGGCAAAACGCAGGCGTTCGCGCTCACGAACCAGGCTGATTGCTTGGCGTTGACGTTGTTGCTCTGAGTGGCGATTATCGAAACTGCGGCGCACGGCCAGGGTTAATCCCAAAACCATCAGCAGCGCGATGATCGCGTAGCTCAAGGCCACCGCGTCGATACTGCCAATAGGCAACAAGATGGCAATGACTTCCCAGCCGACAAGTGCCACTAGGCCGGGAACCACATATCTCTTGGGAGCTTGAAGGTTCCAGCCTGCGATCGAGTAGGTGATGAAAAGGGCCGAGGTTACTCGCGATGCGCCGGCGACAACCAGGACGAGTCCCAGTGCAATCACCAGGGCCAGCAAGATCCCGTGCGAGATCCACATTTTCTTGGTGATGCGCGCTCCCCATTCAGGGGTCGGATTGACGATGTAAATTGCAATATCAGCAGCAGCAACGCCAAAGGTCAGAGTGAGGATCAGCGCGATCATCCCGGGGGATTCAACGGAAGGAATCATCCCCAAGGGAAAGGCCAAGAACGCCAGGTAGGGCAGCGCCCACAACACCGCGGACAAGCGCGGGTGGCGCTGTGACCACGAGGCATCTGTCCCCTGAGTTTTGGTGCTCATTCCGGTCCTTCCCCAGTCATTGGCAATGAAAGTAGTGCGAGAGCGCGCCCGATTGCGCCGGACTTCTTAGCGATCAGTGTCCCTGCGCTGCGCCCAGATCGCAAGCAGTGCCATGGGAACAAACCACGCGACCGTTGAAATCACCCATTTCCATTCGAAATTATCGAAACCGTAGAGGGGCAGCTGAGAGAGGTTGAAGAGTCCGTAGAAGGGGCTATAGGGCGCGAGCGTCTTAAATATCGACCCCATGGAGCTGATCGGAATGAACATTCCCGCAAGGAAAGCACCCAAGACAACGACACCATTAATCACCGCGAAGGCAGTATCTGAGCGCATGAGGAAGGCCAGCGCCAGACCAAGGGCAGCGGAAATCACCGATGCAGCCAAGGTGATGAGCCCACTTTCAACCCAGGCCTCGGGTCTCATTCGTGCTCCGGTCGCGTATCCGAAGGTATAGGTAATGACAATAACCAGGGCACTCATGGAAATCGCCGCGATCAAACGGGAAAAGATGAAGGCGCCCGAACCCACGGGGGACAGTGCAAAGAGCCTGGAGATTCCAGAGGTTCGCTCAAGTGCGACAACGGTTGCAGCCGATGCGGCAGCGATCATTACGCCGTACAGGGTCATTGACACCAAAACCGTTGCGCCAATATTTGCATTGATCGCCCACTCTTTCGAGTACTCCTGTCCTGCTCCAAACATCATGTACATGAAGATCGGAAGGATCAGCGCGAAGGCGAACATAGCGGGATTGAGAACCAGCTTCAGGAATGACTTCCAGGTGAGAAGCCCAAATCCCTGCCAGGAGCTCAGTGCCCGGCGGCTGATCCAGGGGTTTGTTGCTGCGTGAGTGTGAGTCGTCATTGTGAATCCTTAAAGAAGAGGTGCGAGGTGGCCAAAGTGAAAGACAGGACTTCGTGCCCTGCGTTCTACTGCGTGAGCTCGGCGAAAACATCCTCGAGGCTCGAGAAAACAACCTCGAATTCGCATGCCTGGGGAATGGCGACGATGTGTCGAGCGGCCTCGTCAGAGAAGGTCGTGTGGAACTCCACGCGTAGCCAGTGATCGGCAGCCAAGTCCTCTTCGCCCAAGGCAGCGGGGGAGGAATCGGTGGAATCGACCTCGGCAATATCGGAAAGCTCCCACACTGTCCCAAGCTCAGCCGCACGCGCGGCCAGTCCTGCACGCACACCCTCAAGAGAGGAAGCAGGGATAGAGAAGGCCAGGCGCGTCGACGAGTGCGCTCGGCGGATTTCTTCGGTGGGGGCGTCGGCACTCACGCGGCCCGCATTGACGATGACCGTACGCTGAGCGTAGTCCTGCGCCTCGGCCAGGTAGTGAGTGGCGAAAAGGATCGTCTTACCTTTCGAGGCCTGGGTACTCATGAGATCCCAGAACTCCTTGCGCATGGTGACGTCCATTCCGGCGGTCGGTTCGTCGAGAATGATGAGTTCTGGGTCAGGAATGAGTGCCATTGCTAGGCGAACGCGTTGCTGCTCACCACCGGATAGCTTGCGGATTTTGCGGCCAAGAAGGTGTCGAAGGTGGGTTTCTTCGACAAGGGGGTCAATGGACTCGGTGCGCTTGTAGACGCGCGAGAAGAGTTTGAGGATTTCTGCGACGCTGTAGTCCCCAGGAAGCGAACCCGATTGGAGAACGACACCGATCAATCCGCGGCGGATTGCTTCTTTGGCGCTCATGCCAAAAACTTCAACGCTTCCGCTATCTGCTTGCTGAAGGCCAAGAATGATGTCAATTGTTGTGCTTTTTCCTGCGCCATTTCGGCCAAGGAAAGCAACGATTTCACCGGAATCAACGCGCAGGTTCATGCCCTTGAGCGCGTGCACATTCCCGTAGGTCTTCACCAGGTCTTTCGCAAGGATCACTGGGGTCGTGGTTTGAGTGTCCGTGTTCATGCTTTAAGTCAAGCCTGTGAGGGACATCGACAACAGTGTCGTTTTTACGAAGTTTCACATGACAATTGTCATGAGGCAGCCGATGCGGGTGAAATTTAGTATGGAAGGGTGAGTTCAAGCGAGTCACCTCTTATCACTTTGCCCGTCCGCCGTCATTCCCACTTCTACCCGCAGGTTCGTCGCCTCCTTGCCGAGGCCTTTCCACCCGCCGAACTCATTCCTGAATGGGTGATGAATGCGCTTGCACTACGCCGTTCTATTGATTTCACTGCGTATTTTGATCCGGAAGAGCCCTCGGGCTTTTGCGGAGTGACTTTTACTATTCACTCAGATGATTTGCTTTTTGTCGTGTTTTTAGCGACGAATCCCGCGCTTCGCTCGCGGGGATATGGAACGCGAATTCTTGACCAGTTGAAGGAGCGTTTCCCCGGTTTTGCCATTGCTTTGGAAATCGAGCCAATGACTACCGATGCTTCTAATTTCCATCAGCGCGAAAGGCGACTGGCCTTCTATCAGCGCAATGGCTTCGTCGAAACCGGATTGTATACGGACTATGAAGGCGATCAGTACGAGGTTTTGCGCTATCTTCCCTCTCGTCTTCCGGGTGAGGCGCATCAGGGTATGCAGTATGCAGATCTAGGGGTTTTACGCAGTAGCCTTGAGGAGCTTCTTGCGTCACTGGCCATACCGGTCTATATTCCCACCATCCACGTCGGTATTAGGGAATAGCCGAGGCCGCGGTCGCTGCTACGCAAGAGGGTCTGGTAGGTCGCGGTGATCGTTGGGAATCAACACCGTCGGGTCAGGCACAGAACCATCAGAAGGACGAGCCCCACTCTTGTAACTAAATTCCGTGTTCTCCTGGCGAAGAATAACCGTCACAATCCCGCCATTCTTCTCATCCTTCCACGCCAGATAGTGGCCGACCCCAGGTAGCGGACTGGCATAGTCATACACCAACTCATAGCCCAGTGGATTCAAATGAGCATTCCCCATCTCAATTACCCGCTCCACATCACGCGGACCACACTGAACACGCTGACTCTTAAACCAATACTCTGGAGGGAGATAGCTCTTCCTCGTTTCCATCTCGCTGGGGCTGGGTGCCACGTAATACGGTGAATCACCAACAATTTCGTCTCTGAAACTCAAAATCCCCGGCTCAACATCACGCTGAAACACCTCAATCGACTGACGTTTCTCCGCCCACTCACTGCCATCAGTCTCTGGAAATCTAGGCGCATCCAAATCCCAATACCCAATACTGGGAAGACTAGGACTCACGTATCCAGCAATATCCCGAGAATCATTGGGAATCAACACCCGCGGATCAGGCACAGAACCATCAGAAGGACGAGCACCACTCTCATAAGCAAAACTCGTCCAATCCCCATTGATATTCACATCGACTGTTCCGCCATTGTCATAGTCGCGCCAGACAAAGCTGCGTGAACCATCTTTGTAAGTCTTATCTAAAGCGACAACATAACCTTGCGGTTCCACATAATCACGCATGACCGCATAAATCTTGTCTACAGACACTTTAGCCCCATCGGTGTTCTGGCTATACAAGGTCCACGACTCACCCACAGCCGTACTTATCCTGCTGCCCTCCGAATAGGGGCGTACTCCACCGGTATCTTCAAACAGCGCCTGCCGGGCAGAGAGAATATGAGGCTCCATATCACGCTGAAACGCCTCAATCGACACACGCTTCTCCAAAGGAAGACGCCCATCCATCGACGGCAAACCATCATCATGCAACAACGCATAAAACGAAAACCCAAAAAACCCCACAACAGCACACACAAGCACCACAACCACACGCCAAAAACGCTTCATGAGCCGTCCCTGTGCTCCACGCGTGGACTGCGAATCAGACACCACCACACCTCCTCGCCGTCGTTGAGGTCAACCTCAGCCTAGCGAAGAAAGCTGATTCAGCAAGTAATTACTCGACACTATTTCGATATTTGAGAAAACAACCCATCGTAGGCAATTCGCGGGCACTGGCCTCGTACCGAAATCATCCCGCACGGCTCAAAGCCATACGCCTCCAGCGCTCGACGCATCGGTCCGTTATCAAGGTGCGTATCGCAGCGCAAATACGGAACTTGTCCCGCGCAAAAGTCCATGACCACGCGAGTGACCCCACGGCCTCGGACGCTGGCAAGGCGATGAATCACGCCATACTCATCATCGAAGTGCCAGGCCCCATCAACCTGGGAATACTCCTCTTCCGGCCCGCGAGCGAAACTAAACACTGCCAAAGGCCCCTGTTCATCACAAACAAGGAAGCACTCGCCTCTTTCAATGTCGTTGAGCGCATCACTGCGGTTGGGGTAATCGCTGGGCCACTGCGTCGGGTTACCGTTCGCCCGCATGAATTCGCGGGCGTGGTCAAAAGCAGACTCGATGAAATCCAGATCCTCGGAAGTGGCAGGGCGTATGAACATGCCATCAGGGTAGCCCACACAAAAATCGCACACACCACCGGGCACTTCCCTACCCAAACCGATACCCTGCATCTATGGCCAGCGAACATCCCACACGACACGAGCACTTCGGTAAGTACCTTGCACTAGGTATTGGTACCCATGTCTTATGGGGTTTCTTCCCGCTCTATTTCCACCTGCTCGATCCCGCAGGTTCTCTAGAGATCATCGTCCACCGCGCACTGTGGGCCTTCATTGCGTGCTTTATCGCCTTGGCCTTGACCCGCTCACTGCCGCGAGTGTGGCGCATTGTCCACGACCCCTCGATCACATGGCCTCTAGTCGCAGCGGGATTCCTTGTCGTTATCAACTGGACGACCTATATTTACGCGATCCTCATCGGACACACGACTGATGCCGCACTTGGCTATTACATCAACCCCCTACTGACCGTTGCTCTGGGCATGATCGTCTTGCGCGAAAAGATCTCACGTCTTCAGGGAGTCGCATTAGTTTTGGGTGTGATCGCTGTCGCGGTCATTATTGTCGGCCTTGGGCGCTTGCCGTGGATCTCGCTGGCCTTACCCGCATCATTTGGCCTGTATTCCCTTGTGAAGAAGCAGGTCGCGCTCAAGGTCCGTCCCCTTGATGGAATGACGATCGAAACTGCCGTGGTCATCCCAATTCTTCTGGGTTACTACATCTACCTTGCCGCGCACGAGGCAACTTCTTTCCATGCGCTTGCTCGCTTGGGAGACGGAGCCATGTCGTGGCAGCTTCACCTGGCTCTTCTGATTGGTTCGGGAATCCTCACTGTCATCCCGCTGCTCACTTTCGCCAAAGCCTCCCAGGGCCTGCCTCTTGGCCTTTTGGGTTTCTTGCAGTACATCTCGCCCAGCATTCAGCTGATCATCGGCGTCTGCATTTTCCACGAGCACATGGAGCCCACGCGCTGGATTGCAACTGGCATCGTCTGGGTTGCATTGGCTTTACTCAGCGTGGACGGTCTGCTTAAAGTACGCCGCTCCAAACAATAGCGATCACACCCGCGCAGAGCGCTATAAAGGCCCCAATTCCCCACACAAGAGCAGACCCGCCCCTACCCTGTCCGGGTTCGCGCACGCGCTTGCCATTCGCAAAGGCCTCGAGGTCTTGAAGTGGCCCGCTTTGGCGCGGTTGTGCCCAGCTCCAGTCCACCGCTTCCCCCACTGCCGAGGCCGGCGCCTGAACCTGCGCCGAGGCGTACTGTCCTGGGACCGGTGCCTCGCTCTGCGGTGAGACCCGAGTCTGCGGCGCAGGGCCACTTCCGGGGACTGGGAAGTAGTCAGCTTGAGGCTGCGAGGGAAATGCTCCACTTGGCGCGGCAACTCCCGAGCCGTAGACGAATTGGGGCTCGCGCTGAGCATTCGTATCAATAATCCACTGGCGCAGCTGCGGGTACATGCTGGGGTTTTCCAAGAGCACGGCATGCAGGTCAGGGCGTGCGGCGGCAAGTTGCGCAATCAGTTCGGCAGGTAAAGAGGGATCAGCCGCTTGTGCAGGCGTAAAAGCATTTAAGTCGTACATATCCCTCCTAACTCTTCAAACTACACAGGTTCTTCGCGCGAAGTAAAGTTCGCAAAGCGTGCCATGTGCCCCTGGAAAAGCACACGAATAGTTCCCGTTTCACCGTTACGATGCTTGGCCAAAATAATATCGGCTTCACCCGGACGATCTTCAGAATTGTAGTATTCGGGACGATGCAAGAGCATGATGATATCCGCGTCCTGTTCCAGCGAACCCGATTCACGCAGGTCACTCATCATCGGCTTCTTGTCGGTTCGCGCTTCGGGACCACGGTTCAGCTGAGCGACAGCAACGACTGGAATATCGAGGTCCTTCGCAAGAAGCTTGAGGTTTCGCGACAGAACTGAAACTTCCTGCTGTCGAGATTCAACCTGCTTACCCGTTGTCATCAACTGCAGGTAGTCGACAACAACGAGGCCCAAATTATGCTGTTGCTTGAGGCGGTGACACTTTGAACGAATTTCCGTCATGGTGACGTTCGCCGAGTCATCAACAAAAATCGGAGCCTCGGAAATCTTGCCGGTTGTTTCAGAGACCTTCCGCCAGTCGCGCTCGGTCATTTCGCCCTTCATCATCTTGCTCATAAACACTGAAGACTCAGCGGAAAGCATGCGCATCGCAATATCGTTTTGCGACATTTCCAGCGAGAAGATGATCGAGGTAATTCCATGTTTAATCGAGGCCGAACGGCAAAAGTCCAGAGCCAAAGTCGACTTACCCATTGCGGGACGGGCCGCGACAATGATCATCTGCCCACCTCGCAGGCCACCGGTCATTCGATCAAGGTCAACGAATCCCGTGGGCACACCAGCGAGCTTGCCCTGATTGAGTTCAATCTGTTCCAGTTCGCCCAGAATGTTCTCTGACATCTCTGCCATCGACACGTAGTCAGTTTGCGACTGACGTTCGGCGACTGCGAAGATCTCAGCCTGCGCCTGGTCAACGATCTCATCGACGTCACCACCGGCATCTGCGTAACCCAGCTGAACAACTCGCGTTCCCGCAGTCACCAGTCGACGCAAGATCGCGCGCTCCTTAACAATTCGCGCGTAGTAGCCGGCGTTTGCCGCGGTAGGAACTGCAGCAATAATCGAATGGATATACGAGGCCCCGCCTACCCTGGACAGGTCACCCTGCCTTTGGAGTTCGCCTACCACCGTCACGGCATCTGCGGGTTCTCCGCGCCCCATCAGATCAATGATCGTGTTGTGGATGATTTCGTGAGCAGGTTTGTAGTAATCCGTCCCTCGAATTTCTTCGGTGACATCGGCAATAGCTTCCTTGGAGAGCATCATGGACCCCAAAACAGACATCTCAGCGTCGATGTCCTGAGGTGGGGTGCGATCAAAATCTTCCGATGCCATGAAGGGCTCTCCTAGGCGAATGTGTGCATGTGGACGGGATTGGCCTGCCGCGTCGATTCGAGCTAGCGACGCAAAGCGCGTACACGCGAGAGTACTGCCAAGTGAGGAAGCGTGCCACCTTCAAGGTCAACACGAATGTGGATGACGTGTGGATATCTTGTGGATTTGGCCGCGTGTCATCCACATGTCCTGTGGAAAGGTGTGGATAACAGGTATTTCCCAAGCCCTCTCTCAGGCTATCCTCAGTTTTGAGTTTCCCTAGAATCACGCCATTTTCCGAGTAAGATCTTTCCACAGATGTGTACACAGACTGTGGATAAAAAGTGGAGCGAGAATCAGTGGATAACGATGACCAGCGCAAACATAAGCCTCAAGTGGAGATTGAAGGTTTACGCACGTCACATATTTCTATCCACAATGAACCGACATCAACTGAAAATGAGCACTCTGAACAGGCTCTATCCACAGATGGATCCACGTCAGTGGATAGACAGACACTTACTGAAGCATCCGATCCCATTCCCAGCCTTCCTTCAGAAAAGACAGGTGACAGCACCCCCGTGGTGACGAAAAAACCAAGCCTCACCAGACAAATCCTGGCACTCGCCATCCCAACCCTGGGCGCAACAATCGCCCAACCGCTCTTCCTCACCATTGACTCCGCGATGGTCGGACACTTGGGTGCAGAGAAAATCGCCGGCATGTCCCTGGCCATGATCATCATCAACACCGTCTACGGAATGTCGATCTTCCTGGCCTACTCAACCACTGCCGAAACTGCCCAAGCAATGGGAGCCGGAAACGAACGCAGGGCACGCGAACTGGGAGTACACGCCATGTGGCTCGCAGCCATCATCGGTGTTTCCTTGGCTCTTCTCTTGGCACTCTGTGGAATTCCGCTGCTTCACGCATTGGGCGCAGCACCCGAAATCATGCCCTACGCCCAATCCTTCCTCTACGCATCCCTACCCGGACTTGCGGCCTCGTTGATCACCATGGCGGCCACGGGTGTCCTGCGCGGAATGAAGGACACCACCACTCCGCTCATCGCGGCTGGAGCGGGCGCAGCGCTGAACATTGGCCTCAACGCCTTCCTCATCTACGGGATCAACCTAGGGATTGTCGGTAGCGGCATTGGAACCTCGATCGTCTCAACAATCATGGCGATCAGCCTGGTCATAATCCTTGCCCGTCCGGCGCACACCCTGGGAGTCTCCCTGCGGCCCTCACTCACGGGAATCCGCCAATCCGCGCGCGTCGGAGGCCCCCTCTTGGCCCGTTCGGTCGCAATTCGTCTAGCCTTCCTCACCTCGATCTGGAGCGCGACGGCAATTAGCGTGAATGGCCTGGCTGCCTACCAAGTTGTCATGTCCGCCTGGCAAATCCCACTTTTCCTTCTCGATTCCCTTGCGATCGCCTCGCAAACCCTGGTCGGCTTCGCAATCGGTTCGGGCGATCGCTCACAGCTGCGCACTCTGCTTCGCACCCTCTCGTGGTGGGGAATTTTTGCGGGGATCATCATCGGCGCATTGACCGCTGCCCTGTCCCCCTGGATCCCTTCCTTCTTCGTTTCCGAGGCCGTGGTCCGAAACATGGCGATCCCCGCGGTGATCGTCAACGCAGTCTTCTTCCCCGCTCAATCTCACGCCTTCTTGCTCGATGGCGTCCTGATTGGAGCCGGACGCGGAGCATCGCTGGCAAAGGCCGCATTCCTCAACCTGGCGATTCTGCTTCCCGCACTGTGGCTGTTCTCGGTTGCGCGCCCCGCCCTTACAGAAACTCAGGCAGTTGCAGTCCTCATCGGTTTGGTCACCGGTTTGTACATGCTCACGCGCGCGTTGACCAATTCGTGGATCACCTGGTTCTCGCCTAAACATGCGCTGATTCCTCGCCACGAGGCCGGTGCCCAAAGCGCCGAATAAATCACGCTTTGAACTAGGTGACAGGTAGTGACAGAAAACTGAAAAAACGCTAGACTCTGACGCTGGACTGTTTCTACCCACCCGGGCAAGAAATGAGTCACATGGACACCCATGTGTCCATGTGCAAAAGCCGGTGAAACTCCGGTAATTGCAACGCATGACCCTCCTGTCACGGAAATACCGTGACCGCGAAGACCACAGGAGGTGGGTATCAACGTGCGTGAATACGAACTGATGGTGATCCTCGATCCTTCGATCGACGAGCGCACCGTCGCCCCGCAGATGGAGAAGTACCTCGAGCAGGTCACCGCTAACGGCGGCTCCGTCGAAAAGGTCGACATCTGGGGCAAGCGTCGTCTTGCCTACGACATTCTCAAGCGTTCCGAGGGAATCTACGTCGTCATCAACATGACGACCACCCCCGAAATTGCGCTGGAAATCAACCGCTTGATGACTCTGAACGAGTCCATCCTGCGCACGAAGCTCCTGCGTCCGGACGCCCACTGACCTTTGCTCGCCTGAGCAATCACCTCATACAGCCCACCAAGGAGATCCAATGGCTGGAGAAACCGTCATTACGATCATTGGCAATTTGACCAATGATCCGGAACTGCGTTGGACGCAGAGCGGAGCACCCGTCGCCGACTTCACGGTGGCGTCTACCCCGCGTTCCTTCGACCGTCAAAGCGGCGAATGGAAGGATGGGGAAACCCTGTTCATGCGCTGCTCTGTTTGGCGCGAAATGGCTGAAAATGTCGGCGAATCCCTGCGTAAGGGAATGCGCGTCATTGTCACCGGTCGCCTCGTGCAGCGCTCTTTCGAAACCCGCGAGGGCGAACGTCGTACCGTCGTCGAACTTCAAGTCGACGAGGTCGGCCCCTCACTGCGCCGCGCAAAGGCACAGGTCACCCGCACGGGCGGCCCGGCCTCGCAAGGCGGAGCACCCCAGGGAGGCTACTCCCAGGGTGGCGGCTACGGACAGCAGCAGGGCTATGGAAACCAAGGTGGTTACTCACAGGGCCAGGCCAGCTATGGCGCACCCGCCGGCGGCTCTCAAGACGATCCGTGGCGCACATCCGATTCCGGTGCTGCGACCTCTTTCGCCGAAGATCCGCCCTTCTAAATAGCGCTTCGTCAGCATTGCGCTGACACACGCTGAACACATGCTTGGGAGCGTTCACTCGCTCAGATCATCAAGGAGAACATCATGGCGAAGCCTCAACTTCGCAATAAGCCCATTAAGAAGAAGGCCAACCCGCTGAAGTCGGCCAAGATCGAATCGATCGACTACAAGGACACCGCTCTGCTGCGTAAGTTCATCTCGGACCGTGGCAAGATCCGCGCTCGCCGCGTCACCGGTGTCTCCGTCCAGGAGCAGCGTCGCATTGCTCGCGCCATCAAGAATGCGCGTGAGATGGCCCTGCTGCCCTACACCTCTACCGGCCGCTGATTCGAAGGGAAGGAGTGAAAAATGGCAACTACCAAGCTCATCCTCACCCACGATGTGGAACGTCTCGGTTCCGCAGGCGATGTCGTCGAGGTCAAGTCTGGATACGCCCGTAACTACCTGGTTCCCCGTGGCTTCGCCACCAAGTGGACCAAGGGTGCACAGGCACAGATCGATCAGATGGCAGCAGCTCGCCGCCGTCGTGAGATCGCTTCCGTCGACGATGCACGCCTCGTGCGCGACGCCCTGCAGGCCGCGGTTGTGACCGTGAACAGCAAGGTCGGTGCACACGGACGCCTCTTCGGTTCCGTCTCTGCCGCTCAGATCGCTGACGCAGTGAAGGAACAGCTGAACCAGACCATCGATCGTCGTCGCGTGATCATCACCGACCCGATCAAGACCACCGGTGACCACACCGTGACGGTCAACCTCCACGCCGATGTTCGCGCAAACCTTAAGGTTCGCGTTCTGGCCGTGAAGTGACAGTCTGACAAGGCTTATACAAAAGCCGGGGCGTCCCGAAAGGGATTGCCCCGGCTTTTGTTATACCCGAATAGGCTTTACTCCGGACCGCCACCGCCACCGGGGCGTCCGCCACCACCGTTCGATGAGCCCCCGCCGTTAGAGCCGCCACCGTTGCCGCCATTGCCGCCGTTGTTTTGGGCAGAAGGAGTAACGGTTGGCTGAACCTCAGCGCCGGGAGTTTCCTGGGTCGCCTCGGGAGTCGGTGTTGGTGTTTCCTCAGTCGGAGTGGGGGTGGTCGTCGCAACCGGAGCAGGATTCACCGGAGTCGCGGTTTGACGCTTATACCAGTCGAAATGAAGCTTCGTATCGTTTGCGGTCGCCGCCTTCATGTAGCGCACCCACACGGTTACCGGCCAGTCGCCGCCGTGGAATTGGCCCAAACCGCCAATATTTGTCAGTGATACCGGGCTACCATTCTCATCTAGCTGGTACATGCTAACGGCAGTGACCAAGCTCGGGGTAAAACCAACGAACTGTGCGGTCTTCTGCTCTTCCGAGGTACCTGTCTTTCCACCGCTATCCTGCTTGAGAACTGCAGCGGCCTCGGCTGTACCACCCGAAGCGGTCACGGACTGCAGCGCAGGAAGGACCGTTGACATGGTCTTCGTATCGAAAACCTGCTTCGGGTTCACGGTGGTCTGGAAGACCTTCGAACCATCAGAGTTTTGCACCTCGCGGACAATGTGCGGGGTGGTTCGCTGGCCACCAGAAGCGATGGTCGAATAAGCGTGAGCCAGATCGATATTGTGAGGAGCCGCGAAGCCCAGAACATTCAGCAGAGAGTCATCCAAGCCGTTGGTGTCTTCGGGGATGCCCAGCTCAACAGCAACCTGCTTGGTCGTTGCGGGTCCAACTTCCTGGTTGAGTCCAACGAAAACCGTGTTAATCGAATTCTTCGTTGCATTCACCAGGTTCTGTCGCCCCCAGGACACACCCGAGTCATTGCTCACCGGACGTGCCAATCCGCTGAAGGTCTTCGGCGACGAACCATCATAGGTGTCGTAGATCGACCCGCCCTGTTCGGCGTGAGCAATCAAGGCGAAGGGCTTAAAGGTCGAACCGGCAGCCATGATGTCCTGCGTCGCACCATTTTGCTGGCGCTTGAGGTAGTCCTTACCGCCGTATTCGGCAACGATTTCACCGGTAGCGGGATCCAATGACGTCAAAGCCACGTGCATGGAGTCTTCATTCCACCCACGCACCGTGTACATGTACTCGGCAGCCTCAACCGCCTGATCCTGCTTCTCCTTATCGATTGTGGAAATGATCCGGTATCCACCGGTTGCCAGCTGATCGGCCGTGAAACCACCCTCTTGGGCAAGTTCCGTGCGGATCTGCTCCATGAGATAACCGGTCGGCCCTTCCATTGTCGGCCCGCCCAAAGTATCGGGATCAATGGTCTTGGGGAATTCAGCCGCGTTCGCATCGGCCTGTGAAATCCACCCGTCTTCGACCATCAGATTGATGACACGAGTCCACCGCGAGCGCGCTTTCTCTTCATCAACCGCCGGGTCCCACGCGGAAGGAGCGGGAATGATTCCGGCAATCATTGCGGCCTCGGAGAGGGTCAGATCTTTTGCTTCGTGACCGAAGTAAGCCTGGGATGCGGCCTCAATTCCGTAGGCTCCACGCCCGAAGTAAATGGTGTTGAGGTAGTTGCCGATGATCTGGTCTTTGGACTGTTCGCGGTTGATCTTGAGGGCAAGAATTGCTTCCTTGGCCTTACCCACATAACCGGTTGTTTCCCCAACGTAGTAGCGCTCAACATATTGCTGAGTCAGGGTCGATGCACCTTGGCGTGCCCCGCCCCTAATATTGTTGACCAGTGCGCGTCCAATACCTTTAAGATCAACGCCGGAGTTCGTGTAGAAAGTCCGGTCTTCCGAGGCAACAACGGCATGCGCAACATAGTCCGGAAGGGTCGATGCATCGATGATCTTCCTATTGACCTGCGACATTCGGCCCATTTCGGTGGTGCCATCGGCGTAGTAGACAGTTGTGGTCTGCGCGAGCGCAACCTGATCGGCCTGGGGAACCGTCAACGCGGCGTAGGCAACCAGGAAGGTTCCCAGCCCCGCGATGATCAGCCCAAGGAAAGTAAAGAGGATTCCGCGGCCGATACGTGCACCCAGGCTCCGCTTCTTCTTCCCCTTATTTGCCTTACCGCCCTTAGCTGGGCCCTTCTTTGCACGCGCGCGGCTTGCTGCTGCCGAGGCCTCGCGATCGCTTTGTGGACGAGTGGGACGCTTACGCGCACTACTTGCCGAGGAGGAGCTAGCGCCTTGGGTGCCTGTGCGTCGACCCTCGCTGCTGCTTCCTGTGCGCGCCGAGGCCCCGCCTGAGACCCGCGCAACTGCGGAAGTCCGCTTGGGTGCGGAAGGTGTTGAGGATGCGGAAGTCTTGGGAATCGTTCCCTCTCCATCACGACGGGCCTGCTCTGCGAGCCGACGTCGAGTGGCCTCGGCCCGCGAGGGAAGAGGTCGACGTCCGCGGTCGTCGTTTGCGTTAGAAGGTGTCACGAAAAACCAGCCTTTCAGCATAGGTGATCGTGTCTAGCCTACGCAGAAAGCGGGCATATTGCCTAAAGCAAGCTCCGGATCGGCTTAGTTTTCGCTGGCAGAACGGCGCTTGCGCGCCTTCTTTTCGGCGGCCTTTGCTTCCCAGCGTTCCTGCTGTGCTTGATACTCTGCGGCGATCTCTCGAACTTCATCCGATGCCCACCAAGCAAGGAGCGCCTCGCGCGCTGCTTCTTCTCCCAAAGGACCCTGTTCCATTCGAAGATCCAGAAGATAATCGCGGGCCATCTTCACGGCCTTCGAAGGACGCAGACCAAGGATTTCCATGATCTGATCGCCATCGAGATCGGGACGAATAGCATCGAGTTCTTCTTGGGCGCGAAGAGCGGCAATACGCTCTTCTAGGTCGTCATAAGCAGCAGACAGGTAGGCGGCCTTGCGCTTATTATGCGTCGTGCAATCAGCGCGCGTCAGGCGATGCAGGCGCTCAAGAAGCTCTCCCGCATCAGCGACGTAACGGCGAACTGCCGAATCCGTCCATTTCGCTTCCCCGTAGCCATGGAAACGCAGGTGCAGGGCAACCAGTTCTGAAACGGCATCAATCGTTGCCTTATCAAAACGCAGGGCCTTCATCCGCTTACGCGTGAGCTTCGCTCCCACTAATTCGTGGTGGTGGAATGACACCGTGCCATTGGGTTCAAAGCGACGCGTGGCCGGCTTGCCCACATCGTGCATGAGTGCCGCGAAACGCAAAATGAAATCCGGACCGGGAACAGGACCGTCAGCATCTGTTTCCAAGTCGATCGCTTGATCCAAAACGATCAGCGTATGTTCGTAAACATCCTTGTGACGATGATGCTCATCAACGGTCGATACCAGAGCAGACAGTTCCGGCAGGACGATATCTGCAACCCCTGTATGGACCATCAATTCCAAACCGCGCCTGGGCCACGGCGAAATAACGAGTCGTTCAAGTTCAGCGCGGATACGTTCAGCTGAAACGATCTCAAGACGTCCGGCCATTGACTCCATGGCGTTCATGACGTCTTCATCAACATCAATACCCAGCTGGGCACTGAAGCGCGCCGCGCGCATGATTCGCAGCGGATCGTCATCAAAGGACTGCAGTGCACTAACGGGGGTGCGTAGACGTCCCGAAGCTAAATCGCCAAGGCCATCGTGGGGATCAACCAGAGCCATCTGAGGCAATCGCATGGCCATCGCATTGACGGTGAAATCACGCCGCGTTAGATCGCCTTCCAAGGTGTCGCCATACTCGACCTCAGGCTTGCGCGAACCGACCTCATACGAATCCGTGCGATAGGTCGTAACTTCAACGACCAGCTTTCCTCGGCGACCACCAATGGTCCCGAACTCGCGGCCAATATCCCAGGTTGCATTCCCCCACTGCGCCAATAGCTTTTCAGTTTTCTCCGGACGCGCAGAGGTTGTGCAATCAAAATCGTGGGGAGTGAGTCCCAAGAAGGCATCGCGAACCGGTCCACCGACCAGGCTAATTTCCTCTCCAGCTTCGGCAAAAATTTCACCGAGCTCGAGGATTTCCTTGGGAAGGTGGGAAAAAGCCTGCTGTGCCTGAGCCATTAATAGACCCAGATCGCCCTCGCCTAGACCGCTGGGAAGGGGGGCGTGTGAGCGGGATTGACCCATCGTTCGCGAAAGTTGTGTACTCATCCCCTCCAGCATGCCATGATTTCCGCATCTTTGATGCATCCGCATCACGGCCTCGTCTTCGGTTGACATGCGCCGAAGGTCGCACCAATTGACCTTCTGACACACAAAAATTGCGGTAATTCCCACTTGACCGATGGTGCGACCTGACCAAGAGCCCCAATCCCGCCTAAAGTGGAGGTATGACTGTGCCTTCTGAAGCCTTACGACCCGGAGTGCCCCGGCCTCCGCGTCGCAATCCTTCTTTGCGCACGGTCCAGCCGACACCCCATTTCCTTCCCGTTTCTTCCGAAACCTCCGCGGGCGGCATCGTTGTCGATGTTCGCGATGGTCAGCCCTATGCGGCAATCATTGCTCGCCGTAATCGGTCGGGGAAGATTGAATGGTGCCTCCCAAAGGGACATCTTGAAGGCCGCGAGTCTCCCGAGGAAGCCGCTCTGCGCGAAGTCGCCGAAGAAACCGGAATCCACGGGCGAATTATTCGTCACCTGGCCTCAATCGACTACTGGTTCTCAGGTGCAGATCGACGGATTCACAAGGTCGTTCACCACTACTTAATGGGCTATATTTCAGGCTCCATCACTGTCGAGGGCGACCCCGATCACGAGGCCGAAGACGCCGCGTGGGTTCCCTTGCGTGACCTCACCCATGAGCTGGCCTATCCCAATGAAAGGCGCATTGTCGGTATCGCTTTGGACTTGCTCTACCGGGATGCATCATGATCAAGCCGCCAGCAGCTCGATACGCACTGACTCTTCTGCCGCTGAGCGCACTGCTCCTGGGGACAACCCCCGCGAGCGCTCACGCACTGCCCACGCACCTTCAGGGAACTCAAGGGACGCAGGCCTCGGCTTCTTCGCGCTCCACCTCTCCTTCTGCACTCGAGCCCCAATCAACAACGCGACCGCAGATCTTGGGGGATGCGGGTCAGGCCTCAGGAATTGACGTACGAATCAACAGGCTGGAACCGCGGGTCATTACCTCGCAGCACAACCTGCAGGTATCGGGCGTCGTTCGAAACCTGTCGGATAAGCCCGTCACGAATCCATCCCTGGATGCCTACGTCCAGACCTATTCACCCGTGACCGCACCGGAGCTTTCCTCATACCTTTCAGGCCAGAGCTGGCAGGGTCGGCGCGTTCACGCGGGGACCCTTGAAGCAACGATTGCTCCTCACGCCGAGCAGACTTTCCACATCACAATCCCTTTTGAATCCCTTCCCTTCGGATCAGATTTTGAGTGGGGACCGCGTGGAATCACCGTCGTCGTTGAAGGCGATGAAACTCGCGGCTCTGATCGCTCAATCCTCGTGTGGGATTCGGGTTATTCCCTTGAACCCACTCGCGCAAATGTCCTGCTCCCGTGGACCGAATCAACGCCGCAAACTCCCACCGACTCCTATTCGATTCTGTCCGCAGCATCGATGACCGGTGTTACCTTCGCGACCGATTCGGATACTTTAGTCCGTGAGCTCATGGTCCCCGAAGACCAAAGTTCAACTCGCGCCTTCCCTTCCGTGTCCTCCTCGGCTGCCTCTCCTTCGACTTCCTCTTCTTCCGAGGCCACCGCCTCCGCTTCACCCAGTGCGTCCTCTTCGCCCACTGCGCGTTCCGAGGCTGAGATCACGGCAGATCGCAATACTCGCGCGGCCTTTCTCCAAACTTTCTTTGAGCGCACGAAAGAATTGGTTGCTCTGCCCAGCCACGACGCAGACCTTTCCTTGGCAACCACGCTCAACAATGACGCGGTCATGGACTACCTGACCTCATCGCGCGCCTCGGTTCCAACCTCCGTCAGCAAGGTCAAGGCTCTCCTGCCTTCCTCGCGTTCAAATGCGTCTACTTCTCCCACGAGCTCTGCTTCTTCGTCCTCAAGCGCAACTCCCTCAAGCGAAAGTTCGCAATCACCTAGCGCCACCCCCTCGCCGGACTCAAGCTCGGCCTCGTCAGATAACGACAACTCCGGGCCAACACTGATCTCAAATGTTTCCTGGCCTGCCTCGCAAAGCTGGGGTACCCAAGCGCTCAACAGCAAATACGCCTCGACTGTGATTGCTCCTCCCGGGCAACTAGCGCCAAGCTCAGAGCAGAACTTCACCTCGATGGCCAAGGTCAAGCTCTCATCTGACGGCCAGACCCACACGTGTGACTCTGCTCAGTCTGGGGACACGGTCACTGCTCTTGCCTCAATCGACAATCTGAGCGAGCTCTTGTCGTGGGATGCGCAAAGCGTTGATGATGAGCTGGATACTCAGCAATTCCTGACAGCTTTGACCGCGATGATCACCCGCGAGCGCCCAAACTTCTCGCGTACCTTATTTGTTCCACTTCAGCGTGGGTCCTCGCTGGATGAGAATCGCATTGAGCGTGTTCGTGCGATCCTTGATAACCGCTGGGTCAAGGGCACCAGTTTCAGTGAAC
The DNA here is from genome assembly GCF_000308055.1 of Actinomyces sp. ph3. GTDB lineage: Bacteria > Actinomycetota > Actinomycetes > Actinomycetales > Actinomycetaceae > Pauljensenia. The sequence goes on from NZ_CAGY01000003.1 coordinate 36,163, forward strand.
TCGTGGATTCCGAGGCCACCGATATTGAACGTAACCCCGTCGAGGATGCTCATTTTTCTGACGAACTGCGCTCGCAAACGGCAGGACTGAGCGAAGCATATTCAAACGCTCTTCCTTTGGCCGATGCCACAGCGAATGTTGATGCTGCGCGTCTTCAATTGAATACGACCGTAGCCAGCGCGCTCCAAGCGGATGCGGGTGACCAGCAAAGCCAAACGATCACTGCAAATACGCAGGCACTTGATACATTCAGGTCCTCCGTCTCAGTTGAATCCTCGAACGCCGTCAATCTGATTAACAAGAGCGCCAATTTCCCCGTGCGCGTGCGTAACTCACTTCCCTGGCCAGTCAATGTCGAAGTGACTTTGCTTCCCAGCGACCCACGCCTGCGCGTAACCAGCACGGGAACGGCCACGATCCCCGCGAATTCCTCCTCGAATGTGGATGTTCCAGTCACGGCAATTGGTTCGGGTGATATTCGCGTGACCTATAAGGTGTCAACGCCCAGCGGAGCTGTTCTTGATGATTCCCAGAAAGTCCTGGTGCGAATGCGCGCGGGATGGGAAGACGCAGCCACCGCGGTCGTGACCGTCATCATCGGAATTGCCTTCCTTGGCGGCATCATTCGGACCATTCGACGTCGTTTGAAGTCCTCGCAGACCGAAGAGTCTTCGCATCTTCCAGGAATGGGCGGCGTCGAAAAGGGCACAGTGAACGTTCCACTTTCCAGCGGTGGTTTTGTCCAAGCAGGACGTCCCCCGCGTCAGCCGGATCGTCCGGAAAGCTCGGATTCACCCAAACCAGATGTAGAGGATCAGAATGAGTGAAAGCCAGGCCCGCAACGGCTCACTTCTTCGAGCCAGCGTACTGATGGCCTCGGGAACAATGGTTTCCCGAGTCCTTGGCTTCATTAAAGCCGCCATGCTCTTGGCGGCCCTGGGTTCTGCCGGTGGCGCGGTCTCCGCGGCTTTCCAAACGGCAAATACTCTTCCCAACACAATCTTCAATCTGCTGGCATCGGGCGTTTTCGATGCGGTCTTGGTCCCACAGATCGTACGCGCACTCAAACGCGACGAGGGTCAGGTCTACATCAACCGACTGATTACTCTGGCCGGAACAATTTTGTTCTTGGTTGCCTTCGTCTCAACGCTCTTGGCGCCCGTACTGATCGTCATCATGGCACCGGGATACAGCCAAGACATCCGCTCACTTGCCGTTGCCTTCGCGTTCTTGTGTCTCCCGCAGATTTTCTTCTACGGCCTGTACAACCTCTTGGGCGAGCTACTCAATGCCCGCGGTGTCTTCGGTCCCTACATGTGGGCGCCGGTGCTCAACAACATCATTGCAATCGCGGGTCTGGTAGCTTTCCTCATTCTGTGGGGCGCCCACGAAGATTTCGCAATTTCTGACTTCACATCCCCTCAGTTCTGGCTGCTGTCGATCACAACCACTTTGGGCGTGGTCTGCCAGGCTCTGGTGCTCTTCATTCCCATGCGGCGTGCGGGAGTTTCCTTCAAGCCTGATTTTCACTTCCGTGGAACGTCTTTTGGCTCCGCCTCTAAGGTTGCGGGTTGGACTTTCGCAACCTTGGGTGTGTCTCAGGTTGGTGTTCTTTCGACGAACGCGATCGCTTCGATTGCGGATAACTACCTGAACCAGAACCCCATGCCCATCGCAGGCCTGGCGGGGTATTCGGCAGCCTTCTTGATCTTCATGCTGCCGCAGTCGGTCATCACTGTTTCTCTTGCAACCGCAATCTTTACGCGATTGAACTACGCGGTTGCCGACGACAATGACGAAGAAGTCGCCGAGCACTACCACACAGGCATTCGCCTGATCACCTCACTGACGGTTCTTGCCGCTGCGATCTTCATGGCGGGCGCTGCTCCCATGATGCAGCTGGTTGTCACGAACACCGCCCGTCCCGAACTCATTTCTTCCTACGCGTTGATCCTGGTCTCCCTCATGCCCGGTGTGGCTTCCACGGGCATTGTTCTAATGAGCCAGCGCGTCTTCTTCGCCTACGAGGACGCCAAGCCCGTCTTCCTCATGGGCATTGTTCCGACGATCTTGCAGATCATTGTCGGTTGGTCGATCTACTTCGCAACCGGCGTGCGCTGGTGGGTGATCGGCGCGGCTCTTGGCGAAACGGTCTGCCGAATCGTTCAGGGTTTGATTGCGATGCGCTGGGTCGGACAGCGCAACAGCTACGTAAATTCCTCAGAAATCACGCGCTCCTACCTCACCTATGTCGGGTGTGCGATCATCGCAGGCGGTATCGGTTTTGGCGCTCTTTGGCTCATGGGAATCTACACGACCCTGTCCTCAAAGATCCTGCGCTGGCTGCTTTCGGGCGTGAAGTTTGGTGTGGTGGCCATCATCGTCACCGTCGTGTACATGATCGCAATGCGCGTGATCAATCCCCAAGAATCTTCAACCAGTATTCGTCCCCTGCTCAAGCGTTTACATCTTCCGATTGCGGTGTGTGACCTGCTTTCGGCCGCGCAACCTACACGTGAACCACAAAGCGTTCATAATGGTGTGGCACCGTCCCCTCAGGAGGAAACCATGGCTACCGAGGATCAGCACACTCCCCGTGAAGGAACGCCACATTGGGTTCCCCTTTCTGTTGACCTTTCGGTGCCGACCTTCGATGATGTTGTTCATCCCGACGGCGAGGGCCACCCTGCGGCATCGTCTCATTCACCCCAGCAGGACACACCTGCGAATGTCCCAACCCTTCCTCACAGCAATCGCGGTTCCCAAGGGAGCGTCCAGATGAGCCAAGCAAAGCCCGAACACCCCATCGTCCCGACCTTGCCCGCAACCGCGCGCATGTACGACGTCGACGCAACCGCGCCCGCCGGTATCCCCTTGGGCGCTGCAGCTGCCGAGGCCTCGGCTGAGACAGCCGCCGCTAAGGCTCAGCATCAGGAATCAACTTCTCGTATCCCCACTCCGCTTCCCCACGGTTTCGCCGAGGGCGCGGTTGTCGGAGGGGCTGCAGCATCCGTTGCGGGTTCCGCCACGGCTGCCACCCCAAGTCGCTCCTCGGGTCACGGTCATTCCGAGGCCGGCGGAGGCAGTAACGGAGGCTCTGGCGGTGGCCGTGGAAACTCCGGCGACGCTCAGGGCCACGATGAGCACTCACGCGCTTCGGCCTCGGGAAATGGGGGCGAAAAGGGAATTGACCCCACGCGACCCACGATTATCTTTGCTGCAGTTCTGACTGTCATTGCCACGATTTGGGCGGGTGCAACTGCCCTCAGCCCAGTCAAGCACAGCGATATCAGCAGCTCGTCCAGCAAGCCAAGCTCATCGGCATCTGCCTCAGCATCGGCGCAGCCCACCCAAGAAGCCACTCAGGCAGCGACGGAGAAGCCCGTAATTTCTAGTGTTTCCGTGTTGTCATGGCAAAACGATAAGGGTGACCACGAGGAAATGGCTGTCAATATGATTGACGGCGACGCAAAGACGAATTGGCACTCGCGCTACTTCGATTACAACCAGTTCCTGGACCAGACCGCGGTCACCATCTTGGTGAAGCTCGAGAAGAAGGCAACGGTCTCTGAGATCACCTTGGATATGGATCCGTCGACCACCGGTGGTGAAGGCGTGGTACGTGCTGTAAATCCCAATACGCCTCGAGAGGGAACAGAAATCGCTACGACGACGTTCTCTCCCAAGACGGACATCAAGCTGGCACATCCCGTGGAAACTGAAGCGATCAGCATCACCTTCCGTAAGATGCCAACATCGCAAGATGGCCGCGCTTGGGCGTGGGTCAGCGAATTGTCAGTGAAGTAACCGTTACCTGCTCAAAAGGAGACATCATGTCTGAAACTATCCACGACGTCGTCATCGTCGGCTCCGGTCCTGCGGGATACACTGCGGCTATTTACACTGCGCGCGCTGGATTCAAGCCTGTTGTCGTTGCCGGTGCCCTGGCTGCCGGTGGCGCGCTGATGAACACGACTGAAGTTGAGAATTTCCCCGGTTTCCCCGAGGGTGTCCTTGGCCCGGAGCTGATGGACAATATGCGTCAGCAGGCCGAAAAGTTCGGTGCCGATGTTCGCTACGAGGATGCCTACACGCTGGAGCTCGAAGGCGACATCAAGAAGATCACCCTTGAGGATGAAACTCTCCTGGCTCGCAGCGTCATCTTGGCAACCGGTTCCGAATACCGTCATATGAATGTTCCCGGCGAAGAAGAGTTCTCTGGTCGAGGCGTTTCTTTCTGCGCGACCTGCGACGGTTTCTTCTTCCACGATAAGCACGTCATCGTCGTCGGTGGCGGTGACTCCGCAATGGAAGAGGCAACCTTCTTGACGAAGTTCGCTTCAAAGGTCACTGTCGTTCACCGCCGCGATCAGCTGCGTGCGTCTAAGGCGATGGCTGACCGCGCGCTGGCCAATGACAAGATCGAATTCGCGTGGAACTCCGTCGTCGAAGAGGTTCTGGGCGATTCGGCCGTGACCGGTGTTCGCCTGCGTTCCACCGTTGATGATTCGACTCGCGTTCTTGATGCCGATGGTGTTTTCGTTGCCATCGGTCACCTTCCCCGCACTGCCGTAGTTTCCGGTCAGGTTGCTTTGGACGAGGCCGGTTACATCCTGGTCAATGACCCGGGTACCGCAACTAACCTTCCGGGTGTCTTCGCCTGTGGCGACGCTGTTGATCACACCTACCGCCAGGCAATTACTGCTGCCGGTTCCGGATGCCGTGCTGCCTTGGATGCGCAGCACTGGCTTGAATCTCAAGAGTAAGTATTGAAGGCCTTCGGTTTCCTGAGCTTTGGACACTACGCACGGGACAGAAGGCGCGGACTGAGCGGGCGCGATGTCCTTCATCAGGCTATTGAATTGTCGGTCGCTGCCGACGATCTAGGTGTCAATGGCGCCTATCAGGGCGCAACATTTTGCGCCTCAGGGGGCTTCCCCTATGCCGCTTCTTTCTGCGGTTGCAGCACGGACGGCACATATTGAAGTGGGTACCGGCGTTATCGATATGCGCTAGCACATGTCTGAGTTATGACGTTCGATGCCACCCCTATCGTTTGTGGGCACGCGCTGCGCGCAGCCCGTTGGCGATAACGACGACCTCGGCGACCTCGTGGACGAGGACGACCGCGGCCAGGCCGAGCACGCCGGTGATGGCCAGCGGCGGCAGCACGGCGATGATCGCCAGGGACAGCACGATGTTCTGATTCATGATCGCCCGGCCGCGGCGGGCATGCCACAGCGCCTGCGGGATCAGGCCGAGGTCGCGCCCGGTGAAGGCGACGTCGGCGGACTCGATCGCGGCGTCGGAGCCGGTCGCGCCCATCGCGATGCCCACAGTCGCACCGGCCAGGGCGGGGGCGTCGTTGATGCCGTCGCCGATCATCGCCGTCGGTGAGGCCTCGGAGAGCTGGGCGACGATGCGGGCTTTGTCCTCGGGCCGCAGCTCGGCGTGCACGTCGCCGATCCCGGCGATCTGCCCGAGCGCGTGGGCGGTGCGGGCGTTGTCGCCGGTGAGCATGCTCACCTCAATCCCCTGCCCTCGCAGCGTGCGCACGGCCTCGGGGACCTCGGGGCGCAGCTCGTCGCGGACGCCAATCGCCCCGGCCAGGCAGCCGTCGACGGCCACGAGCACGCAGGTCTGGCCCTCGGCCTCCAGGTCCTTGACCCGGGCCTTGAGCGGTCCGGCATCGATCCAGCGGGGGCTGCCCACCGTCACCCGGCGGCCGTCGACGGTGCCGCCGATGCCGTGCCCGGCCTCCTCCGTCACGTCCTGCGCGGCGAGGGCCCCCTGGCCCGCGGCGGCGATGGCGGCGGCGAGAGGGTGCGTCGAGTGCTGCTCAACGGACGCCGCCCAGGCGAGCACCTGCGCGTCGTCGAACCCGTCGGCGGCGACGACGGCGGTGACCTCGGGCCGGTTGCGGGTCAGAGTGCCGGTCTTGTCCACGGCGAGGTGCCGGATGCCGCCGAGGCGCTCGAAGGCGGCCCCGCTCTTGATGACGACGCCGAACTTGGTCGCCGCACCGATCGCGGAGACCACGGTGACGGGCACCGCAATCGCCAGCGCGCAGGGGCTGGCCGCGACGAGGACGACCAGGGCGCGGGTGATCCAGGTCTCCGGGTCGCCGAGCAGGGACCCGAGCACGCCGACCAAGACGGCGAGGACCATCACGCCGGGCACCAGCGGGCGGGCGATCCGGTCAGCGATCCGGGCTCGGTCGCCCTTCTCTGCCTGGGCCTGCTCTACCAGCTCCACGATCGTGGTCAGCGAGTTGTCGGTGCCCGGGGCGGTCGCCTCGACCTCCAGCACTCCGGCGGTATTGATCGCCCCCGCCGAGACCGCGTCATCGGGTGCGACCTCGACCGGGATCGACTCGCCGGTGATCGCGGAGGTGTCCAGGCTGGAGCGTCCGACGCGGACGATCCCGTCGGTGACGACCCGCTCGCCCGGACGGACCAGCAGCACGTCGCCGACGGCGATCTCCTTGGCCGGGACCTCCACCGAGGCACCGTCGCGCAGCACGGTCGCGGTCTCCGGCACGAGCTTGAGCAGCGCGCGCAGGCCGCCGCGGGCGCGGTCCATCGCCTTGTCCTCCAGGGCCTCGGCGATCGAGTACAGGAACGCCAGCGCGGCGGCCTCCTCCACGTAGCCGAGGATGACCGCGCCGACGGCACTGATCGTCATCAGCAGCGCGATCCCGAGCTTCCGCTTGGCGAACAGGTTCCGCAGCGCGCCGGGCACGAACGTGTACGCGCCCAGCAGCAGGCCCGCCCAGAACGCGACCAGCGCCGAGACGTGCAGCCCCGACCACTCCAGCACCAGGCCGGTGCCGAACGCGACCCCAGAGAGGATCGGCACCACCAGGCCCAGGTCGCGCCACCACGGGCGCTCGGTCTCCTCTGCCTCTTCAGCGGCGTTGGTGGTCGGCTCATCGCAGCCGCATGCGGCGCTCACGAGGCGTCCTCGGAGCCGCTCGGACCGCAGCAGCCGGGCACCGAGCAGTGTGGGTCGATGCACGGGGCGCTCTCGTCCACCGCCAGCGTCACGTCCATCAGCGCCGTCAGCGCCGCGGCCAGGTGCGGGTCGGCGATCTCGTAGCGGGTCTGCCGCCCCTCGGGCTCAGCGACCACGATGCCGCAGTCGCGCAGACAGGTCAGATGGTTGGACACGTTCGAGCGGGTCAGCCCCAGCTCGCGCGAGAGCACGGCAGGGTGGCTTGGACCGTCAAGCAGGGACATCAGGATCCGGGAGCGCGTCGGGTCGGCCATGGCCCGGCCGAGCCGGTTCATGACGTCGAGGCGCGAAGCAATGGTCAGCATGCACTGAACTATACAGTGATGGCTGACTAATAGTCCAGTTGGGATTCCAGGAAAATCTGTCGATCATCAGCAACTTCGCCACATATGTGGCACCTGAGCTCGGTTGGGTTCCTGCTGATCAGGGTCTTCCAACGGGCTACCCAATTGATTAAGTCCGCGGCACTTAGCTATCGCGGGGTCCCGGATAAGACATCTGCCTGCGAAAGCTGAGGTCTTTGGACGGCTGACTTGCCGGTGCTTTTGTAGGGGCAAAAGCACCGGCACGTCATTCCACCAGCGCCATTGCAAGTGGAAGCTCAGCCCGGTCGAAACCCTGACCTCCCAACCAGTGCCTTTATTTTAATCCCGACTAAACGACGAAACCCGGGAAAATGTGCATTGAGCGATGCACATTCTCCCAGGTCAGAGGCTGTTTAAAGCTGGTTAAGGTGCAACCTTAAAGTGCTCTTTTTGTGCCGTATTAATTCAGTTATTCCCCTCGTGAAGATCACTCAATAGTTTACGACGCAAGGGTCCTGTGGCCTCGGAAGCCAACATAATCAGCCCAATACCCAGCACAGTCATACCCACCAAAATCAGCATCGGGGCGAGTCCAGCACTCAGAGCCATAATCGGAGACATAAAGACAATGCCCAAACTCATTGCTCCGCCGATCATGAGCAGTGCCGGAAGCAGAATTTCAATCCTGCGCGCACGATCCATAAAGTTTCGGGGCGAGCCCATGAATTCCAAGGCTTTCATCTGCTCAACGGAATCAATGACGCGAATGGCTTGATTGATCGCAGTCGAAATTGCACCCAAAGCCATAGTGATACCAAAGGTTAAAAGCATTCCCGTGCGAATATCCGACAAGAGGATCCTCTCGACGTCCTGCATGTCCCCCGCAGCACCCACGATCGAGCTGAAGATTGGCATGAGCACACCGACAATGAAAGCGACCAGGGCAACCGCACCGAAAGACCTCCAAACGCTCTTTGGATCATCAGCAATCCGACGACCCGCAAGAAGCATCTGCGGAGTGCGTGCAAAACTTGCCATGGCATTTCCCAGAAGGGATACCGAAAAAGCTCCCACGACATTAACCAGCGCAAAAATCACGCCAAGGAATCCCAAGAACAACCCGACGGCAATCGCCATCCCCAGCTGCATCATAAACTGAGCGACAATCACCCAGCCTACGATCAGCACAAGCATCAAGGCCAGCCACAGTGGTGAAACCTTCGCTCCCTCCGTACGACGCGTAACACCCAAGGGGGTAATTGCCACTTTACGCATCGCAAGCATCGACGAAGCTGCGGCCAGCACAATCATCAGTACGGCCTCGGCAAGGAGGACAAGGGGACCGACCCACATTTCGTGAACCCCAATGCGCTCACCCTGGAAGGAAATCAACTGCCAAACTGGCAAAAGCGCACCGTACAGAGCGGTACCACACACAACACCAACCGCTGCATAGACCGCGGTCTCGATCAGACATGCAAGACGCGTTTTTGCGGGCCCTAATCCCATGAGGCGGAGAACCGCTAGATCCCGTGCGCGTCGACTCATTCCCAGACGCGCAGCTGCCGCGCCCATGCTCAGAGTCGGGACGATCATTAATAGACCCGCAAAGCACGCCAGCAAGACATAAAAGCCACCCATTCCCTCGAAGCCTTCTGGCAGGTCATAGGTACGCGTAAAGAACATCAGAACCCCACCCGTGACGGATAGAAGAATTGCGTGGGGAAGGGCAAAAGCCAAAACTGTCAGAATTGAGGTCGCGCGATCACGAGAACCCAGGACTGCGCGTGCCGCAGTGAGTATTGTGCTCATCGAGACACCTGCTGATCGATCAGGCCGTCTCGCATATGGATTTCATGCGGAAGCCGCGCGGCCACCGAAGGATCATGGGTCACCAGAATTAAGCTCGCCCTGGTGCTTTGGCAGGCATAGGTCAGCACACCCATGACCTCCGCGCCGGTGCTTTGATCCAAAGCGCCCGTCGGTTCATCGGCAAAGACGACTTTTGGATTGGTAATCAGCGCGCGCCCAATCGCTACGCGCTGCGCCTGACCACCGGAGAGCTGGCCGGGGCGGTATGGACCTGCGCCCTCCAGCCCCAGATTCACCAGGATCTGCTGTGCGCGGGCAATGGCCTCTTTACGCGCAACTCCCGCCAGCATCAGGGGCATTGCAATATTTTCCTGGCAGGGAAGTTCTGGAAGCAGCTGCCCATCTTGGAACACGAAACCAAAGTGCTTGAGGCGGAGTTCTGAAATTGCTCCCTCACTCAGTTGTGTCATTTCAGTGCCATCCAGGGTGATACTTCCCGTCGTCGGTCGCAGCACTCCCGCTAAGCAGTGCAAAAGCGTGGTCTTTCCGCAGCCCGAGGGCCCCATAATTGCCAGTTGACTGCCCTGGGGGATCGAAAGGCTGACTCCCGCGAGCGCCTGAACTGTATTTCCGCCGCGTTGATAGAGTTTCGTAAGCCCGTTGACAACCATTCCCGAGGCCGTGGATGCATAAGGAGCTTGTGGCGCGCCTGCGCCCTGCTGCAGTGGTGAAGTCATGGTTTCAGTTTGCGCCTTTCTGCCCGTTAGAACCATGAGGTAAGGCCCTGATTGACCCCTGGTTTTCCTTGGGGATGTACCCTTGTAAACAATCAATGACACACCCACCGCGCCGCTGCCAAGGAGGGCCAGTGCTCACTCTGAGCCAACATATCGACCAGATCCTCGGGATCTTGCTTGCTCTATTCCTTTCTTCTCTGATCGGTTTGGAGCGTCAGGCACGCGGAAAAAGTGCTGGTCTTCGTACTGATGCGATTGTCGGTATGACCTCAGCCCTTCTCATGGTCGTATCGAAGTACGGTTTTAATGACGTGCTTGCGGCTGATCTTGTCCGTGTTGATCCCTCTCGCGTCGCCGCGCAGATCGTTTCCGGAATTGGCTTCCTTGGCGCGGGTATTATTCTGACCCGCTCGGGAGCAGTCCGAGGCCTGACCACAGCCGCTACCGTATGGGAGACAGCCGGGATTGGTATGGCATGTGGCGCAGGTTTGTGGATTGCGGGAACCGCTGTCACATTGATGCATTTCATTGTTGTTTTTGCACTCACACCCCTTTCACGCCACATCGGTCCTCATGCTCCCCGCCGTCCCAACACGATTGTTTTGGAGTTGGTCTTCGATCCCGGTCAAGGGGTCATGCGTCGCGTATTGGGCGTGATGACAGATTCAAAGTGGCGCGTTTCCGAGGTTCGATCTGACACTGAGGGTAAACGCGGACATGCATTCATTGAGACGACGACCGCCGACCGTGTTGCGCTTCCTGCACTGATCGCCACAATCTCTGATCTTCCCGGCATCTATTCCGTTGAGGAAGCGGACCCTCACGGCGCGGACTAAGTGTCCACGGCCTCGGCGCTTATGTCACAACAGTCGTTTTAGTGGCACACTTAGATACGTGTGTCCTTCGACATACTTATATAGAAAGGTTCGCTAATGTCTCAGGATCCTCAGTCACAGGGAAATCGACTCGACCCGTGGTTTGATGCCTACGCAGATCGAGCTCATAACCTGCGAGCTTCTGAGATTCGCGCACTGTTTTCTGTTGTCTCTCGTCCCGAGGTTGTTTCCCTTGCCGGCGGTATGCCGAATTTGAAGGATCTTCCCCTTGAAAGCCTCGCTGAAACCGCAAAGAGCTTGATCTTGACCTCTGGTGCTCAGGCCCTGCAGTACGGTTCCGGTCAAGGCTGGGAACCTCTACGCGAGCAGCTGGTGAGCGTGATGACCTATGACGGAATCATTGGCGCCGACCCCGACGACGTGGTGATCACTACCGGCTCACAGCAAGCCCTTGACCTTATGGCAGAGCTTTTCATCAACGCGGGCGATGTTGTTTTGGCTGAGTCTCCTTCGTATGTGGGCGCTCTTGGGTGTTTCCGTGCTCGCCAGGCCGATGTTGTTCACGTTGATTTGGATGAAGATGGCCTGATTCCCGAGGCCTTGGAAGAGACGATCCGTCACCTGAAGTCCGCCGGTCGCGCCATTAAATTCCTCTACACGATTCCGAATTTCCAGAACCCTGCTGGCGTGACTTTGACCCTTGAAAGGCGTCAACGCATCGCGGAGATTTGTATGCGTGAGCACGTGCTGATTTTGGAAGATAACCCCTACGGTTTGCTTGGCTTCCATTCGGATCCCCTGCCCGCTATTCATTCTTTCTCCCCCGAAGGTGTTGTCTACCTGGGCTCGGTTTCTAAGATGTTTGCTCCCGGTATGCGTATTGGTTGGGCACTTGCTCCCCACGCTATCCGCGCAAAGCTGATCTTGGCCTCGGAAGCAGCGATTTTGTCTCCGGGTATGTTCGGACAGATGTTCTTGTCCAGCTATCTGAACAATTACGACTGGTATGGCCAGGTCAAGGTCTACCGGGCAATGTACGCCGAGCGCTGCAAGGCAATGTTGGATGCTCTTGATGAGTACATGCCCGAGTGCTCGTGGACGAAGCCTCTTGGCGGTTTCTACACCTGGGTCACTTTGCCCGAGGGCCTGAATGCTCGCAGCATGCTTCCCCGCGCTGTAAAGGCCCAGGTTGCCTACGTTTCGGGTACTGCCTTCTACTATGACGGTCGCGGTACTGACCACATGCGTCTGTCCTTCTGCTATCCGGAACCGGATCGTATTCGTGAGGGTGTCCGCCGCCTTGCTGGGGTCGTTAATGCTGAAAAGCAATTGGTCGACATGTTCGGCGTTGCCCCCGAAGAAGATACTGAATTTTTAACTAACCGTCATGACGGTTCCGTTCATACCGAAGACTGACAAGGAGAAACCCTCATGTCCGCTCAATCTTTGAAGGTCCTTATTGTCGCCGGAGGTCTGACCCACGAACGCGATGTTTCCGTACGTTCGGGGCGACGTGTTGCAAATTCGCTGGTCAATCAGGGTTTTGCAGCCAAGGTTGTCGATTTCGACCAAAACCTTCCCTCTGCAATTACGGATTTTCAGCCCGATGTTATTTGGCCGCTTGTGCATGGCTCCATCGGCGAAGATGGATCTTTGCAAACACTTCTTGAAGGAACCGGAATTCCTTACGTGGGTTCAACGCCCGCCCAGGCGATGCTCGCTTCGAACAAGCCTACTGCGAAGGCTTTGGTTGGTTCCGCGGAGCTCGATACCCCCGGGTGGATCGCCCTTCCCCAGCTGCTTTTCCGTCAGCTTGGTGCACACAATGTCTTGAAGATGATCGAGGCCGGTCTGACCTTTCCCTTGGTTGTTAAGCCTTCCTCGGGTGGATCTGCCCTGGGTATGTCCAAAGCCTACGATGCCGGTGATCTGCGTTCAGCAATGGTTGATGCTTTCTCTTATGAAGAGCACGTTATGCTTGAGCGCTACGTTGCTGGACGTGACATTGCGGTTTCGGTCATCGATTTAGAAGATGGGCCCCTTGCGTTGCCTCCTGTCGAGGTAGCCACAGATGATGGGCACTACGACTACGAAGCTCGTTACACAACTGATGAGAGTGAGTACTTTGTGCCCGCTCGCCTGAGCGACGACGAGATGACGGATGTGCAGTCTGCGGCCATCCAGATTCACGAGCTGTTGGGACTGCGTGATCTTTCACGTATCGACTTCATTGCTGATGAAGACGGAAACTTCTGGTTTATCGATGCGAATGTTTCACCCGGCATGACCGATACCTCGCTGTTCCCTCAGGCTGCCGAAGCAACAGGCTCTTTCGACGAGATCTGTGCATCAATCGTTGAGTACGTCGCACAGCGTGCATAGCTGCCTCTGCCAGATCAGTTTCGCTCAATAGTTTCGGGCTACAAGTTTGGGGCTACACCACCATGGTGTAGCCCCAAACTTTATTCTCAAGTCGTTAAAGAATGCCCAGTTTCTTCAAGTTTTCTCTAACATCATCGACGTTTTCCCAGGTCAGAGCGCGTATATCAAGATACTCCGCAGCCTTGACGTACTCAGATCGATCATCAATATAGAGAAGTTTCTCAGGCTCTCGTTGGGTCGAAGCAAGCGCTTCCCGATAGATCCCTCTATTCGGTTTTGTGATACCGACATGCGAGGAAAAGATCATCGGACCATTGATATACCTTTGCGCCCAAACGCTTTCCATCACTACTGATGCGTGCGTCGCGGGCATGTTCGTGAGTAACCCTAAGTCATACCCCACACTTCTGAGGTCACTGAGAAGATGAGCCGCTGCTTCGTCGATAGCGTGCATACGCGAAGCGTCCGCTGTCACTAGCATGCGGATTTGATCTTCTGATGGTTGGGGTAGGCCGCAATCTCCTGCTACTGAATCCCAGAACTCTAGATCCGACATTCCTACGTCATATGTGTCGCGATGTGCCCACACTGCTTTATCGACCAGCGACACGCATTCCGCAGAGTCATCAAGGCCAATAATCGACGCGAATTCTCGCGGGTCCGGACGTTGGCTAACTAAGACTCCTCCGACATCGAAGAAAATTAGTTCAGTATTGAGCTCGTCAGCCATGTATGTCAACCTCCGCCTCTATTCTCCCGCATGACTGTCGATTCAACAAAATTAGCGAAAGTTATTCTCACGTTCAGAACTCCTGCGTTATCACTGCATTTATTTGTGGTACAGAGCGACTTCTGACCGCTCAGATAACGTGCACCTTCTTTATTTCAACCGGTCTGTTATTAACGATCCGCACCACCGCTTACTTTGGCTGAGTGTTTTGCGCTTATGCAAACTATGATTTCGCGGAGCCATCACTCTTCCTGATATCAAGCACTGTGGGCGATGTTTCACGTGAAACATCGCCCACTAGCTCGTCATCGCGGAATCTAGGTGTTCAGGATCAATCGCTACCCGTTCATCTGCGAATTAATAGCCGCACTATTGCCTGTTCGCATGCGGGAGGAGAAGGTCAGCAAGCCGTTGCAGATCATCCGAGCCTGCAAACTCGATGATGATCTTTCCCTTCCTCTTACCTTCGGAAACGGTTACGCGCGTATCCCAAGCATCCGCAAGTACTTGGCTCATGTGCTCTCCGAGCGGAGACGAAACCTTAATACGCTTCAGCGAACGCTTCGAAGGACGCTGTACTGAGCCGAGGCGTACCAGTTCTTCAGTTGTTCGAACCGACAAGCCCTCAGCAATAATCCTATTGGCGAGGATCTCCATATCTTCAGGCGTAGGTAGGCCAAGAAGTGCACGCGCGTGCCCTGCGGACAAGACCTGTGCCGAGACCTTCTTTTGCACCGAGGCCGGGAGTTTCAGCAAGCGAAGGGTATTTGCAATTTGCGGACGAGAACGCGCAATCTTCTTCGAGAGTTCTTCCTGCGTAGCCCCAAAATCCGCCATGAGCTGCTGATACGCAAATGCTTCTTCCAAAGGATTCAGCTGCGCTCGATGGAGATTCTCAAGTAGTGCATCACGGAGCAGGTCTTCGTCATCAGTGTGTCGAACGATCGCGGGGATTGAATCCAGGCCAGCAAGTTCGCTTGCTCGTAAACGTCGCTCACCCATAATCAGTTCATAACGAGCCTCCGGCTTCTCCTCAAGGAACGCCTTGAGTGTCTCAGAAGGTTGCTCATTCAGGGGAATGCGTCGAACAACTACCGGCTGCAAGACACCAACTTCTCGAATCGAAGCTGCCAGTTCATTCAGGTCGTCTTCATCGAATACTTGGCGCGGTTGACGGGTATTTGGAACGATCTGCTCAAGCGGTATTTCTGCGAACGTGGCACCAGGCACTTGCATCAAATCCGATGTTTCACGTGAAACATCGTCACTCACATGTGCTGAAGTGCTCCCATCAGACTCATGCATTTTGTTTCGCGCGGAACGAGTAGAGCCGGAAGATTGAGACGAAGCAGTAGTGACAGACGCACCTGAGATAGCCGCGACCTTCTCATCATCAGAACTGGTACTCGCTGCAGTCTGTGCACTCGCCTTAGATCGAGCCGATGACTTGGACTTCAGCGATGCTGACTTAGCGGTTCGAGATTTTGGTTCCAACAAGTCACGAGCGGAACCACCACGCACCGTTCCCGACGACCTACGCTCACCGGGAAATAGAACATCGAGAGGTCGCTTGGCCACGTCTTCAGGCTTCTCAGTTTGGGCAGGGGGGATGAGTGCACCCAAACCTCGCCCTAAACCTGTACGTCGTTGGGACTTATGAGTCGATTTTGATTGCTCGGCCATGCACACTTACCAATCTCGCGAATACTGAATGTTGAGTCCATTGTTTCACGTGAAACAGCAAAATGTGTATCAAACAAGCAAAAACGCGTTTTCAGAGACGCGTTCTCCTGAGAAAAAGAATCAGGGCTTCAATCGCATATCGAAACGACAGAAACCCTGAAAAAATGATTTTAGAGAACGAAACGAAATATCACTTCGCCAGACGATGGCTCAGCTCGTATGCAGCCTTGCGATAGGCAAGTGAGCCGGCACCGTTCGGATCATAAGTGATAACGCTCTGCCCATAGCTTGGTGCCTCAGAGACGCGAACCGAACGAGGGATGACAGTCTGCAGCGTCTGCTCAGGGAAGTGTGAACGTACCTCATTCTCAACTTCCTCGGATAAGCGCGTACGCTTGTCGGCCATCGTGAGCAGCATAGTTGAAACATGTAGTTTCGGGTTGAGGTCTGCACTGATCCGATCGATGGTCGACCACAGCTGGCTCAAACCTTCAAGCGCGTAGTACTCGGTCTGAATCGGAATCAAAACCTCGTCAGCTGCAACCATGACGTTCAAGGTCACCAAACCAAGCGAGGGCGGACAATCAATAAAGATCAGATCAATTTGCTGATATGCCTGAACGAAGTACTCAACAGCATCGGCAAGACGAAACTCTCTACGCTCAAGATCAACAAGCTCAATTTCCGCGCCTGAGAGATCAATAGTAGCCGGGCATACCCACAGGTTATCCATATCTGGGCAGGCCTGAAGAACCTCACCAATCGTCAATTGACCGGTAATGACCTCATACGTCGAAGGCGTCCCGGGACCATGAGCAACGCCCAGAGCACTCGAGGCGTTGCCTTGAGCGTCTGCATCGATAACAACAACCTTCAGACCGGCCTGCGCGAAAGAGGCCGCGAGATTGACAACAGAAGTCGTCTTACCAACGCCACCCTTCTGATTCGCTACCGCAATGACACGTGTCGAAGCGGGTACACCAAACTCCGCCTTCTCAAGGAACTCTCGATCCTGGAAATTCCGCGTAATTTGGTCCGAAAGTGGGGTATCGCCGGCCATAAAACACAAGCCTTTCTCACACGTCAATGACACAAGTGTAGGCAGTCATGCCCACGGGAGAAAACCGAGGACACACCCGGGGAAAAGAAATGGGGAATTAGGAACGAAGTCTCTTCGCAACAACGACGTAAGTCGAATCGTCTTCCATTACGGAAGGAACCTCATGGATCTGAGCACTCAGGTGGTGACGCTTCAACTCAGCTGCAGCGGCCTCGACTTCTTCACCCGCACGGCGCCCCTTGAGAGCGACAAGAGAACCACCGGGAGCAATAAGCTTTGAGGTCATACGTACGAGCTTCGTCATATTCGCCAAGGCACGTGAGGTCACCACATCAGCTTTACCCTTACCGCGAAGTTCCTCAGCACGAGCCTGATGAATACTGACATTATCCAAACCAAGAGTATCCACAACATCAGCAAGCCATTCGCAACGTCGCGCCATGGGCTCAGCAAGATGGACATCAAGATCTGGGCGACAAATCGCAATGACAATCCCGGGGAAGCCTGCCCCAGAACCGACATCCAAAACCTGTCCCTTCTTGGGAAGAAAATGCAAGACGGCGGCAGAGTTCACCAAGTGCCTCGACCAGAGTCGGGGGAGCTCACGCGGACCGATCAGCCCGCGGAGCTCACCTTCCTCAACAAGCATGTTCGCAAACTCGGCAATGTCTGGGTAGGCCAGACCGAAAAGCTCTCGAACTTCGGGTCCGGGAACCTCAAGTTCAAGGTCATCTTCGGCCTCGCGAGGGGAATTACCGAGCGCGTCCACTCAGGCCTCCTCGGCCTCGTCGGCGGAGTCAGAATCGGCGTCAGCATCCTCAACAGGAAGGATCACAACGCGACGACGGGGCTCAACACCCTCGGACTCACTGCGCAGACCCTCGGAAGCAACAACGTCGTGGCAGACCTTGCGCTCGAAGGGGTTCATGGGCTCAAGCTTCTGGGGCTCACCGGTCGCGCGAAGGCGGGCGATTGCCTCATGGGTGAGGTCCTGAAGATCAGCCTTACGATCAGCGCGGAAGCCCGCAATATCGAGCATGAGTCGCGAGCGTTCGCCAGTTTCAGTCTGAACAGCAAGGCGCGTCAGTTCCTGAAGGGCGTCGACAACTTCGCCATCCTCGCCGACCAAATGATCCAGAGCAGAGGGATCTTCCGAAATGATCTCTACTGATGCACGACCATTTTCAACATCAATTTCGATGTCGCCGTCAAGGTCAGCGATATCCAGCAGTTCTTCCAAGTAATCGGCAGCGAGCTCGCCTTCTTCCTCAAGGCGCGAGAGCTCGTTTGTCGTTTCTTCGCTCATGTTTATCCTCCGTAGGGGTTTGATGCCTCAGGCATCGAATGGTCTATGGGCGCCTCAGCGCTTCTTCTTTGCAGCCGCGCGGCGAGCCTTGCGACGTTCCTGGCGCTTGCGCTCGAGCTCTGCGGCTTGAGCATCCGAGGAGGCCTCGGAAGAAGCGCTCTGTCCGCCACGAGCGCGAACCTGTCGCTGGGCCTCTTCACGCTTAGCAGCAGCCTCGCGACGTTCTGCTGCACGCTCAGTCGCAACCTTCACACCCTTCATCCAAACCTCATCGGGAAGGGTCGTCCACTCTTGCATGGACAGGTTGCGGTAAACAGAAACGATCTCTCCGGCGCTCATTGCCTGGGGGAAATCGGAGGCGATTTTCTGACGCTTGGCACGGCTACGAACCTCGGTCAACGTGGTCTCGTTAAGAGCCTTGAGTTCATCAGATCCATCGGCCAGATCGCGGCGCTTCTCGTCGTAGTCCGCAAAGAAGGGACGTGCCCACGACTGGTAGGCATCCTGACGCTTGGCCAAGAGTTCTTTGTAAGCAGCGGAGTTCGGATTCGGAATATTCTTAATCACCCACAGCATCTGCAGGTAGCCCCAAATGCCCGCGGTCGTCGTGTAGATCACGACACCCATCTGGAAGAACAGACCCGAGAAGATGAACATGAAGGGCATGAAGTACATCATCATGCGCTGCGAACGAACCATGGGGTTGTTTGGATCCTGGTTCTGCGGCATGTTCTTCGTCATCGTCAGCCGGATGGTCAAGAACTGCGTTGCAACCATAACAATGATGAAAATGACGAAGACCAGAGTCGGCAGCGACATGAGCTGCGCGTCGCGAATGGTGTGCGACAGCGGGACACCGAAGACCTGGGAGGCATCAATTTCGCTGGCGACCGACTGAGTGATCGGACCCAGTGAATCAATGTGGCGCGAACCGACCGAGTAGGTGTTTTCGGCAAGTGCGTGGATCGCGTAGATCGCGCGGTACATCGCGAAAAGAACGGGCAGCTGAACCAGCATCGGCAAGCAGGACGCGAAGGGGTTGACTCCGTACTTCTTATTGAGTTCGGAGATTTCTTGCTGCATCCGCTGGCGCGAGGCGACGTCAGTCTTTCCCTTGTACTTCGCCTGAATCTTCTGCATTTGGGGCTGAACAATGGAGGTGCCCCTCATACTCTTCAGCTGCTTGAGGTACAGCGGGATGATGAGCACGCGCACAAGGATGGTCAGCAGGATGATGGAGATAATCCATGCAAGTCCTGCACCTGAACTCATTCCAACAAGCAGAAGCAAGTCGTGAATTCGAATCCACAGCCATGCGACTGCGACAACGAAGGGATAGAGAATGGAATCCACAGGAGATCTCCTTATGATGCGCGGGGGACGCTCACTGCGTCCGCGTGATGCTCGGCCTTCGCCGAGAAGTCTTCAAGAGTGTCGACCGATGTCTTGTCATCGGTGCGATCCATGCCCATGGGGGTTTGTGCCCACGGATCGTCGTAACCGGCCCAGTCCTGGGGTGGCGTCCAGGCTTCGCTGGTCCACTTGCCGCGTGCGGGAACTTCATCGACCCCGCCAAGGCTCCACGGATTACAACGAAGGATGCGCCACACGGCCAGAATTGTCCCTTTGACGAGGCCGTGGGTGTGCAAGGCGCCCAAAGCATAGCTTGAGCAGGTGGGGTAGTAGCGACAACGCGGGGCAAACATCGGAGAGATGAAACGCTGATAGAAGCGCACGGGAAGAATGGCAATGTAGGCAAAAGGAGAGCTCACAGGCGACCTCCCTCCCGATGATCCCATTTCTTCCATGCACGGCGAAGAACTTGGTCTAATTCTTCCCCAAGTTCGCACGAGCTTGCACCCAGGGCGTCATGCTTAACGCGAACAACAACGCGTGCGCCCTGAGGAAGTGCAACCAAGCGTTCTTTCATGAGGTGGCGCAATTGCCGCTTAACTCGATTACGTCCAACCGCTCGTTTAATTTGGCTTTTAGGTACGACGAAACCGACGAGGCGTGAATCACTATCCTCGTCGGTTCGACAATGCACAATGAGCCTTTGCTGACCCGCGCGCGATCCGCTTCGGATTGCGAGGCGGAAGTCCGCTGGATTCACCATGCGGTTCGAGCGGGGCAACACCTCGCGAAAGCTCAGGCGGAGAGGCGGGCGCGGCCCTTGCGACGGCGTGCAGCCAGGATTGCGCGGCCAGCGCGGGTGCTCATACGCAGGCGGAAGCCGTGCGTCTTCGAACGACGACGGTTGTTCGGCTGATAAGTCCGCTTGGTGGTCACTGATATCTCCTCGAATTGGTCATGGACAGTGTGCGCCGCAATTAGGCACACATACGAACTGACAGCCTACGGGTTTTTGGCCGTTCCGTCAACGAAAGAGCGCCGTACCACACCGAATCCACACCTGTGGAAGCAGGTGTGGATAAATTGGGGGTTAGTTATCCACATGCAAAGTTATCCACAGAGCTGTGGACAGAGGTCTTTTCTTTTTGGCACAAGGGTGAGGTGTTGTAACTACACAAATGTCATTTGGGGATTAAATATCCACAGGTCTATCCCCAGCTGTGGAAAACATGACATGCTTGTAAAGTTATCGGTGGATAATGATTCGCAACCGATATCATTTCTCGTGTCCTATCTCACGTCAGCTTTCGGAGGTTCCCGTGTCGATCGATGCCCTTACTCAGGCTTGGTCTGAGGCACTGTCGCAAAACTCAGATCAGCTGGGACCCGCAGCCATGTCTTTCCTACGTTCAGCAAAGCCGCTGGGCGATATTGACGGCACGATCCTCATCGCAGTTCCCAATGACTTCGCAAAAAAGTGGATTGAAAACAACGGTGCAAATGACCTCACGCAGGCACTTGCTGCAATTCTTGGTCGAAGTGTTCGACTGGCTGTAACCATCGACCCCACTTTGGATGCACAAGAAGAAGCGGTAGAGGAAAGCTCCTCCACGGCCTCGGAAATTGCGGATAACTCAGCGCCTACCTCACAGGCCGAGCCCGCCCATTCATCCTCTTCTTCTCAGGCTTTTTCACAGCTCAGCCAAACCTCCGGCAGCACGGGAAGCCCACAACTGGCAATCGATACCGCCAGCACGCATCTCAATCCCAAGCACACTTTTGACACCTTCGTCATTGGTCCTTCGAACCGCTTCGCTCATGCTGCAGCTTTTGCGGTATCAGAAAGCCCGGGACGTGCCTACAACCCGCTGTTTATTCACGGTGGTTCCGGGCTGGGGAAGACCCACTTAATCCACGCAATCGGTCACTACACGCTGTCACTTTTCCCGCAGATGCGCGTGCGCTACGTGAACTCAGAGGAATTTACCAACGACTTCATTAACTCTGTGCGCGAGGAAAGCATTGAGGAATTTCAGAGGCGCTACCGCGAGGTCGACGTTCTGCTCATTGACGATATCCAATTCATTCAGGGCAAAGAGCGTACGGTCGAAGAGTTCTTCCACACCTTTAACTCTCTGTACAACGCGGGAAAGCAGATCGTTTTGACCTCAGACGTCCCGCCTCGCGAACTCGATCTGGAAGATCGAATCCGTTCGCGCTTCGCAGCGGGCCTTTTGGTCGACGTCCTTCCTCCCGACCTGGAAACCCGTATCGCAATCTTGCAAAAGAAGGCCAGTGCGGAAAATATCGAAGTTGATCCTCGGGTTCTGGAATATATTGCCCAGCGAATTTCCTCGAATATCCGCGAACTTGAAGGCGCCCTGGTGCGAGTTGCAGCCTTCGAATCCCTGTCGAAAGAACCGGTCACCGTTTCGATGGCAGAGATGCTCTTGAAGGATTTTGCTTCCGACCCCCAGGACACCGAGGTCACACCAACGCTGATTATGAGTCAGACCGCGACGTATTTCGGCGTGACGATTGACCAATTGTCGTCCTCGGACCGTTCGCATGTCGTCGTCGAGGCTCGTCAGATTGCGATGTACCTGTGTCGTGAACTCACTGATCTTTCGCTTCCGAAGATTGGCGCTGCATTCGGCGGACGCGATCACACAACCGTGATGCACGCGAATAAGAAGATTGTGGGGTTGATGGCGGAAAAGAGGGAGACCTTCAACTACGTCACTGAATTGACCAACCGCATTAAGCAGGCCGCACGCCAGTCGGCAACTCTCAACTAAAAACTGGACGTTTCGGGGTGCAAACTTCCTTTCCACAGAAGCTGTGGAAACTGTGGTGAAACATCACCGATCGCTTGTGCATAGCGCAGAGCAATTTGTGGAGAAAAACAACAGAACAATTTTCGTCCACAAAAACGTGTAGTTCATTCACACACAGATTCACATATTCATCCACGAAAGAAGTGCTCTCATTTCACGGTAAAAATGGGTTTTCCACACAATCCACATAGCCGATGATGATGACGAACTTTAGTTCAAGACAAATAACAAAAAATCGCCAACATCAGTGAGGCCTCGAGCTCAGACTCGTTAAGGTGTAATTCTCAGTTTCCTTGACGCCTACAGCCAGGTAAACTGACCACGGTATATCTACATTCAGTTCCAAGGAGAATCCATGAAGTTCACCGTCGCCCGCGACGTGCTTGCAGAAGCTGTTTCATGGACAGCGCGTGTACTTCCTACCCGTCCCGCAAGCCCCATCCTTGCTGGTATGCGAATCTCGGCTCAGGGTCAGGAACTGACTCTGTCCTCCTTTGACTACGAAGTTTCTGGAAACTCGCGTATTCCCGCCTCTGTTGATGAAGAAGGCGAAGTCCTGGTTTCGGGTCGACTTCTTGCAGATATTTCAAAGTCCCTGCCCAACAAGCCGGTCACCATCGAAGTTGATGGACAAAAGGTTTCTCTTTCTTGCGGTTCCTCGCACTTCACCTTGGCAGTCATGCCTATCGATGAATACCCGCTTCTTCCCGCACAGCCTCAGGTTGCAGGTTCTGTAGATTCGCAGGTTTTTCAGCAGGCCGTTGCTCAGGTATCGATCGCAGCTTCTCGCGATGAAACCCTTCCGCTTCTTACCGCCGTACGCGTCGAAATCGACGGCAATAACATCACGCTTTTGGCAACCGACCGCTACCGTCTGGCCATGCGTGAGCTCAAGTGGGATTCGGTTTCCGATATGTCCGAAGCCGCACTGGTCAAGGCACGCATTCTTCAGGACGTCGCAAAGTCTATGACTTCTGGTGCAAAGGTTGAGATCGGTCTGTCGCAGGAATCTCAGCCGGGTGCTTCTTCGCTGATCGGCTTCCAGGCCGGTGGACGCCGCACGACATCGACCTTGATGGATGGTGACTATCCGCCGGTTCGACGTCTTTTCCCGGAAACGACCACCATCCAGGCAATCGTCGAGCGTCATACTTTGCTCGAGGCAGTCAAGCGTGTTTCCTTGGTTGCCGAGCGCAAGACCAGTGTTCGTCTGTCCTTCTCCGATGGCCAGCTTGTTCTTGAAGCCGGCCAGGGTGATAACGCCCAGGCTTCTGAAGTTGTTCAGGCCCAACTCATGGGCGATGACATCGCGACTGCATTTAATCCGCAGTACCTCAGCGAAGGTTTGTCGGTCATGGATACCGAGTATGTTCGCTTTGGTTTCACTCACCCGACGAAGCCTGCTGTCATCACCGGCCAAGAAAAGGCCGATGGCGGAGAGTCGACTGACTTCCGCTACCTGCTGATGCCGATCCGCTACGGAATCTGATCTGGAGTTTGTGTGCGAGTTTCGCACGTTGCGCTGGATGACTTTCGTTCATACCGTCATGCGGTAGTGGAGTTTGCGCCGGGAACGACGGTCCTTTTGGGTTCGAATGGCCAGGGAAAGACCAATCTTGTCGAGGCTGTTTCCTACCTTTCCGCGTTCTCTTCCCACCGCGTGAGTGCCGAACAAGCCCTGGTGCGTTTACCGCTTTCCGCTGATGAACCTCAGCCCGGTGGGGCAGTTGTTCGGGTCAGGCTGGTGACCGCCGGTGAGCGCGAAACGGTTATTGAACTTGAGATTGTTCGTGGAAAAGCGAATAGGGCGAAGGTCAATCGCACCCAAGTTCGACCGCGCGAAGTTCTTGGCCTGCTCAAAAGCGTGGTGTTTTCGCCGGAAGATCTTCAAATTGTTCGCGGTGACCCGCAGGTCCGTCGCCAGTTCTTAGATGATCTCCTCATTCAGCAGCACCCGCTAATTGCGCAGGTAAAAAGCGATTTTGACAAAGTTGCGCGTCAGCGTGCGGCCTTGATGAAGAGTGCTCAAGCACAGCTACGCCGAGGTTTTACTCCCGATTTTTCAACAGTAGAAGTTTGGGATGACACCTTTGCTCAGCTTTCCGCGCAGCTCAGTCTTGCGCGCGTGGGACTAGTTGAGGAACTTCGCGGTCCCGCGGCCCATGCCTATGAGGAAATCGGTGGATCGCCTCGGAAATTGGATATCGAATTCCTTGCTTCCCAGGGGAATTGCCCGGTGGGTGGGGACGTGGCCACGATTGCGGGTGAACTCAAGGAAATTTTGGCCTCGTCACGCATGAAGGAAGCCGAAAGGGGAGTGAATTTATTCGGCGCACACCGCGACGATTTGAAGCTCACCCTTGGTGGGATGCCCGTGAAAGGCTATGCAAGCCACGGCGAGACATGGTCGGTTGCTCTTTCACTACGTTTGGGTGCTTTCGAGCTTCTTTCTCGAGATGGAGATACTCCGATTCTTATTCTCGATGATGTATTTGCAGAGCTTGATTCGTCGCGCAGAGCGGGATTAACCCGTATGATTACCGAAGCGGAGCAAGTATTAATCACGGCAGCGGTCGCCGATGATGTTCCGCAAGAATTACATGCTCAGGTTCATGCAGTCCATTGGGATCCTGAGCTTGGAACGGTGGTCGGTGATGAGTGAATTTTCCGATTTCGAATACGCTTCTGCTGCACTACGGCGTGTACAAGCAAGAGCGCAGGCCCAGGGCCACTACCGCATTCCTCTGCGGTCACGACGCAGAAGTGTGAGTGGACAAAGTGAAGAGTTTGCCGAGGAAATTTTGCTCGATGATGAGCAGGAAGCTTCGGAGGTCAACCTTGATCCTCAAGCTGATCCGGATGGCGAATTGAGCGCGCTGTCAACGGTCGTTTCTCGGGCTGGCAGTCGTTGGATCAAAATGCCTGGAATGGCTCCGATGCGGCGACAATACCGCGAGCCGAAGAAGCTGGGCCTGACAATTGATTCTTTAATCGCCTCGCGCGGGTGGCAGGAACACACGCGGGCCGGAGATCTGATGTCGCGATGGAACGATATTGTCGGCGATGAAGTCGCTGAGCACTGCTCCATTGAAACAATTGATGATCACCGCCTGATTGTTCAATGTGATTCCACCGCGTGGTTTAAGCAACTTCAGCTACTTCTGCCGCGCCTAGAACGTACGATTGCCGAGGCCGTGGGTGAGGGTGTCGTGCAGCAGGTGATCTTGCGTCCACCGGCTTCTCCTTCGTGGAAAAAGGGCCGTTTATCGGTGCCCGGACGGGGTCCTCGCGATACCTACGCCTAGTTTCTGAACGTGTGACTGGTCACAGCCTCAAAAACGGCTATATTTCGCGGATAATTCCTGTGAGTGAATCTTCCTCGTAGCAGTGTCAATCAGGGCTTTCCCCCTGCCTTTTCGGTAGAATGGTAGCGGTTGTTTTATTGCTACTGCGCCATTTTCGAGCAGTGCACACCCATGCGGGTGAAGAATGAGGGGAGCCATTAGGTGGCTGAAACGCAAGAACCAACAGTCGATGACGGATCCGACGGCTACGGCGCGTCAGATATCACCGTCCTCGAAGGTTCGGAGGCGGTGCGTAAGCGCCCCGGTATGTACATCGGGTCAACCGGTGAGCGCGGCTTACATCACCTGGTGTATGAGGTTGTAGATAACTCCGTTGACGAGGCCTTGGCTGGCTACGCGGACCACATTGAGGTCACGATCCTGGCCGATGGTGGCGTTCGCGTCGTCGATAACGGACGCGGTATTCCCGTTGACGAGCACCCGACCGAGCACAAGCCAACGGTCGAGGTCGTCATGACCATCCTGCACGCGGGCGGTAAGTTCGGCGGTGGCGGTTACGCAGTTTCCGGCGGTCTTCACGGTGTGGGTATTTCGGTTGTGAATGCCTTGTCTACGCGTGTTGACACGGAGATTCGCAGGCAGGGATACGTATGGCGGATGTCCTTTGCTAACGGCGGCCACCCCATTACCGAATTGGTTCGTGGTGAAGAAACCACTGAAACCGGAACGACGCAAACCTTCTACCCGGATCCCGAAATCTTTGAGACCACTGTCTTCGATTTCGAAACCCTGCGTCAGCGCTTCCAGCAGATGGCATTCCTCAACAAGGGACTGCGTATCACCCTGACTGATGAGCGCGAAACTGCCACGGATGAAGGCGACGAAATCGCCGGAGACGAGCAGGCCTCGGAAGAAAAGCACAAGGGATTCCGCCAGGTTTCCTACATGTATGAGCACGGCCTGCGTGACTACGTGGAATACCTGGATTCGGCAAAGAAGATCGAAACGATCAACGCCGACATCATTGACTTCGAAGCGGAAAACGACGAAGGCACCATGAGCGTGGAAATTGCCATGCAGTGGACCACGGCGTATTCCTCGTCGGTTCACACCTTCGCAAACACCATCAATACCACCGAAGGTGGCATGCACGAAGAAGGTTTCCGTACCGCGCTGACCTCCTTGGTGAACCGCTACGGCCGCGAAAAGGGCATCATCCGCGAGAAGGATGACAACCTGACCGGTGATGACGTGCGCGAAGGTCTGACGGCCGTTATTTCGATCAAGCTCACCGAGCCCCAGTTCGAAGGCCAGACCAAGACCAAGCTGGGCAACACCGAAGCGCGAACCTTCGTTCAGCAGCAGGTTTACTCCAAGCTCACCGACTGGTTTGATGCTCACCCGGCGGATGCCAAGGCCATTATTCAGAAGGGCCAGGCAGCTCAGGCTGCGCGTGTTGCCGCTCGAAAGGCACGCGAAGCTACTCGCCGTAAGGGCGTACTGGAGTCGGCCTCGATGCCCGGTAAGCTGCGCGACTGCTCTTCACGAGTTCCCGAAGAATGCGAAATCTTCATCGTCGAGGGTGACTCCGCAGGCGGCTCAGCCGTTGGCGGACGCGACCCCGAACACCAGGCGATTCTGCCGATCCGAGGCAAGATTTTGAACGTGGAAAAGGCTCGCCTGGACCGCGCACTGAGCTCGGATACGATTCGCTCCCTGATCACCGCATTCGGAACCGGAATCGGCGAAGACTTCGACCTGGCGAAACTGCGCTACGGCAAGATCGTCATCATGGCCGACGCCGACGTTGACGGTCAGCACATTGCAACCCTGTTGCTCACCCTGCTGTTCCGCTACATGCGTCCCCTGGTTGAACAGGGACACACCTTCATTGCTATGCCTCCGCTGTACCGCATCAAGTGGTCCAACGCAGAGCACGAATTTGCTTACTCAGACAAGGAACGCGACGAGATGCTTGCCGCGGGAGCCGCAGCAAATCGTAGGCTTCCCAAGGAAGGCGGCATCCAGCGCTACAAGGGTCTGGGTGAGATGAATGATCACGAGCTTTGGGAAACCACCATGGATCCCGAGCACCGCATCCTCAAGCAGGTCACTCTCGAAGATGCAGCAGATGCCGATGAAACCTTCACCATCTTGATGGGCGACGACGTCGAGAGGCGCCGCACGTTTATCCAGCGCAACGCCACAGACGTGCGCTTCCTCGACATCTAAAGCCCAGCGATGAGGCCACGACGCACGCGGCCTCGTCAGTAGAAAACGAAACGAAGGACCAAAGTGAGCGACGAACAAACAGTCGATGCCGGACATATCCGCGACGTCGAACGTATTCGCCAGGTCGACCTGCAAAAGGAAATGCAGCGCTCCTACCTCGACTACGCCATGAGCGTTATTGTCGGACGCGCGCTGCCCGATGTTCGTGACGGACTCAAGCCCGTCCACCGCCGCATCCTCTACGCGATGTACGACGGCGGTTACCGTCCCACCTCTTCATTCTCGAAGTCATCGCGCATCGTCGGTGACGTCATGGGTAACTACCACCCCCACGGCGACGCAGCGATCTACGATGCACTTGCGCGCCTGGTGCAGCCCTGGTCGTTGCGCTACCCCTTGGTCGCCGGTCAGGGTAACTTCGGTACCCCCGGTAACCTGGGCCCCGCAGCACCTCGTTACACCGAATGTAAGATGGCCCCTCTGGCCATGGAAATGGTCCGCGACATCGACGAAGAATGCGTTGATTTCCAGGACAACTACGATGGCCGCAACCAGGAACCGACCATTCTTCCCTCGCGTTTCCCCAACGTCTTGGTCAATGGTTCGGAAGGTATCGCCGTCGGTATGGCGACCCGCATCCCCCCGCACAACCTGCGTGAGGTTGCGCGCGGCGTGCAGTGGGCGCTTGAGCACCCCGAGGCCTCGCGAGAGGAACTCCTTGAGGCCCTCCTCAAGCTGATCCCCGGTCCCGACTTCCCAACGGGCGCAACCATTCTGGGACGTCGCGGAATTGAAGACGCATACCGTACGGGACGCGGTTCCATCACTCAGCGCGCGGTTGTCAATGTGGAGGAAATCCACGGACGCCAGTGCCTGGTGGTCACCGAGCTTCCCTATCAGGTCAACCCCGACAACCTGGCTGACAAGATTGCTCAGCTGGTTCGTGATGGCCAGATCCAGGGTATTGCGGATATTCGCGATGAGACTTCCGGCCGTACCGGTCAGCGACTGGTCATTGTCCTTAAGCGCGATGCAGTTGCCAAGGTCGTTCTGAACAACCTGTACAAGCGCACCTCGCTGCAGGAAAACTTCTCGGCGAACATGCTGGCCTTGGTCGACGGTGTGCCGCGAACCCTGTCGATTGACGGTTTTATCCGCCATTGGGTTGCTCACCAGATCGATGTGATTGTTCGCCGCACGCAGTTCCGTCTGCGTAAGGCTCAAGAGCGTCTACACATTTTGAACGGATACCTCAAGGCCCTGGATGCATTGGACGAGGTCATTGCCTTGATCCGTCGTTCACCCACGGTTGATGAGGCACGTAGTGGCTTGATGGAGCTGCTCGATGTCGATGAGATCCAAGCCGATGCAATTCTGGCCCTGCAGCTGCGCCGACTGGCAGCTCTGGAACGTCAGAAGATCTTGAATGAGCACGCCGAACTTCAGGCGCGCGTTGAAGATCTGCAGGATATTTTGGCTAAGCCTGAGCGTCAGCGCGCAATCATTTCCGAAGAACTTGGCGAAATCGTTGAGAAGTTCGGCGATGAGCGCCGTACCACCATCGTTCCCTTCGATGGGGAAATGTCGATGGAAGACCTTATCCCCGAAGAGGATGTTGTCGTCACCATCACCCGCGATGGCTTCGCAAAGCGCACCCGCACCGACAATTACCGTTCCCAGAAACGAGGCGGTAAGGGAGTTCGCGGAACCCAGCTGCGCGGCGATGACGTGGTTGAGCACTTCTTTGTCACGACCACGCACCACTGGTTGCTGTTCTTCACGAACCTTGGTCGCGTATACCGCGCGAAGGCCTACGAGATTCCCGAAGGCGGTCGTGATGCTAAGGGCCAGCACGTTGCAAATCTTCTGGCATTCCAGCCGGAAGAGCGCATTGCGCAGGTCTTGGCGATCCGCACCTACGAGGACGCACAGTACTTGGTGCTGGCAACGAAGTCCGGCCTCGTGAAGAAGACCCCGCTGGAGATGTACAACTCTCCGCGAAGCGGCGGCATCATTGCCGTTAACCTGCGTGAGGACGAAGAGGGCAAGCCGGATGAGCTGGTTTCGGCTCAGCTGGCTAATGCCGATGACGATCTGCTGCTGGTGTCTCGCGATGGTCAGGCCGTGCGCTTCGCCGCAACGGACGAGCAGCTGCGACCCATGGGTCGTTCGACCTCCGGCGTTCGCGGTATGAAGTTCCGTGGCGATGATGAGCTCTTGACCATGGATGTTCCTCGCGAGGGAACGGACCTGCTGATTGTGACCGATTCCGGTTACGCCAAGCGCACTCCCATTGAGGAATACCCGACCAAGGGTCGTGGAACCATGGGTGTACGCGTGGGTCGTCTGGTTGAAGAGCGTGGCGGACTTGTTGGCGCGTTGGTTGTTGATCCTGAAGAAGACATCATGGTCATCACCGAGTCCGGCAAGCTTGTCCAGGTCAATGCCTCGGATGTGCGCCCGACTGCGCGTAACACCATGGGCGTCATCTTTGCTCGTCCCGATGAGAATGACCGAATCATTGCTGTGACTCGTAACCCCGAGCGCGACATTGATGAAGAAGAGTCCGAGGATGCGCAAACGCAGGACAATTCTTCGCAAAGTAATGACGAAACCCCTGCTGAGGATGTAGCGTCAGAGCATGACGACTCACAGGAGGTCCAGGAATGAGTGATCACGCATCGAACGACCGCGATGACCTTCCCCGCCAGGTAGACCTCGCCATTGTGCGAGTGGACCCCTGGGGAGTCATGAAGGTTGCCTTCCTGCTCAGCGTGGCATTGGGTATCGCACTGGTCGTTGCAGTCATGATCCTGTGGCTCATGCTCAACGCTATGCATGTCTTCGCCTCAGCGGAAAGCTTCCTGCAGTCCATTGGTGCATCGCAGATGGTCTCCCTTCTGGATTACGTCAGGCTTCCGAAGGTCATGGCCTACACGACTCTCATTGCGGTCATGAACGTTGTTCTGCTGACTGCACTGTCGGCTTTGGGAACCTTCCTGTACAACTTGGTCGCCTCGCTGGTCGGTGGCATCAAGGTGACACTGATGGATGAGTGAGCTTTAAGTTCCACTGTGTGGGGGTTGGTGCGCGGCACCGACCCCCACACGTGTATTCAGGCCGTTCTTACGGTGGTTCAATGGTGTTCTTACGGCGGTTTAACACGGTGATCACTAATGAGTGGGCGACGTCACCAGAAAACAATTTTGCGTGAGTCACCATGCGCATGTACTATTTAACGCGTGCCTTTCGGCATGGCAATGGGCCTATAGCTCAGTAGGTTAGAGCGCAGTCCTGATAAGACTGAGGTCGGTGGTTCGAGCCCACCTAGGCCCACCATCCGCAGGAACAATTGAGCGGAGGCTCCCATGAAGAAGTTTGTGAAAACTCTTTCGCTAGTGGCATGTGCTGCTGTTGTGGGGCTCGTGATCCGGCAGGTCTGCCAGGATCTTTCCGACAATGAGGAACTGTGGACATCCGTTACGGATGACATCTCGCAGGCGTAAGCTTGGGGGAACCCCTTTGGGGCTATGGCGCAATTGGTAGCGCACCTGCTTTGCAAGCAGGGGGTTACGGGTTCGAGTCCCGTTAGCTCCACAACCAAAGGTCCAGCTTCGGCTGGGCCTTTTTGTTATGCGCGGGGTAGATCGGTCGAGGCGCCAAGGTGTAGGGCTAGGAGCCCTCAGCCCGCGATCAACAGCGCACCCTGATCGATGCGCACAGCAACCTTCGCGCTGCGGCCAATGGCATCCCCATCGACCTCAACAATCGCAGGTTGGTCCAGTTCAAGCTCGCACTCGCGTACCTGCCTGATCGAGAGGTCGGCAGGGGAGACAGGCGTATTGACCGGGGGAAGTCCAAGGCTCTGACTGAAGACTTTCAAGGACAGATCTGCCCAACCGACCAAACCAGCCTGCGTATCCACAGCGATGACATCAAGCAATCCGTCATGCAATGAGGCCTCGGGAGCCAAGGTGATCACCGGTAGATCTCCGCAGTTCGCAAAGAGTACGCAACGAGCGGTGAACTCCGAAGAATCATCCCCACCTTGAGAATCTTGTCCACGAAGGCGAGCACCCATGCGAGGGACATCCAGTGAATTAATTGCCGAAAGTACGTAAGCCGCCCAGCCGATGTTCTTCTTCAGTTCAGGATCCGTCTTCGACATGGTCTCACCATCGAAGCCCATCCCAGCCAAGGTCACAAAGGGGAATTCATCGTCTAAGGCCAGCGCGGCCTCGTCAGAGGAGGAAGGATGCGAGGAGGTTACGCCAGCGAGCAGCTTTCCTTCGCAGGGAAGGTCAAAGCGCTCCTCGGGATCAACCATGCGAAGCCACGCGAGATCAACCCGGTGGGTCGATTCCCCAAGCGCAACCGCTAGTGCATCAAGAGGGGAGTCCAGTGGAAGCCCAAGATTACGGGCCAAAACGTTGCCAGTGCCCTCGGGAAGGATACCCATGCGCACACCGGTGTGGGCCAAGCCCGCGGCTACAGCGCGAACTGTTCCGTCTCCGCCAGCGGCAATGACATGCGTTGCGCCAGCGCGTACAGCCTTGCGTGCCTGAGAAACACCGGGATCAGCAATGGTCGTCTCAATGAAGTGAATGTCACGCACGCCAAGCGCCCGCGCATCCAGTGTCAGGGAGTTGCGAAATTCCTGCGGATCGTCATGCTTGGAAGGATTAAAAACCACCCAGGGGCGAATGTTTTCGGCGATGCTCGGGGGCAGTGAAATTGCCGAACGATGCGCGCGACGTGACCGTGACTGAATGAAGTACTTAGCACCTGCTGTAACGCCTGCTCCGGCAATTCCAGCGAGCGCGATCAGGTACGGTGACGGTGCACGAAACTTTCGCATACTCAAAGTGTAAAGGGCACTGAGCCCACAGCACAGACATTTGTCGGCACTGACGTGCTTCAGTGAACTAAGATGGCCCCATGATTGATGTGCGTTCACTGCGTGAAAACCCTGAGCCCGCACGCGCCTCACAGCGCGCTCGCGGAGCTGATCCCGCCCTTGTTGACCAGATTCTTGAAGCCGACGTTGCCCGTCGCGAGGCCCTCCAGAACTTTGAGGCCCTGCGCGCGACGCAAAAAGAGGTGTCCAAGTCCGTGGGTCGCGCATCCAAGGAAGAACGCCCCGCCATTCTTGCGCAGGCGAAGGAACTTGCCGATGAGGTGAAGGCAGCCGAGGCCGCTGCAAACGCTGCCGATGCCGAGGCCGATCGCCTGGCCCGCCTGCTCCCGAACCTGGTCCTCGACGGAGTCCCCGTTGGCGGCGAGGATGACTACGTTGTCCTGCGCCACGCAGGCCCGGAGCGTCGTGACTTTGCCGCCGAAGGCTTCGAACCCCAGGACCACTTGGCACTGGGCGAAGGTCTGGATGCGATCGACACCAAGCGCGGCGCGAAGGTTTCTGGCGCACGCTTCTACTACCTCAAGGGAATTGGTGCCCGCCTCGAACTGGCTCTGATGACCATGGCCATGGACCAGGCACTTGCCAACGGCTTCGTGCCCATGATGACCCCGACCTTGGTGACCCCGCAGGTTATGGGCGGTACCGGCTTCCTCAACGAGCACTCCGAAGAGATTTACTACCTGCCCGCTGATGACCTGTACCTCACGGGTACCTCCGAGGTCGCACTCGCCGGCTACCACGCTGATGAGATCCTTGATCTGTCGGATGGCCCCAAGCGCTACATGGGTTGGTCGACCTGCTACCGTCGTGAAGCCGGTTCAGCCGGTAAGGATACTCGCGGCATCATCCGCGTCCACCAGTTCAACAAGGCTGAGATGTTCTCTTACTGCCGTCCCGAGGATGCAGAAGAAGAGCACGCACGCTTCCTGGCTTGGGAAGAAGAGATGCTGGCCAAGGTTGAGCTGCCCTACCGCGTGATCGACACAGCCGCTGGTGACCTGGGTACTTCTGCCGCTCGTAAGTTTGACTGCGAGGCCTGGCTGCCCACTCAGGAACGCTACATGGAGGTCACCTCGACCTCGAATTGCACGACCTTCCAGGCACGTCGACTGGGTATCCGTGAGCGTCGCGAAGATGGCATGACCGCTGTCGCAACCCTCAATGGCACCCTTGCTACGACCCGTTGGCTGGTTGCAATCCTTGAGAACCACCAGCAGGCCGATGGCTCAATCTACGTTCCCGAAGCAATGCGCCCCTACCTGGGTGGCCTCGAGGTTCTTGAGCCCGTTGCCGCAAAGTAACGAGGCTGCGTGACCAGCTACTTAACGGCGCCGCTGAGCGGTGAAGCCCCTCGTCCTTTCGAGGAGCTGGTGGGGGAGGCGCTTAATGCGCTTCCTTCCACTTTCCCGCGTGATATCACGCAGGTGATGGTCGCCTTGGACATCGATGGGACGATTTTGAGTCCCAGCGGTGCCAGCGCACAGGTCGTTGAAGCGATTGCGGCGCTGAGTCGCGCCGGTGCGCAGGTCGTTATCGCGACAGGCCGCTCAATGGGCGCGGTCCTGCCCGTTCTCCCGCTGCTGGGCTTCCGCCGCGGGTGGATTGTCGCTTCTAACGGCGCGATCCTTGCTCGCGTTCACGAGGCCGGTTATGAAATTGTGCATCGCCACGAGTTTTCCCCCGCTGAGGTCATCGACGAGGCGTTGAAGACTCTTCCGCAGGCACGTTTCGCGGTTGAGGACCGACAGCTGCGCTTGGTTTCAACCGGCTTCCCCGAAGGGGAAATCGTTGAGGATACCAAGTTGGTGAGCGTTGATGAACTCAAAGCGATGCGCACGCCGAAGCTCGTCATTCGCGAACCTGCGCTGGACCGTGACACCTTTGAAGGTATCTTGTGCGCTTTACCCTTTGCGAAGACTCACGAGGTTTTCGTCGGCTGGACCTCGTGGGCAGATGTCAGCGCACTCGGCGTAACGAAAGCCAGCGGGCTTGATGAACTCCGACGGGATCTCTCGCTTCCCGTTGAAGGAACTGTCGCTATTGGCGATGGCACAAATGACATCGCCATGATTCAATGGGCGGCCTTTGGGGTTGCCATGGGCGGTGCCACAGACGAGGTTCGCATTCACAGTGATTTCGTTGCAGCGGCTGTTGAAAATGATGGCGCGGCCGCCGTCATGCAGGCAATTTTGCGCTGGTGCGCAGCCACGGCCTCGTGAATGCTGGGAAAACCGCTACGATAGCCCCATGGGAAAAGCCTCACGTCGTAAAAAAGTAGCAGTTAGCGCAGATCGCCCGGCATACCGCCCCCCGATCCCCTTCGTGGAACGTCCTTTTGAAGGACTTCCCAACGAAGTCGAACTTGTCGCAATGCGCGAAATCATCCCCTGCGCAACGCTGAGCGGTCGCACCACTGAAGAACACGGCGGTGCAGACTTCGACATCGTTACCCTGCTGCCCGATGGCCATCCCGCAATGATTCGCCCCGATGGACATATCCTTGTTGGCCTGCAGACTCGTTCGAACTCGGGCGATCTCTCACACGACGTTGCGGCGGCTCTTCTTGCTGCTCTTCAAGCACAGTCCGACGGTGTTGACGGCGTCATCGACATTGATGTGCGCGAACCCGCCCCTCGCCTTCAGGACATTGTTGATCCGAAGGCATTTGGCGATATGGAGATCGTTGCCGATTTCGGTTATTGGTTCGACCCGAATCAGGAACTCACCCCCGAAATGCGAGATGCTCTTGAGCAAAACCGCGCCGACGTTGTTCCTACCGCTGCAGTGCCCGGTACAGAAGGCATGTACTGGTGCGAAATGAACCGCAACTTCGTTCGCTACGTGTCTGCTGCCCCCGAACACAAGCTTTTTGATGCGCTTGCTCGCCTACAGGCAGCTGGAAATGCCCGATTGGGAGAAGGCTCCCGTTTCGTCGGTGCATTCCGCGCATGCGGTCTGGCAATTCCGGTTTTTGAGCTCGCTGAAGGCGCTTCGGCAGAAGATGTTGCCGCCGATGCAAAGGCTCTTGTGGAAAACGTTGAGAAGGCACTGAAGGAAACCACCCCGCTGAGTGCAGACGAACGTCGCGCACGCCAGGGCCTCGTTTCCCGCCAGGTCACGATTCGCTAAGGAAAGGCGGCACTTGAGCGGGATAGACTAACAGAGTGACTCCCGTTCAATCCGTCGAACCCTCACCTTCCCAGAAGGTCGCTGCGATCATCTGCGCCCACAATGTGGGTCGGCAGATCGCCTCAACAGTTCGTGCATGCCGCGCAATCCCAGGCGTTGACCTGCTGATTGTTATTGACGACGGCTCGGACGATGACACCGGGAAGTATGCGCGCGCAGCCGGTGCGGTTGTCGTTCGCCATTCCGTTCCCCGAGGCCGGGCCTCGGCACGCGAAACGGGAGTGAAAGTCGCAGCAATGCGCGATCGCGTGGACGCTCCCGGACGCCACATCCTCTTCCTCTCGGGAGACTTGGGGGAGAGTGCCGTCGATGCCGCCTTCCTTGTCGAGGCGATTTCTAGTGGGCGCGCAGATCTGGCCTGTGGCGTACCCGCGGACTTGAGCGCCTCCGATGGGAAATCACGGAAGGGAACTTCCGCTCAGCGCCTGGCCCACAATACGATCCGTCGTCAGACCGGTTGGGATTGTCAGGCGCCGCTGTCCCCAGAAATGTGCCTGACTCGCGAGGCTCTAAATTGCGTCATGCCTTTCGCAAATGGATACGGCCTAGAGCTGGACCTGAAGGTACGACTGCTTTCTGAAGGAATGACGGCTATTGAACTGCCCTGTGCTTTCGAGCATACGGGTGATGATCACAGTCTGGTTGAGCTCAACCCCACGACGGGTTTCGCCGATGTGTCGTGGACGTCAGCGATGTTGGCCCTACGCAAAGTGCGACTGCGCCGTCGCTACCGAACCCCTGTCTCCCTCCAACGCTTGGGTGCCCCCTATCCTGATCCCGAGCACACTCCCGTATCCCAATCACCCGCAGGAGAAACCAGTTAATGTCTGAAAAAGGTGCCCGTTTGCGTACATCCCGCGCGCTTGCGGCCTATCTTCCCGCTGCACTTTCCGTTGTCCTGGGCGCCTGCCTGTACATCAGCTTCTCGGTTGGCCAGTGGCGTTCGCTGACCGTCCCTTCGTGGGATTTGGCTATTTTCACCGAGGCAGCGAAGTCGTATTCCCACTTCTCTGCGCCGATCGTGCCCGTGAAGGGACCGGGTTACAACCTTCTGGGTGACCACTTCCACCCCATCTTGGTTCTTCTGGGTCTGGTCTATCGCTTCTTCCCCTCGGGACTGACCCTGCTGGTTGTTCAAGATCTTCTGATTGCGGTTTCTGCGTGGCCGCTGGTTCGCCTCGCCAGCAAGCAAGCCGGGTGGCTTCTTGGCTCATTCGTTGGGATTGGGTATGTCACCGCATGGGGATTCCAGGGTGCTGTTGCCTCTCAGTTCCATGAGATTGCTTTTGCTGTTCCCCTTCTTGCGTGGGCCTCTGCCGCATTTGTTGAGGGTCGCTGGGTTGCCGTGATGGCATGGTCGGCGCCTTTGGTCTTGGTGAAGGAAGACCTCGGCCTTACCGTCATGATGATCGGCCTCGTGTTGGCGTGGCGAGGCCGAGAGAACGAAAAGTCCTTCACCTACCCCTTGTTCTTTGCGGTCTTTGGACTTCTTGCCTTCTTCGTAACCGTCAAGCTGCTTTTGCCCGCCTTCAACGCCTCGGGTACGTGGGCCTACAGCTTGGATGGAAGCAGCAATCGCGGGGACGTCACTTTGATTGAGCGCGCGCTGTGGCCTGCCCAAAAGTACGGCGTGATTGCCATGGTGATTTTAGGGGCCGGCATCATTGGTATGGCATCCCCCTGGTTCTGGGTCATCATGCCAACAATTGCCTGGCGTTTCTTGGGTTCCGTTGACTACTACTGGGATTGGAAGCACTGGCATTACAACGCGATTTTGATCCCGATCCTCTTGGGTGCCTTGCTGGATGTGCATCGCCGGTGGTCTTCGCAGGAGGATTCTTCGATTTCCCGAGGCTGGGGCTGGGTGACCAGCACGCAGCGTCCCTTGGTGGCAACAATCGCCTTGGCACTGCCCTGCGCTGCGGCCTTTGTGACCGCTCCGCAGCTCCCGATGTGGCAGATGACGAATCCGGGTTTCGGAACCTTAAGTCCTCGAATGACCCAGGCTCAAGAAATTAATGAGCTTATCCCCGAGAATTCGAAGGTCGAAACTGATCTCACGCTGCTGGCCTACTTGGTTCCACGCCACGAGGTGTATTGGGTGGGATCCGCTAAAAATGTTGACGTCGACTATGTCGTTATCGACCAACGAGGTGCCGCCTGGGGAGATAAGAAGAATGTCGATGCCGTGGCCTACGCTCAGGGTGCGCATCCGGGGCATAGCTTCGAATTGGTTTATAACCAGGGAGGTTTCCAGGTCGCTAAACGCATCAGCTAATGCGCTTTACTGGAACTGATTGAGCATCATATCGGTCAAGACACGGGTGCCCCCGCGAGAAATCGCGGGGGCACCCGTGTGTGAGAGTGATACTTCAGTGCGCGCGGCGCAGCCTCATGGAATTGAGGACGACGCACACCGAGGACATGGCCATCGCCGCGGAAGCGAGCATCGGGTTGAGAAGCCCGAAGATCGCGAGCGGAATCATGATGACGTTGTAGAAGAAGGCCCAGAAAAGGTTTTCTTTAATGACCTTCAGGGTCGCGCGCGAAATACGAATCGCAGCGGCAGCCATCGTTGGATCTGAGCTCACCAGCGTCATGTCCGCGACAGCGATCGCACTATCAGCACCCGAACCCATGGCAATACCCAAGCCCTGAGTTGAAGCCTGTGCAAGAGCCGCAGCGTCATTAACGCCGTCACCCACCATGGCTACCTGGTGGCCCTCTTCTTGAAGACGCATCACGGCATCGCGCTTGTCTTGGGGAAGGACTCCCGCGATGACCGAATCGATACCCACCTGCGAAGCGACAAAACGTGCTGCAGATTCGTGATCACCAGTGAGCAAGGTCGGAGTGATCCCCAAGGCCTTGAGCTGGGCAATCGCATCCTTCGATGACTCCTTCACCGTGTCGCGCACAACGAAGGCGCCCAGAAGCACGCCATCGAGGTGCTCGGGAAGTTCACGCGTTTGGGGCGTGAGTGTCGCTGTGGGTGCTTGAGCGGAGGCAAGCCGACGCGAACGAACCTGCGGCTCGTAGCCCGCTGCCTTCACGACCTCTTCAAGCTGAGCATCGCTGTAATCGTGCTTGAGGGTAATTCGAGCACTCTCAGTTGCCAGGTTCACTTGGGCCTGAACACCATCAAGCTTGCCCAACTTGCGCTCGACCCTGCGGACGCAGGAGGCACATGTCATGCCGCCCACGGCCATATCGATGATGATTCCGCCGTCCTCGTCCTCTTGCGTAGGCTCTGAGGCCTGCGTCGAAGCCGTATCACCAGCGGAGGAAGTCTCCTGCCAGCCCTCAACGCGCGCGCTGGCCACAACGGTTGCCCCCGTGGCCTCGGCCTCGGAAATGGCGGAAAGTGCAGACTCAGGAAGGGAAATACCCAGCTTACGCAGCCAGCTCACGCGGCCGGCTAGAAGCAGTGCCCCATCCTCGGCGAGCGCGGAAACCCCAAGTCCGGGGTGGTTGCGCAGCTCGCGAACCGGGTGCGAGGGAAGCTCGCGCTCGCGGGCAGCCGCAGTGAGCGCGCGGGCAATCGGGTGCTCCGAGGCCGACTCCAGCGAGGCGGTCACGCTGAGTGCATCCTCGCCGGCCTGGGCATCGGGGGAATTCGCGCTTCCATCGGGAAGGATGACGGACTCCAATGACATAGCACCCTTGGTCAAAGTGCCGGTCTTATCAAGGAGGATCGTGTCGATACTGCGCGTGCGCTCAAGAACCTCAGCGGAAGAAATGAGGATACCCATCTGCGCGGCCTTACCCGAACCCACAAGAAGGGCGGTTGGCGTAGCCAGACCAAGAGCGCAGGGGCAGGCAACAACCAACACTGCAACGGCCGCCGTGATTGCGCTTTGAACGCCAGCTCCCGCAATGAGCCATCCCGCCAAAGTCAGAAGGGAAAGCACAATGATCGTCGGAACGAAGACCGAAGAGATACGGTCCGCAAGACGTTGGACCGGAGCCTTCGTTGCCTGGGCCTCGGTGATCATCTGGCCGATGTGAGCCAGCTGGGTTTCGGAGCCAACGGCGGTTGCACGGACGATTAACGCTCCCGAGGTGTTGAGAGTGCCACCCGTGACCGCGCTGCCGGGGGATACTTCACGGGGAAGAGATTCGCCCGTCATCAGTGAAGTATCCAAGGCGCTGGAGCCCTCTTCAACGATGCCATCGGTTGCAACCTTGTCTCCGGGACGAACCTGGAAGAGGTCTCCGACGCGAAGTTCAGCTGCGGGGATGGTGCGGAACTGACGATCCGTGCCGCTTCCTTCAACGAGGATTGCATCCTTCGCGCCGAGCTCAAGAAGAGAACGCAATGCATCACCGGAGTGGTAGCGCGTCCGTGCTTCCATCAGACGGCCGGCCAGAAGGAAAGTAACGATTGCGCAGGCACCCTCGAAGTAGATTTCCGCGTGCGTTGCGTGGCTGCTCGCGGGGATGAGCGACATATGCATCCGCATGCCGATCATGCCTGCGCCGCCAAAGAGCAGGGCATACCACGACCACAGGCTCGAGGCTATGACACCGAGGGAGACCAGGGTATCCATGGTCGAAGATCCATGGCGTCCCGCTTGGAAGGCAGCGCGATGGAAGGGTGCGGCACCCCAGATCACGACCGGTAGCGAGGCGAAAGCGACGACCCACTGCCAGCCGGGGAACTGAAGTGGAGGAACCATGGATAGTCCCAGAACGATAATGGTGAAGGGGAGGGTCACAAGGAAGCGGTTGCGTAGATCCGCGGCGCGGCGCAGCAGACCGTCTCCCAAGTGCTCGCTCTCAGTATCAGTTGATGTGTGGCGAGTTTCGGTAGTCATTCTGAGCGATTCTGTCGTGTGTGGTTCATGGGATACCCGGGGGCACCTGTTGGCGCCCCCGGTTGAGGAGGTCAGAAATCGCGAGCGATTCCGACCAGTTCGAAGCCGGCCTCGGAAACAGCGTCACGCAGGGCGTTGTCATCGAGTTCGGTGTTGGTGACAACGGTGGCCTTGGAGGTTGCGCCGGAGTTGAGGATGACCTCGACGTTCAGGACGCCGGGGACCTCGCTCAGTTCTTCGGTGACAGATGCGACGCAGTGTCCGCAGGTCATTCCGTTGATGGAGAGTTCGACGGTGCGATCAATTTCCTGTGCCATGATGGCGCCTTTCTTTGGTGGTGGAAAAATGGAGAGACGTATGGTGCGCGCTTAGGACTTCACCAGTCGCGCGATTGCCTTTGTGGCTTCTTGGATCTTTTCGCGTCCTTCTTCTTCGCTGTGTTGAGCGGCGTGAAGAACGCAGTGATTCATGTGGTCTTCAAGGAGTCCCAATGCAACGGAGTCCAGTGCGGACTGCACTGCAGAAATTTGAGTGAGGACATCAATGCAGTAGGTGTCCTCTGCAACCATGCGTTGCAGCCCCCTTAGCTGGCCTTCAATTCTGCGAAGGCGCTTGAGGTAGTGCTCGGTTTCTTCGGTATATCCGTGAGCCATTGTGTTCCTCCTTGCGCTTTGAAATATACCCCCGGGGGGTATATGTGTCAATAGGAAATAAAGATGGGGAAACTCTCGTTGAATCAATCCGTACGCAGATGCACGTCAGGGGGCTTAGGCTTGCACCAAGGGAAGGAGAGGTCATGAGACGACAACACCACCGCTCGTATTACGCACGGCGTCGTGTGCCGGGCTCTTTTACTTCCCTCTACCTGCGTGCGAAAGTCATCCCGCTTGCACCCAAACTGCTCTCCGCGCTCGCGGTTGCGGGGGCCTCGACACTGGGGTTTCTTCCATCGGATATCCGCTCGCGTCTGCGGATGGAGTCAGATCGTCTGGGTGAACAGGTATCAGAACAATCCCAATCGATCTTCTTCCGCGACCCCGGATTGGACACCCTTTTCGTACGTGTTCTCTGCGGTATCGCTGGCAGTGCCGGGAAAATCGTCCACGCAGCAGCGGCACTGGACTCTGTCATTGGATTGGATCGCACAGGCAAACTTCAACGCTTGGCGCAGGTGACGCCTCGTGATGGCTTTGAAGCTCTGATGGCGGGAATGCTCATTGCCGGTACTTCACTGGGGCAAATGACCGGTGGAACCGCACATGCAGATAAGTATTTTGATTCTGATGGTGGCCAGGATTTTATTGAGATTCCAGGGCGGCCGCGTTCTCAGGTCAAGCGTCTTTGGGCGCCGCGCTCGCTCCAAGATATGGCAGCGGATATCGATGACATGTACTGGGCTGGAACCTACGGGCAGTCCATCAAAATCACGCGCGTAGGCCAGGGTGAGACACGGCGTTGGCTCGTTTCGATTCCCGGAACACAGCACTTTGATACTCCATCAACTCCCAACCCGGCAGACATGGAGGCCAATATTCGAGAGGCATTGGGAATGCCCTCGTCTATGCGCGCGGGGATTATTCTGGCACTTCACCAGGCGATGAGTGAAGAAGGAGTCGATCCCGAAGGCTTTGCTACGGAGCCAGTGATGCTTGCCGGTCATTCTCAGGGCGGTCTGATCGCGGTGAATTTGGGAAGCCTATCCGCGCAGGAAACAGGAATTGATGTCCGCGCAATTCTTGCCATGGGAGCTCCCGCCAGGCGAACACGAATTCGTCCAGAAGTTGTCATGGTTGATATTGCTCACGACCAGGATGTTGTTCCATCTACTGATGGAACACCGGCTCGTGCCCCCGACCATCGGATCATGGTGGGACGAAAGCTCATTCAGCCACGACTGCGTGCCCTGTACTATGCGCATTCCTCATCGACGTACACCGAAACGGTGGGACACCTTGAGCGTCGCAGTGCCATCACCCAGTGGGATCGAGTTGGGCAGGCAGTTCGCACGCTCCAAGCGATGCTCCCACAGGGCGATGAGCCTACCCGCGTGCGCATCTATGACGTCTGGCAAGAGCTTGATGACCCGAATTCGGGGGTTTGGTCGCGGGTGAAGGGTATTCATTCTCGGCAACTCACCAGTAATGCACAAGAAGCTGATGACAATCACGATGGGGTGACGCATGGACGCGAATAGATCACTCAAGCGGATCTTGGGAATGATGAATGGCTCTGCGCTGCAGCGCATCTCTGACGATATCCCTCGGATTTCTAATCCCCTGGGCCTAGCTGCTATGGGAATCGCAACGCTCGGAGTGGGGGCTGCCCTTACGCGTCTGCGGCCAAGCGATAGGGAAGGGCGTTCTCAGCGCTTCGCTCGCATGATCGAGGCAAGGCTTCGCGCAACCCTAGAAAAGCAGGTTGCGCGGGGGGAATACGGCGATGTGAATTCCGCCCCATGGGATGTCGATCGCTGCGAGGTTCAGGTTAACGAAGGCTTTGGGAAACCAACCATGGTTTGCTTCACTGTAGTGATGACGGCTGGCACCGAAGAGCTAGCGGAAGACCTTCGTGCGCATGCTGCGCAGGGTTTACTGGCTGCGGCTGTAGAAGCAGCCTGGCGTAATCCCGAAATTGCACCGATTGTCATTGAAGGCAAGCTGCAAAGCGGTGATCAGGACGTCGCCGACATGCGAGCTTTGGGATACTCTTCCCTGCAAGTACGCCCCGAAGAGCTCTTTGAACGCTTGGGGGCACCCGCATTTGATAGTGGCTGGAGGCCCGTCTAAAACAGCGTTACTCTGCGCTGATCCAATCGACCATATCTGGTGCATAACCCGTATAGGTTTCAGGAGTGAGCTCCATGAGTCGCTGCTTCTGGTCTTCGGGCAAATCCAAAGAAGATACAAACTCACGTAGACGCTGGATATCAATATCGTGTCCGCGCGTCAGTTCCTTCATGCGCTCGTAGGGGTTCTCCATGCCTTCGCGCCCCTCAAGGGAGGCAAGACGCATCACTTGCTGAATGGCCTCGGAAAGAACTTCGGGATGCTGTGCCAATTCCTCAGCCATGACCCGTGAATTCAGTTCGATTCCCTCTAAACCGCGGGTTAAATTATCAATCGCAACAAGCGAGTGCCCCAAAGCCACCCCGATATTGCGCTGAGTTGAGGAATCCGTCAGATCGCGCTGAAGCCTCGATGTCACCAGAGTCTGAGCAAGGGTTTCCAACAGCGCGCAGGAAATCTCAAAATTAGCCTCCGCGTTCTCAAATCGAATGGGGTTGACCTTATGCGGCATTGTCGAAGAGCCAGTCGACCCTTGCGCACCAAGCTTTTGGTGGAAATAACCCAAAGAAATGTAGGTCCAGCAATCCGTCGAAAGATTGTGAGCAATGCGTCCGAAGTGTGAAATATCGCTGTAGAGCTCGCTTTGCCAGTCGTGAGACTCGATCTGAGTCGTCAGCGGGTTCCACGTCAGACCGAGGCGCTCTACAAAATCCTTCGTAAGAAGCGGCCAGGGGACCTGGGGTAGAGCAACGCGGTGAGCAGCCCAAGTTCCAGTGGCTCCGTTCATCTTGCCCAAGTATTCCGCGTCTTCAATTCGTGACAGCTGGCGAGAGAGGCGATATGCGAAAACTGCCAATTCCTTACCCATAGTGACCGGAGTTGCCGGTTGACCGTGGGTGCGCGCGAGCATGGGAACAGCCGCGCCATTTTGAGCCAATTCAAGAAGTCGCGAATACAGCGCCTGTGCGCGAGGCAACCACACTTGGCGAACGGCAGCTTGAACATTGAGGGCATAGGACAGGTTATTGATGTCCTCTGAGGTCGCAAAAATATGGACCAGCGGACGAAGCGAGGGAAGTACAGTGTCAGGTCCGAGAACATCGCGAGC
This sequence comes from Actinomyces sp. ph3, assembly GCF_000308055.1. Taxonomy (GTDB): domain Bacteria; phylum Actinomycetota; class Actinomycetes; order Actinomycetales; family Actinomycetaceae; genus Pauljensenia. The sequence continues at coordinate 80,573 of NZ_CAGY01000003.1, forward strand.
TGCCTCAAGGCGATGATCAATGTAGTACTCGACTGCCTTCACATCGTGGCGGGTTACGGCTTCGATCTGGGCGAGTTCGGCAATGGAATCCGCGTTGAAATTCTGAGGAAGTGCACGCAGGTAGTCCAATTCGGCATCAGAAATTTCGGGTGCGTGAGCGATGACGCCCCGTCGCAGCAACTCAATCATCCACTCAATCTCGACAAAAATTCGGGTTCGATTGAGTGCAGCTTCTGAAAGGTACTGAGTCAGTTCTTGGGTTTGAGGGCGGTAGCGACCGTCCAGCGGAGAGAGCGCCTGGCCAGTTGCTGCTAGGTCTGCGTATCCCATTTCGGGCGAAAACATGGATGCTTGCTGCGAAGTCATGTCTTAATCATCTCAGACCGAGAGCTCGCTGCCACGGGACCACGTTTTGAAACCTTGTATTCACGCACAGTCGTGACGGGTTATCGGTGTTTTCCACAGAAATTCTGATGCGTCTGAAGCGAGAAGAGCCTCTTCATACTCTGACACGTATGTGGATGTTTACGGTATGTCAGTCACTTCAGGTAATCGCAGACAATTGTGCGGATATTGCCGCAACAATGAATGAATTTTCTCTGTCGTCATGGACTGGAAGCGGAAGTGAAGGTGCGCGCGCAGAGATTGATCAAATTGCAAAGGGATCGAATTCTTGGTCCGCACTGGCATCGCAGCTTAAAGAACTTGTGCAATTAGAGATGGCAAGTCTGGAGGGACAGTCATGAGCGATGAATCCGTGTCGTGGATGCTTGTCACTTCTTCGCAGACGCGCATCGATACTGAAGCACTGGTGGATGATGTCCTCTCAATGAGGAAAATCAAAGATGCCTGTGATGAGCAGTTGAATATGCTCGCTGGGATGATCCAAGACTTGAGGATTCACAAGTGTGGAGAGCTGGCCGACCACTTTTACTCACTTGGCGCGCACCTCAGTGAGCGGATGGATAGTTGCGCGAAAAAGCTTGCCTATGTTGCGCGGATCCACTCAGGTGCCGAGGCCGATGTCCGAGCCTACCAGCGCACCTGCGCCCGCTTAGACGGCGGGTTGGGAGTAAATATCTGGGGCGGTGGCTTAGTGCTCTCGCAAAAGATTGGAGGTTTTGGAAAGTACCTGAATCCAAACCTTCCCTTTCTCATGGCTCCTGTTGGATTGGTTCATGGAGGGGCGATTATTGCAGCCCACGGCTATTCCTTCGTTCATCAACCAAAAGATGCAGAGTTGGGTATCCGGACCCAGTATGACGTTGGTGAAGTGGCCAGAATGCTGAGCGGCACGAATTCGCATGAGAACGCAGAAGTGACGCGCGATGCCGCTGCCCAAGCATCAACTTTCTACGCGGCGATGGGCTGGTTAATGTTTGGCCGACACAGGGGAGTGAAGGTCTCAGCCCAGACGCTTCCAGCGACTGCCGGCGAGGGAGCTGCATCGCGTACCCGGGTATTGGAAGGTGTTGCTGATGGCGGAAAAGTACGCACATACTGTGGGCCTTTCGGTGTTGCCCTCTATGCGGCTCATAGCGTTATTGCCTACCCCAAACACACGCCGACGGTCCAACAGGCAAACTCGGGAATCGTGCAAGGTGGGAATGGCGAAGCTCCCCCTCATGTGAACACGCCACTTCAGGCCTCGGCAGCCCTTGAGAGGATTGGGGAATTGCGCTCAAGCGCGGATGAAGGCCAGATCGAAATCCTTCAGCATGTCACTACAGATGAACAGGGTCAGGAGCATCGTTCGTGGTCCGTCATGATCCGAGGAACGCAGAAGTGGGGACCGGGTGAGGACAATCCCCAGGACATGCTGACGAACCTTCAGGCAGTTGGTCAATCTGACTCAGATCAGCTTCGTTCGGTGAAAACTGCCATGGATATGGCGGGAATTCGCAGTGATGAACCCGTTGAGTTCATAGGGCATTCACAAGGAGGAATCATCGCTGCTCAGCTGGCTTCCGAAAGTGATATTCGCGCACGCTACAGCGTGGCCTCGGTTCTCACAGCGGGATCGCCCGTCGCAGGTTTTCACCCAGATCCTGGTGTTCCCATGCTCAATATGGAAAATACACGCGATATCGTTCCTGCCCTTGATGGTGCGGCGAATACGAATCGAGGAAATGCGCTCACCTTGCATTTTGATAGCGAACACCTGGATGTGAAGCAGGGCAGTGACAATCCCATTGCTGCACACGACATTGGAACCTACACGCAGGCGATCCGTGAATGCGAGCAGGTGAATCCGCAACAGAATCCCAATATTGGGGAAGTACTTCGTTGGGAAGAACAAAGAAGAACTCGGCTAGGTATCACCGATAGGACGCAGACGCGCTCCTATATCTTTGATACCCGCCGAGTGACGTGATGTGTGAGAGCGGGAAGGATCAGTCCTTCTTGGACGCTCCGGTCAGGCCTCCGAACAGGGAAGAGACAACGGCGGTGATAATCGCGCCGATAATTGCCGCCCCAATCCCAGAGACAGAGAAAGGAAGACCCAAAGAGTGGGCAACTCCGCTTGCCACCATGAAACCGATGCCATTAGTCACCAGAGCAAAGAGTCCGAAAGTGAGGATGTACAGGGGGAAGGCAAGGATTGAAACCAGGGGGCGCACAATCGAATTCACAATGGTGAAGACCAAGGCGATCAGGCCCAGCATGATGACTGTTTCAGTCAGGGTTGTGCCCTGTGCGATGACGATTCCAGGAACAAGTTTGGCTGAGACCCACAGTCCCAAGCCCGTTCCGATAAGACGCAGAATAAAGTTCATGCGCTTAATTATCGCCTATCGCTGAGCAAAGAACTATGCGACGATCGCCATAACTGCGCTAAACATCAAGACGCAGGCCAGATATTCGCCGATCCCAATGAGCGCGGGGCGAAGCTTGATCCGTGACGAATTTTGTAATGCGGGAACAATGATCGCTCGCGCAGAAAGCACAGTAAAAGCGATCAACGACCAGAGCGGAACCACGTGGGTCACAACGCCGACAAGGCCTGCCACGAGTGTCGCTAGGTGCCAGGCAATACAAACGGCGAACATCCGCGTGTCCCCGGCGCCTCGGATTAACGATCTGACGTAGAGAGTGGCACCCAGCATATATGCCGCAATTGCCGCCGCCGCACACCAGAGTTTGAGTGGTGAGTAGTCTTCAGCAACAACCCACACTGACAGCGGATAGGTGCATGAACTGGCCAGAACGCTGGCAATGTGTGAGGGGAGTGAGCGTCGGCGCTTTCTCCAGGCCTCGAATGTCGCAATTGCGCAGAAGATTGTTACGGGGATCAGGATTCGCGCGACAGGACGCGGGTGAAGAATGATGACCGGGACCCCGCATGCGGCCGCGATTGCTGCCCAGGTCGCCATCGCGGGTAGGTAGGTTTTGCGGCGTTGAGGTGCGGCGGCCATGTACAGGGTGAGTGCGTGATAGCTGCAGTAGGCCGCTGTCCACGCGGCAAGTAAAAGGAACTGAATGGGCTGAGGTTTCAGGGTGCAGATTCCGACAGCGATGGGGAGGGCAGTCATCACCCACGCGCCGTGCTCGTTTGAGAGCCATCCTCGGCGAATAAGTGAGCGCATCCGTGATCCTCTTTGAGCCATGGGCAACAGTGTAGTGCCCCTATTCACTAAGGCAAACCTAAGAAAATCGCGAATTCTGTGCCGGCGCTCACCGACATCCCATTCACTGAGACATACTTTTTCTGAACTGGGCCAACAGCGCAATAGTTATAGGTATGTCAACAAACGATACACGCGAAGAACATGCTCCGTCCTCGGTTGCTTCAAAGCCCGAGCTCTCTCAGGAAGACCGCTCTGCACGCATCGCGGTCACCGTATTCCCGCTCATTATTATTGCGGCATTCGCTCTTGGTCTGATTTTCCCGACCCAGGCAGCAAAGCTCGCCTCGGGTGTGAATATTGGCCTGGGCATCATCATGTTCGGCATGGGTCTGACCCTGACCCTTCCCGACTTCGCACTTGTCGTGAAGCGCCCCCTGCCCGTCATTGTCGGTGTTATCGCGCAATATGTGATCATGCCTGGAGTTGCTTTCCTTCTGACCAAGGCGCTCAACCTCGATCCGGCAATCGCAGCCGGCGTCATCCTGGTCGGGTGCGCCCCTGGTGGAACCGCCTCGAATGTCATCTCTTACTTGGCTAAGGGTGACGTTGCGCTTTCCGTGACCATGACATCGATTTCCACCCTTCTGGCACCTCTCATGACCCCCCTTCTCACCAAGTGGCTGGCCGGTCAGTACATGCCTGTTGATGCAAAGAGCATGGCAATCTCGATCGTCCAGATCGTTCTGGTCCCTGTCATCGCCGGCATCGTTGTCCGTATGCTTGCTGGGCGCTACGTTGAAAAGATCCTCCCGGCACTTCCCTGGATCTCCGTCCTTGGCATCTCCTACGTGCTGGCAGCAGTCGTTGGTAAGTCCGCCGATAAGATCATGGAATCTGCACTCATCGTCTTCGTTGTGGTCATCCTCCACAACCTGCTCGGCTACTTCTTCGGATACTTTGCAGGCCGTATCTCGGGCGGTGATTACCGTGCAGCTCGCACGACTGCAATCGAGGTTGGTATGCAGAACTCGGGTCTGGCAGCCGGCTTGGCAACGAAGTACTTCAGCCCCGAGGCCGCCCTTCCTGGCGCTGTCTTCTCGGTGTGGCACAACCTTTCCGGTGCACTATTGGCCATGTTCTTCCGCCGCTTTGGAAAGCAGGGCTGAGCTAGCGCTGAAGGGAAGTACCCGCCAGCATCACAGTTCTACTTTCGCGTCGGAATAGTACCGGCCTGAAACTTGTGGGGCGACGCAGCGAATATCGCATGCGTCGCCCCATTTGTATGTCTGGCACGCTGCAGTCGGGCTTTTACACCCACCATAATTTTCGGATGCCCAGCAGTGCCGGAACACCTAAGACGTTCTTAGTTGTGGTTCCCCGAACGAGGGGTGTGTGCGCCTTCCGTGAAAGCGTCGATAGTCACCTGCGGATCAAGCGGACGGCCGGCGCGAGTCTCTGCGCGCAGGTGCGAAACCACGGCCTCGAGACTGCCGCAGGCATCGGCAACCGCCTTCTGACGCTGATAACCCACACCAATGCTGCGCATCGTTGAAATGAAATCCAACTCTTCTGCGCAATCGAGATCCTCAGCAATCGGGCGCAGTTTTTCAATCGTTTCATCCAACAGCTCGTCGATGTGTCGCTCATTGCCGTGGATGTCTTCGATCAAAATGGCATCCATCCCGTAACGGGCTGCACGCCACTTGTTCTCAGCCAAGAACCACGGTGAGGTGGTTGGAAGTTCTTCGCCTCGATCCAGAGCACGCGAACCATATTCAACCAAGCAGTGAATAAGCGCGGCGATCGCTCCAATTTCAGCTGCATTGCTGGACGAATCGCAGACGCGCACCTCCAGCGTGCCAAGCCTGGGCGAGGGGCGAATATCCCAACGGATCTCATCAAAATTCGAAATGATGCCGGTGTGCATCATGTCGCGAGTGTAGTGTTCCAATTCCTCCCATCGGGTAAACAGCTGAGGGACACCCGCCGTGGGAAGCTGCTGAAAAACCATTGCGCGATTGTCGCAGTAGCCCGTGTCCGTTCCCGCCCAATAGGGTGACGAGGCCGTCAGGGCTTGGATTCGCCCGAGCTGAGTGGAGAGGAAGGCAAGAAGAGGGAGGACCTTAGCGCGCTCCTCAATCCCGACGTGAACATGCGTGCCAAAAATCAGCATTTGGCGACCCCAGAACTGGGTGCGATTGACCAATTCGGCATAGCGTTTTGAGTCTGAAACTCGCTGGTGTGCAGGGTTAGCAAATGGGTGAGACCCTGCGCTTGTCAGGTCGACGCGGAGTGCCGATGTGATCGGCTCAAGCATCTCTAATCCCTCATTGAGATCGGCGATGGCATCGCAGACACGTGTCTGTTTGCGAGACACTAATTCCACTGTATTGCGCAGCATTTCACCGTGAACAAGTGTAGTTCCCGGATAGTGCGCACAGACTTGAGCGATAATTGCCTGCGCGCATTGGCGGAGGTCTTCAGAATCGATATCGATGAGCTGGAGTTCCCACTCAACGCCAAGTGTTGAACGTTCAGATTGTGCGAACGAGATGGCCATAGCTCCCCTTGCTCAAGCTTGTTGGTAGCGGTGGATAAAGGATGCCAATAGGTCGTGGGCGGGTTGAGTATTCGCAGCGTCGCAGCGCGCAACTACCGCGGGTTTCTCTTCTGCAGGATAGTAGGTGTCACCATAGGTCTCAATGCGTAGATGCATCCCATCTCGCGTAATTTCCGGGTGAAATTGCGTGCCATAGATGTTCTTTCCCCAGCGGAGGATCTGGACGTGGCAGCGAGTTCCGGTCGCCAAAAGTTCGGCTCCCTGTGGAATAGATCCAATTGCATCGGCGTGGCCGGTGTAGGCGTGGAATTTTGGTGGAAGCGTACCGGTCAGGGGGTCGGCAAGTCCGGCCTCGGTCAAGGAAATTTCGGGGGCTTGGAGATCCTCAGAGAAGCCCTCAACGATGGGTGCTCCCGAGGTTCGGGCCAGGGATTGTAAGCCAAAACAGATGCCGAAAGTTGGGAAATCGCGCTCCAAAAGGATGGAGGTCAAGGCATCGATGCGTTCTTCAACGCGCAGGTGCTCGGGGGTTTTCTGCTCATGAGGGTGCTCGAAACCAAAAGGAGAGCCGGTGATGATGACACCCGAATACTGGTCCAAGTCGATATCGCTGGCCGGATGAGGTGAAGCGGCATCAACCAATGGAAGTGGGTGAAGATCGCAATCACTGAGCTGGCCGATTGCCTTCATCGACGCCAGCTCATCTCGCGCAAGAATGCCGTCTGGTCGGCATACGGCCACCAGGAAGGGGCGAGAAGAAGCGGGTCGAGAAGCGTTCATAAGGTCACGCTATCAGCCGTATCAAACAGATGCGCGTGAGGATGCAGAAGATGGGATTGTGTAACGGGTAGAAAAAACCCGCAGCACCAAACGATGCTGCGGGAATCACGTCGGGGTGGCGGGATTTGAACCCACGGCCTCTTCGTCCCGAACGAAGCGCGCTACCAAGCTGCGCCACACCCCGTGACCGTTTGAGTATAGCCGTCCAAAGCCGGTGCGCAAAATTTTGTACGCGAAGGTCTGGAGTCCTGCCCGTTTCCAGTGTTCAGTCGTGAATTGTCAGGATCGAGGCCTCGGGGCGGGTGGCGATCCGCACCCGAGCGTAAGGGGAGGTACCCAAGCCCGCGGAGACGTGCAGCCATGCATTCTCGCTGGCACTGGTCTCCCACACGTGCAATCCCTTGCCGAACTCACGGGGAAGATCGCAATTGGTGACCAGGGAGGTCACGCCCGGGAGTCCAATCTGACCACCGTGAGTGTGGCCTGCAAGGATCACTTCTGCACCCAAGTGGGTCATTGAGTCGAGCACGCGCGTGTAGGGCGCATGGGTCACACCCATGCGAATAGCTCCAGAGGATAGCCAACTCTGCGATAGCCCAGTGATGGAGTCGCGGTTAATGTGCGGGTCATCGACACCCAGCAGAGCAAGAGGAGCAGGTGCGTAGCTGAACTCGTCGACGTCGGTCGTGGTCTCAGTTTGGTAAGGCTCCACAAGTGCCGAAGAATTCGACAAATCCGCCCAGCCCATCGCGCGCAGGTGTGCGGCAAGTTCGGTCCACGGCAGGTCCACCGCGCGCTCGATCTTTCCTGATTCGCGAGGCCGAAGGTAGCGAGTCCAGCTCTTGGGCTTTGGCGAGTAGTAGTCGTTTGAACCGAAAACGAAGGCTCCGGGGAAATCGGCGAAAATTTCGTGAGCTTGGATCACCATTTCCAGTGCATCGGGACTACCGAAGTTATCTCCGGTAGAGATCACGTAGTCGAATTGCTGAGTTTCGCGAATCTCTTGCAGGAAATCGAGAAGAAATTCTTGGCCTGCGAAAAGGTGCAGATCGGAGAAATGGAGGACCTTCGCCATTCGGTGATGACTGCGCAACATGGGCGTTGACAGTGCTGAAAGCGGGACGTCGTAGTGGCGAAGGACAGGTCGACGCCGCTCGACACTTCCCCAGGCAAGAGCCGCAGTACCGCCCAGAGCAAGGGCGGCTGCGCCTCGGAATGCGTGCTTGACGAGCTGATGTGAAGTCATTTCTTACTCATCCCCATCGTCATCATCATCGTTGTCTCCGGGTTGTTGCTGGCCCTGCGGATTTTGTTGCGGGGCAGGAGCTGCACTGGGAGTCGGAGCTTGAGTTTGGCGAGGTGCGGCCTGTGGGGTTCCGATATTCGCATTGGGCATGGGCTGGTTGGGTGTTCCCTCCAGAGCTGTGCTCATATATGGCGCCCAAATGTTTTGACCAACGAAGGTTTCACCGAAGATTTGCGAGTAGTAGCGTCCGTTAATGCGAACGTTTTGAACCGGGGTCGTCGAGGCGTTGCCGTGACCAACCCACGCCGCGGTGGTGAGCTCGGCGGTCGATCCGGTCAGCCACGTGTTTGCTGAGTAGTCGGTTGTACCAGACTTAGCGGCGAATTGGCGACCGCCCGACAAGCGCGTAGCCGTGTAGTACTGGCTTGCCGACTTCGTCAGGGTTGTTGCAACCTTTTGGGCGACCTGCGAATCGATGACCTGCTTGCAGTTCGCAGAACCTTCCTTAAGAACGTTCTCTTGGCGGTCAGTGACCTTGGCGATCGAGTAGGGTTGGCACATCTTGCCGTCATTGACGAAGGTTGCGAAAGCGCGTGCCATGTTCAGCGGTGAAGCAGAACTGGAGCCCAAGATGTTACCGGGCACAGCCAAGATTGGTTCACCGTTTCCGTCATCAATACCCATATCCGCCGCTACCTGGAAGATATTGCAGAAGTTGAGCTTGGAGGACATGTTGACGAAGGAGTGGTTCACCGAAAGGCCTGTTGCGCCGATGACATTGAAAGCACCGTCCTTGCCCGCCAAGTCGACGACGTTCCAGTTTTCAGTGTGGATCGGAGCGCCATCACACTTGAAGGAACCGTTGGGGAAGTTGGTTCGCCCGTCAATGGTTTCATAACCCGAGCGGCCTTCCTTGTACCATTCGGCCAAGACAAAGACCTTGAAGGTTGATCCGACCTGGAAGGAACCATCAGCCGCATAGTTCGACATCGTTTCGTCTTCACCCACGCCGTAGACAGTATTTTGGGCCATGGCGACAACTTCGCCTGTCTGGGGGACCAGAGAGACCAAGGCATCGTCCAAACCAGAAGCATCATCGGAAGGAATGGTCTTCGTTAAGGCTTCATAGGCAGCATGCTGCTTCTTCGGATCCAGAGTCGTGCGGATAGTCAGGCCACCGGTCTTAAGAAGACGTTCACGCGCAACAGAGGTCTTACCGAATGCGCTATCGGCAAGGAACTGGCGTACTGCATAGGAACAGAAGTAGGCATTTTCATCGCCAGCACCCGAACAACCCTCTCGAATCTGAGTGGGGTGAAGCATGTCGCTCACGTTCACGGCCTTTGCTTCGGCTTCTTCGGCCTCGGTAATGACGCCCTGGTCAGCCATGACGGAAAGGACGGTATTACGGCGCTCCTGCGCGGCCTCGGGGTGCTGAAGAGGGTTGTACTGAACGGGGGACTGGACGAGGCCGGCTAGGAGTGCGGCCTCACCGATCGTCAGTTCGTTGGCAGACTTGGAGAAGTAGAGCCGAGAGGCAGCCTCAACACCGTAAGTGATAGGACCGAAAGGCGCGATATTCAAGTAGCCAGTCAGGATTTGATCCTTATCCATCTGCTTTTCGACAGCAAGCGCGTACTTGATTTCGCGAAGTTTACGTTCGGTGGTTTGCTCGGTTGCGGCCTCGACCTGGTCGGCATCGCCTTCCATGTAGCCCTTTTCGGCCAAGGCGTTACGAACGTACTGCTGGGTGATGGTCGATGCGCCCTGCTTCCCGCCGTCATCACCGAGGTTATTGACCATTGCGCGGGCAATACCTGTGGGGTCGACACCGTGGTGTTCGAAGAAGCGTCGGTCTTCAATGGCGACGATTGCCTTCTTCATGATGGGCGCGATTTTGTCCGAGGGGATGACAATGCGCTGCTTATCGTAGAAACGGGCAATCACTTGGCCGTTCGTATCGAGCATGGTGGACTCGGTCGCGGGAGAGACAACCTGGATGTCGGTGGGGATCTCGTCGAAGATCTCCATCCCTGCTTTCGCCGTGATTGCACCGGTTCCGACGGCCGGCACCAAGACGCCAGCACTGACCACACCAACCAGTGTTGATGCCGCCAAGAATGACAGCAAGAGCGCCACCAGCTGTGCGGGTCGAACAAAGCGTGTATGCGACTGAGCCATAGGTACAGGATACGTGTAGAGGCCTCGGAAAGAGAGAGGAAGAGGTGGATTAGGTCAACGTTCCGTGTCTTTGTCACATTACGGACCGAAGCCGTCCTAATTTCCCTTATGAAAATTTCATGTGTACTCTCTGAGGAAGAGGTCAATGTTGACCACATGGAGAGGGTGGAGTTTCACATGATTGATAACCACGATTGGGTTGAGTATGCCCTGTGTGCCGAAGATGAACCCGACTCCCTGTTTGTGCAGGGCGCAGCTCAGCGTCAAGTTCGTATGCGCTGCATGGAATGCCCCGTGCGCCTCGAATGCCTTGCAGATGCCTTGCAATCACAGATGTCCTACGGGGTGTGGGGAGGTCTTACCGAACGCGAACGCCGTGTGATTTTGCGCGTTTATCCAGAGAAGACTGACTGGAGTGAGTGGCTCATGCACTCTCGAGATCCTCTGGCGGTTGAGTTGCGCAAACCGCGAGTTCCCCAAAGTTTGTCGATGAAACATCTTCGTACAAATGCCAAGGCATTACGTGAGGCATCACTTTCTGTTGCTGCGCGTGGCTAATCGCCGTGAGTGCCGTAGGATGGCGCTATGACTACATGGGAATATGCAACAATTCCGCTTTTGACCCACGCAACGAAGGCAATCCTCGATCAGTGGGGAGCCGATGGCTGGGAGCTCGTCCAAGTTGTTCCAGGACCGACTGGTTCAGATAGCTTGGTCGCATATCTGAAGCGTCCGAAGCAAGACTGATACTGCGAATATTTCTTCGCAATAAACTATCGGGGCCGAGCAGGTGATAAACCTGCTCAGCCCCGAAGGCATTGAGCTAAAGATTAGCGTGCGCGGCGTGCCAGACGATCGACGTCAAGCAGCGTAACCGCACGGCCTTCCAAACGGATCCAGCCGCGCGAAACGAAATCTGCCAAGGACTTGTTGACAGTTTCACGCGAAGCTCCGACCAGCTGGGCCAGTTCTTCCTGAGTGAGGTCGTGAGGAACGTGGATGCCCTTATCGGTTGCCGTGCCGAAACGATCGGCAAGATCAAGCAGCGCCTTAGCAACGCGGCCGGGGACATCGGAGAAGACCAAATCGGAAAGCGACTCATTCGTACGACGCAGGCGCTGAGCCAGTGCGCGGAGCATGTGCTTGGCCAGAGTCGGGTTTGCCTCGACGATCTCCATGAGGTCGCTGTGCAGCAGGTGCAGCAGGGTTGCGGGAGAAACGGCGGTTGCAGTGGTCGAGCGCGGGCCCGGATCAAAGAGCGTCAGTTCACCAAGGATTTCGCCGGGTCCAAGGACTGCAAGCAGGGACTCGCGGCCGTCATTCGAGGTGTGGCCCAGCTTCACTTTGCCTTCGGTCACGATGTACAGACGGTCACCGAGATCGCCTTCTTCGAAGAGGGTTTCGCCGCGTCGCAGTGTTGTCTGACCCATCTTCTGCTGCAGCGATGCCTGTTGCGCCTCATCGAGTCCACTGAAGAGCGGGACTTGGTTGATGAAGTTTGCATCTCCATACATAAAGCCGGAACTCCGTTCTATTCGCGAGCGCCGCTAGCATGCGCCGCCGACTACTGAGCTGTCCTAATCATGTAAGACGGCAGCCCAGCACAAAAGAGCCACCGTGTGATAGTCGTAACTATTATGCACGGTGAACGGTCTAAATCACATATTTGCACACGGTTTGCGCAAATTCGTTTCTTTAGAGTTGACTCTCCGCTGTAAAGTCAGCAGATTCTTTAACGAAAGGAAGGATCGCGTGGATCAGAGCCTGAGGGTTTTCTTCCTGTGGGAAATGGCCGCATTCGCCGACTGCGCGCATGGTGAATTCGCCGCTGGTTGCCTGGACGTCATCAGCAAAGTCAACGTGCGACCATAAACCGTCATCGCGAGCCTGAATCGAAAGCACGGGTACCGTCACGCTCCGCGTTAGAACATTCTTTGAGCTAAATGAGGGCCTAAATGTTGCCCGCAGTGACTCCCATGCGGAGCGAACTGCGATGTGACGCGAAAGTGCCTCACGGTAGACTTCCGCATTCTCTAGCATTTCCTCGCGGTTAAAAGGCGCAGCCCACTGAGAGATTGAACGGTCGATCCATGCTGAGCGCGACGCAAAGAAGGTAACGCGAGGACGGCGCGATAGCAGGGTTGAGAACCAGCGGCCTCGGCCTCGGGAAGAAAGACCACGCAGGAAGTGCAGGCCCAGCGGATGAGGGGCACACACCGGCACAATCGCCTGCAAGCCCGCGGGTTTAAGTGCGCCGAGCATCCACGCGACCACGCCGCCCATGCCGTTGCCGACAACCGTGTAGGAAGAAATTCCCAGTGCCGAGGCCACGCCAGCGACGTCCGTCGCCAGCTGGGTAAGTTCAACTTCTCCGGGAGCAAGATCGGAGGTGCCAAAGCCTCGAAGATCCATTGCGATGGTGCGGATACCGGCCTGTGTGAAGGCGGGAATAATCTCCCGCCACGTCCACCAGGTCATGGGGAATGAGTGAAGGAGGATAACAGCAAAAGAGGCATCCTCGGGTCCCGCGTCGGCGACGTGGAAGGACGCTCCCGAGGCTGAGATCCTACGGTGAACCCAGGGCCCGGGAGCCTCCAATACCGCGCGCGAAACCTCGGGTTTCACCGCAGACCAGCTGCCTTTGCGGCGCGACGACGTTCACGGGCGGTGAAGTGCGCACCTACGGGATTAACGCGTTCGACCTGTTCGCGCATTGCTTCTTCATTGCGTCCGCGGCGACGAACCGAATGCGAAAGGGATGCGATGCCAAGCAGTGCAATTCCAAGGAAGAGGAGGCGGCCGGAGTATCCGGATGCTTGGAGGTGGTGTGCAAGGTTAGCGCCCAAGGCACCGGAATTCTGCAGGAAGTGCAGAACGGAAACCGTGTGTGCCGAGGTAAATCCGGGGGCGAAAACCCAGGGGAGGCCGGCTGCGAAGAAGCAGAGGCCGCCGATCCATGCACCCAGTGAGGAACGCTTGAATGCTTCAAACAGTGCGATAACTGCGACGAATGCGATAGCGACCTCGGTGATAGCAAGCCAGTTGATCACGCCGGTTGCTGCGGGATTTCCCTCGGGAAGTGTCATCCGAGCGCCGGCATCGGCAATGAGGTACCAGGTGATAGGCAGAGCAAAGATGCCCAGGGCCAATGAGCTCCAGTGAGCAGCCGCGCGAGAAGGCATTTCAGGAACGACGGTTGCGCCTTCGAAAAGGGCATCGTCGAGGCTCTCGGGAGTCTCTTGAGGAACGGTACGTTCGCCGCTGTCTTCACGAGGCTTCCACGAAGCTTCGGTCGTTGTGCTTTCCGCTGCCGGAGCAATGAATGCACGCCTACGAACCTGGGTGCTTTCAACCTCGTCCTCGGGTTCCTCGGTGGTTTCGGGCTGAGTAGGTGTGCGGCGCGAGAGGGCGTCGGGAACCTCGGTCACCGAAGGAGAGTCCTCAGGCTCTTCTTCCGCAGCTTCGGAAGTAGCCGGGATCGTTGTGGTGTGTGCGGAGTCGGCAGCTTCCTCAGATTCTTCGGGCTCAGATTCTATGGGGGATGCATCCTTGGACTCTGAGTTGTCCTCAGTAGTTTCTTCAGTTTTTTCCGAGGCCGACTCAGTATCGACGTCGTCGTGGGAGGTGTACTCAGACTCAGTCACGGTGTTCTCAGCGTGCTCGGAGTCCTGGCTATCGTCGTGCGAAGTTTCTTCGCTCGAAGCTTCGTCTGAAGAGGATTCCTCGGGCTGCGCATCCTGCTGTTCCTGGGCTGACTCGGCCTCGGCCTCGGAATGCTCAGAGGTCGAACGCTGTGCAAGAGCATCGTCCACGGATGTCGGGGTGACACCCATGTGGACGGGTTCAACCTGACTGGTTTCGGTAACTGATGCGCCACCGATGATGTCCTCGGTTGCAGATGCCTCACCGGGAAGGGTGACTTCTTCACCGGTCAGTGGTGTTTCCTCACCGGTAGGGGTGTGAGCGGTTTCTTCCGTCACCTTGTCAACGTCTTCCTTGTGTTCCTGATCAGACATGAGACCTCCTCTTCTCGTGCTGACGATAACGAGAAAACGAATATTTTTGGGGATTACCCGCCGAGAAGCGCTGGATTATGCGACTTGGTCAGAGCTTGATGCGTCGTTGGGAGCGTAGCGGCGAGCCCAGTAAATTCCCAAGGTCGAGGCAGCAAGGATCATTCCGTAGGCGGAAATAGTCGATGCAGACATCAGAATCTGAGTTCCCATTGATTTTCCAGGGGTCACGACAGCGCCGGAGAGGCTTGTCCCAACAGGAATCAGAAGGAAGGCGGGGATGATGTACATCCATGCGACAACCTGAGGGCCGATCATTGACCAGCGCGAAACAAGCGCGATCAGTCCTAACATGACGGCAACTGCGATGCCCTCCGATGTGTGCATGGGGGTCTGTGCAATGACTGCGTGGAGTCCGCTGGCAGCCATTGGAAGAGAATCGGCAGGAGCGCAGCGAACGAGAAGGACGACGGCAATAATTCCCAGTGGAAGTGAAGCCACTGCAACTGCGATTCGCTCACCCTGGTGGCGCTGAAAGGACACAAGCTGATCGGAATCCGGGCTGTTTTCGCGTGCGCGATGAGTCAGGGCCAAGGCAACTCCGCCGCCAAAAAGGATTGCAGCTACGCATATGGGGTAGAGATTCCAGGTCTGTGCGGCAGAAATATCGTTGGTTGAAAGGTTTGAGGCCACGAGGAAGTGGACCCGAAGGCAGCCAAAGGTCTGCAAGAAACCAATGACAAGTGCCCACGCGGCAGCAATGAACATGCCAATGGAATTGCGTTCACAGTTGATAGAAATCATGGCCAGAAGAATGGTCGAAAAAGCCATGCCGATCATGCCCTCGACCGAGGCCAAAGGAACACCAATCGCAGCTCGCGCCTGAAGATCCGCGAGCGACATTCCCATGAGGATCAGGGCAAGGGGCGCAAAGATGACAGCGAAGATTGCTGGACGCAGGATAGCGCCGACCGGGATGGACAATCTGGACATATATCAAGTATGCCGGTACTAGCTGGGAATTGAGCGGCGTGCCCAATAGCCGATGCCTATTCCTCCTGCCAAAGCGAGGGGAATCATTGCACGGGCAAGGCGGGCGCGCTTTCGGCCTCGAATTCGCACTGTTCGCGTAAAGGACAGAATCGGCCATTCACGCTCGCGTGCAACCGCCGCAAGCGCGCGATCAGGGTTCACCGCCCTTGGGTTTCCCACTAATTCGAGCATCGGCAGGTCAGAGATGGAATCGCTGTACGCAAAGGAATCATTCAAGTCCCAGCCGCGCTCGCGGGCCAAAGCTGCGCAGGCCTCGGCCTTTCCTTCCCCGTGATTGAAGTGGGTAATGGTGCCATCGGCCAAGCCGTCCTGACCCTGCCCGACGATCGTGGATAAAGCATCGGGGATCGAAAGCAGGTGCGCGATGGGGCGAACGATCTCTAGCGGTGAGGCAGATGCGATAACAACGTGGTGGCCCAAGAGTCGGTGGTGATCGATCAGTGCCAATGCTTCCCTGTAACACAGAGGTGCAATCGTTGAATTTGTGACGTTATTGACGATTTTTTCAACGTACTGTGGGTCCCAGCCGCGAGTAAGCTCCCCCAAGGCATGCATCATCGAGCGCATTCGTTCATCGTCAGCACCGGTGAAGAGATAGGGAAGTTGGACAAGGGTTGCTCGCAGGGAATCCCAGCGGCTCATGACTCCCGCGTGAACCAGCGGGCTGCTCAGTGCCATTGCCGAGGCCGTGGCCAAGATGGTCTTGTCAAGATCGAAAAAGGCCGCGATACGGGTATCACCTTCTAGGCGTTGGTTAGCGCCGGGTAAGGCAGGTTTGAGGGTTTCTGTGTTGTTGTTATTGAGGATGGTCATCGTTGACACCTTGGCTTGATGCGGAAACAGCAGTGTTATCCACAGGGACGGGATTGGCTCTAGTTTTCCACAGATTCTGCGGTGGCGGTGGTATTCGGTGAAAAGAAAATTCACGCTTGCACCATGAAGAGCGAAGGCTACGTTGCATTTTGGGCACTTTCGCAAGGTGCCGAGCAGTCATTGCGTGCGGTCTGCGCTCTGCTGGGGATTAATGTTCGTGAATGCCACCCAGAAGAATGTGAGCGCACAGAGTTTCGCGTTGAGGAAGTGATCTGCGCTGTCCTTGGTAGGAGCGAAGATCAAGCCCGGTGGGAACACCGTGGAATCCACGTGTTGGTGATTGGCGATACGCTGCGTCTTCCAGGTTGTGAGAAGGCAATGGGGCAGCTCATCCTTGCCGATCATGCGCGTCGGCAGGCTATGGTTCCGCCGCATTCTTCTCACCTTTGTGTGGGAATCGCAGGTTGGAGCGGGGGAGTAGGGGTCTCTGCTCTTGCCTGGGATCTGTGCGCGGACACGGGAAGTGTTTTAGTGAATTGCTCGGGACCGGGACCTGTACGAGGCCGTGGCGGACACATCCCTGTTCCCGAGGATGGGCAGGTGGCTTGGTCGCGCTTGAGCAGAGGCGAGCGTTATTTCCTTCCCTCGATCGCGAATAGTCTTCCCTGCGCTCAGGGAGTGTCTTTTGTCGGCGGAGATTCACGCGACTATGCAGATTCTGATGACTCGCGACTCCCGGGGCTTCTTGCCGCTCTGCGTGAAACTCGCAGTGTGGTGTGTGATCTGGGGAAATGGGGAGCGAGGTGCGAACAGACCGCAAGGAATTTTGATGCGCTCATTCTTATAGGTCTGGGAGATGCTGTTGGAGCCGCGCGTCTGTGTGCTCTCAGTGCATCATTTCCGTTTCCGTGTCGAAGTTTTCTCTTAATCGCGCCACCTCCACGTGGTGGATTCTTTTCACGAGCTCCACTGAGCGGACAAATCTCGTCGACTCAAATCACTCAAATTACCCACACCGAAGGAATGGGTGTGCACCCAGCGGGAATGAGGCCTCGGCAGGGGCGGAAAGGCAGACGTGCCCGCTTGCGACTGTGGGAACAGATTGTGGAGCGCACGCAATGAGCCTGATCGACGATTGCCTTGTAGTTGCGCATTCGGGAAAGGAGGACGGCCAAGCGTCGATAGCTTCCAGGCCTGTCGGGATGGGAATCGAAGAGCTTGGTACACATTTGGAAGAACTCGAAGCTCGTTTCAATGGCTTGGGAAAGACCTTGGCTCCCTTGATTCACCTTCCCGGAATTACAGATATTTTGGTGAATTCCAGGCAGGTGTGGGCCGATTGCGGGCAGGGTGTTCAGCCGGCTGGATGCTCTTTTGATAGTGAAGAAGAAGTACGTGAACTAGCCGTCACAATGGCAGGAATCTGCGGAAAGCGTTTAGACGATGCGGCTCCAATTGTTGATGGAGTCTTACCTATGGGGATTCGTCTGCACGCGGTTATCCCACCACTTTCTGGTGGGGGAACTCTGATTTCTCTGAGGATTCCAGCCAGAAATGGGCTCAGCATTGAGCAGATGCGTGAGATGGGAAGTATTGACAACACCTCGTATCAGGTGTTGATGCGTGCCCTTGATATGCGCTGCAACATCCTCATTTCTGGTGCGACGGGGAGTGGAAAAACCACTCTGCTTGCTGCACTTTTGGGCACTTTGCCCCACGGTCAGAGGCTGATCTGCATCGAAGAAATGAGCGAGCTAAATCCTCAACATCCCCATGCCGTTCACCTTCAAGCCAGACAGGCTAATGCTCAGGGGCGCGGGGAAGTGACTCTTTCGGAACTGGTCCGAGCTGCCATGCGAATGAGGCCGGACCGCATTGTTTTAGGGGAATGTCGAGGTATTGAAGTTCGTGACATTATGACGGCTTTGAATACCGGGCACCGCGGAAGTTTTGCCACGATTCACGCGAATACCCCCGCTGAAGTTCCAGCCCGACTTGCAGCACTGGGAGCGCTCGCGGGAATGGAAGCTCGGGCAACGGATCTGCAGGCAAAGGCGGCGTTTCAGATAGTTGTCCATATGGAACGTATCGCTCATGGTCCAAAGCGCGGTGCCCGACAGCTGACACAGATCGGGATTTTTGGGATGGAAAATGGGGTACTTGCGTGCACCTGTGCCTATCGATGTGATTCCCGAGGCCGTGGAAAACCCGGACCCGCGTGGGAAGGACTGCGCGCATTGCTTACTGAGGACCCCTGATGCAGGCCAGGACATTTCGTCGTGTTCTGATGTGGGATCCGCATCCATTGGCGCGTGGGCAGCAGCGATTCTGGTCGAATCTGCAACGCGTGCACTCTCGATCCTGGAGGGTAAGTACTTCATATTCCGGGATTAGTGAAGCGGCTCAATCCCTGCGAAAAGTCAGTGCTTTGGTTCGTGCCGGGTTGCCCGCACGTGATGCATGGCTGCAAGTGGGTGAAGGAGAAGAAGGAGTGCCCAATGGGGTTGCTTCCATTGTTCTCAAACAGGCTGGAGAGCACGCGCATATGGTTACTGCAGCCTGCGCCGTCTCCTACGAATTAGGCGCTCCTTTATCAGAGGTATTGGATGCTTTGGCACAAAACTTTGATGATATTGAGAGCATTCAAAAGGCGCGACGAGTTGCTGGTGCTGGCCCCGCTCTATCCGCAAAGATCCTCAACTTACTGCCACTGCTGGCACTGCTCGCGGTATTCATCATGGGGATTAACCCATTTCCTGTGCTTGTTGATGGGGGAGTGGGTTCGCTGTGCGCAGTAGTCGGGCTGTCATTCTTGGCAGCGGGTCGATGGGTGTCACTTCGTCTGATACGCCGATCGTCACGTCAATGGGAGGAAGGTGCTCAGGAAGATATCGCGATTATCGCTGAGCTGGTAATCGCTGCATTGGATTCTGGAGTCTCCATTCCTCGAGCCTTGGAGTGTATTGGGCGCTCTGCGCGAATCGAAGATCTGGTGAGAGCCGCAAGTTGTTTGACTCTTGGTGTGCGATGGGATCGCGCCTGGGAGGGATGTAGTGAGGGGATAGCAAGGATCGCCGAGGTGCTACGAGAAGCATGGGGGCGCGGGGCATCAGTTGATCATCAGCTGCACGCCTTAGCGGAGGCGAGCAGAGATCAAAGACTGACCGATGCGCGCGCCGGAGCAGAGGAATTGGGCGTGAAATTGGTTGTGCCCTTGGGATTACTGATGTTGCCAGCCTTTATCTTCCTAGGGGTTGCCCCGGTACTTCTGACAATGGCTCGAAATAGTTTCTAAGAAATCCCGCGAATGCTATCCACAGTTTCTGTGTGTCGACGATTCATCCACAATTTTCGAGGCTGCTGAGATTTACGAGAGCTTCTTGGAGCACTCTCAAGACATGGGAACGAAGAGAAAGGAAAGACCCATGTTGACGGAAGAAACACTTCATGATGATCGTGATCCGAAGAGCGAAATGATGACAGATCCAGAAGAAGGATCGACAACCGTCGAGTATGCGATTGGGGCATTGGCTACAGCGGGATTCGCCGGCTTGCTCTTAGTAGTTTTAAAGTCCGGTGTCGTGCAATCTGCGCTTGAACAGCTCATTAGCTCTGCATTGAGCATTTCATGAAACTGAGGTGCGGCCGCTCAATGCCGTCATCCGAAAAGCATTCGGATGACGGCATGGTCAGCGTTGAAATTGCTCTAGGTACCTTCTCGATAGTCATCATGATTGCACTTGTCCTTTCAGTCTTTGCTGCTGCCATGACCACCCAGAATTTGTGTACTGCACTTTCAATGGGCATCCGTGAAAGCGCTCGCGGAGGGAACGGGCAGGAAACTGCGCAGGTGATGTCCGCTCGGATATCAGGGGCTCACTTTGAGTTCTCTGCAGATGAAAAGTGGATCTACGGCAAAGCACAAGCTCCCTATAGGGGCCCCGCGGGAATGATCGGCTTGAACTCGCAATGCAGATATCAGATGTTGCGCGAGAGCACTGTGGTTGGCGGTGATTGAGAATGGCTGAGAAGACTGATCCGGATGAAGGCTCCGGGACAATCATGGTGGTTGGAGTTCTGGCTGCCCTAGCCATTCTTGCCTGCAGTGCACTGACGTACATTGCAATTCTTGCGGCGGGAAATCGAGCCCAGAATATTGCGGATCTCAGTGCCTTGGCGGGAGCAGATATTTCCGCGACAGCTCAGTGGGAGTCGGTTGAGGAAAAAGCCTGTCGTGCAGCAAATGAGGTCGCTCAAGAAAACGGGGCAATGCTGAGCTCATGTCACTGCGAAAGTGTCGACACGATCGTCACGGTGCGTGTGAGCAGTGGGTGGGGATGGAATGTCTTTCGCTCGGCTCGAGCGGGAGTTGATGATGAAAGTGCTGTAAATGCACTTGAGGGGCCTGCCCCCCGGCTGGCCCCTCAAGCATCCCATCAACACAGTGCGAGTTTCCCGAAAAGTCTTTCGGTGTGGCATCCCCACTTAAGTGGGGTCCAACTCTCGATGACTTAAATATAGGAAGTCATACTGTGTGGATACTATTTTGTATCTGGAAGTTTTCTGGGAATTTCTTCGAAAGGCGAATGTTCGACGAGGAAGCCTAAAAGGAACTCTGCACCGGACTTTGAGAGCGGTTCATTCCCGTTTCCGCACTTTGGAGACTGGACGCATCGGGGGCATCCATCGTGGCATTGGCACTCGGAAACAGCCTGATAAGTGCGCTCCATCCACTCACGTGCATGGGCAAAACCGTAATGCGCATAACCCGCTCCACCCGGATAAGCATCGTGAACAAAAACAGTTGGTAAATCGGTATCAGTGTGGAGGTTTGTCGAAAGCCCGCCTAAATCCCAACGGTCGCAATTTGCCAGTAGGGGAAGAAGTGCGATCGAGGCATGCTCTGCTGCGTGGAGCGATCCTAGGACATCGCCTTTATCGATCCCGATCGCTGCCATTGTCGCTGGAGTCAAGGTGTACCAGCAGGCTTGGGTGCGTAATGTGCGCTCGGGCATATCAAGCTGGGTATTTGAGATGTATTCCAGACGTGGAAGTCGAAGGAGGTCAAAATCAGTGACCTGACGGGTGACATCGACAGTCCCTCGATACCAATGAACAAGAGAATCTGGGCTGACCCATTCTTCATCAACACTGATAACCCGCAATGAGGTCGCATCTTGAGCCCTGGTCCTGAGCGGTGTGCGAACTTCTTCGACATAGGCGATACGTGCGGGGCCTTCTTCGAGAGAAAGGACGTGGAAGGTTCGTCCCTGATGTACGTAGATCGCATCGGGAAACACCTGCGAATCCGCGGAATCTTGAGGGACAGAACCGATGATGCTTCCACTTCGAGTGTCGACAATTTGAACATCGCCACCACTGCCGCGAATCTGGATTTTCTCCCATGGGCCATCAGAAGAGCTGACATTCCACCTCCAGCCTCCACTTCGATGGACCAGTAGCCCTTCCTGACCGAGCTCAGCTAGAAGAGCTGGAGCTCCACTTCCGAAAACAGATACCGCTTCGTCCTCAGGAAGAGGGAGTTCGGCTGCCGCAGCACACAGGTGGTCGCGCAAAACCCAGGGGTTTTGAGGATCTAATACCGCTGCCTCGACAGGGGAAAAAATCTCATCGCTGTGATGAACAAGGAAAGAATCAAGGGGGTTATCGCCAGCAATAAGAACAGAAATACCATCTGCCCCAGCACGTCCGGAGCGCCCAACCTGTTGCCAAAATGAGGCGCGAGTCCCAGGCCACCCAGCCGTGATGGTGACATCAAGCCCAGAGATATCGATACCCATTTCTAGGGCAGAGGTCGTTGCAAGCGCTCGTAATCGCCCCGAACGCAGTGCAGATTCTAAGGTGCGTCGTTCTTCGGGAAGAAAGCCCCCTCTATACGCAGCGACGGTCGAGGCTAATTCTGGAGCGTCGCGGAGTTTGTCGCGGGTTTGGGCGGCGACGGCCTCGGCACCACCGCGTGAGCGAACAAAGGTCAGCAGGCGAGCGTCGGCGCGAATGAGCTCTGCACACAGAAGCGAAGCCTCGGTTTGGGCGGAAAGACGCTGAGTTGGAGCTTCAAGAACCGTTTCTTCGCCGGCTTCGGCAGCGCGAAGAGCAGAAAGGAAGGCATCAATTGATACATCCTCTTCACGCGGAACCTCGCGGCCCTCCCACATAAAGATGTGGTGAGTTCCGCGTCCAGAAGTATCGTCTGTGATCGCATCGATGTTTTCGCGGCCAATCATTGTCTGGGCAACGGATTGCGGATCGGCCAAAGTCGCAGACATCATGATGACCTGGACATCTGCACCAAGGTGGCGCGCGATTCTTAGAAGTCGGCGTAAAACCAGAGAAATATGGCTACCGCTGACTCCTCGCCACTGGTGCATTTCGTCAACAATCACGTAGCGCAGCGATGCCAAGAAACGAGTCCAGCGCTCATGACGGGGGAGCATGACGTAGTGCAGGTAGTCCGGGTTCGTCAGGACGATATCGGCGTTTGCGCGAGCCCATTCCTTGGCTTCGCGGGGAGTGTCCCCATCGGCAAGTGCAAGGGCGACGTCATGTTCGAGGCCGTCAACAAGACGGTTCAGCGAATGAAGTTGGTCTGCTGCAAGCGCTTTGGTTGGTGAGATATAAAGGCAGCTTGGACGCCGATGAATATCGGAGATTCTGTTTGAGTCATCGGCTTGAACCAGGTCTGAAAGAATCGGTGTCCATGCGACCAGAGACTTGCCCGAACCCGTGCCGGTCGCAATGACAACATCGTGTCCGGAATGGATCGCCTCAAGGGCTTGCACCTGGTGAAGCCACGGTTCATCAACTCCGCTTTGACGCCACGTAGTTACAACAGCGGTGGGAATCCAGTCCGGCCACGGTGAAGTGAGCGCATCTTGGGCAGGAAGGCAGCGGTAATCGACGAACTGCCCTTGTGTGCCTCGGGAACGGATGATCTCGAGCAGGTCCTCAGAGCGTGAATCCATCAGAGCCCGAAAGCGGCACCACTATGAGCGGAGCGTTCCTCGGCCTCGGTATCAGTGGAGGTGGGGCTACCAGGCTGGGGCTGCGCGAAGGACTCAGCAGGGGCCGAGGCCTCGGGCGAAGCAGAGTAGGGAGTTGCCTCCGGAGCGACCCAACCCAAGGTCTGGGTTGCGGCCTCTTGCATGTAGCGGATCGCGTCAATTCCGGTTGAAATGCCAGCGCCCAAGTGGTCGGTGAGCTGCTGGTCCGATAGGCCGGCAGAAGTGTCAACGGCGAAATCGGCGCACACCTGAAGAGAGCCGGCGGGGTCCAACATCCAATAAACCGTTGGGAAATACTTCTCGCGGTTCCATGAATCAGCTGCGGCGAAAAGTGGATGGCCGGCCTTTTCGGCATCAAAGTCGGTATCCCAGACCGCGCGAATAGACAGGAAACGTTCGGAAGAATCCATGCTGAGCAGGAAAGGCACTCCGTCGAAAACGGCACCAGCAGCGCGGTTTTCCGCCAAAACATCAGCCTGGAACTGCAGCTCAGAAAGAGTGCGCATCAAGCGTTCGAAAGTCACCTTGTACGGCGTGATCGAATCCTTGGGTACGGGATAGGGGCCTGGAAGCGTGCTCATGATCGATCTCCCTGGTGGAGCGAGATGGTGTTCGCCTCGCTAGATGACTCTTGATCCGAATCTTCATCACTCCAGGTGACGAATTCGGGAAGGGTTTCTTCAAGATCAGAGAAGAATCCCATGATCATCGACATTGAAGTTTCGAAGAAGGTATCGAGCTGGGCTTCCGAAAGACCGTTTGTTGCAACGATGTCGCATTCGGCGATCAGTCCGTAGCGTCGACCGTCTTCGAAAGGTGCCAAGTACGCCTTCGGGCCTGTGCGGGTTGCATTGCAGCGCCGAACCTCTTCCGTGAGCGACGCAAATTCAGCATCATCGTTGGCAATTCCACGCCAGTGCGCACGCAATTGCAGGATGTGGGGGTTTGATGTGTTCCAGAAATAGATCGCATTTCGTGTCGGAACAGCAAGCTCTTCATCTGAAGACTCACCAAAATTCAGATCGTGACCGTGCAAGACAGCGCGAATGCGGTCGGTGTTGACCGGAGAAATCGACACGTAGCACCCCTGATCCGAGTCGGTAGTGGCATTGAGTTGCAGTGACTCACGCCTGTTGACTCCTCCACTCTAACCGAATGACCGGAGCGCGGCTCGAGATAGAAGCTTGAGAATGTGACAAAATGTTACCTCAATCAACCGAGGAAAAACCTAGTGTTCCAATAGAAAATGCCCCAGATGGGTGACTAAGATAAGACCTTCGAAGTACGCGAAACAAAACAGTTGCCGCCAAGTTGGTTGTCGCATGAGGGAAGGGGGAACGCAATGAGCGAACGCATTCCCGGTTATCCTGATCCTTCCTTTAATTCCGAAGAATCCGAGGCTTACGCACCCTCAGAGGATGCTGCAGAGGTTCCGGAAGCGCTCGCGGCCTCGTCAAGGCGATTCTCTGGTCCCCAGGACTCGGGGAGTGCCACTTCTGAAACCCCCTCTTCTGGTGCTGGACGACGGCCAAATATTCGGCAATCCAGCCCGCGCGGTAGTAATGCGGGTGCCGCTTCGGGTGCTGCTCGGAGCGCCCCAAGGACTGTGGCTCCCGGCTACCGTCCTCGCCTTGCGCGTCGACTTTTTGCTGCGGGAGGGTGCGCGCTCTTCAGTATCCTTGTCGCTTGGGTTGCCGTCTTTACTGTTACTGGCCAGGCGATCGACACTTTGTCGATGGAAGCTGCCATGCGCTGGGCGGAGCCCTTGGGCGCTGTGGGAAGTACCGTGACGCACATTATTTCGGTTCCCGCGATGGTCGCTGTTGGTGGTCTGATTGTTTTGATCGCATGGCTGCGTCGTCGTCCAACGCTGGCGGGTCGTGCGCTGGGCATGATTGTTGCGGCCAATACGACGACTCAGGTTGCGAAGCTGCTCATTGATCGCCCGGATTTTCACGTGTCGGCAGCCATTTTGAATTCGCTTCCTTCGGGACATACGACGGTTGCAATGTCCCTTGCTCTGGCATTGGTGATGATTGCCCCCGAATGGTTCCGAGGCCCCGCAGCGTGGATCGGCTATATCTGGACGTCCTTGGTGGGTATTTCCGTCATGGTTTTTGGCTGGCACCGCCCCGCCGATGTTCTTGTTGCTATGGCAATCTGCGGTTTTTGGGCACTGATCTTGTGTCCGCTAGAGACACGCGTTCGCCACGGCGTGCCTGTCCAAAAAGCTATGGCTGTCATTGCAATGGCCAGTGCGTTCATCACGGTTTTGGGAGTTGTTTATTCTGTGTGGGCCTTGACTCCCAATGATTTGGCACAAATGGGTTCGGGCGGAATCACCTACGCAGAATTTTTAGATGCGCTCCCGCGCCGAGCGCATGTTCTTGCGGGGATTTCATCTTTTGGTGTTATCGCTGTTGCAGGTTTTGTTATTCACGAAGTTGACCGACTTTCGGCGAAATAATGCCGATTTTGCGCTGAAAGCGCGCTCGCGCTAGTTTCATCTAACTTATTCACAAGCTATTCAGACACTCGCGCAATGCGTTCACCCACTTTCGTAATTTGCGCATTTTTGTCGAATGACAACACGCCGCATGTCGTAGCTACACCTTTTCCGAAACCACTAGATATTGTGGGACGCGTTCGTCTCGCGCACTAGATATTGTGCCCCACCACGATGTCAGTGTTGAAGCTCGGAAAGGAAAACCGTGACTACATCTCCCACAACACGCTATGACATCGATGCGATCTCGACCGTCGAGGAATACCTTGACCGCTCCGATTGGCGCGTCAATGCAAACGCCAATCAGGGCTACTCGCTGGGTGGCCTAATCCTGAACGCTGCCGGCAAGATGATTGCTAACTACTGGTTGGAGCGCGTCTACTCCCCTGAAGCAGGAGCAGCACACCGCAGCGGCGACATCCACATCCACGATCTCGATATGTTCGCGGGTTACTGCGCGGGATGGTCGCTCAAGCGACTGATCCAAGAAGGTTTCAACGGGGTCAGCGGGGCCATCGCCTCGGCACCCCCGAAGCACTTCTCTTCGGCGTGCGGGCAGATCGTGAACTTCCTTGGAACTTTGCAAAACGAATGGGCGGGAGCGCAGGCCTTCTCCTCCTTTGATACCTACATGGCCCCCTTCGTTCGCCTGGACAACATGACATACGAACAGATCGTCCAGAGCATGCAGGAACTGATCTACAACCTCAATGTTCCTTCGCGTTGGGGCAGTCAATGCCCCTTCACCAACCTCACCTTCGACTGGACATGCCCGGATGATCTGGCTGATGAACACCCCCTCATTGGCGACGAAGTTGTGGATTTTACTTATGGCGAGCTCCAAGAGGAAATGAACCTCATTAACCGCGCTTTCATTGAGGTCATGACCGGGGGAGACGCAGATGGCCGTGTCTTCACTTTCCCGATTCCCACCTACAACATGACTCCCGATTTTGATTGGGAGGGCGAAAATGTTGACGCGCTTTTCGAGATGACTGCAAAGTACGGCCTTCCCTACTTCCAGAACTTCATTAATTCCGACTTGGATCCCCACATGATCCGCTCGATGTGCTGCCGCCTGCAGCTGGACCTGCGCGAATTGCTCAAGCGCGGCAATGGCCTATTTGGTTCCGCAGAACTGACGGGCTCCATCGGTGTCGTCACAATCAATATGGCGCGTCTGGGCTACCGTTTCGCGGGCGACATGGACGGCCTCGTTAAAGAATTGGATCACTTGATTGACCTGGGTTCTCAGACCCTGGAAGCCAAGCGTGAAACCATTCAGTTCCACATGGATCACGGCCTGTTCCCCTACTCGAAGCGCTACTTGGGACACCTGAATAACCATTTCTCCACCATCGGCGTCAACGGCATGAACGAGATGGTTCGCAACTTCACGGGAGACCAGTACGACATCACCGATAAGTTCGGTTTTGAGATGTGCTGCTCGATCCTCGATCACATCCGTGAGCGCATGGTTGAACTCCAAGAGGCCACCGGCCACATGTACAACCTCGAGGCGACCCCAGCCGAAGGCACGACCTACCGCTTCGCGAAGGCCGACCGCCTCCACTACCCGGGCATCCTCCAGGCCGGCACCGATGAGCAGCCCTACTACACGAACTCCTCGCAGCTTCCCGTTGGCTACACCGACGACCCCTTCCAAGCCTTGGAAGATCAGGAAGTTTTGCAGGGCAAGTACACGGGCGGCACGGTTTTGCACCTGTACATGGGCGAGCGTATGAGCTCGGGTGCGGCCTGCAAGGAGATGGTGCGTCGTTCGCTGACCGCATTCAAGGTCCCCTACATCACCATCACCCCGACCTTCTCGATTTGCCCTGTGCACGGCTACCTCGCTGGCGAACACTTCACCTGCGAGAAGTGCGCCGAGGCTCACCCCGACCGCGAACCGCAAGAGTGCGAGGTCTGGACTCGAGTCATGGGCTACTTCCGCCCCGTGAAATCGTTCAATATCGGTAAGAAGGGTGAGTACAACGAGCGCACCATGTTCTCCGAGGCTGCGGCTTCGGATCACGGTGAACTGGTCAGTGCTTTCCCGCCGGTGGATCAGCGATGAGCCTTGCGACCTTGAGGGCCTCGGACCTGCAGATCGCAGGTCTGAGCCCCATGTCCAGCGTGGACTGGCCGGGGAAATTTGTGGCGACGGTATTCGCCCAGGGGTGCCCGTGGGCATGCCCGTATTGCCACAATCAGGCGATCATCGATCCGAAAATTCCCGGGGTGGTGTCCTGGGAGAAAGTTGAGGACCTGCTGGGCCGTCGAGTTGGTCTGCTGGACGGGGTGGTCTTCTCCGGTGGCGAGGCCACGCGCCAGTTGGCCCTTCTGCCGGCCATGCAGCGCGTGCGCGATTTGGGCTTCGAGGTTGGTTTGCACACCGCGGGTCCTTATCCTTCGCGTCTGCGTGAGATTTTGCGTTCCGACCTGGTTGATTGGGTGGGCATTGACATTAAAGCGATGTCGGGTCCCGCGTACGAGGCCGTGGCCGGGCGTCCTAACGCGGGTCCAAAAGCCTGGGAGAGCTTGGGCGAGGTGTTGGATTCGGGTGTCGCCTATGAGGTTCGCCTGACGGTGTATCCGGATGGTCCTTCCGATGCGCGCGAGGTTGCCGCGTGCGTCAAGGACTTGGGGGCAACTCACTTCGCTTTGCAGCAGGCTCGCGCTTTGGGGACAGCCCAGGGTTTTAACGCGGGGGACCGCGCGTGGGATATGGAAGTCGAGGCGATGGCTGAAGACATCAAGAAGCTTGGGTTTGAATCCTTTGAATTCAGGCCTGCATAAAACAACGTGCTCGGCGACTCTGTGTTTTGGGGGAGCGTCGAGTGTGTGAGCGGCCGCTATGCGCGCTGAAGTGGGGTTGAGCGTGCGGTGCCGCAGCGTTGCCGGGAGTGCTTTAAGTTGCACTCCCGGCAACTGCTATCTTCTGGTTTCCAGATAAGCGAAGCGCAGCCATTAAGCAGGGAACACTTCCCTTGATTGCTGTTATTGCCCTGATTCTGACAATGGTGCTCTACTGAAATTCGGCGTAATTCGTGCGCAAAGTGCCATTCGTGAAGTAGGTTAGTCCTGTGAGTGCACCACAACCCCAACTGTCCCGCCGCGAACTCTATCGCCGCGAACGCCAGCTTAAGCAGAATTCGGTCTTCTCGATCGTCGTTTCGGTGATGGCTGGACTCAGTGTCCTCAGCCTCTTGGTGCTCTCGGGAATTCTTCCCATCCCTTTCCTTAACGGCTTTTCCGCAAAAGTTAAGTACGCCTCGACGGGGGATATCCCCTGCCCTAGCGAGGAAACTCAGCCTCTGGCTACGTCCTCGATCAAGGTACAGGTTTTCAATACGACGTCACGCTCGGGTGTTGCACGCGATGCATCGGACATGCTCAAGAACGTGGGCTTCCAGGTGGCAGATCCTTCGAATTCCTCGCCTGAATATGCGGGCTCAGCTCAGATTCAAGCAGGTCCTCAGTCTGTTGATGCGGCCTACACCGTCGCGCGTTTCTTCCCCTCATCGAGAGTGACCTTGACCGATAACACCGAACCGGGAGTGACGGTCCTTCTGGGCTCGCTCTACAACGGTGCCTTGACCGCTGAGGATCTGCAGCGTGTTCAGGAAAATCACGATGACCTTAAGGGTCCCAGCACCTGCTTGGCACTGCGGAAATAGCTGAGATCACCCGCGCGGGTGAGATTTAGAAGTGCGCCTGAGAAACGTCAGGAAGTGAATCCAAGTACGCCAATGCAGCCGTGATCAGTGCACGGCGTTCCTGTGTGGTCAGATCGTAGGAATTGATGTGGTCGTGCACCCACAGGCCGTCGGCAATGATGTACAGCAGGTAAATATCTGGATCGGCCAAAATTTCTTCGCGAGGAAGCAACCAGGGACTTAAGATCTCATCCCACACCTCGGCGCCCTCTTCGCGCGTATGAGTATCGAGCGCCAAAAGAAGGTCTGCGCGGGTCGCACTTTGCGAGAGTACTTCCACGACGGCGCGCAGGCGTTCGCGGGCGGATAGTTCCTCGGGAGGGGCTCCCGCGGCCTCGAGAAGGCTTGCCCTCCATGACGAGGCCAAGTGCTCGTTGAGCGCCAAAAGTAGCGCAGTGCGAGAGGGGAAGTGGTAGAGAAGGCCGGATTTCGACATTCCCGAGGCCTTCGCGAGGGAGTCGTAGGTCAGTGCGTCCAGGCTCTTCTTATCGATGATCTCCAAGGCGGCCTGGATGAGCTGCGATTTTTTACTCGTGCGCATACTTGGTCTCCTTCGGATTGTCTTTGAGAAGTACTGCTGTTGCGATTGCAGCGCTCAGGGCAACTGCGATCGCAATGGATAGTGTCCATGTATAGGCGGTATCGATGGCGTTTGCGGCTATGGGTGCAAGAAGTGGGTCGTGGGCGGAAGCGTCCATGTTGTGGGCGACTTCGGGAGCCGCATTGAGAGTGTAAAACAGTGACATCAGTGAACCCAAGACCGCCACCGAAAGCATCGTTCCAAACTCGTAGGAAACCGATTCGATTGCCGAGGCCATGCCGGTCCGGCGGGCTGGGGCTGAGCCGATGATTGCAGTTGAGGTGACGCTCATAGCCAGGCCAGTTCCCGTACCTAGGAGTGCGAGCGCGATCATGAAGATGAGGAAGAGGTTTTCCTTGATAGCGATGATCGCAATGATTCCGGCGATGCTTGCAATGACATAGCCGCCTGAAATGACGGTTCTAAATCCCAAGCGGTCGACGTAGCGGCCGCCCAAAATAGCGCCCGGGAATGCCGCTACAGCAACGACGCCTGTGACAAGGCCAGCTTGGAGCGGAGTAAAACCTGCTGAGAGTTGAAAACGCTGGGTTGTCAGGATTTCCATTCCAGAGACCACAAACATGCCGAGGAATGCGCCGAGGAATCCCGCTGTGAAGAGGCGGCTGTGAAAGACATCAAGGGTCAGAAGAGGAACGTCTAGGTAACGCTGGCGATGGATGAAGAGCAGCATGCCGATGATGAATAGGACGATGCCGGTCGCGACAAGGGTCGTGTCAATAGGTGTGTGAGCAAGGTTTTCAATTGTGAGAACCAGGCCGACCATGGTGATCATCGCGTAGAGGGAGGACATGAAGTCCCAGCTGCGTTTGGGGTTGGGGTAATTGTCAGGCGCAAGAAGGTAAGTGCTGACCAAGGCGATGATGACGATGGGAATGTTGATCAGGAACACCGCTCCCCACCACGTGTGAGTGAGAAGGAAGCCGCCCAAGAGTGGGCCGACGGCTGAACCGACGGTGGCTACGGATCCCCAGATACCAATGGCGGTGTTGCGCTCGCGGGGTTCAAGGAAGGTCTGGCGGATGAGCGCAAGGGTTGAAGGCATGAGGACCGCAGCACCTGCGCCGAGGAATCCTCGTGCAGCGATCAGGATCGCGACATTTGGCGCAAATGCCGCAGCAGTGGATGCGAGACCGAAGATGACGAGTCCAACTTCGAACATGCGTCGGTGTCCGATCTTGTCTCCCAGGGTTCCGGTTCCCAATAGAAGGCCGGCCAGAACCAGAGGGTAGGCGTTGATGATCCACAAGCCTTGCTGATGGGTCGTGTGGAGTTCAGATCGAAGGGTAGGAAGAGCGACGTAGAGGATGGAGTTATCGGCTGCAACGATGAACAGCCCCAGTGAAATCACAAGAAGAAATGCCCATCGAGTCCGTGTCGATTCAGAGCGCATGAGCAGATGTTAACACATAACTGTAACGGACATCCGGTTTAGTAAGCGAGCTACGCTCAGTAGGAAATCGTTGGTATTAAGCGGAAATGAGGTAAATGCTATGGCCGGGGTGTCCTTTCGGACACCCCGGCCACAGTGATCAGAAACGATCAGGCTTGAGTGGAGCGATGCCGTGAAGCGTAGGGCTCGCTCTCGAGTTCGGATCCTGCCGGAGCCGAAGCGGGCGAAGCCTGCTCAAGGTTGGTGCCACGCAGCTTCGAAATACCGCGCATGCCGTGGTAGACGATGATCGCAGCGGCGGTGCCCAGGGCGATGCCACCGAAGGTCATGCCTCTGATGTTCCAGGTGAAGTCGGCGATTGCGACAATCAGAGCGATAGCAGCAGTGTTGAGGTTGACCGGGTTGGAGAAGTCAACGCGGTTCTGGACCCAGATTCGAACGCCGAGCATGCCGATCATGCCGTAGAGGACGGTACCAGCGCCACCGAGGACACCCGAGGGAATCGTTGCGATGAGCGCACCGAACTTCGGCATGAGCGAGAGCAGGAAGGCGCAGCAGGCCGCGACCAGGTAGGCAGCCGTCGAGTAGACGCGGGTTGCTGCCATAACGCCGATGTTTTCGGCGTAGGTCGTCGTACCAGAACCGCCGCCCGCACCTGCGAGCATGGTGGAAAGACCATCGGCGAAGAGTGCGCGACCCGTCAGGTCATCGAGGTTTTCACCGGTCATTGCGGAAACCGACTTCACGTGACCGACGTTTTCGGCGATGAGGACGAAGACCACGGGGATGAAGAGGCCCAGGGTGGAGACGGAGAAGGAGGGGGTGTGGAATTGCGGAAGACCGAACCAAGCGGCCTCGCGAACGCTATCGAAGTTCACCTCGTGCTGGATGACAGCAGCAATGTAACCGATGAGCACGCCGAAGAGGATCGAGAGGCGGCCGATGATTCCCTTGAACAGAACCGTGATCAAGCAGATGGAGAGGATTGTGATGACTGCGGTGATGGGGCCGGTCTTCACCCAGTTCCATGCGGCGGGTGCAAGGTTCAGGCCGATGAGGGCAACGATTGCGCCTGTAACGGTCGGGGGCATGATCGCATCGATCCAGCGAACACCTGCGAAGTGAACGATGATGCCGACAAGAGCCAGGGTTGCACCGGTGGCGATGATGCCGCCCAGTGCGAAGCTCGGGCCAAGTTCCTTAGTTCCGGAGACCGCCAAGATCGGCGAAATTAAAGCGAAGGACGACCCCAAATAACTTGGGAGTCGTCCTGCAGTGATAAGGAAGAAGAGGAGCGTTCCAATTGCCGAGAAGAACAATGTCGTTGACGGTGGGAAACCGGTGAGCAAAGGAACCAAAAAAGTTGCCCCGAACATTGCAACGACGTGTTGTGCGCCAATTCCAATTGTTCGAGGCCAAGAAAGACGTTCGCCGGGAAGAACTACGTCACCGGGAGCAATACTGGTGCCATCGCCATGAAGTTTCCAGCGGAAGAATCCTGATTGTGCAACAGACATGCTGCTAAATCTCCGATCAGTTGAAGGGTCTGGGCCGAAACCGGTCGGAACACCAGCATAGACCGAAATCTGAGTATTGTGTAAAAGTGCTCGCTATGTGGCGCCTCACAGGACGGCCTTACTTCGTTCGGTTGCGGCCTAGTGCTGCAGTATTGACCTTGAAGGCATGAGATATGGCATGCTTGAGGAAGGAATCAATGTGTGTGTAGGTCGTAGGAGTATCGGAGGGTATTCATGGCACTCAATCCCTATGCTCCCGGCGGCAGTGGGACAAGCGCAGCCAATGCTGCCAATCCAGCAACGGCCTCGACCGTCCTAGACCCCTATGGACCAACTCCACACTTAGGGCAGCCAAAGTCCGAACAGCCACAGAGCATGGTGTTCCCGGGCAGTGACGACACCTCGTTGCTTGATGTGTTTGCAAGCCCCGGTTACACCTCTCCCAAACCGCAGGTCAATACGATTGCAAATATTGCGGCGTGGGTAAGCACGCTCTCAATATTCTTCTTTCCCGCGATTGCAGCCGTGATTCTAGGAATCATTGGACTTGTCGGTTCGACGAGTATGAACGGTGTGGGACGCAGGGCGTCGATTGCGGCAATTATCGCCGGAGTTGTAGGGATTCTGATCTGGTTCCTGGTCTGGATGGCACTATTCTGGCGCTCTTCGTGAGGGATTCCACGCTAAAAGCTGGCGTGAAAATTTCGTGATTTCGACGAATTCCGCTAGCATTACGGGGTGCGTGTTTCACGCTCCGGAGGATTCGCCTAGTGGCCTATGGCGCACGCTTGGAAAGCGTGTTGGGTGCAAGCCCTCGGGGGTTCGAATCCCCCATCCTCCGCAGTTGAGCCCGGATTCCTTGTGAATCCGGGCTTTTTGTTGGTTTTGAGGAGCCTAATAAACGGAATAGATCAGAATGGTGGTGTGGGAACTCTCTGCTCCCACACCACCATTCGGTAACTTGAACAGCTACTACTGGGGTTGCATCAATATTCTTTATAGCCCAGCCGGTATTCCAAAGCGATCCTGTTTTACTTCCACCTTCGAGCTGCCTCACGAATTGCATCAACGTGAAGATAGATGTCTTCAACGACAGAGATGTCTACACGCGTTTCATTCTTGTCGTCGTCAAGGAATACGAGGTACTTATTTCGTCCGTTGAAGTAACAGCGCAAGATTGGGCGCCGGTTATTGTCATCTACGAGCACGGAGAAGTAACTCTTAGCATCGCGCCATGCAATGCGCTCGGGAGGCAGCTCCGCACAGGCAATTGCTTTAACGATATAAAATGCCGCGAGCTCATCTTCGGTGGTTTCAATGTCAGAAGAGGCTCGTGTTGGTGCCTCGTTTGGTTCAGGGTCTGTAGCAATTTCAAAGGAGCTTGTCATTGCTGAGGGAATCACGGTATTACTGTCAGCTCCCAGAGCGTTCTTGAGACGATCATTAACGCGTTCCGCGAGGAACTGGTTCATTGCTTTACTGGTCAGAGGAACGAACTTCTCGAGAGCAGGTTGAGTGAGACGGCCACCGTACACACGAGATGCGAAAAGGCGGATGAAATCGCTAGATGGCTCCCTGAACTCTGCCGCAATTTCGCGTTTGATTGCTCCGACGTACTTCAGTTCTTCTGCCGCGCTCATAATTGAGTCGAGGTCAAACTGATCCTTGGTGAGCTTCCGCAGCTCAGGAAGAAGAGTTTCGTCAATATCGGCAAGATCCAAAACGAGGAATGGCTTTTCGTCCATCTTGTTTGGCTGCTCAAGATCTGTGTAGAAATTGTATTGCCGTCCATTCGTAAGGATTGCAATCCTCGCGTTTGTTACCGAGAAATAGCGGAACAGTTGTCCTGCATGTGAGGGTGTGAGATCGCCGCTAATCTTCTTGCACTCGATAAGCATTCGGACAGTTCCCGCGCCCATGATTGCGTAATCGACTTTTTCGCCGCGCTTGACTCCGATATCGGCGGTGTATTCAGGAATGACCTCTTGAGGATCAAAAATGTCGTAGCCAAGAACTGTGGAGATAAATGGGAGGATGAACGCAGTCTTTGTCGCTTCCTCGGTTTCTGTTTGTTCCCAGTTCGTTACAACGCGAGAAGCGAGGAGTGAAAGCGAGTCTTCAAATGTCATGATGCGCGCCTTTACGAATCGATCACTAGCTAGGCAGATTTGTCTGCCTAGCTAGATGATACAACTCACATAAAATATCCTGAAAATCGGCTCCTAATAAGCTGATTTGCTTGGCGGTGGCTCAAGGTACCCTCGTTGTTGCAATGATAACGTTGGTCGACAGATCTTTGGTCCTTCGTGAGCCATAGCGCTGGTTCACACTTCTCTGGCTCGCCGCGTGCGCCTTGCTCTGTGTAAACTGTTCCCGGATCCTCCGCGTGACGGTATCATCCGAACCTCCCCAGGGCAGGAATGCAGCAAGGATAAGGGTGCGCTGCCGGGTATGCGGGGGATTCTTTTATATCTGCATTACTACCGCTGGCCTGGCGACAACGAAGTGACTCAGACAGTGTTCAGTGGGAAACTGCTTGGGCCTCCACTTTTATGATTTTCGCTGTGTTCTTGCGGCTTGTGGTGAAAACAGGACGCAAATGAGCGCGCGGGGCCGTAAAGTTCAAGTGTGACGACAGCTCTTTATCGCCGGTACAGGCCCGATACCTTCGAACAGGTCATCGGCCAGGAACACGTGACCAAACCCCTTCAGGCAGCACTGCGTGCCCACAGGGTGAATCATGCGTACTTATTCTCTGGTCCGCGCGGGTGTGGAAAGACGACCTCTGCGCGTATCTTGGCGCGTTGCCTGAACTGTGCTGAAGGTCCAACGGATACACCTTGCGGTCAGTGTGAGTCCTGTCGTGAACTGGCAACCGGTGGTCCGGGATCACTCGACGTTGTTGAAATTGACGCCGCCTCGCACGGTGGTGTGGATGACGCGCGTGACCTACGTGAGCGCGCCACTTTTGCGCCGGTGCGTGACCGCTACAAGGTCTTCATCATCGACGAAGCCCACATGGTCAGCCCCCAAGGCTTCAATGCCCTGCTTAAGCTCGTTGAAGAACCGCCCGAGCACGTAAAGTTCATCTTCGCGACGACGGAACCCGAGCGCGTCATTGGAACCATCCGTTCCCGTACGCATCACTATCCTTTCCGCTTGGTTCCGCCGGATATTTTGGAACCCTACCTGCAGACTCTGTGCGATGAAGAGCATATTCGCGTCGGTGAAGGCGTCCTTCCCCTGGTCATCCGCGCCGGTGGCGGTTCTGTGCGTGACTCTCTGTCGGTCTTGGACCAGTTGATGGCCGGCGCAATCGATGGAGAGATTGCATATAAGACCGCTGTTGCTCTTTTGGGCTACACGGATACTGCGCTTTTAGATGAGACTGTCGATGCCCTTGCAGGGGGCGACGGCGGTGCTGCGTATCGCGTGATCGAAAAAATGGTGTCTTCAGGTCATGACCCGCGTCGTTTTGTCGAAGATTTCTTGCAGCGCTTACGCGATCTGTTGATTATTGCTGTCGCGGGTGATGGCGCCAACGATGTCTTGGTGGGAACGCCTCACGATCAGTTTGAACGCATGAGCGTCCAGGCAAAGAACTGGGGCACGCAGGCCTTGTCGCGCGCTGCTGACCTCACTGACGAGGCCCTTCGCTCCATGACTGGCGCGACCTCACCCAGGTTGCAGCTTGAGTTGCTCATCGGCCGAATCTTGGTGCCCGGTGGGGGCGTTGATGCCACTGCTGGTGCCTATGGAGTAGCACCTGCAGCGGTCGCTGGCGGGATGGCGGGTACCCCGGGACCGCTCTCTGGCGGAGTTGGCTTGGTTGGGGGCGGTGCCCCTGCCGAGGCCCCGGCTGGCTCGGGTTCATTTGGTGCTCGTCAGGCACGCGAAGCTCTTGCACGCAAGAAAGCCCAAAAGAGCGGAGACCAGGGCACCTCGGTGGCGCCAGAAGCTTTCGTCGATGGCCGTATTGATTCGCCTCGACAAGCAGAACGCGCTCCTCAGCCTCAGCCCTCATCCGGCGACTGGGAGGTCGCTCGCCCTGCTGCTCATAGTGATGCACCTGCGCAGCACAGCGCTCCTGTTGATGCTCCTGCTGCTCAGAAGCCTCGTGACGCTGCCCATGAAGTGTCTGAAAAGGCTTCGGAGCAAGTTCCTGCGCCTTCTCATTCGTCCGCTCCCGCGCCAGCACCTGCGCAGGTTTCACACTCCGCTGCTGCACCCAATGCGGATCTTGTACGGCAGCGCTGGGGAGATGTTGTTGAGCGCTTGGCCACGCACAGCAGGGTTGTGTGGAGCTTGCTGTCTCAAAACGGGCAATTGGGAGCCGTTGACGGAGACCAGTTGGTCATCCTCTTCCCCAGTCAAGGGATGGTCGCAAGCTTTACAAACGGGGGACGAGCGCAGATCGTGGAAGACACGATCTATGACGTCTTGGGTGTTCGATTGCACGTGAGCGCACAGGTGGGGCAATCCGGTGGTGGGCCAGCAGTTTCAACGCCTTCTGCCAATGCACATTCCGTTGCGGCTCCTGTGCAGAGCACGCCAGCCCAGGCCGCACCCGCGCAGGCCGGAGTTGCTCAGGCTTCACCTGCTCAAGAATCGCTCCCCTCTGGGCTGGGCAACTCAGACGCTTCGGCGCCCGAAGCCGCGCCGGCACCGGAATTCCATGTTCCGGCCGAACCGATCGATGCCTCGAAACCCTATGATCCGCAGGCACCGGAATCTTACGATTGGCATACTCAGGCGCCGCCCCCTTTTGATTCGGGGGATCAGGTTGAAGAGGTAGAGCAGGACTTGCAGGAAGTGCCCGCTCCGTCGCCTGAACCTGATGATGACGATGAACCAGAGGATGAGCCTGTCGCGACTTCTGGTTGGAGTGAAACTGTCGTTCAGCCTCCAAGTTTTGACCCGCTTGAAGAAGAATCAGCTCCTGAAGTTCCAAACTTCGCCGAGGTTACGCCACTTCCTTCGCAGCGTTTTGCACGCATGGAAGAAGATGACGCGCGCTCTAGCGACGACACACATTCGACTGGCAACGCGCGTTCAGATGAGGAGCCGGCAGCTTCAGCGGAGGCCTCGGCAGAGGAAGAAGCGCAGGAAATTCCCGCAACCCCCAGCGTTTCTGCGGCAGAGGACGATAGCGCCAGCATCGATGATCAGGACATGTCCGAATCAAATCTCTTTGGAATTCCAGCAGTTTTGGATATTTTGGGCGGAACCATCATCGAACAAAAGACTGACGATCAGGGTGGGTGGTGACGCATGTACGAAGGAGCTCTTCAAGACCTCATCGATGAATTGGGACAACTTCCCGGAGTGGGGCCAAAGAGCGCGCAGCGTATGGCTTTGCACCTTCTCGAGGCCGAGCCTGAGGACGTCGAGCGCCTGACCACTGCGATCAATGCGGTCCGTCATCAGGTCAAGCACTGTGTTGTTTGCGGGAACCTCACCGAAGACGATGAATGCTCGATCTGTCGTGATCCGCGGCGTGATCCCAGCGTGATCTGTGTTGTCCAAGAACCCAAGGACATCCAGGCCATTGAGAACTCGCGGGTGTTCCGCGGACGCTACCACGTTCTGGGCGGCGCTATTGATCCCATCCACGGGATTGGCCCCGATCAGCTCAGTATTCGTCAGCTTCTGGGACGCCTGTCAGATGGTGTTGTTCAAGAGGTCATCATCGCGACAAACCCGAATATCGAAGGAGAGGCAACCGCCTCGTACCTAGCGCGCACCCTTTCGACAATCGGTGTGACAACAACGCGCCTTGCTATGGGACTTCCCGTGGGCGGCGATTTGGAATATGCGGATTCCATTACCCTGGGACGGGCAATGGAAGGCCGGCGCAATATGTCCTGAATTTCCGCGGAAATTGTGAAAGGATCGCGACGTGAGTACAACAGAGTCCAGCTTTATTCGCCCCGATGGGACACCGGTGCGCGTCCTTGTTGTGGATGACGAATCAGTCTTGGCCGAGCTACTTGGATCAGCACTGCGCCACCAGGGCTGGGAAACCCAAACGGCAGCAAACGGTTGGGAAGCACTGGATAAAGCCGATACCTTCGATCCCGATGTCGTGGTCTTGGATATCCAGATGCCCGGACTGGATGGAATGGAAACCCTGGAACGCCTGCGTAAGCGCAAGCCACACCTTCCCGTCCTGTTCTTGACGGCACGTGACGCCGTTGCCGACCGCGTTGCCGGACTGCGTGCAGGTGCAGATGACTACGTCACTAAGCCTTTCGACCTCGATGAAGTCACTGCGCGTATTGACGCACTGCTTCGCCGATCTGGCATGGCTTCGGTCACCGCTGAACGCGTTCTGACCGTTGGTGATCTGACCCTGGATGAGGACTCTCACGATGTTGCGCGCGGTGGTGAAGCAATTACGCTCACCAACACTGAGTTTGAGCTGCTGCGCTACTTCATGGAAAACCCAAATGTTGTCCTCTCGAAGTCGCAGATCCTTGATCGAGTGTGGTCTTACGACTTTGGTGGCCAGGCAAACATCGTCGAACTGTATATCTCCTATCTGCGTAAGAAGATCGACGCCGGGCGCGAACCCATGATTCACACGGTCAGGGGAGCCGGCTATATCCTCAGGCCCGCCTCGTAGGAGCGCAAATGACAGCCTCTGCCCCCCAAGCTTCGAATACCGAATCTCAGGCGAGCGCTCCCAAGCACAGTGCACCTCAAACGAAGCGTAAGCGATCGCGTCTTCTCACTGTTCGCCTGAGCCGTTTTCTTGCGGCTGCCGTCGCCATCGCTCTGGTGACAATGCTTGCCGCTTCGGCATTTGCGATGCGCTCGTGGATGACATCGAAGCTGGATTCTTCGCTTGAATCAATGCTCTCTCGGCTGGAGAAGAATGCCGAACTGACCTTGGAACAGCCGCTTCCCCCGCCTCCGCCTCACCACGACGACGACGCTCAGGCCTCGGCCTCGAATTCCCCGAGTGCTGGCCCAACGGCAACACCGACTGATAAAGGGCCCCGAGGCCTTCGTGGACCGGGATCCTCCGACGGCCAGTTGCAGCTCATCAAAAACGACGACGAGGTGGTTTCCGGCGTTGTCCAACAGTTTGATGTTGTCGAATTGGATTCAGAAGCCCAACAGCAGCTGCTTTCATTGCGTTGCGACTCCCATGGGCATGACGTCAATCTGAAGAATTACGGTGCTTTCCGCGTGATGTGTGCGCAGAAAGATTCCCAGACGCTGATTGTCGGCCTATCTTTGGCAGCGAATAATTCGACCTTCTTTGCGCTCATTGCTGTTGAAGGCGTCATCGCGCTGGTTGTCATCCTTGGCGCGACCTTCATCGGACGTAAGTGGATCCGCAGGGAAATGCTCCCTTTGGGTGAAGTCGCCGCAACCGC
The DNA here is from genome assembly GCF_000308055.1 of Actinomyces sp. ph3. Taxonomy (GTDB): domain Bacteria; phylum Actinomycetota; class Actinomycetes; order Actinomycetales; family Actinomycetaceae; genus Pauljensenia. Next base: position 120,928 of record NZ_CAGY01000003.1, read on the forward strand.
GCGGAATATCGGTTCCCAAGATCTGATCGCCGCACCGACTGTCGACACTTTTGATCGCGTCGATAGTTCCATTGCTCAACCCGGAGACGAGGTCGGTGACGTCGGTTTCGCGTTGAACACCATGATCGACAATGTTGAAACTGCGCTTCAGGCCCGCGAGGAATCCGAGCAGCGCCTGCGTCAATTCGTTGCCGATGCCTCGCACGAACTCCGAACTCCTTTGGCATCGATTCAGGGTTACACGCAGCTTCTTCAACGCGGGGCAACGGACCAAGAGCTCGCGCTTTCGCGAATCGCCTCTGAGTCCGCGCGTATGTCCGGTCTGGTTGAGGATCTTCTGCTCTTGGCCCGCCTTGATGCGGGACGCGAACTGGCCAGTGATCCGGTAGATGTGATCCCTCTGGCCATCGACGCAGTCTCAGACGCCCACGCGGCAGGTCCGGATCACCAGTGGAGCTTGGACCTTCCCGAAATTGATGACGAGGCCGATTCCTGCACTTCCTGCACCGTGCTGGGTGATGAGTCAGCTCTTCGCCAGGTCTTTGCAAACCTGGTCAATAACGCGCGAATCCACACTCCCGCTGGCACTCACGTCAAAGTTGGAGTTCAGACGATTGCCGGCACAGCCTCGACGCCGGGATTTGTGCGCCTGAGCGTTGCCGATGATGGGCCGGGAATTGCGCCCGAGCTGCGTGCGACCGTCTTTGATCGCTTCGTCCGAGGCGATACCTCGCACTCACGTCAGGGGAAGGGATCCTCGGGGCTGGGCCTGTCGATCGTTTCCTCGATTGCCGAGGCCTTGGGTGGCCGGGTGGATGTCGATACCTTATGCGAAGGCGAAGGTAAGCCCGGCGAACACGGAACGACCTTCTCGGTCATCTTGCCGGCGGCAAAATTATGACCTGCACAATTTATTAGAAAAGCGAATGACAGAATGGCATAAATTCGATATTCTTTAATCAATCGTTCAGCCCGCCTCAACCGATATGGTTGAGAGTGGGCTGGATCTTTATCAGCGAATGACAAGGATGTCTTCGATGTCAAAGGAACTGAAGCCGGCAACCACGATTAGCGAACAGATAGAAACATTACGCGAACGCGGCATGCAAGTTGATGAGCAGCTTGCGTGGCAATGGCTCTCAAATGTTAGCTATTACCGGCTCTCAGCGTACTGGTATCCAGCTCGGAAACTTGACGATGATGGTACACATCTCGATGAATTCGACAATGGAATCTCTTTCGCGGATGTAGTCGCATTGTATGAGGCCGATCGGAAGCTACGTACCCTTCTTTTCGATGCGATTGAGCGTATTGAAACGACAATGCGGACGAGAATCGGGGACTGTCTATGCATGACCGATCCGGTTTTCTATCAAAATTCTGCTAATTTTCGTCCGACCTTTCGACATAAGCAGTGGCTCGAAATTGCCGATAAACGGATTTCGCGTATGCGTATGCGTAGCGAAGCAATCCAACATTATTGTGATGTCTATAATTCTCAGTTTCCGTTTTGGGTATTGGCTGAGGTCCTTGATTTCAGTGATTTATCGCGAATGTTTGACGGGATGCGTGTTCGGGACCAACAAACGATTGCAGAGAGTCTGGGGATACGAATTGATCTGAATTCCTTGTCGCGGAATCAGCAGGAAAAAGCAAAGAAACAATCACCACTAGCACGGTGGCTCGAACAGTTTGCAATCATACGGAATACATGCGCACACCACGGTCGACTGTGGAATAAATCGTTTACCCCGGCGCCCACTTCGGCCTTAAAGGCGCAAACGAAATTCTCTGCGCTCCCAGCACGACAAAGTGAACGCATCTTTGGCGCGATTGTCGTCATGTCGCATCTTCTGAGAGTAACGTCTCCGGGAACTACATGGCCGGATAAAGTTTCGAGGCTCCTTGTTGAGGAATTTCTGCAGAATCCTTTGGTTCGAACTCCGAGCCTCGGAATACCTGAAGAGTGGAACCGGACTTTTTAATCGTCCCGATCAGATTCAGTCAGTTATCTGGGTAACCAGAAGTGAGTACTTCAGATCCTTGCTTGCCCTCAAAACTCCACTTCGAGCGCGGTGCGCGCACGGTAGCGGGCCTCGCCGGGATCAGCTGCCTCGACAACGGAAGCTGCAGCTAAGCGACACTGTGCCAGGCTGACCTGAGCAAGCTGCGCGCCCACCGAGGGAATTGCCAAGCGCGGCATCGAAAGCGCGGAGATACCCATACCAACGAAAACGCAGGCGAGCAGCGGGTCTGCCGCGGCCTCGCCACACACGCTCACGCTTACCCCGTGCTCAAGGCCAGCGCGCGCGACCTGTGCAATTAGGCGCAAAGGTGCGGGCTGCCAGGGATCGGAGTATTCGGCCAAGTCGGGTGACATGCGATCTGCAGCCATCGTGTACTGCGTCAGATCATTCGTCCCAATCGATACGAAATCGACGTATTTCATCATGGAATCGATCAAGAGTGCCGCCGCGGGGACCTCGATCATGATTCCCGCTCGCAGTTCGACCTCGAAGCGTTCGGAGAGCTGACGGACGGTCGAAGCGAACCACTGGGCTTCGGCAATCGTTGAAATCATTGGAGCCATGATTGATACCGAGGTTTCTCGGTGTTGGATGGCTGCCAGAGCGATCGCTTCCAGTTGGTTGTGAAGGATCTGCGGGTGAGGGCCAGAAGTTCGGATTCCCCTGACGCCAAGCGCGGGGTTGTCTTCGCCGGGGATTGTCGCGTAGGCCAGTGGTTTATCTGAACCCGCATCCAAAGTGCGCACGCACACCGAATGTCCACGGAATTGCTCAAAAACTCCCGAGTAAAAGTTCACCTGCTCTTCAATGGTCGGCTCGCTGTGTGCGTTCAAGAAGGCCATTTCGGAACGCAAAAGGCCGATTGATTCAAGGTGGGGGGATTGAGCCGCGGCCTGCGCGCTTGCTAGGTCGTGAATATTGGCCAAAAGCTTCACTGGATGTTCATCGCTGGTGTGAGCGGGTGCGTTCCAATCGGCTACTGCCTGTGCACGCTTTTGATCTCGCTGAACCGCAGCTTGTGCCTCTTCGGCAGGAACCTCAGTTGCCAAAGACCCCACAAAGGCATCCATCAATACAAGATCTCCCTGGCGCAATTCGCTTAAGTTACGCACTGCAACGATGCAGGGGATTCCCAACTGGCGCGCAATAATCGATGTGTGCGAGGTCGGACCGCCCAGTTCCGTTGCAATTCCAACGCAATACTTGGGATCAAGGTTCGCGGCATCCGAAGGGGATAGGTCGCGTGCACACACGATATAGGGAGCGAAAGGAGCCGCCTTCTGGGAAGTACCGACCGGCGTCCCTGCCCCTGACGCCAAGACCCCAGAGTCGGCCTCGGCAAGGTGAGCAAGGACTAGGTCACGGACGTCGTAGAGGTCGGCGATGCGCTCAAGCATCAGTCCGCCAGAGGAACGGAAAACCTCGACGAATTTATCGGTCGCGCGAACAACTGATTGCGGCGCCGGAACACCGGAGAAAATCCAAGACTGAGCCTCGCGGATCCACGTCGGGTCGGTCGCTAAAGACGCGGTCATGACAAGGACGTCTGAGACATCTCCCAGTGCGTGCGCTGAGCGCTCGAAGAGCTCCTCGCCGACCTTTTTGCAGATCTCCTCAAGGGAGACGGCAATGGCTGGGCGGTCCTCGGGAGGTAGGGGAGTGAAATCGTCGGAAGGAAGGGCCGGGTGAGATGTCCAAACAACCGGCGCATAGGAGACACCGTGAACAACCGGGGTCCCGTAAATCGTGTGCGGCATCGAGGACTCCTTCCGTGGACGTAGTTCAACAATATTCGTTGGTCCTATGAATATGCCAAGTGTGCCGAAAGTTACGCTCATAAATTGACACAAACGTTCACGTGTTGGTCAGTACTCGTCATATTCGCGAGTTTTCAGGGACGATAAGAAGAGATAACCCAAACGCAGACAGTTAGGACCACCCGTGGCGCTCATCGTGCAAAAGTACGGAGGCTCATCCGTGTCCGATGTTGAAGCGATTAAACGCGTTGCAAAGCGCATCGTTGAAACTCGGAACGCGGGACACAAGCTTGTTGTCGTCGTTTCAGCAATGGGCGACACAACCGACGAGCTCCTGGACACCGCCGCGCAGATTACCGACAACGCACCCGAGCGTGAGATGGACATCCTTCTCACCGCCGGCGAGCGTATTTCGATGTCCCTTCTGTCCATGGCGATCAACGAGTTGGGTGTTCCCGCACAGGCCTTCACCGGTGCGCAGGCCGGAATCCACACGACTTCCGCTTATGGTCGCGCCCAGATCACCGGCATGGTCCCCGAACGTGTCGCCCGCTCAATCTCTGAAGGTCAAGTCGCAATTGTCGCCGGTTTCCAAGGAATTTCTGACGATGATGATGTGACGACTTTGGGCCGAGGCGGTTCCGATACGACCGCGGTTGCGCTCGCGGCTGCCTTGCACGCCGATGTGTGCGAGATCTACACCGACGTCGATGGCCTGTTCTCTGCTGATCCGCGAATCGTCCCCAAGGCACACCGCCTGCGCTCGATCTCAACGGAAGAAACCCTGGAACTTGCGGCGCATGGCGCAAAGATTCTTCACCTGCGCGCTGTCGAATTCGCCCGCCGCTACAAGGTTCCCCTACACGTTCGTTCCTCCTTCTCCGAGAAGGAAGGAACCTGGATTTCAGACCGCCCGGCCTCGCCGGCGCTCAAGGGATTGGTCCCTGACGCCGCATTCCTCGACCCGAAAGAAGGAAAGATGGAACAGCCCATCATCTCTGGAATTGCCCACGACCGCGGCCAGGACAAGATCACGGTCGCCGGTGTCCCGAACCACCCCGGCCGCGCCGCGATGGTTTTCCAGACGATCGCCGCTGCGGGCGCGAACATCGACATGATTGTTCAGAACATTCCCGTTGCAGATCCGACCCGCGCGAACATCACCTTCACCATTCCCGAGGCCGATGCCCAGGTTGCGCTCGATGCGCTGGAGTCCGCGAAGGAAGAGATTGGCTTTAAGGAGGTGCGCTACAACCCGAATATCGGCAAGCTTTCGCTGGTCGGAACGGGTATGCGTACGAATCCCGGTGTGGCCGCACGGCTCTTCGCTGCCCTGTCTGAAGCAGGAATCAATATTGATCTGATTTCCTCTTCCGAGATCCGTCTGTCGATTGTGACGAAGCTGGATGATCTGGATCGTGCGGTTGCAGTTGTCCACTCCGCTTTCGGCTTGGACGCAGAGGTTTCCGAGGCCGTTGTATACGCGGGTACTGGCCGCTGAGTCGGTCCGTCGCTAGTTAGAGAGGCTTGAAAATGTCAGGTTTGACTGTTGCTGTCGTCGGTGCGACCGGCCAGGTTGGTCGCGTGATGCGCACGATCTTGGAAGAGCGCAATTTCCCGGTTGAAACGATTCGTTTCTTCGCTTCCTCGCGTTCGGCTGGATCGACACTGCCATGGAAGGGCGAAGAGGTGGTCGTCGAAGACGTCGCAACCGCTGACTTCTCAGGGATCGACATCGCGATCTTCTCTGCGGGTGCCACGGCCTCGCGCGAGTACGCCCCCAAGTTCGCGGCAGCCGGCGCCGTAGTCGTCGACAACTCCTCCGCATGGCGTAAGGACCCCGAGGTCCCGCTGGTTGTCTCCGAGGTCAACCCCGACGACGTCGACAACCGTCCCAAGGGCATCATTGCAAACCCCAACTGCACGACCATGGCCGCCATGCCCGTCCTCAAGCCTCTCGTCGATGCTGCTGGCGGCATCAAGCGCCTCTTCGTATCCTCCTACCAGGCTGTTTCCGGATCGGGCCGCGCCGGCGTCGCCGAGCTGACCAGCCAGCTCGAGGCCGGCCTCAAGCAGGACGCCACGGGCCTGGCCCTCGATGGCCGCGCCGTCACCCTGCCCGAACCCAATGTATACGTTGCGCCCATCGCCTTCGACGTCGTGCCGCTCGCCGGCTCCATCGTCGATGACGGTTCCGAGGAAACCGACGAGGAGCAGAAGCTGCGCAACGAGTCGCGCCGCATCCTGCACACTCCGGACCTCGCCGTGTCCGGCACCTGCGTGCGCGTCCCCGTCTACACCGGTCACACCCTCACCATCCACGCTGAGTTCGCCGGCGACATCACTCCCGACCAGGCCCGCGCCCTGCTGGCCGAGGCCCCCGGTGTGCGCGTCGTTGACGTCCCGACCCCGCTCGAGGCCGCCGGCCGCGACGAGGTCCTCGTCGGCCGTATCCGTCACGACCAGGCCGTCGACGGTAAGCGTGGCCTCGTCCTGGTCGTCTCCGGCGACAACCTGCGCAAGGGCGCTGCCCTGAACGCGGTGCAGGTCGCTGAGGTCGTGGCGCAGCGACTGCGCTGACGGTGTAGTTCTCATTTGTTTGCTACGCGCGTCGTAAGCGTAGCGCGTATCCTGCTACTGCGCCTTTAAGGTGCGCCGTCCATCCAGTGGGATACACCCTGAGAAATTCATCAGGGTGGAAGGGAAACTGTTGCAGTGAGAATTAGGAGCACCTTAGGATTGGGCAACGCCATTCATCGAAGGAGACGCACGTGGCACAAAAGACCCGCACCGCCCAGGTGTTCGATGTTGTCAAGGTTCTTGCCTGGGTAGTAATCGCCGTGGCCTTGGTGAAGTTTGCGTTCTTCCCGGCCGCGCAGGAGAAGCAGACGAGCGACGGCGTGGATCCGGGCGGGTCCTTCGGGCAGATGACAATCTCCGTCGGGCGCGCAGACATCACCAATACGGTGACCCTGACGGGCACAATTCAGCCCGACGAGCCGGTCGTGGCCCGCGCGACCCTGGACGGCAACGTCGTGCGCACCTTCGTCAATGACGGTGACAAGGTCTCCAAGGGTGACGCGCTCCTCCAGATCCGCAAGGAGATTCCCGGCGACACCCGGCAGGTGACCGACGAGAGTGGCAACGTGAGCGTGGAGACCACAGAGCCGACCTACAAGTACGAGACCGTCAAGTCCCCCGGCGATGGCACGGTTTCGACGGGCGTGCTCGTGGGTCAGCAGTTCGCGATTGGCGACACGGTTGCGACGATTGTCCCCCCGACCTTCTCCGCGGTCGCCTCCCTGAGCGCGGACCAGATGTACCGCATGCAGGACGCTCCTTCGACGGCGACCGTTACCATTAAGAACGGCCCCGCGCCCTTCGAATGCTCGGGTGTGAAGGTGGTGAGTTCGGGCGGCAAGGCGCAGGACCCGAAATCAAACACCGGGTCCGATAATGGGGCCTCGGCCTCGATGGACCTGAAGGCCCGCTGCGCGATCCCCTCCAACCAGAAGGTGTTCGCCGGCCTGCAGGTCACCCTCGAAATGACGGCTGGATCGGCGATGGGCGTCCTCGCGGTGCCGATCTCCGCGGTCGAGGGCCGCTACCAGTCCGGCTCCGTCTACCTGCCGACCTCCGACCCAACTAAGCCCGAGAAGCGCGCCGTCACCCTGGGCATCACGGACGGCAAGATGGTCGAGATCAAGAAGGGGCTGACCGAGGGCGAGGAGATCCTCGAGTTCACCCCGACCTCGAACAAGGACAATCAGGATTCCACCAACCTAGGCGGCGCTGCCGATACCGGCGGCTCTGGCGATGGGTCGGCGCGATGAGCCTCGTGTGCCTGCGGGACGTGACCCGCACGGTGACCCTGCCTGACGGGGACGACCTGCACATTCTCCGCGGCGTCAACCTGGACGTCGCGGAGGGCGAGCACGTCTCTATCGTGGGCCGATCGGGCACAGGCAAGTCCACGATGCTCAATATCATCGGTCTGCTGGATGCCCCCACTTCGGGCACGTACGAGTTGGACGGCGTGGATACGACGCGCCTGGGCGAGGGGCGTCGCGCGCGCATGCGCGGGGAAGATTTCGGCTTCGTGTTCCAGCAGTTCAACATCTTTTCGGCGCGCACGGCCGCCGAAAACGTCGAGGTTCCCCTCCTGTATGCCCCCGGCCCGCAGCTGTTGCGTCGGCGCTCGATCGCCGTCGACATGCTGGAGCGCGTGGGCCTGGGTGAGCGCGCAGACTCCTACCCGGGCGAGATGAGTGGCGGTGAGCAGCAGCGTATCGCCATCGCGCGCGCCCTCGTGCGCCGCCCGCGCGTCATCCTCGCCGACGAGCCGACGGGCGCCCTTGACCCGGACACGGGTCGCGTCGTCATGGCCCTCCTCGAGGAGGTCGCCCGCGAGTCCAACGCCGCCCTCATTGTCATCACGCACGACATGGCCGTGGCAGCGCGGGCGCAGCGTGCCTACGAGCTCTACGACGGCACGCTGCACGAGGTCGAGGATCCTTCCGCGCTCACCCACCGTGCGGAGGCCGGGCACTCGGGCGACGAGGCCTGGGCCGAGCAGGCCTCGTCCCCCACGATGTCGGAGGAGGGTGAGCAGTGAACGCCGTTAGTCAGATCCTGGGCGCGCTCATTGAGGCCTGGGGTGAGGTCAAAGTCCAGAAGGCCCGCGTCATCCTCTCCCTCGTGGGCGTGGTCGCAGCCGTGGCCGCCATGACGATCGTCATCGCGCTCGGCGACCTGCTCCTGCAGTCCTCGCGCGAATTGGCGGAACTCTACGAGGGACGATCCGTCACCCTGCGCTTGACCCCCGAAAGCTCCTCGGCCTCCTCGGATGGTTCGGCGGGCAGCGGCCCCTATCAGGACGCATCCGATCCCGCCTCGGCCACCGGCGCGCAGACCGCGAAGCGACCCGACGAAAAGGACACCATCGGCGAGGCCATGGGCACGCTGGCCGAGCGCACGGACATTCACTACTGGTCGCGCTTTTCCAGCGGGGGTGGTGACGTCGTCGAAACCCGCCAGGCCAGGGCCAGTGGACAATTCCGCGGCTATCCCCTGACGAAGATCGGCGACATGGTCGACGGCGTCGCGTTCCAGGGTGTGGACCCCTCCTATGCGGTCATCTACCGCACTCGTATGCTCGCGGGACGCTGGGTCGAGAGCAGTGATGCCGACCAGCGCCTGGTTCCCGTCGTCATCTCCGAAAGCCTGTGGAACCAGCTGGGCCGCGCCCCTATCGATCAGGTGCCGATCGTCCTGCATACGAGCGACGGCGTCGCGATGCGCGTCGTCGGCGTCACCAAGTCGAAGAGCTCCTTCGATATGCCGACTGTGTTCGCGCACTACGACGCGGCGCGCGTCTCCTTCCCGCAGATGACCTCCCCGGCCATGATTGCGTGGGTGGGCACTGAGAACGCCGACCAGGCTCGCGACACCCTGCCGCGCGCCCTGGCCTCGATCCTCGGCGAGGGGTGGAAGGTCTCCATCTCCGGCGGTGAGCACGAGGATATCGGCGAGGAGCAGCTCGGCACCATCTCGAACGTCATCATGGTTATCGGCGGCATCATCGTGTTCCTGGGCGCCCTCGGCCTGCTCAATGTCGCGATCGTGACCGTGCGCCAGCGCGTGCGCGAGATCGGCATCCGCCGAGCCGTCGGTGCCTCCGCGGCGCGCGTCTTCTTTGCGGTGTTTATGGAATCGGTCGTTGCGACCTTCGTTTCCGGCGTCATCGGCGTCGGCATCGCGGTCGTCGTCGTCCGATTCCTGCCCTTGGAGGCACTCAACATCACCCTGAGCGACACCCCGGCCTTCCCCTCCGGCGCCGCCATCGCCGGCGTCGCCATCTCCACGAGCATCGGAGCCCTGTGCGGCATCATCCCTGCGTTCGCGGCTGTGCGGATTAAGCCGATTGACGCGATCCGCTACTGATTGACTGCTTGGCTGAGCGCTTACAGCTGCGTTAATTAGACAAAAAAGGGGGTTGGAGACGGAAAGCCGTCTCCAACCCCCTTTTGAGGTTTGGTGGTGTGTGAAGCTATCGCACACCGTGTTCAAGCATCAGTCGTTGTGGGATTCCTGGTGCTTCTTGGCCTCGGCGTGAACCTCTTCCATGTTCAGGGCTTCTGCCTGAGAGATCAGGTCCTCAAGAGCAGCGGCCGGAAGAGCACCGGAGTTACGGAAGATCAGGACGCCTTCGCGGAAGATCATCAGGGTCGGGATCGACGAGATCTGTGCGGAAGCAGCAAGCTCCTGCTGTGCATCGGTGTCGACCTTGCCGAAAACGATGTCGGGGTGCTTCTCCGAGACGGACTCGAAGATGGGGCCGAACTGACGGCACGGACCGCACCAGGTCGCCCAGAAATCAACCAGGACGATCTTGTCGGAATTAACGGTTTCGCTGAAGTTTTCAGTGGTGAGCTCGATGGTACTCATTGAGGGCACTCCTTTGATTCGTGTTGGGGCGCGTGCCCCGCTTCATGTCCAGCTCAACGGTTCGTGCCGGCCACTTATTCCCCGATCCTATCGGAGTTAGCTGATTCACACGAGGTCAGGCACTGACGGGGCAGCGCATGTATGAATTATCGCGAGCGTCCCCTTCTGGTGTTGCTGCAGTCGAAACTTCCTGAACTGCGGTGGCAGATCCCGGGCGTTCACCTGAAGAAGGAACCTCAACATCAGCCCCTATGCCTCGCAAGATGAAGGCTTGGACAGTGCGGATTGTTGCTTCGCGGGTCTGAGGGTTGGCCGGAAGACGATTCCCTGCAAGGCATGAATGAATAAGCGGAATCAATACGTGGGGGTTTTGCCGCGGAATTGCGCCTGTTTCCATGCAACGTGCAAGGATTTCTAAGAGCCGTGTCGAAATAATCGTCGCGTGGTCGTGCAGGTGCGCAGAGTTTTCACGTGAAACTTGAGTGCGCAGATTAAAAGTCGAGTTCAGGTGATAACGAGTGGTCATCTCCAAGTGCGCACGAATGTAGATGCGCAGTTGGGCAAGTGGATCATCGACCTGATCAAGCGCTTCTTGGAGTTTTTGGGAGAACTGCACCGTGACCCGGCGCATGAATTCCAGTAGCAGGACTTCCTTGTCGGGGAAGTGGTTGTAGACCGCGGTGCGTCCAACCTTTGCCCGCGATGCGATCTGGGACATGGAGATTGAATCGAATGGCTGCTCAGCGAGAAGGCCTGCAAGTGCATCAAAGAGACGGTTGCGCGTGAGCTCGCGATGGTCGGCCAGCGAATCTCCAATAATCTTCGGCATAAGGCTATTCTGACAGAAATTCTGGATCTGTCTTGATCATTCGCCGATTCACATGGATTTCCCAGATGAGAACTGATTGATTGCCGCTTGAACGATGGGTAAATCGGCAGGGATCCACGGTAAATCCATCACTTCATCAAGAGGAGTCCACCGTAACTCCAGATGTGAGGCTCCCGGAGTCAAGCTTTGGGTGGGGTCAGCAAGGGTGCATCCCCATACCGCCATCACCCGACCGTTTAGGATCGGCCACCACTTCCCCTCGGGGGTGAGGACCGGTTCAGCGATCCTCAGCGCACACCCCAGTTCTTCGTCGATTTCGCGGACGAGGCCGCGCAGGGGGTCTTCCCCTTCCTCAACCTTTCCGCCGGGGAGCTCGAAGAGGCCTCGTAAATCTTCCGGGTAGGAGCGGGAAGCGCACAAAAGCGCGCTTGGGTGGGGGAGGCGGTCGAAGATCGCAGCGGCAACTACGGGGCGTGGGTTGGGTGAAGTCACGCCTTTAAGTCTAGAGGTCATGCTTTGGACTGCAGCCGGGGGAGCCGCTATGATGAACGAGTTGTGCCGGTCATACCGATCGGTATCAGGCACCTCGCGGGCGTAGTTCAATGGTAGAACTTCAGCTTCCCAAGCTGACAGCGCGGGTTCGATTCCCGTCGCCCGCTCCAATTGAACGTCACTCTGATACGAAGAATCTCGGCCCCGTCGGGAAGCGTTCAGGGTGGCGTTTTCGCTGTTCTGGTGTGCTTGTTCATGCTGCAGGATTCGGTAGTGTGAAGCTGCTTGGGGCTCTTGGTGCCGGTAGATTACCAGCTAGGAGTGATCTCTGAGGGTGCTGTCAGGCCGATCGAGTACGAAGTGTTAAAAAGATGGCTTCGTCGTAAAAGGAAATGTCGTACCACTTAATTTAAGGGATGTTGCGCCGTGACTGCTGGCACTCGGCAGAACCTTCAAATCGCCATTCAATGATCAGCGTCTCTACACGCTGGTCCATGATCCCTTGAATCTTTACGGTTAACTTATCTCCATAATCAATGATCTGAGGAAGTTCCGGAACGCGCACCAACCACGCTGCCTCTTTCGGGGAAGGCGAAACGGAAAGAATCTCGATTGTTTGCCCTGATTGATTCCTTAGTGCCCACCTAGATTTATCGACTTGTATAAGTTCGCTGAGCGGCGGTGGAGCCTCGCGTTGTGCGAGTTCAAGAGCTTGAGAGCTGATTTCATTGGCCTTATCTGCGATCTGGTTTGACTTATCTGCTCTCGAATTGGCTCGATGCGATTCAATAGCTGCCCAGATTGCTATAACAACTGCAATGGCGGACAGGGCGATGGAAATAACGCTACCCACACTCATTCTGCTTTCAGGGTAATGACGGTGTCGTAGAGGCCGACTTGGCGCAGGTCTTCACGGCGCTTCTGTTCCGCATGGGAGGCGTAGCCCACGTAGGACAGTGAGGCATCCTCGTAGCGGCGGAACGCAAAGACCGCCTGGTTCATGTGGATGGAGTTGAAGACTCCCAGTTTCACCAGGAGGTTGAAATCCTCAACGGACAGGCCGGTAACCCGCTTGAACAGATCTGGTTCGATCTTGGTGATGACGTCGAAGAGCGTGTTCTCCCTGAAGTCGGTGAGGTACATGAAGGCAGGGATCCGGGTAGCGAACTTGATGAGCTTTTCCTGGATCTGCTTGCGCTTGGACTTGTATTCCTTCTCCTCTGCGGAGAGTTCCTTCTTCTCCTTCTTGGTCAGCGAGTCGCCCTTTTCCCTCTTGGTCTTAGATACCGCCTCGCTCTTGTTCACCACGGTCTCGAAGATGCCTGCGCCGAGAGCACGGAAGCCTTCAATATTGAGGATGGCTTCCATAGCGCGCTCGTCGTTCATGATCTTCTTGAGCGTCATATTGTCGACGTTGACCAGGATCGCGGACTCCCACTTCTTCGCCAGTAGGGTGGCTGAGGTGCCAGACATGGCGATATCGAGCACCTCGCCCGCGTCAATCTCCTTCATCGAGGCACCGTCGTAGGCCAGCACTGGCAGGTAGTTGACGAGCTCGGCGACGGCATGCTCGGGGCTCTTCGCCTCGGGGTGAAGCCCCGTGCCGTAGTCGGCGATCTGGCGCAGAGCACGAGTGGGTGCGAAGTCGAAAACGAAACCGACTGGCTTGAGGATCTCCTCCCGGTTCGGGTCATCCCCGTCAGGGTTCTTGATGGTCCACGGGGACTGCACCCGGAAAGCGGCCTGGAAGTAGGACTCCGGGCTGGTGAGGTTGCGCAGCATCAGGATTGATGACCATTGCTTGACGGTCACCCCGGTCGTCAGCTTGCCGCACGAAAGCGTAATGGTCTTGGTGTCGTGACCATCCCCGATTGCCTCACGCACGGGCGGGAGTGCTTCAACCCCAACCCCAGCGCCCGCTCCAGCAGCGACGATCACCTGATACTGGTGCCAGAAGGTGTTGTGCCGGGCAGCGAGCAGGTTCGCCATGGCCTGGCAGGCAGCAACGTTCGGCAAGTACCAGAACGAATGCTGGAGGTACGGGAGCAGGCGGGCATCAGCGTACGGGAAGGGCGGGCGGCCACCGGCTTTGAGCATGTCCATCTGCGTGGGCGCATGCTCACCACGGATGAGATCCAGCCACTTCTGTACGTCAGACTCGTGCGCGAACCGCGCAGTCTCATTACTGCCTGCGGCTTCGAAGAAGGTGTTGAGGTCGAACTCGTCGAACTCACCCTGATGTGCGATAGCCACCAGGTCATCAGGCATCCGGTAGGTGAGCAGCCGCATTTCTGGCAGAGCCGCATACGGGTTCCATTCGCCGGGGTGCTCGCGCACCCATTCGCGTTTCGCATTCTGCTCGTCGGTGTAGGTCCAGTTGAAGATCTGCTCCTCGATGAACTCACCCGTTGCCAGAGCCTTGAAGGGTGTGCCCGAGAGGTAGAGGTAGGAGCGTGTCGTAATGGGAAGAAAGTCATCCTCATCACTACCCAGCTCGTCGAGCTCTTCGTCGAAGGCAGCTAGTCCCTCGTGGTACTCAGCTTTGAGTTCCTTGGCAGCTTCCTTCTCATCCTCACCTTCGAAGAGAGCTTTGGCGTTCTCCCGCCAGGCACCGAAGTGGTACTCGTCGAAAACCACGAGATCCCAGTTGACGGTGTGAATCCACTCGTTCTTCGGCTTGATCAGGCCGGTCTTCTTGTCCCGCCCGAGGAGGTCCTGGAAGGAGCCGAAATACACCAGAGGCTGATCGCCGGCAATGTGCGCACCCTCGGACACTGCTTTGGCACTGAGATACTGCCAGCCCTCAAAGTCCACGTGGCTAGCCAGGTCTTCACGCCAGGCGTCTTGCACGGCGGGTTTAAATGTGACGACGAGGACGCGCTTGGCACCCATGCGTTTGGCGAGCTGATAGGTGGTGAAGGTCTTGCCGAAGCGCATCTTCGCATTCCATAAGAAGCGCGGGACCGCACCCGGATCCTCCTCCCAGATGGAGCTGTAATAGGCGAGAGTTTGCTCCACGGCTCGGGCTTGCTCGGGGCGCATCGCGAAGGTCTGGTAGCGCTCGCCCGTGTACTCCACCCCGGCGCGGAGTTCTGCAATAGCAGTGAGCACATCAGCAGGCTTGCAGCGCACCCACTCCGTCGCAGACCCAAAATGCGGGTTCTCAAAACCCTTCGCCTTCAGGCGCTGGATGACGTCCTTATCGCGGAAGATACTGCCATCCTCACGCTCCGCAATGATGTCGACGTGCAGGGTGAACTCCTGCTGCATCTGCCCCTGCGACTCACGGATTCGGTCGCGGACGTATTCTTTCGTTGTCTGCCCGACCTTAATGAGCCCCTCATAGCCGGATGGAGGATTCTTCGGAGACCAGGCATAGATCCGCAGGCGCGCCGAGGGCTTTGAGGGAAGGAGTTCCTCATCCCGCCTGGCCATCAGTCCAACTCCATCGGACGAATCAACGATTCAATGTAAGAAACTTCCTCATCCGAAAGTCTGTACTTGGCATAAAGTTCCGCATCAGTCCATTCCCTGTCCCACGATTGCATCGGAACCCACGAATATGTTGAGTGGGTTGCATGTTGCGTGATCTTTCTAAGAGAAACGAGGAACCGGAAGAATTTCGTTGAATAATATGAGCGGATTGAAACAGCCTCAGCCTCAGTGTCGGAGTAAAAGAAAAGAAAGGATTGTGTACAAACTGATGGGGCAGCGGCAATTTGTGAAGGTCCAAGCACAAGATCAACGCCGGCTTTTTCTCGCTCTCGTCCGGAACCGACAGCAGGTACCAGTACTTTCCATTTGTCTATGAGCTCGACGCTCTTGGTGACTTGCGCGCGACTAATATAGCCAACTTTGCGCTGCATCTTTTCGATGTAGTGAATCGGAATTAGACCTTCCTGAGGGTGAACGCTGAAGTCTCGAAAGTTTGAAGTCCAGCCAAACTCTTTGTCGCGTGCGAGAATCGAATTAATCGACATCGGGTTGTCTGCCAGGACCTTTCGGAGAATGGGCAGAGCTTCGGCGTCGCGTACCAGGATGTCGAATTCGTCGAGTCGCCTCATGGTTGGGGATGATGCGATACCACCACGGATGGTAGTGACTTCACAATCTCCATCGTGTGTGGCATCGCGGAGGAAATAGCATGCACCGCCGTTGAGTCCAACACCCGGAAATACCTCTGCAGCGTTTTGATAGTCCACAAGTACCGAGAGCTTGCGATCGCTCAGCATATCCTGGCGAAATTCATTGAGTCCCAACCCTGTCGCCATCCAGCGTGAGGGGATGACCATAGTGAGAAGCTGGGGGTCAAGTTCTTTGGCTTGGGCCACGAACTTCTGATAGATCGGAATATCTCTTGTGCCACCTGCAGATCCAAGCTGGTATGGAGGGTTGCCGACGATCAGATCAAAATGCATACTGGCTCCAAATATTTCGTTAACGCGTTTCTTTATGTCGTCAGTGTGGATGAAGGTGTAGGCGTGGGTCTCGAGATCTTCACCGCGTCCGTAGTCTTCTTCCCCGGCCCCGCAGTAGGAGCAGCGCCGGCCAGTGCGGATAAAGATTTCCTCGCCGGAGAGGGGGTCAACGTGGCTCTCGCGTGTGCCGGTCTTGTCATCCCAGGTGTGCTCGGTGCGTTCAAACCAGATGTTGCCTTCTGGGGTGTCGAAGGCTGTGCAGATGGAGTGCTCACTGTTGGCGTACTTTGAGCAGTACACACTGCGGCGGGCCATGAGAGCGGTGAGCTCAGTGATAGCGATCCCGAAGATCTGCTTGGTGAGGATGTGGTTGACTCGCTCCTGAGGATCTGGGATCAGGGAAGCCAATCCATCGTTGAATCGGTGAGTCGCCTCCCGCAAAAATACCCCGGTTTTTACGAACGGATCTAGCACCCGGGCGTTCGGGTTCGCCCACAGGTTCTCCCCATTGTGGTCACGCGCCCACGCCTCGGCGGCGAGGTCAAGCATTGCGGCAGCCATCTCTGGAGGTGTGAACACCTCATCGTTCGAGAGGTTCGCGATGCAGGTGAGCACATCAGGGTTGTGCTTGTTCAACAGGAGGTTCGACACGCTCATGCTGGCTGCGCTCCTCTTTCGGCAATCTCGGCCACAGTCACTGGGGGGAATGAGGTATCGGGGGCGAAGATTTCGGCCATGTCCATGGAGCCGAACAAGGTGTCCTCCCCAAAAGCCGCACGCTTTGTCAAATCCTGGTACTGGAAGTCACGCCGCTGGAACTTGCCCGCCCCAAGGTAGCCCCACTCGGCGAAAGTCAGGGGCTCGCCGCTGGGGATCGTCATGGTCAGAGCATCGGCCTGAACGATGTTGATTGCCAGAACTGTACGAGCCGCCGCCGCCCACGTGCCGTCTGGATCCTCGCCGATGAAGTCCGTGAAGATTGCGAGAAGGTTGGTGCGGCAGATCTCAGCGTTGTCGGCAAGCAGCTCGATGCCGTAGGTACTCATCAGGGCCAGGAGTGCGTAGTGGCGGCGCTCGAAGTCGTTCTTGCCGTAGCGGGCGTGGACAGTTGAGAGCTTGCGGCGCAGGATCTCTTGGAGGAAGGCTCCCTCACCGCAGGCTGGTTCCAGGACTCGGGCGTCGATACGCTCCGACTCGTCCTTGACCAAGTCAAGCATGTCGTTGACCATCCACTCCGGAGTAAATACCTCGCCGTGGTCGGCCACGCGCTGCTTCGACTTGACCAGTTGCGCCTGTTCGCTCACATCTCCTCCTCGCCTGCTCCAGCGTGGAGCATCGCGGCTGCCTAGTTTGTCTCAGCTCGATGCTCGAAGCGGCCGCGAGGAGACATGGCATCTCTCCATTGTCTGCCCGCGAAACTGTGCGAGAAGTGAAGTAAAGCCGTGTGTCCCGCTGAATTTGATATTTTTTGGAGCGGGCAGCTTAAGCTGAAGGCAAGCGACCCGTCCTTACCTATTGCCCGTCCTATGATCGTGCTCTTTGCTGTTTGCATTTCCTTGTGCCGCGGCAGAGAGCTTTCGCAGGACCAAGAAAAGTGCCAAAGCATAACCCGCGCAGCAGCCTGAAAGCATGCCGCCGGCAATGGCCCACGTGTTGAAGAAATCTATCGTTCCTGCGCTCCATGCAAGTGCGGTGGCGGCGAAGCTGACCGGGACGATGAACCAATCAACGACCCTGCGGTATGCGATGAGCATAGAGGTGAAGTGCGCAGAGACCGAGGTCAGCACCAAGGGAAGGAATAGCCACCACAGATCGAAGGCCCCCAAGATGAAGGCGACGGTGATGGCAATGCCCTCAATTCCCGAAGTAATTCCGACGAACTTTTCGGCCGCCGCTGAAGGAACCGCTTGATCTGGCCAACGGCGCGACAGCAGCCAGGCAACAAGTGCGATTAGGGCTGCTGCTGCGAGCCCTGCCGATGTAACCTGCCAGGAATCGGCACAGAAAGTGAAGGCCGCGTAGAAAATTGTCAGGAGGCCAAGGAAAGACGTCACGGAAATTAAGGCCCGCTTGGCTTTGGCGAGGTCCTGTCCCTCCCATGCGCCGCCCGCGTCAGAACTCATGAGAAAACCACCCTGTTTACTCTTTTGTAGGTCCGAGTGCTTAGCAAGCATCATCGATCGTGTTGGAATGTCGCACCGGTCGCTCTGCTCTGAGAAACGCGTGCATTGCCAACTGACACTTCACTTTCTGCCAATATTGTATGCTGCGTAACATCGTATGAACAGGCTGTTTTCTCGCCGAGGAGGATTCATGACGCCGGCAAAACTTGCTGTCAATACCAGTGGAACTCCCATCAAAGGACGTATCTATGCGCTTCATGGGGTGACAGATAATGCTGCGTCCCTATGCGATGTCAGTGAGCGTTGGTCCGGCGAGTTCGAGGTCGTCTGCATTGATGCGCTGGGGCACGGGTGCTCCCCTCGTTTTACTCCCGAGCAGCTTGAGGACCCTTTCGAGGTCTTGGTGCAGAGTGCGGCCGCGGTGATTAACCGTATTGAAGCTGATGATCCTGCCCCCTTTGTCCTGTTGATGGGGCACTCGATGGGTGGCGCGACCAGCGCCGATATTGTTTCGCGAGGCCTGGCCCACGTTGATGCTTTGGTGCTGGAGGATCCGGCTCTATTTACTGCCGAAAATCGGCGAGATTCCAAGGCGTTTGGTGAGCACCTTGTGAAGTGGTGCAATCACGTGACCGAGAATCTTGGACACGAAGTTGAACAGATTCTGAAGGGCTATCCGCTGTGGAGTCGCGCGGAAGCAACCGGATGGGCACAGGCAAAGGTGCAGGTGGATCGCAATTTCCTATCAAATATTGCCGTTGGTAGTACGCGCACTCGAAGTGAGATTCTGGAATCTCTTCAGACCCCGACTTTGCTGATTACAGGGGATGGAGATGATGTTGTCATCGGCCCAGCCGGTGTTGCTGATATCGACAAGTTGGGCTTAGAGAAGGTCACTACCCTTCTGATCCCCACTGCTCGGCACTGCGTGCGCCGCTCAACGCCTGAGCCCTTCTACGCTGCGATCGAGTCCTTTATTGCAAAGCTCGGCCCGAAGGACTGAAGAAGAATGGCTGAAACTCCGTTCTTTCTACGCCCTGAGTTACTGCCGGTTATCGAAGCGACACCAGAACAAACAACATGGGACCTGCCTTCGATGCGCGCTGGGGGAGATGCTCTTCTGGAGAATCCCCACGAAGCAACCAATAGACTCGAAGTGACCTCGCATGGGCGCAGCTTCATTCCCGCTAACCTGCAGGACAATGCGCCGATCCTGGTGTCGATCCACGGTGGGGGATACGTCGCTGGGCGCGCGGCATTCGACGATGCGAAGAATGACGAACTTGCAACGCGCTTCGGTGCGATCGTCCTCTCTCCCGAGTACCGCCTCGCACCTGAATTTCCCTTCCCGATTCCCGTCGACGACTGTATTTCTGCCCTTGCCGAGGCCCTTGAGCGTTTTGGGTATGAACGTCCAATTTTCGTTTTGGGGGATTCTGCGGGAGCCGGACTTGCCTATTCCATGGTGAGTCGCCTCTACGGATTGGCTGCGCACGTGCCGCAAGACGAAGGAACTGCGGCTCAATATGAGCGGATTTCTTCCATGATCAGAGGCATTGTCTTGCTGGAACCTTGCATTGACCCGAGCATGTCAACGCACTCAAGCTCGCTCTTTGCAGATGGTCCCATCTGGACACGTCGCGCGGCAGCCGGTGCGTGGCGACACTTCTTTGGGCTTGCGCTGGCTACGGAGGAAGAGGGGAAGAAGTCGGAGATCCCCGACGTACTCGTCGAATCGGCATTCCCCAAGCCACGGGAACATATGAGGGAAATTGGCCTCCCTCCGGCACTAGTCGTTGTGAATCCTGTAGATCCTCTTCGAGATGAGGGGATTGCTCTGGCAACTGGCCTAGTTGATAGCGGGTGCATTGCTGAGTTGCACATGTTCGCCGGTACTTTCCACGGGTCGCTATCCGTGCCCGACTCAGTGGCTTGGGACGAAATTCGTTCATTGATCAGTCGTTTTATGACTGAGAACAGCTAAACGGACCGGGACTAACCGGAAAGACCGAAAGGGGGTGCAGCATCGACACTGAGCCGGTGCTGCACCCCTCTCTATATACCCTGTGAGCTGCAAATATTCGCTCACCAAATATTCAGGGAACTTTGTAAAGATCGTGACCGAAGTGTAATCAACGGGGCTGGAAAGCCGTTTCTACGTAGTAATACAATTCACACCAAGGACTTCCGTGTCAAAGGGGCGCGGGGAAGCCGGGCGACAGTGAAGCCGCGGGCAAACCGAAGGAAGTCACCGAACTATCAAAGGAGAGTTCAATGGCACGTCGTGCACTCGCCGCCGTTGCAGTTCTGGGCATTGCCGCCGTGGGACTGACAGCGTGCTCTGGATCCAAGGACAAGGCATCATCGGATAACTCAGGGAATAAGACCCTAGTTGTTACGTACTACAAGACATCGTCTTTCGCTCAGATGGACGAGTTGATGAAGCGTGTGAAGGGTGAGTTTGAAGAGGCACACAAGGGTGTCACCATCGATCTTCAGCCCGTTGAAGCCGAAGCGGACCAATACTTCACAAAGCTGGCGCTGATGAATAAGTCGAAGTCCAAGGCTCCCGACATCATCTATGAAGACACCTTCCAGGTCATGAGCGATGCTGCAGCTGGATACCTGATGCCCATCGATCAGTACGTGAAGAACTGGGATGAATGGAGCCAGTACCCCGAAAGCTCAATCCAAGGGGCAAAGGGTATGGATGGCAAGCTCTACGGTGTTCCTTTCGGCACCGATACCCGCGGTATCTACTTCAACAAGAAGATCTTCGAGCAGGCCGGTCTGCCGACCGATTGGCAGCCCAAGAATTGGGATGAGATTCTGTCCGCAGCCCGCACCATCAAGGAGAAGGTGCCCGGCGTTATCCCAATGAATATTTATGCGGGTCGCGCCGGCGGTGAACAGACCACCATGCAGGGCTTTGAAATGCTGCTCTACGGAACTCAGGACACCCTGTACAACACCGATACCAACAAGTGGATCAGTGGTTCTCAGGGATTCAAGGACGCTCTGACCTTCTACCAAACTGCATATTCAGAGGGGCTAGCACCTTCTAATGATATTGCTCTGGATAAGGGTGTCGGCCCACGAATGGTGACTGAGTTTATGCCCCAGGGGAAGGTCGCAATCAATATTGATGGCTCGTGGCTTCCTTCTTCCTGGATGCGTGAAGAAACAAAGTGGGCCGAATGGCAAGACACCATCGGACTGGCAAAGATGCCGACTCAGAAGGGACAAGAACCCGGATTCACCACGCTCTCCGGTGGCTGGGTGCTCTCTGTTGGATCTCAGACCAAGGATCCCGAACTGGCAGCCGACTTTGTCAAGACCGCTCTGAATAAGAAGGGGTCGCTCGAATACTCCATTACAACATCAGCAGTTGCGATTCGTAAGGATATCGTTAGCGACCAAGACTATCTGAAGTCCAACCCGTCATTTAAGTTCTTTGCTGATCTTGTTCAGTACACTCACTTCCGCCCTGCAACTCCCGACTACCCGCAGATCTCCACGAATATCCAGACGGCCACCGAGTCCGTGGTCACCAAGGAACAGACCCCCGAACAGGCCGCAAAGGCCTATGACGAGGGCCTGGTGAAGATCGTCGGCGAGAAGAACATCGAAGCGGCGAAGTAACATGTCTACCTCGGTTCGTGTGGGGACCGAGAGCACTGCGACCCTTGGCGGGCGACGCGAGACACTGATCTCTCGCATCGCCCGCCAAACGGGCCGAATGGGCCTGCTGTTTCCAGCAGTTGCTCTTATGGCGGTGTTCCTCGTCGGTCCCATTGCATACTCGGTATATGGGTCTTTGACCAATGCCGCCCTTTCGGGCTACAAAGCGGCAAACCCCGAATTTGTTGGCCTCGAAAACTATGCGGAACTGCTGACCAGTAATGCTTTCTGGAAAGCAGTCCTGCTCACTGTGATCTTTGTGTTTGCATCAGCTGTTGTCGGCCAGAACGTTTTAGGTCTGGCCTTGGCAATGCTCATGCGTAAGGCACCGAAGATCCTTTCCACCCTTGTTGGCGGCGTCGTTGTGATCGCTTGGGTTATGCCCGAAATCGTCGCTGCCTTCGCGCTCTATGCTTTCTTCTCGAGCGATGGAACGCTTAATGTAATGCTTTCCTATATCGGATTGAGCGGACCGGCGTGGTTGCTGGTGTTTCCTATGTTTTCCGTCATCATGGCCAATATCTGGCGCGGGACAGCCTTCTCAATGATGGTGTATTCCGCAGCGCTGGCCGAAGTCCCACCGGAAATTCAAGAGGCAGCAAAAGTCGACGGAGCGCGCGGCTGGCAGCGATTCTTCTTTGTCACCCTTCCCATGATCAAGGGCTCCATTTCCACCAACCTGCTTCTGACCACCCTTCAAACCCTGGGTGTCTTTACACTCCTGTGGGTGATGACGGGCGGTGGCCCGGGAACTCAGTCGACGACTCTCCCGGTCATGGCCTACCAAGAAGCCTTTAAGAACTCTCTGATTGGCTACGGTACGGCGATTGCTACGGTGACCATTGTGCTGGGTGCGCTCTTTGCTCTGGTTTACATTCGCGCATTGAAGCCGGAGGTGGACTGATGGCTACGCAAGCTAAGGAAATCCCCTCCGTCGCTAATCCGCGTGAGAAAACGGTTCGACTGGTTTCGACGATAGCTTTAAGCCTTATCGGGATTTGTTTTGTTGTTCCGATGGCCTGGGTAATCCTCGCTTCCTTTAATAAGACCGCGACGCTCTCGCTGAATATCCCAGATCAGTTCACAACTTCGAACTATTCAGATATCGCGACATTTGATCGCACCTGGCTTCCCCTGTGGAATTCTGCGATTCTCTCCTTCGGAACGGCAATCTTGACCGTTGTCGTCGGTGCACTCGCGGCCTACCCGCTGTCTCGCTACAAGAGTCGTTTCGCTCGCGGATTCATGTATACGATTCTTTTCGGAACCTGCTTGCCCATTACGGCATTGATGGTTCCGGTTTACTCGCTCTTTGTCAGCCTCGACCTGATCGATTCAATGCCCGGCATCATCTGCTTCATGACTGCAACCTCACTGCCCATGGCCGTGTGGATGCTCAAGAACTTCATGGACTCTGTCCCTGTGTCTCTTGAAGAAGCAGCCTGGGTCGATGGCGCAAGTGCCCTCAAAGCGCTGCGAACCATTGTTCTTCCCCTGATGAAACCAGGTCTGTTGGTCGTCTTCATCTTCATTTTCACCGCAACCTGGGGGAACTTCTTCGTCCCCTTCATCTTGACGACTGATCCGGATATTCAGCCAGCTGCCGTCGCAATTTACCAGTTCTTCGGAACTCACGGAGCCGTTGTTTATGGAAAGCTTGCCGCATTCGCGGTGATCTATTCCAGCCCGGCTCTGGTTCTGTACGCAATCATGCAGAAAGTTTCCGGAGGAAGTTTCGCAATGGCAGGAGCAGTCAAGGGCTAGGCCCACCCTCCAGGGTCCAGCCCCTTCCTCATTCCCGAGGAAGAGTGATGTGCCTGGTTGCCACCTCTTCGGCAACCAGGCCGTCGCGTATCAGAGCCTCAATGACGCGAGGAGCCTGCTGAGGATCCGCGCCCTCCAAACGTGCCGCGGCGACGGCCTCGTCAATCGAAATTCCCGAGGGAGAGGCGCGCAAAGCCGCCATCACGCGCCCCCGAGCCTGCCGGTCAGTTCCCTTCCACGCCTGACCACGAGGCCTCACTTCGGCGGGCGGAAAACCAGCCTTTGCCCACGCGCAGTCCTCGCGCAGCGGACAGCCCTCACACTTGGGGGAGCGCTGCGTGCAGACAAGCGCGCCAAACTCCATGATCGCCACATTCCACAGCGCGCACTCTGCGCCATCTTCGGGCAGCCATTCCATTGCCGCAGCGAACTCTAAGCGCGAAGGTGCGCTGCGTCGCGCAAACTCAATTCCGTCGCAGATGCGTGCGAACACTCGCCGAATATTCGTATCAAGGACGGGAACGCGCTGGTGGAACTGGAAGGATGCAATTGCGCTGGCGGTGTAGGGGCCAATTCCTGGCAGCTCCAGCAAGGCCTCGTAGGAAGAAGGGAGAACGCCCCCGAAATCGCGCGTGATACTGAGTGCGCAATCGCGAAGGCGCAGAGCCCGCGATGGGTAGCCCAGGTGGCTCCACTCGACAAGGACCTCGGCGGGGGATGCTTTCGCCAGATCTGCGGGAGTTGGCCACAGACTCATCCAGCGCTCCCAAATCGGCTGAACGCGAGGGATGGGGGTTTGCTGGCTCATGACCTCAAAAACAAGCGTGCCCCACGGGGAAACATCATCAGCGCGCATGGGAAGATCGCGGCGATGAAGGCGGTACCACTCCATGATGGCACTACGGGCAGTTTCTCTTTCAGTCACGGGCACACAGGTAGCTTAGCCGTCACCCAACGCGCCCGCTGAGGCGCGAAGGCTCACACCAAACTGTGCGAGAATGGCACCATGCTGCTCAGTGATCGCGATATTTCAGCAAGCCTTGATAGCGGACGTATTCAATTGGATCCGCTTGATCGCTCTCTGATTCAACCCGCAAGTATCGACGTGCGTTTGGATCGACTTTTCCGCCTTTTCGATAATCACCGCTATCCGGTGATCGATCCCGCTGCCGATCAATCTGACCTGACCCACAGTGTGGACGTGGGACCGGACGATCCCTTCGTTCTGCACCCCGGTGAGTTTGTACTGGGCGCAACCTATGAGCTGGTGACCCTGGGTGATGACATCGCTGCGCGCCTTGAGGGAAAGTCTTCGCTGGGTCGCTTGGGCCTGCTGACCCACTCAACCGCTGGCTTCATTGACCCCGGCTTCTCTGGCCACGTCACCCTGGAACTGTCGAATACTGCGACCATGCCGATCCTGCTCTACCCGGGCATGAAGATTGGTCAGCTGTGCTTCTTCGATCTGTCCTCGCCCGCCGAGCACCCCTACGGCAGTGAAGGCTTGGGCTCGCACTACCAGGGTCAGCGCGGGCCGACGCCCTCGCGTACTCACCTTCGTTTTAGTCGCACCCGTATCGAGCGTTGATCGTGGGCCAAGAAGCATCGCTGCCCCCTAAACGCAGGTCGTTTCGCGAGCGTTTGGAAGCTGCTCCTGCTGGGCAGGCTCACGATTCTGCGCGAGGTGTCCAGTCCTCGCTGAGCCAGACGGCTTCGCACCCTTTGACTGAAACCTCGATGACTTCGGTCGGCGGGATGCGTGCTTTCGACACCGCGCTGCGAGTGAACGGCACCGGCGAGATTCGCCTTGATGATCATGTTGCGCGCGTGTCTATGGGCACCAGCTCCGCTGCGCGTGAAGTGTTGCCTCTTCCCGTTGAGTTGGGGCTGGCAAACCACCTCTTCTGCGTGGGCGCTTCCGTTGAAGATGATGAGCTTGAGGCCTTGGCTGTTTCCGCGTGGGACGAGGCCCATTGGGTTGCTCCCGGTCGTCTGCACCTTCGCGGGGGAGTAGAGCTTTCTGGCCCTTGGGCGCTTCCCGTAAACGTCCGAGGTCCACTTGGCTTGGGTGCAGACCTCACTCACGCGTGGGTTGTGGAGTGCGAGCCGATGCGCGGGGAGCCTGCACCGCCTGAGCTTGCCGCGAGTGACCGCTGGGCTTCGGCTTTCCCCGAGGGCTTGCCCGTCGGGCTCGAATATCAGGTCTTGCTGGTGCTGGAGCGGATGGCTCGGCGCTTGGCTGGGGCTGTGCGCATTGCGGGAAGTGGCGTTGTGATGCAGCCCGATCCTGATTCCGCAGTGTCTTTGGCCGTGTATTCGCCGCGCTGGGTGGGGCCCGCTGAACTTGCCGAGGCCTTGGCTGAGGTTTTCCCAGAGACGATTGATTCGCGCGAGTTGGTTGCTGATGCGCAGGGAGAGCCTTCCCGTCAGAATCGTCACGATGCCGAGGCTGAACGAGAGCTGCGTTCAGTGGTGCATGAGTTGAGTGATGAGTTGCGCGAAGCCTTAGCGCGGGATCGTGAACATGCACTAAGCGCTGAACAAGTTGTTGATGGTTTTGCTTTGCTCAGTCCTATTGGGAATCAGTCGATCATGATGGTTGAAGTGCATCAGGTCGAGCAGGTTCCTCATGTCTTGCGCTGGGAGGAATGGGCGCAGGGGGCGGTCATTGAGTATCGACTGCGCTGGCTTCCTAAGGGAAATGTCGAGGTTCCTGAGAGTATCGTCACTCGTTCCGAGCGTTTGGAGCGGATGCGTTCGACTCGTGATATTGAGTCTGCAGCAACAATTATCCTTGGAATTGCGGGCGGAGCTGTGGTTGACGAGGATGACTTCCTGGTTTCTTTATGAAATGTTTATGAATGAAATCTGAATAAATTTAGCTGAGAAAACACTAGGAATTTCAGCCTGATTACCTGTAATATATTTTTGAATCTGTCAATCTTCGGATTTTTGGAGTTTTTCCTATGACAACCCTCCGCACAAAGCGCGCGGTTTCTGCGCTCGCAGCGCTGACGCTTGCGGTTGGTGGTATCGGTGCCGTTGAGATCTTCTCTGACGCTGCCGCTCCCGCCGCCCACGCCGCAACTTGTCCCGCACCCACCACAGATATCACGTCGAAAATGACTGTTGGCCAGCCTGAATTGGTTGACGACAATGGAAATGCAACGACGAACCTCACTGTTGGTCAGACTCTTGGTTACAAGGTCAAGTGGTCGACCAGCTCGAAGGTGACCGCAGGTCAGTACTTCCAGTACAAGCTTTCAACCAAGTCCGCGAACCCGATCGCTCCCTTCACCTTCGATGTGAAGTCCGCATCGGGCACCGTGATTGGCTGCGCTACTTGGGGATCAGATGGTACTGTCAAGGTCGTCTTCAATGAAGCAGCTGAGGGTGCGGCATCTTGGGATGGCTGGGTGATCACTCGCTCGCGCTTGACCCTGGAGGCCAATGAGATCGGAGGCACGCAGCCTTTCCATCTGACCGACACCAAATTCGTTGACGTTAACGTCAAGAAGGGCGTCGGTGTTGGCGAAGGTTTCCGTAAGGATGGCTTCTGGACCTACCCCGGCACCGTTTGGAACAAGAGCCGCACCATCTCTTGGCGCGTGACCATTCCCGGTGGCTCCGCTGGTCTGAAGAACGTGACCTTTACCGACAACTCTGAAGACACCAAGTGGGACTTCGACTGCACCGATCTGACGAGCCAGTTGAAGAATGCCGCTAACTTCAAGCTTCTTGCAGCTGTTGGCGGCGCCAACTACGCAGGTGCGGACCTCTCTAACGGTTCTCTCTCTAAAAACGCGACCATTACCTGTGATGCAAACGCGCTCAAGATTCAGATTCCTGAGATTCCTGCAAACCAGTTCGCAGTCTTCACCCTCTACGGTCGCGTTGAGAACCTGGTGAACGGACGCTACTGGAATACTGCAAACATCGAAGCTCCGGGCACTCCGGGTGCATCAATTGCAAGTGAAAAGCTCGTCTACGGTGCTGATGCTGGTGCAGAAGCAAAGCAGGTCTTCTCCATCGCAAAGAAGGTTGATGACTCCGCAGCTGCTCTGACCGATGATCCGGACTTCTCCTTCGAAGTGACCCTGAAGGGCCCCGGCGTTGACAAGACTGAAACTGTCACCGTTAAGAAGGGACAGACCTACACTTACCCCGACAAGCTGCCTGTCGGCACGAAGGTCACCATCAAGGAAAAGAACCTTCCCGACGCAAGCGTCTTGTGGGATAACGCAACTTCCGGTGTCTTCAGCGAATCTGATGGTGTCACCTTGGGTGCGGACAAGAAGACCGCAACTCTGACGGTTAACCCTGAAAAGGACTACACCGCAACAGTCACCAACGTGACCAAGCCGAAGCCGACTCCGACCCCGTCGACCACGACTCCAACCCCGGAACCCACGCCGTCCACGACGACTCCGGCTCCGAAGCCCACCCCGTCGACGACCACTCCGGCTCCGAAGCCCACGCCGTCCACGACGACTCCGGCTCCGAAGCCCACCCCGTCGACGACCACTCCGGCTCCGAAGCCCACCCCGTCCACGACGACTCCGGCTCCGAAGCCCACCCCGTCGACCACGACTCCCGAGCCGAGCCCCTCGACCACCACCTCGGTGCCTCCCGCACCGACCGAGTCGACTCCTCCCTCGACGCCCTCTGAGCAGCCCAAGAAGCCGAAGAACCCCAAGTCTTCCCTGGCAAAGACCGGTGCAAACAGCGGAATTCTGCTGGGCCTTGGAATGGCAGCATTGATCGCCGGTGGCGCTGCAGTTGCAACGCGTCGCAAGATGGGCTGAACCATCTAGCGCACTGACGCTATAACGCTGGTCCCGGTGGCGAGAA